>JBOFQB010000028.1:0-93142 GCA_051660685.1 Thermoguttaceae bacterium | reverse complement strand
TGAGACAAATAGGAGGTTTGTTGACAAAAAAATGTCACAAACCGTCAGTACGCTGCGCTCCCTTCCGGCTGTTGTGTTTGCCTGAAACGTGTATTTTGACCAAATTAACGATGAATCCCTATTTTGATGCGTTAGCCCTCACTCGCCCCTCTCGCCCCTCTATGCGTCTATGTATCCCCTCTTTCTGACCCTGTTGTTTACCATTTCCCCTCCCCTCCCTGTCGGAGGAACCCCGATCATCCCCCCTCAGTGTATCGCCTCTTTACCAAACAGGCAAAACACAACATGGGGAAAATTCGTCCAAATGACCCTGAATGATGCCGATTCCAAAAAACTTGGGTTGGTGAACGCCATTCTGTGCGAAATCCTTACCGTCCCCGATCAAGTTTGGGATGCACAATTCCAGTTTCGTATCAATAAAAAAGTCGTCAAAAACGACGTCTTGTTAGTACGATTTTATGCCCGAACTGTTGCGCCAAATCAGGAAGGTGTGATTCGCGTCATTTTTGAACAAACCGATCCCCCGCACGAAAAATCACTGTCCAGAGATGTCGTACTGGATACCTCTTGGAAAGAATTCGTTTTTCCCTTTCACGCTCAGGACACTTATGAACCCCAAAAAGCAAGTGTCGGTTTTCATCTCGGTTTACAGGAACAAACGGTTGAAATTGCCGATTTGACTCTTGATTCTTACGGTCAAGAAGTTGATTTTGACCAACTTCCCTGTACACCCTTGACCTATGCCGGACGTGACCCGGATGCTGTATGGCGTCAGGAAGCAGAACAACGTATTGAACAGATTCGGAAAGGGGACTTGAGGGTGACGGTTCGGGATGCCCGCGGAAAACCGATTGTCGGGGCAGATGTTCTTGTCCGCATGAAACGACATGCGTTTGGTTGGGGGTCAGCAGTTGTTGCGGACCGAATTTTGCAAAACGATGAAGACGGCAGGAAATATCGACAGATAGTCGAGGAGAACTTCAATCGGGTTGTTTTTGAAAATGACATGAAATGGTCGAACTGGGAGAATTTGTCCAACAAGGCCCGAACACTCAAAGCGGTGAAATGGCTTCGTGATCGCAACATTGACATTCGCGGACACTGTTTGGTTTGGCCTTCTTGGAAACAGACTCCAGAGGATTTGAAGCAACTCCGTTCGGATTCAGAACAATTACGAACACGGATCAACCGGCATATTGTTGATGAAGTAACGGCACTTAAGGGACAGCTTGTTGATTGGGATGTTGTTAACGAGCCGTACACCAACAACGAGATTCTTCGGGAGCTTGGCGAACCGGAAATGGTCAAATGGTTTGAACTGGCACACAAATGTGATCCGGGGGTCAACCTTTATTTGAACGAGTATTCCCTTCTTTCTTCGGGCGGGCGTGACCGCCGACATCAGGATTATGTTGAAAAGACGCTTCTGTTTTTGAAAGAGCAGGGCGTTCCCGTTCATGGTCTTGGCATGCAAGGTCATTTTTATGAAACCCCGACATCGCCCGAACGTATGTTGGAAATTCTTGACCGTTTTGGCAAACTGGGTCTTGACATAATGATCACGGAGTTTGATGTTTTGCCGGGCGATTCCACTTTTCAGGCGGATTTTACTCGCGATGTTCTGACAACGGCGTTCAGTCATCCCTCGGTTGTTGGCGTATTGAATTGGGGCTTTTGGGAGAAATCACATTGGCTTCCTTCAGCCGCACAGTATCGAGCGGACTGGTCGATCACGCCTCATGGACAAGTTTGGGTTGATCTTGTGAAAAAACGATGGTGGACAGATGTTGATGGTAAAACGGACGCGCAGGGACAGTTTTCGACTCGTGGATTTCTCGGCGATTACGAAATCACGGTCCGCAAGGGATCGCGTTCCCGAACCGTCCACACAGTTCTTTCCAAGACAGGTACACAGGTTGAAGTTGTGTTGGAATAATCCGTGTCGTTTTTTACACCGAAAACCGACTGCCGTTGTACCAGCATTGCTGTTTCTGTACACTTCTTACATAAACCCTCTCATGCTTTTTTGGCGTCTGAAGATAGCACAGACAAGGTGTCGATGCGAGTCATTTTGTCATCCTTGACAGGAATTTTCCTTGACTTGGGCGGAAAAGACGCTATAATCCGGCCCACAACTCTATAAGCAAAGGAATTTCTATAAGCATAGAAATTTTTAGGTTATGCAGCAAGTCTCATGTCCGCTTAGTTATTTCGGGACGGTTTGAAATTTCCGAGGACAATTTCCCAGAACACAGGATGAGACTGACTTCCGTTGACTTCACCTCATTACCTCAAAGGAGATTTAACATGAATTCCGTCGAAAAAGCATTCCAACTTGCCCAAGAACGTTATGCACAAATCGGTGTTGACGCCGAAAAAGCAATGCAGCAACTCGCCAATGTTAAGGTTTCTCTCCATTGTTGGCAAGGTGATGATGTCGGCGGTTTTGAATCAACAGAAGGTTTGACGGGGGGGGGAATTCTGGCAACCGGGAATTATCCGGGCAAAGCAAGGACTCCGCAGGAATTGCGACAGGACGCGGATAAGGCTTTTTCGTTGATCCCCGGAAAACATCGGTTCAACTTACATGCGATTTATCTTGAACACGGCGGAAAAAAGGTAGATCGGGACGAAGTGGGACCTGAGCATTTTCAAGGTTGGATTGATTGGGCCAAATCAAAGGGGTTGGGGTTGGACTTTAACCCGACGTTTTTTTCTCATGCAAAAGCGGCAGAGGGGTTTACGCTTTCACATGCCGACAAGAAAATCCGAAAATTCTGGATACGACATGGTATCTGTTGCCGAAAAATTGCCGAAGAAATGGGCAAAAAACTAAAAACTCCGTCCGTCCTGAATTTTTGGATGCCGGACGGTTTCAAGGACATTCCGGTTGACCGACTTTCTCCTCGCAAACGAATGATGGAATCGTTGGACGAAATTTTCGAGGAACAAATCAGCCCGAAACATCTTTTGGACGCTGTTGAGAGCAAACTCTTCGGAATCGGAAGTGAAACATACGTCGTTGGTTCTCACGAATTTTTCCTCGGTTATGCCCAAAGTCGTAAAAAACTGCTCTGTCTTGACGCCGGACATTTTCATCCAACAGAAGGAATAGCGGACAAACTCTCATCCTGTTCTCTCTTCCTTGAGGAAATGCTCCTCCATGTATCCCGACCCGTTCGTTGGGACAGCGATCATGTTGTCATTTGGAATGACGATTTACGTTCGATTGCCGAAGAGCTGGTTCGGAACAATCTTCTCAAAAGGGTCCATATTGGTCTTGATTTCTTTGATGCAACAGTCAATCGTCTATTTGCTTGGGTGATTGGAACCCGGGCAATGTTAAAGTCCCTTCTTGCGGCAATGTTGGAACCGATTGAGCAGATGCGGGTTTGGGAGGTTGAGGGGGACTATTCACGTCGATTAGCGATGCTGGACGAATTGAAATCGATGCCGTTTGGGCCAATCTGGGACATGTACTGTGAGCGGAACAATGTCCCTATTGGAACGGATTGGCTTGAGCTTGTCCGCAATTATGAAAAAGACATCCTCGCAAAACGGGTGTAAGAGGTAGGGAATAGGGAATGGAGGACAGGGAATAGGGAAGGAGTTGCCGTTGAACTGCGATCCAACGAATCGCGGTTTCTCCCCCCTTTAGAGCGTTTCAATAATTGATATACACATTACATGTATTTTTGACGCAAAAATTTAGGGTCTGTATTTCTTAGCTGCATAGCAGCGACATTATTGTAGCCCGGGGTGAAACGCAGCGAAACCCCGGGTTCAATGAACCCTTACAAAAATGAGCTGCGTAGCTGCGACACAATTATAAACACGCGCAAATATGTTGCCAATTGGTTCATTTGTGTCGCTCCGATGGAGCTTGATTCTTGGGGTTGACAGTCAACCCGGGGTTGCGGTCGCTTAGGCTCCCTTCACCCTGGGCTACAATAGGGTCGTCGCCGCTATGCGGCTACACAAGAAAGGAACGACTTAGAGTCTTTCAAAAATGGGCATATACCTTTCACGCTTTTTTGGCATCTGACACACAAGGACAATCTGGTGTTGTGAGATGTACCGTCATGATTGAACCGTTTTAGCCGAACGGGTCCTCTTCTTCATCAGCCGGTTGTGCAGCCGGAATCGGCTTTTCTCCGTTCTCCTTTTTCACGTCGTTTTTGCTTTTTTCGACCGGTTGGGTTGGAGCAACATTGGTCGGCACAACGGGAGTCTTAGCCGAATCCAACTCAAAGTCGAAATCGTCCTCGCTCTTCAAGTCCGTTGTATCTGTCCCGGTTTCCGCCCCCAAATCGCCAAAATCAAAATCATCATCCGGGGTCGTTGATGTTTCAACATCACCAAAATCAAACAAATCGTCTGCGGAGTCCGTATTATCCTTAGAATCCGGCGTTTCGTTGTCGAAAACACCGAAATCGAAATCATCACCTGATTGGTTCGGTTTCAACCCCTTATCACTTGACCCTTTGTCAGTATTATCCGCCCCAAAAGGGTCAGGTCCTTCTTCTTCCAACGAATCATAATTCTGCTGATTCTGCTCTTCTAGGGTTCTTCCGAGTGCTTCACTGGACTGATACAGCGACTCTTGCGTTGCATCTTCTGCCGGAATCATCTTCTCTGTTGCCCGAAAAACATCAACATTATCCTGTTCAATCGGCTGATCGACATTCCCAATCGGCTCTCCCGTCTGATCGTCAGGAACACTGTCAAAACCAAAAGGTTGATCGTTTTGCGACTCCTCTTCAAAAATGGCATTCTGAACAGCAGGAGAATCGAGGAAACTGGCCGGATTCTCGATTGGTTTTTCAGACGTTTTCGGAATCACGACGTCAGGAACAAGGGGAAGTTCCCGATTTGCAGGAGTACCTTGAACAGCAGGAGTCGGAATCAGTTCGTTCGTTTTTTTCGTTGAGGGAACGTTCACCTCTGTTGGACGTGATTTCGTCGCTTCATCTGATTTTTCAGGTGTTGTCGGTTTGGAAACATTCGGTTTGGGAACAATAGACCCTTGCGGGGTCTCAATGACGGAAGAATCGTTTTCATTCCAGACCGGTTTATCAACGGGGGGAGGAACAGGATGAACGGACCGATTTTCAACGTCAGGAACCGTCAACGCGGGTTTTGTCGGTCGAACCGGTTTCCCGGGTACAACCGGAACCGGTTTTGTCGTTGTTGTTGGTTTTTCCTTGCCCGACTCTGTTGTGTCTGGAACGGCAATTGGCGCGAGATGATTGTTATTTTCAGGGACAATGACTTGATTGGACGGAACATTCATCCGTTGTCTTCCCAGTCTTCTCTGATTGTGGAGTCGTGTCGGACGTTGACCGTATTGAACGACGTAACCGGGATCAGGGGAGATGTAACCCGGGGAATGGTACATGGTTGGTCGGGGAAACCCGATCATTTTGGAGCTTTCCAAACCGTAGGGTGCATAAGAAGTGGTTGGATGTCCCCCTCCTCCTCCAAAAAACTGGGCGTTGAGGGAAAGTTCAGTGAAACTGAAGCACAACAAACCAACGAACAGGGCGGACAGTCGCATGTACAATATCTCCTCTCAGTTGTTTTCAACATGTATTCAACAAATCGGTTCGAAGAGCGAACTCGCATTTCTGGGGTCTATACACCGAATTCGGGGCAAGGACCCCGCTTGTTCGCAAAATGTTGCGTTGCAAGGTTCTGCACATTGAGCGTTAGAAACGTCAAAAGGACCCGAGTATAATCACCCTCTTTTGTCTATTTTAACAGACAAAACCGAAGGAGGAGAAATTTTTGACAAGAAAGCGACATTTTTTTCCATGAAAGCGACCTTTAGGGTCTCAAAAGGGGAGCAATCCTCACAATCCGACTCATTGACCGTTCATTCAACATCCGTCATCAAAAAAAGGCAGGAGAAAGGGAAGAGGAAATAGACCCAAAACGGGTACAAAACGGGCATTTTTGTCGGAACGCAGGCATCTTGCCTGCATCAAGAAAAAAATGTGCGGGCAGGATGCCCGCGTTCCAATCGGAAAACAAACCCTTTCTAACCCGTTTGCAGTATAGCTTCTACCTCAAGTACGCGCGATACGTTGTATCGCGGCTAAACTCATATTCCCCCCCTATTCCCTAACCCCTATACCCAAACCCCTATTCCCTAACTTTTGTTCTTCTCCTAGAATGAGGGCCAATCTCAAGAGACGTTTGACGAAATGATCGTGAGTAAAGTTTTTCTCGATATGTTCCCGCCCTTTCAAGCCCATTTCCCGACACAACTCGGGGTCATTCCACAATTGCAGTATTCGTTTGCGCAACAGTTCAGCGTCTCCGCAAGGAACGACAAAGCCGGTTTCTCCTTCAATGATGTATTCGTCGGCTGATATATTATCAACCGCAATGATCGGCTTTCTATGCCAACCTGCATTGCAGAAATTGGCTTCACCTGCTCCGCGAAAACCGGCATTATTGAGCGGGACGACGACAAATCGGGATGCCGCTTGCAATTGCTTGAACGTCGGCTCCTGCGCTGCAAGAATCATCAGATTCGGCAACGGTTCAATCATCTTTTTCACTTTGGGGTCCGTTACACTCATGATAACCGGAATACCCGTATCCCGAACGGCTTCAACAAAGACCTGATAATCCCGCTTGCTGTTCCCCCCTGTAAAAATAAAATTGTTCATTGGTATGTCATAAGTATCCATCTTGGAATGGTCCGCCTTAAACGGCAGACAAAAGAAGAGGGACTCGGGCAGATTGTAATGCGCGGCGTGCATCTTCACCTGCTTTTTGGACCAAAGAGCCAATAAAGTGTATCCCCGCATGATAAATCGTCCGAACGCTTCTTTCCAAGACGTTTTGACTTTACAGAAGGGGAAGAACCAATATCGTTTTTCCGTTCCAAGTAAGTATTCGACAAAAAGTCCCCAAAGAAGAATGGTGCGACGCCGAAAAAAAGGGATTCGATTCAAAAGTCCAAAAGGAATAAAGAACGACCCCCCTCCTGTTACCACAATCACCGTATTTTTATCAGCGATCAAAAAGACTCGAAGTGCCCAGAAAAAATGATACAGCATGGAAGAAAACTTGAAAAAACCGGCCAATCTTCCCGGTTCAATCTGCTCAATCGTTAACCCGGGAATCGGTGTATACTTTCCCGGGGAAATGAGACGAATATGTTCGGGAACAACGAAATTTTCGGTGTCCAGCGCGAAACAATTTTCCTGCACTTCCGCTAAGGTCGGATTTTTCGAGGTTGCTGACATGTCATTTCTCCTTGCAATTTACATGGATGTTATTTTGATTGTGTTCAAACCGCTTACGCCGCTCTGCAATGTCCCTTTGGAACTCTTCGCTCCCCTTTCGGAAGTATTCGCGGACCTCCTCATCTGTCATCCCCTCTGTTTCCCGAAGAATGGCAGCTTGCGTTTCATCTTTCCATTTCAACATGTCCCAACCCGGAATCGGTTTCGGCCAATCATACATCGTCATTGCTAACCTCATAAGGAGTTCGAATTTCTATTTGTGAATAACCCAACTTCATATTGATTCCGTTGTATCCCTTGATTCGAGATACGTTGACAATATGTCTGAAATTCCAGCTGACAAGAACATCCGCTTTTGCGAGCGTTGCAAGGGCAATATGCTTGCAATCGTCAAGACTGGTTGGACCAACAACATTTTCGGCAATATACTGTTCAGCCAAACCGTTTGATTTGTGATTCCGGCAAAGAGGCGAAAAAGTCACGAACACAGGCAGGTGCTCTCTTCACTTCCTGTTCAAACACGTCCGAGACGATGATCGTGATCTCGCCTTTTCGAACAGCGTTCCAGAAAGGTTTCGTTTGTTCTGCATACTGATTGAACAAACCTCCAACAGCGCAACCGTCCACATAAACTCGTCTGATAATGTTCGTCATTGTTGATTTTTTTCATTTTGAGTTAACAGCGGGACATTCTGGGACACTTGACGTTCTCACTTCACGCCAAGCCGCTTACGCCGCTCTGCAATGTCCCTGTCAAAACGTTCTGCACCTTCACGGATGTACGCCCTTACCTCTTCATCCGTCATTCCTTCCGTCTCTCGGTAAATCCGTTCCTGAAGTTCTTGCTTCATTTTCAACGCACTAAAACCCGGAATGATACGCAATTTTATCGTTTCATGTCTCGTCATTGATCACCTCATAAGGGGTTCGAATATCAATTTGCCTGTATCCCAACTTCATATTAACACTGTTGTAACGGCGTATTCGATTCACGTTGACGATGTGTTTGAAATTCCAACTGACAAGCACGTCAACACCTGCTAATGTCGCTAAAGCAATGTGTTTGCAATCATCAAGACTGCTACGTCCTACGACATTTTCTGCAATATACTGCATCGCCAATTGGTCGGATGCTTTTGTTGTTGTTATGTACTCTATTTGCGATTCAGGTAAGGCATCCAAAAAATCACGGATATGCTTTGGGGCACCTTCCAGTTCGTTTTTCATCAAGTCAGAAACAACGACCATAACCTCTTCATCATTGACCGCTCTCCAGAACGGTTCCGTTTGACGAGCGAATTCTTTGTCAAATGTTCCTCCAACAACGGAAGTATCGATGTAAACTCGTCTGATAATGTTCGTCATTGTTGATTCTCAAGGTTCTAAACGCGCAATACGTTGGATCGAGCGTTCAACGGGAACTTACTACATCCATTCAACAGTTGCGGGCGGTTTTTCCGTAAAGTCGTAACCAATCAGGTCAATTTCCGGAAAATCCCGCTCAATTTCCGAAATCAGCGACTGAATATGTTCAACCGGAATCTCTTCTCCAATCCTCGCCGGTCGCCCCGTCATAAAATCATTCGTGATGATTGCCCGAAAAACAACGGAATAGCGTTTTCCGCCCGACCCCATTGGAAGGAGAACCGCAAATGCCTGACTGATTTTTCGGTTCTTCGCTAAATACTTCCCCCCTCTTGCGTCAATCTGACGTAAAAGTTCCGCACTTTCCGGGGTAATAGACGATTCGTAACACTGAACAGTCGAAAGAGCAGAACCCCGTTTTTCGCTGTTGAGCAGAAAAACAACCCGATTGATGAAGTTGAGTTGGTTCGGAATCCGTCCCCCCAACCGTGCAGCTGCTTCCCAATCTGTTTCGATTCCATTTTCCTCAAGAACGGCGAAATAACGGAAACTGCGATGATCCCCTTGAACACCAACTGTCTTGATTGGAATGACCTTGCCGCAAAATCGCGGGTCAAGTGAACTCAAAAGATGCTGGAACATTTCTTCCTGTTCCAACGAAACCTTTGTTGTTCCGTCATGTCCCATGATTCGGACTGCGAGACCGGGACCGGGAAAAGGTTGACGAAATGCGACTTCTTCGGGAATTCCCAACATGAGGGCAACCTGACGGACTTCATCTTTATGCCAATCCCGATTGGTTTCAACGACAAGACCACGATCTCGGGCTGCACGAACCAGATCGACATCATTATGGTGTGTCTTGATCCGATTTGCATGTCCGCTAATATCAGGATTTCCACTTTCAATCAGATCAGGACGCAAGGTTCCTTGAGCCCAGAATGTTTTCGAGAAATCAAGTCCTAACTGTTCGGCAATCTGGGCAATTTGTTGGACAAACAAGGTTCCAATGAGATGACGACGCTGTTCGGGGTCATTCAATGTCGTGAGCGGACCAAGCGGGCCGTTCTCCGTTTCAATCACCGAATTGAAGAAAAAGTCCTGCACATTGGCCCGAATCAGATGAACCAGTCCCATTTCTTCAAGTGTCTTGCAAATCCGGTCACTTTCGTTTAACCGCATAAGACCATGATCGACGTGAATTGCGTAAATATTTTCCGGGGGAAGGGCTTTAAGGAGCAGGGCTGCACTGACTGCCGAGTCAACACCGCCGCTTACGAGAACCAGAATTTTTTCGTTCCCAACCCGATCCTGAATCTCTTTCATTGACGTTGCAATTCGGTCTTCCAACGAATAATTTCCGCTAAAACCAACGATTTTTCGCAAAAACGTTTCGAGCATTTCTTTACCATGTTCGCTCAAATCGACTTCAGGATGAAACTGGACGCCGAACAGTTTCTTGTCAGGATTCCAGATTGCGGCATACTTTCCTTCCGACCAAGCGCAAGGTTGAAACCCTTCTCCCAACCGAACAGCTGTATCACCATGACTCATCAAAACCGTCTGTTTCTTCTCCAAACCCTCAAAAAGCGGGCAATTCGGGTCAATCTCGATCTCGGTTGAACCATATTCCGTCAGATGCCCGGGTTTCACTTCCCCGCCAAAATGGTGATTGATCCAATGGAGTCCGAAACAGATTCCCAGAATGGGAACGCCGAGATCGAAAATGCCGGGATTTCCGCGAGGAGCATCTGCATCATAGACACTTGCCGGACCTCCAGAAAGGATGATTGCGCCAAATCCGGCCAATTCTTTCGGATCAACTTGGACGGAAAAGATTTCCGAACGAACGCCAAGTTCACGGACTTTACGGTCAATCACTTTCGTGTATTGTCCCCCACAATCAAGTATTGCAACAAGTTCTTCCATTTTGTTTATCAATGAATCTGTTTGAAACGTGTGAGATGTTGTATCACGCCTAAACGGGAGACATGCCCCGCCCTTTGACCGTGAACACTGTCACGATGTCTTTTGTTCGCATGAAAAGTTGGGATTGGTGATTCGGATTCAGATATAAAAACTTTTATATTGCGACTGTAGAGTCTGAATTTTTCGTATCCCTATCCGACCTTTTAACATTAACAGGTCACTATGTGTCCTATCAACGGTTTGAAATACTTTGTTTTCCGACTACAGCGCGGACATTCTGCCCACATTTTTGCCTTAGTGCGAGCGAGAGGTCTGCGATACCGCCAATTATAGCGGAAAAAAGGTGGGGGACATAGAGAGACCCCAAAAGATACGGCGGAACTTCGCGGGCCGTTTTCAGGACCTCCTTGATGTAAAATAGTCTTTGTGTTATGCTTCACCCGTTTTGCTTACTAATCTTCAGACCCTTCTGTTATAAGGAATCCCCCCATGTCGTTCACCATTTCCAAAATCGTTAATGCCCTGGAACCCTCTGCAACTCTTGCAATGTCCGCAAAAGCAAAAGAACTCAAAGCAGCCGGGAAAAAAGTGTTCGATCTCAGTGTCGGAGAACCCGATTTCCCGACCCCACAACATATTTGTGATGCGGCAATTGCTGCAATGAAAGCAGGACATACAAAGTATACGCTTGCAAGTGGTATTCCTGAACTGAAATCTGCTGTTGTTGCTGAATACAAACAACGATTCGGTCTCGATTACTCCCCCGCTCAGGTCGTTGTTGCAGGAGGTGCAAAACATGCCCTTCATAATGCGTTCACCACAACATTGGACCCGGGTGATGAAGTGATCGTCCCCGCCCCCTATTGGGTCAGTTATGCCGAACAAATTCGCTTGACAGGCGCAATCCCGGTCATTGTTGAAACCCGGGAAGAAGATGGTTTCAAAATGACCCCCGCTCAATTTCGAGGGGCAATCACGCCGAAAACCAAAATGCTCCTTTTGTGCAATCCGTCCAACCCGACAGGAGCAATGTACTCCGAATCAGAGCTAAAAGCATTAGCGGACATCGTTCTCGAAAAGAAACTGGTTGTCGTTTCTGACGAGATTTACGACCGTCTGGTGTACGGAGATGCCCGGTTTGTCAGTTTTCCAACTCTTGCTCGGGAATTGCAGGACAATACCATTGTCATTAACGGTGTCAGCAAGACGTATTCGATGACGGGTTGGAGAATTGGCTGGACAATTGCCCCTCTTGCGGTCTCGAAAAAAATGGCGGAACTGCAAAGTCAGGAAACGTCCAATCCGTGTAGTATCAGCCAATATGCAGCCCTTGCTGCAATTCAAGGGGATCAAACGTGTGTTGCCGAAATGCACAAAGCGTTCACCGAACGTTGGGCGTATGTCCAACAGCGGGTTGCGGAGATCGAGGGGCTGAGTTGTCCGAAAATGGACGGGGCCTTTTACGTCTTTTTCAACATTAAGAAGCATTTGGGCCGCAAATACAAGGGGGTTCAGATTGACAATTCCGAACAATGGTCGTTGAAACTGCTTGAAGATGAATGTGTCGCAACCGTTATGGGAAGTGCATTTGGGGCCGAAAATTACGTTCGGGCCTCTTTTGCAACGAGCATGGACGTTTTGAAAGAGTCGTTTGACCGAATCGCCCGGTTTATTGGATAAGGACAAAACAAGAGAGAAGGGGGAGATGCAAAAGAGATGTTTTTTGTCGGGTTCTTCCCCTTTTCGGGAAAAAACAGTATCATAATAGACTGGTTGGTAAAAGGCGACGTCCGTTCTGTTGACCGTTTTTCCTTATACTTTCAAATGAATGATGAGTACCGAGTCCAGCATAAAAGTTGAAATTTGCGAACAAATCGAGCGGTTGCCGTTATTTGCACGACTTCAACTTGTCCAATCGGTTCTGCAATCACTTGCAGGTGACCTTTCCCGTCAATCCCTGTCCCTGATCCTTGCCGGGCCGGACACTATGCCGAATGAGGCAACTGTTGTTCCGAGGAAGCGGGAATTCGGTTTTCTAAAACGCCGCATTGAAATGAGTGATGATTTCGATGAACCGCTCGATTGCATGAAGGAGTATATGTCGTGAAGTATCTCCTCGACACACATACATTGCTTTGGTATGCAAGTGGTGATGAACGACTTCCTTCAACAGCCCGACAAATCATTCAGGATGTACAACAGGAAGCGTTTGTCAGTATTGTCACACTTTGGGAAATAGCAATTAAACTACAACTGGGCAAACTGAACTTGGGACGAACCCTGGACGAATTTATTGTGTTTACTGCCCAGAATGATTTTCGTTGGTTAGGTATAACACCCTCGCATATTTTGGAATACGCCTTGCTCCCTCTTCATCATAAAGACCCGTTTGACCGAATGTTGATTGCGCAGACCCTTTCGGAAAATATGCTGTTTATTGGTTGTGATTCCATTTTTGATGTTTATTCCATCCAACGAATCTGCCAATAAGGTTTGACTGAATCAGAGGATTGCGAGACGAACCAGCTCCCTTTTTGGTTGCCAATTCTGAATGAATTGCAGGTGATTGATGTCAATGAAAAAGTTGCATTGGAAACCGCAAGGATTTATCAGGTACTGAAACCCAGAAATCGGATCATAGAATTTTTTGATATGGCGATTGCGGCGACTGCTCTTGCGTATCAAATGCTGCTTGCAACACTTAACATCGAGCATTTCATCCACATTGAATCGTTAGAATGGGTCATTCCATGAACTCTCAACACCTTGTTGTGAAACAGGACAATCCCGTTGCAGCGCAACAACCGGGTCCAACCCGGTCGTTTTGGGACGGTTGGAAACGACGACTCCTCATCGTTTTCTATATTCACCTTATCCCCGTCTTCCTGATTTCTTACGGAGTTTATTATGCTCTGAGACATGATCTAACTTCAGATGCCCAGGTTCTCTGGTTGTTGCTCTATGTCATTGATTCGCCAATTGGATTGTTTGCTTTGCCTTATTACCTTGTTGTGGAATCGATTCAAGAAAAAATGAGCATTGGGGGTATTTTGCTTAGCTTTCCTGCTGTTTTTCAATTTCTTGGAACAATCAATTGGTTTCTCGCCGTTTCGGTTTTGAGGACTTACGCAAGACGTTCAGAAAAAGGTCGCGTCCCGGTCATTCTGGGCGTTCTCAGCCTGTTCTTTCTCTTTTGTCCGTACATCAGCCTTATTCTCGGTATTGCCGGTCTGGTTTACGGAATTCGATTTCGCAGTAAAATGGGAGTCGGTTTGAATGTAGCCGGACTGATTCTCAGCTTGTTGGGCCTATTCCTCTTGCTCTATTTTTGATCGTTTTTACTTTTCCTACTTTCTTTTTTTCATGCGAACATTATCAGGGATACAACCGACGGGACGATTTCATTGGGGAAATTATTTTGGCGCGATTCGGCAGTACATCGACTTGCAAAATGGTGTCGATTCCTCCTATTACTTTATTGCCAATTTGCACGCCCTCACAACCGTTCGGGATGCAGCCGTTTTGCGACAAAATACACTCGACGCCGCTCTCGATCTGCTCGCGCTCGGTCTTGACCCCAATCGGGCAACCCTCTTCGTCCAGTCCGACGTTCCTGAAGTCTCCGAACTCACTTGGTTGCTTATGACCGTCACCAATATGGGATTGCTCGAACGTTGTCATGCTTACAAAGATAAAAAATCACGCGGTCTGAATGCCGATGCTGGTCTGTTCGCCTATCCCGTCCTCATGTCCGCCGACATTTTGGCCTATGACCCTGAATTCGTCCCGGTCGGCGAAGATCAAATCCAACATATCGAAGTTTGTCGCGATCTCGCAGGTGCTTTCAATCACCTTTTCGGCGAAGTGTTCGTCCTCCCAAAAGCGAAAGTGCTTGACAGTTCGGCAAAAGTTCCCGGGACAGATGGAGCCAAAATGTCGAAAAGTTATGGAAATGCGATTGAGGTTTTTGAACCGCAGAACAAGCTGAAGAAGAAAATCATGGGAATAACGACAGACAGTCGTCCTATGGAAGAGCCGAAAGACCCGGACACCGATTTTCTTTACCAGTTGTACTCCTTGTTTGCGACCGATTCACAGCGTGAGGAATTGGCCGGGATATACCGAAGAGGAAATTTTGGATACGGTTCCGTCAAAAAAGAACTGCTTGCATTAGCGGATTCCTATTTTGGCGCAGCAAGAGAGCGACGGAGTGAATTGGAGTCGAAACCGGAAGAGGTTCGGGAAATATTGGCAGAAGGGGCAAGACGGGCTAGAAAAAAAGCGGGAGAGGTCCTTTTGCGTGCCCAAAGAGCAGCCGGACTCAAATAAGATACCGATTCAGGTTTGCTGGAACACGCGGTCCGTCTGATCGGCGATCCAATCGGCAATTGCGCGGTGTTCACCTTCTTCTTCCAAAACAGCACGATAAGGTCCGACCAACGAATCGGGGTTGCGCAGCATCTTCTCAAAAAAGGTGTGAAACCAATCCCGGACCTGTTCCCTCTGTTTCAACACTTTCGGATGTCGGTACACGCGATCAAAAAGAAGTTGCGACAACTCTTTTTGCTGTTGTGCAACCTCTTCACTTGGTCCAATGAGAATCGGCAATTGGAGAACATCCTCAACGGATTGGACTTGGTGTTCGTTAAGACGTGATTGGGTACTTTGAAAAATGTCGCTCACTATCTCGTTAATGAGACCGTGAATTGCGGCTCGGCGAAATTCCTGTTCCGTCAGGTTGGACCAGTGTTTGCGAACCTGCTCGACTGCACGTCGCCAAAGTGTGCTCCCCCAAAGTTCTTCAACCGTTAGAAAACCGAGTTCTAACGCATCATCCGCATCATGTGAGGTGTACGCAATTCCATCTGCAACATCAACAACCTGGATTTCTAGGAACGGGGAACGAATCGATTCAGGGAGGTGTCCGTATTGAACCTGTTGGAATGGAGGAACCCAAGCGGTTTGTTCAACGGTTGGATTCAAATTTGGCACTTCTTCTGTTTTGAGCGGAACAACCGTATGAAACGGTTCATTCCGTTGAGGTTGACTCTCTTGAGGTTCATCCCGACGTGATTCACTCTGAATCGCCCGAAACTCCTGCCCCAAAAGCGTCTCCCAGCTCAAATTCAGCCCATAATAGGCGGGATAACGCTGTTCGAGCTTTTCAACAATTCGTAAGGCTTGACGATTGTGATTAAATCCGCCTTTATCCCGTAAAAGATCGTCCAATGTTTCTTCGCCCGTATGACCAAAGGGGGGATGTCCAACATCATGCAACAGAGCAAGGGCTTCAACGAGGTCTTCATTCAATTGCAAAGCGCGGGCAAGAGTTCGGGCAACCGAAGTCACTTCGAGAGTATGGGTCAATCGGGTTCGATGATAATTTCCCCAATTGGCGAAAAAGACTTGCATTTTTTCGCTTAGACGGCGAAATGCTGAACAGTGAATGATACGGTCCCGATCCCGTTGAAAGGGACCACGATAAGGGTGAACCGATTCGGGGTGCAGACGACCGCGCGTTGCCTGACTGAAAAAAGCGTAAGGGGCCTGAATTGCCAATTCTCGGGACATGGAGTAGGGGATTGGAGGTAGGGAATAGGGGATTGAGGTTAATACCCTGTTCATGTTACAAAGTCATTTAGTCGCATTTCCAAAATTACTGTACCTGGACAACACCAAATTGTCCTTGTGTGTCAGATGCCAAAAAAGCGTGAACGGTGTATGCCAAGTATTGAAATGCTCATGTCGGTTCTTTTTGAAATGTTAAGTCGTCACTTTGTAGCCGCATAGCGGCGACCCTATTGTAGCCCGGGGTGAAGGGAGCAACGCGACCGCAACCCCGGGTTAAGCGTTCCCCCTACAAAACAAGCTCCGTCGGAGCGGCACAAGGACATATTGGAAACATATTTGCTTGTATTTTTTATTGTGTCGCAGCTACGCAGCTAAGAGATGCAATCCTTGAATTTTTGGTTTCAAAAAGGTGTGAAATGTGTATACCAATTATTGAAATGCGCTAGTCGCAGAACCACGTTCTGCGTTTTTGGGGCAGTTTGGGCGGTTTAGAACGCGCGATACGTTGTATCGCGGCTAAACATTTCGGCTGCTCCAACGCGATCCAACAGTCAGGGAACTTTTATGGGGAGTTTGGAGAGGTAAGCGTGACAGAGTGCAATTGCAAGGGCATCTGCAACGTCCGGGGGATCAGGACATTCGGCGAGACCAAATTCAAGACGGATCGCCCGCTGTATCTGGTCCTTGCCCGCTCGGCCGTTTCCCGTCAAGACTTTTTTCACTTGGGTCGCCGAATACGAGGTCAACGTAACTCCATGCTGCGCAGTTGCAAGTGCAATCGCCCCTCGCGCATGTCCCATTAAAATCGCGGTCGTCGGGCGTGCATAATGCGAGTACAGTTGCTCCATTGCAATTGATTGAGGATTAAATGCCGAGATGACTTCGCGGACACCTTCGTATATTTCGAGCACTTTGGTTGCCATTTCTTTGGATTTGGAACGGACGATCCCTCCTTCAAGCAGTCGGACTTTCCTTGTCGAAAAGTCAATCACCCCGTATCCTGTTGTGTTCAGACCCGGATCAATTCCCAAGATAATGGACATGTGAGGAGAAACAAAAGAAGGAAAGGTGTGAGGAAAAAAACTCCTCACCTCAAAGGACAATTCAAGGTCATTCCGTCCAATCAATTAAGCGGGCACTTTCATGCGAGCATTCTCATGCGGGCATTTTCATGCGGGCCAACACTGTGTTCTACTTTGTTGATTCTTTTATACTCTGAACGGTAATACTCTTAACGTCCGAGAATTTTTCGTAAATGCTCGACACTGCGAGCTGCCTGATCCAATGTTCCACATTCGACACTCATCACGACATTTTGAGGGATGGACTGGAGAATTCGGACGACTGCTTCCCAATCAATCACACCTTCTCCACATGCACAACCAACCGCCGTTCCCATTACCTTGCCCCGTTCGGCGTCCGACTGTTGAACCGAAATATCTTTTGCATGAACGTGAACAACGCGGTTTTTAACTCGTTCTAACCAACAAATGGGGTCTTCTCCCCCCAAATACGCATTACCCGTGTCAAAATTGGCCCCAACAAAGGGGGAATCGACCAATCGGAGTATCCGGTCGTATTGGTCAGGAATCAACGAATAGGTTTGGTGCATCTCCAGTCCCAGTTTGATTCCTCGCGGTTCACAAACCTTGATCGCTTCCATGATTGAATACCGAATCAGGACAAAATCCTCCTCTTCCGTCGTCCAGCTCTGTTTATGCCCCTCATGTGTGTTCAAAACCGGCACTCCAATCTCGGCTGCATATCGAGCTGCTTGTTTTAGGTATTCGACTGCAATTTCCGGTTTGGAGAGTTGACTGTGAGAGGAAAAGGCGGAAATACCGATTCCATGTTTTTCACAACAGCGTTTGATTCTGAGCGGATCATCGAGCATAGAGACACTATGAAAATATCGGGCTTCACTGAGTAGTTCCCGTCCCCAATGCACCATAGGTTCGACAAACTCGTATCCTAATTCGGCTGCAAAACCGACACCCCATTCAAACGATTTGTGTGAAGTACGAACCGCTTCCAGATTCAGACCGATTCCAACGCGACCCATTTTTCTGTCTCTTTCTCGATAAAGGTATTTTCAATCGTTGTTGTGTGCAAAACCCTGATCGGACTGAGTATAACCCAAATGCTCTAAAAAACAAATGCCCTCAAAAGGGGGTTTTTCAAGACATTGGCAAAAACGTTGTGAGGTCTGTTGGGCAAAATTTTTCCTCTTGCATTGATTGATCTGTATTTCGTATACTGCGCGGAAAGGTTTTCCCGCACTTTTTTCGCGGATGTCTGTTCATTTCGACGAGGAAACAGTGAAACAGCAGTTGTATTGGACCATTTTAAGCATTTCGTTGGGCATTATCGGCGTCGTCCTGTTACGTCCGTCCCTTCTCGATCAATGCTGCGCTTTCCTGAAAATAGCGGGAAAAACAGAGGAAGTTGATTCACGATTCCACGATTTGTC
The DNA here is from genome assembly GCA_051660685.1 of Thermoguttaceae bacterium. Classification (GTDB taxonomy): domain Bacteria; phylum Planctomycetota; class Planctomycetia; order Pirellulales; family Thermoguttaceae; genus JAVBSX01. The sequence goes on along the minus strand of JBOFQB010000028.1, from coordinate 74,548 downwards.
GGAATTGGACCTCTTGGACGATCCGTTTGCAAAAACCCAACCTGTTGACCGATTGGAAATACCTTTTTCTGTCGAATCCAGTGATTGTGAACAGGACTTTTGTCGGATCGAAAGTATTCAACAAAACACCTCCTCTTATCCGTTTAACAGCATCGATCATCTGCTTGAACCTGAGTCGTCGGTTGAATCAGAGCAATTCTTTGTCGGAAACCCGATTCAGGAACCTATTCATCCTTCTGTACCTGCTGTTCCCCAACCGATTGTTAGTCAGGATAATAGTATTGTTTACGACAACCGTATTGTTCACGACAGCGGTCTTGGTCAGGATAACAGGGACTATTCATTTGGGAATATGCCCGATCCGTTGACAGAAACCGAAATGGTCGCTGCAACGACCAGATCGCCTGATTTTGCTGCAATTGCGGTTGGAACTCCTTCGACTGATGTTGCGTTGACACATTCTGGTGTTGTTCAAGCGGGGTTTATAGACACACCTCTTGAATCGAAGACGGGACAGACTTCGGTCCCTCATTCAGGACCTCTCGATACTGTTTCTTGGAATACCCCAATTTTTAACGATCCGTACACGACACTGCCGAGTCAGGATTCTGTCGGTCCTCTCTCGTCGGAACAATCACAAAGCGACGTTGACCTCTATTCGGTCCCGAATCCGGCCTATTCTAACAGTCAACCCCAATCGGTTCCGAATCCAACGTCTTTTGATTCTTTTGGTGTACAACAACGACCCAATCCCTTTTCGCCCGCTCCTCATCTTCAGGTTCAAACTCCGGTCGTCGAAATTCTCCCCTGTCCGGGCGCAGAAACAATTGCCCGGGTCGGAACCGAAGTCCTGCTCGGTTGCGATGTTTTGCCCGAAATAAAAAAAATCGCCTACTATACTGTTCAGGACCAATTGGAAAAAATGTCCCCCGAAGATCGGGCTAAAATCACCGACGAAATGATTGCACAACAACGGGCTGCGCTCGTTGCTCAAATTTTCCCTTCGTTTTTGGAACAGCAGATTAAACTGACCTTGCTCTATTGTGATTTTGCAATGGGGCGAAAAAAAGAGGAGATTCAATTGCAGGAACGTCGGTTCGGCGATTTGTTTGATGAAAAAATTGTGCCCGATTTACAGAAAAGATTTGGTGTCAAAACCAAAATAGAATTGAATGAAAAACTCGAACGGGAAATTGGCAGTTCGCTTGATCGGGAAAAAGCGAGCTTTACCCGACGTGTCCTTGCCGAAAATTGGTTAAACCATACTGTTCGTGAAGCAGGAGATGGTGAATGTACTTATGATGAGATGTCGTCCTATTACGAGACACATCTTGCCGAATTTGAACGCAAAGCGCGAGCAAGATGGTCCCAAATCACGGTCCGCTTTTCCAACGAGATGCCGGTTCAAGAAGCATGGAAGAAAATTTCCTGGATTGGCAATCAAATCGTCCTCGAAGGTGTTCCGTTCGAGCAGATCGCCCCAATGTATTCCGATGATTTAAGGGCAAAAGACGGCGGAATTTGGCCCTGGACCGGTCGCGGAGTGCTCGCTTCACAGGAATTGGAACAGGCCGTTTTTTCCCAACCAATCGGTCTTATGGGACCGATTGTTCAGGATCGTTGGGGTGTTCACATCATCAGGGTCCTAGAACGTGAAGAGCAACATTATGTTCCTTTTATGGAGGTTCAAGCGTCGATTCGGGACAAGATCAAGGAACAACGTCGTTTGAAGAAGGAAACGGAATACATTTCCGAGCTTTATCGACGGTATCATCCTGAGATTTATCAGAATTCGGTCGCCGAATTACGACATCAGGAAGTCAAGGTCGTCATTCCAGAAGAAAGAGGAACCTCTCTGCATACTCGTTAGAGATGACCGTTGAACCGCAGAACAATAGATTGCGGCTCAACACCAATGTGTCCAATCAGGTTCCCCGTTTGCGTTAGAGTCCGAATGCACCTCGAAAAGCGTCCGCAATTTCAGGGTGTAACTCTTCATTGATTCCGTCTTTATCATACGCCAATCCTAACGCGTTCAAATCATGTTTCAGACTGATGATTTCCTCTTGCGGAGAAATACGCGGGGGGAGTGATCGCGTAAGCGGCGTCAACCAAGCATTTAAGGTGTGTCCCCCGTCAACCAAAAGATCGACTCCGGTCACATAATTCGAAGCATCTGACGCGAGAAAAACAACAGCACCTGCCAAATCTTCAGGTCGTTGGACGTAACCGAGCGGGGTCAATTCCCTGATCCGTTTACGAACCGCAACCGGAGTTGAAGCGTGCATAGGTGAAAGAATGTAACTGGGACTGATACAGTTGACGTTGATGTTAAACCGTCCCCATTCTGCTGCTAACATTCGGGTCATCTCAACCGTTCCCCCTTTGGACGCATTATAGGAAGCGTTGCAATTGCAGATTCGGGCCGACATGGACGCTGTGTTAATGATTTTTCCGCCCCGTTTCTGCCGAATCAATTGTTGCGCTTCTGCTTGCGCGCAAAGATACATCCCTGTCAAATTGACCCCAATCACTTTATCCCAAGCCGATTGATCATATTCTTCATCAGCACCCAAAATACCAATCCCGGCATTATTCACGCCAATATCAAGTGAGCCGAATTCCTCAACAACCTGCGCAACCATTTGCTGCACTTGTGATTTTTGGGTTACATCACAAGAGATAAAAAGCGACTGAACGCCAAGTGAACCAATTTCAGCAGCCGTTTTGGGACCCGTTTGGTTGTCAACATCAACGATTGCGACATTTGCACCTGCTTGTGCAAGAGCAACGGCATAAGCCCGACCAATTCCAACAGCTCCTCCCGTTACAAGCGCATTTCGACCTGCCAAATTGAAAAGTTGTAGAACGGACATGAAAACTCCTTTCGTTGAAAATACGTTGAAAAATGGTCTATTGTTATTGTCTATGACCCCAATTTCTTATGTGATTTCATCTTCCCCGCCAATTCTAGGTCATGTGTTGCCAAAACGAGAATAAGGTTCGATTGAACAAGCGAACACAAAATGTCGGCAACGGCAAGGGCGTTTGCCCGGTCAAGATTCCCGGTCGGTTCGTCCGCCAAAATCAACAACGGTTGACGAATCAGGGATCGGGCAATCGCAACCCGTTGTTTTTCTCCGCCCGACAATTCGCCCGGTCGATGTTCCAGACGATGTTCTAGCCCAACTTTTGCGAGAATTTCCCGTCCATATTTTTCCTGATCCGGGGTAATGGAAGAATCGGCGAGAAAAGGAATCAGAACATTTTCAAGAGCCGTACATTGCGGGAGTAAATGGTGATCCTGAAAAATAAAACCGATTTTCTCCCGACGAAATCGGGCCAATTCGGCTTCTTTCATTCCAAGCGGACTCTGACCGCCCAATTCAAACGTCCCCCGACTTGGCGTTTCCAATGTCCCCAAAATGCTCAATAACGTTGATTTGCCCGACCCGCTTGGACCAAGAACCGCAAGTGATTCCCCTTCTTCAAGAGCAAACGAACAGTCGTTCAAAACGGTAATCGTTTCCCCGCGAACCAGATAATCTTTGCCAATTCCTTCGACTTTAAGCATTTTCCAATTCCCCCCTCTTCATTTTACACCACATTCCGTCCGTCCAATCCTTCCTAAGGTCCTTAGCGTCAAACCCCAATCCTATTCCCTAACCCCCATTCTCTATCCCCTATTCCGTTTTCCGTTGAACAATCGGCATAACAGCCCGACAAAGCTGGACCATTTCTTCGAATTCGCCAAATGTCAACGATTGTTGACCGTCACAAAGGGCCGATTTTGGATTCGGATGTACTTCAACCAAAAGTCCGTCCGCCCCTGCTGCTGTTGCTGCAACCCCCATTGCCGGGACCAAATCACCCCGACCTGTTGCATGAGAGGGATCAACAACGACCGGGAGATGCGTTTTGAACCGTAATTCAGGAATAATTGCAAGGGGTAAGGTGAATCTTGCATACGTTTCAAATGTCCTTATTCCCCGTTCACACAGAATGACCTGTTGATTTCCGCCCGCCAAAATGTATTCTGCGCTCATCAAAAATTCTTCGAGCGTACAACTGAAACCCCGTTTGAGGAGAACCGGTTTACGGATTCGTCCAACCGCTTCTAAGAGACGGTAATTCTGAGCATTTCGGGTTCCAATCTGAATAACATCGGCATATTCACAGACAAGCGGGACTTCTTCGGGGGTGAGAGCTTCTGTTACAATCGTGAGACCTGTTTCTTCACGCGCTTTTGCGAGAATCTGGAGCCCTTTTTCTTTCAGCCCTTGAAAAGCATACGGACTGGTTCGCGGTTTGAATGCTCCTCCTCGCAAACCGGTTGCACCTGCTTTTTTAACCGCAACCGCTGTTTCCAGAACCTGTTGTTCAGTTTCAACCGTACATGGACCGGCAATGATTCCAAAACGACCATTTCCAATACTCAGTGATCCGGTTTTAATACAGGACCGTTCCGTTCGGATTTGCCGACTAACAAGAGGGTAAGATGTAGCGATTGGGGCAATTTTGAGGATGCCGGGCAAATCGGATAAGGTATTTTGAATGGAACGGTCCAAAGGAGAACAACCGGACTTTGGGTCAACAACAACGAGAACCGATTGCTCGTCGAATTCTGTTGGATGTCCAGAAAAACCATGTTCCTGCAAGATGTCCTGAATCCTGCTGATCTGGGTACTCGAAATAGTCGGGGCGAGAAACAAAATCACATACACCTCTCTTGACGGTCGTGTCGGCTTGTCCTATTGAACCGTATGCTGTTGTCAAAGCAAACAGCATAGGAACCCTAGTATACACCATGTTGGACCGAAAAGACAGACAGAGAGGATGTTTTTGTTGATCCGGGACGATTTCGAGTTAAATTTTGACTATTGTGCCAATTATTTGTACGTTGACTCAAAAAATTCTTTGCTTCCTTTCGGATCAGGTTTCATCGTTTTATCCCCTTCATGCCAATTGGCGGGACAAACTTCGCCGTGTTTTTCGACGAATTGAAGAGCTTGGACGAGCCGAATTGCTTCATCGACACTGCGACCAAGCGGGAGATCGTTGACGAGTTGATGTCGAACGATCCCCTTTTGGTCAATCAAGAAGAGACCGCGAAGAGCGACACCACCTGGAAGAAGGACATCGTAGGATGCGGCGATTGACTTGTCTAAATCGGACAACAAGGGATATTTAATTCCCCCCAAACCGCCTTCTTTTCGGGGGGTGTTAATCCAAGCAAGATGAGTAAAGGAACTGTCAACGGAGCAACCGAGAACTTGGACACCCAGTTTTTCAAATTTCTCGACCGCTTCTGAAAAGGCAATGATTTCCGTTGGACAGACGAACGTGAAATCGAGGGGATAAAAGAAGAGGAGGACGTACTTGTCCTTAAAGTCTTTGAGGGAGACTTGTTGGAACGTTCCATTTGGCATAACTGCTTCTGTTGTGAATTCGGGCGCAGGTTTTGTAACTAAGACGGACATCGTTGTTGCTCCTTTTCTGAATAAGAAAATGTTTGTTTCGACAGTTCCACAAAGCAACGAGTTCTGAGAAAACGAGTTTGGAGAAAATGACGAAACGAGGAAAATGTGAGAACACTTCCCCCATTCTATACCGTTTATGAGCGGAGAAAAGGGTACAAACGAGAAGGAGACGTCATTTTGGCAAGCAACGGGTCGTGTTTTGCAATTCCAAGTTCCGAAGTTTCAACAAAAAAACATCAGATTTTTTATTGCAGAATTCACGCATACCAGAATTGGCTCATTTCAGAATTGTCGATTCCATTGATTGAGCGTGTCATCATTTGCCGATTGCCAGATTTGAATTTCCTGCGCAACACGTTGCAATGCTTGCATAGGGTCAGACGCGATTGCTTGAAAATGTTTTTGAACACCATGTACGGAGTTGTTGGTCGCAACATAACAGGAGTAACGATACAACTTTCCTTGCGCCCCCCAATGTTCGATTCGGGTTGAGACAGCACCTGATTGGTTTCGTAAAAAATTTTCCAATCGGGCAAAGTCGGGAGATATGGGAATTGGCGGGACTTCGGTTTGGTCGGGGAACACGTTCGCAACAGTCGGGGGTGTTTGACGATGATAGGGTGTTGTTGTTATTCTGTTCGATTGGACACTCTTTGCCGAAATCTGTTCAATGTTGATTTCGGGTTCTAAGGACGTCTCTTTTTGCGAAGAATCGGTTGTTGAAGAACCGGTCGTTAAAGAACCCTGTGTTTCCGACGGTATTTGTTCGTTGACAGTTGGGCGACGTAACGGTTCACGTTCTACAGAAGGTTCAGATTTTGTTTTCCCGAAAAACGAGGAGACCGACTCCTTGAATGAGGTGAGAAAATGCTGATCCAAGCCCGTTGCCGGTTTCAGGAACAGGGCTAATAAAGGAATTGCGATTAAAAAGGCGAGCAAAACAGCCGATCTCAGGAAATGGACGAAAAAGTGATCGTTTTTCTGCACGGTTTTTGTCAAGTAAAGGTTCTGCTAAATCAAAAGGTCCCCGAATCATTCACTTTGTAACCCAACATGCCGTTCGTCGTCGCTGAATGACACCATGTTGGGTTTTGCGAAAATTGTTCTTTCAGGGTTACTCAAAACACAAGAAGAGGGAACAACTCTGAACGGATCGTACTTTTTTTGGTGTTTTAAGACAAGAGGAAATTGGACGGTTTAAGACAAGTTCTTGGGCAAATGACGTGTAAAACTGAATGAAATCTGAAAATTGAACAGCCGAACAGTCGAAGAGTTAAGAATTATGCAAAAATTAAGAAAGGGAAAAATCAAGAAGTTGGGATGATAAAGAATCGGATGATAAAGAAGTTGAAGTGCCAAAATGTAATTCAGAAACAGTCGTTGAGAGCGAGCAAAGACAGGTTCGAGACAGGTTAACGACGAATAGTAATTGTTGAGGGGGCAACCAACATGTCGTATATCTCTTCGACATCTTTGTTGTCCAGACAAAATCCCTCAACAGGTGATTGGTTGTTCCCGATCCAACGTGTATCGTTGGTTCCGTGTATTCCAAGGGGACCGTCCAAACCAATCCAACGTGTTCCAAGAGGATTGGCCGGATCGCCCGATTCCACTTCTCCATTTTCTCCAATGTATCTCGGATTCTTGAACTTGTCTTCAATTCTGTACATTGTTTCCCGAATCATCCCCGGTTCGCCAATTCCAATCCGAAAACGACACGCATAGAGACCCTCGCTGTACAATACGAGTTCATGTTGGGAAAGAGAAATCGAAGCATAAAACGGTCCTCTTGGAATTTTCAGTTCCTGACCCGGCTGAAGTGTAGTATCGGGAGAAAGTCCGTTGATTTTACGGATCAATTCCGGCGTCACCTGAAATGAAGCCGCAATTGATTCAAGGGTGTCGTTGGGGCCAACTTTGTAAGCTGGATTAAGAGGGAAGTATGATCGGGAAAAAAAAGCAGCCCAACCACATTTATCCAATGTGGGCAACAAGTATTTTCTTTCAACGGGCGATAATTCCTGATGATACAACTCTGTAATACGTCGATGTCCTTCCCGATAATCTCCGTTGTTCAAAATATGACGAATTTCTGCAAGACTTTGCATAAATTCAGGCCGGACACCTTGTTCTAAAACAGGTTGTTGAACCGGTTGGGCCGATATTGCTGAAATACCAAGAGGACTGGTCGGAACAATAGAGCCGGACGAATTGTTTTGATTGTCAGAACTCGATTGATTGGGTTGACCAACAGGGTTTATCTGGGACAGAGAAGGGGGTTGAATCAACTGGTTCGTCTGAAGTTGCGAATTGGCTTGACCGACCTGATCTGGAAAATGGGTCAGATTGGTTGGATTGGACACAGCCGATCTATTGATTGAAGAGGGATCAGAGAATGATTGCGTGTTCGACACTTGCGTATTCTCTGAGACTGTTGCCGTTTGCGTTCCTGATGTCGTCCTTTGGGGTGTCTGACTCGACAGAACCGACGAAGAAGCGGAAGTTGTGGACCAATTGTCAGGAAGAGGTTGAACGACGGATGATGTAAACGATTCAGTCGGTTCAGCAATGGAAGGAAGTGGAATCACAACCGATTCCTTTGAAACGAGGGATGATTCATCTGAAACGGGAGATTTTGAGGTCGGCAATGTTGCTTGTGTTTCTTCAACAACAGGAAGTGGTTGGACAAAAGCAGTCGTTGCTGGAACCGATGTTGTACCGTTTCCAGCTTGTTGAACGGTTTCAGAAAAGACAGGATGCTGAGCAGGTATGTCGGCAGGTCTGAGCGATGTTTCTGATGCAGTCGGGCCAAAAAAAGGGTCGGACAAATTGTTGTATTCAGACGGTCCTGAAGACGGACTGGTAAAGGGGTCTGCGGAATCAAGAGCGGACGAAACGGCAGTTGCGGTCAATGTTTCCGTTGTTGCTGCAACGCCGGTTCCTACATCGTCCGAATCAACAGGTTGTTGAGATAAGGTTGAAACAGGTTCCTGAACCGATTGGGGCATTGTCCCTTGCCGGGATAAATCGGGTCCAGATTCGGGCAATGATTCAGCAGGAGGAGGAAGGGGCAACTCACTTGGCATATCACCTGAAAAATCCGACGGAAAATCTTCGGGAAAATCAATCGGAAGAGGGGGCGGTTGGATGTGAGGGGACGAATCGTGAAATAGGCCCGGATTGGGAAGATGAGATGGAACTGACGTTTTGTTGAAAAGGGGGGCATCTTCAAGCTCAACGGACTGAGCGAAAGGGGGAGCAGGAGCAACCGATTGCGAGGAAATGGGTGAAAGACCCGAAATGACGGTTGGAACGGAAGAAGAGGCGGGAACCGAATTGGCGGTAATCGGAGGAGCTCCGAGAAGGTTGTCAAAAAGCGCGGATTTTCCGTCAACTCCCGTTGTGCTGTTAATACTGATTCCTTCTTGGGCCAATTCCTGGACCAATTCGTCAGGAATGGTATTATCAACCGGTTTTTTTAGAAAAATAAAGGTGTAAACACCGTATGCAGCAAGGGCGATTACAACCAATGCAAATGTCTGTCGTAGTGATTTCACTGATTTTCTCCTTGACAGGACGGATTGGTACAAATAAGGGGAGCATCTCTATTTATTCGTCTTTTGACGAACAAGCAACAGGTAAGGGCCGTATTATCAATCAACGTACAATGACCTGATTTTAGAGAGACTGTGTTTTGGGAATTGAATTATTCTTAGGTCTCCGTTTGGGGACTTAAAAACCCCTTTTTGGAATCCAAAGAGACACGTTGGGGGAGAATAGCCAAATGTTGCAAAGAAGACCAGAGCAATTTTTTGAAAAAATTTTACAACCTCAAGTGAACTGTAACGTCCTTTTGAGGGGATGTTTCGCATGAAAACACAAAAGATACAGAGAGATTTTGTAATTTGGCAATTTTGTAATTTGGTAAAAACAAAGAGTTGGAAAAAACTTGATAAGTTTTGACACCATTTGATAACCGGTTTTGACAGAAGGGCCAAAATCCGCTCTTGCCGATTTTTGTGTCTATTTGGTTCCCTGTTTTTCCGTGAATCTTGCGTATGCTGAGAGTGTCACTAATCTTTTTATTTTTTTCATTCTGGTTGTTTTGTGTATTTTAACCAAATTGCTCATTTTATTATGCCGTTCTCTCGGTGATTTCAGAGCAAACGTCATATTGTCCCCCAAAAAATCTCTGCTATACTCCAAATCTCCGTTATACTCCAACTTTGCATTGTTTGTCTGAAAAAACATCTGCACGCCAACCTAATACAATTCAGCGGATTCAATTGTTCTTTGTTTTCAAGACATTTGGGAATTCAACAACATGGAACGGCAAATGAAGTTTTGCCGGAATAGGACCGCAATGATACAACATCGATTTGCCGTTTTTTTGCTGATTCTTTTTATTGGTCCAACCATGTTATATGGATTGGAACGGTTTGTCTTTGAACAAATGCAAATGGGGGTCCCCGTTAAAATCATCCTTTACACCGATTCCGCCGAAAAAGCCGAGTCCGTTGCACAAAAAGCATTCAATCGGTTTGAACAGCTCAACGCAATAATGAGCGATTACGACAATGAGAGTGAAATTGTCCGACTTGCCCGGAATAACGATCAACGGTTTGTCCTTTTTCCCCCTTCTCTAACAGATACAGAACCTGCAACAGATAAAGAACAATGTGTCAACCGAGAAGAGGGGCAAGCGCAACCGGACGAAGACGGTTGGTTTCCAATCAGCAATGATCTTTTTTTCGTTCTCGAACAAGCTCGGCATTTCGGTCAAATATCAAAAGGGGCGTTCGATGTAACCATTTCTCCTTTGGTACAAATTTGGCGACGAGCAAAGCGTCAACGAAAATGGCCCCGATCTGAAGAAATCGAAACCGCCCGAAATTCTCTCGGTCTGCCGTTATGGGAATTGCGCGAGTCCGACCATTCCATTCGATTCGCCCAAAAAGGTATGCGTTTGGATTTGGGCGGGATTGCAAAAGGATATGCAATCGATCAGGCGTTCGAGTTGATTCAACAGGAAGGAATCAATGTGGTCCTCGTTGACGCGGGGGGGGACATGCGATTAGGCGATCCCCCAATGAACGGTTGGACCGTTACAATTGGTCCGCTCGAACATGACGGAACTCCTCGTTGGTCGATGAACCTTGATAATCGGGCAATTGCCTCTTCAGGTGATACATTTCAGTATTTTGAACTGGACGGAAAACGGTATTCGCACATTATTGACCCCCGAACCGGTTTTCCTTTGGTCAATCAAGCACTCGTTACTGTTTTTGCAACGACCGCGATTGAAGCAGATGCCCTTGCGTCAGCAATCAGTGTACTCGGTCCCGAACAAGGATTGCAACTGGTTGAGTCTTTGCCCGGCATTTCAGCACATATTGTCGTGCAGGAAACTGTTTTGACGGACTCCTCCTTGGAAGAACAAGGTTCAAAAAGCCCTTAGTTTCATTCCGTTCGATTTCATTTAGAAAGACGTTTCGTTCAGAAACATGTCTGAGCAGGATCAACAGGGTGAATCGAATAAACAGGACAAAAAAACAATTGAATATAGAAATTAAATACAGAAATTTGTGAACAGAAATTATAAACAGGTACTTTAAGGAATCGGAAGAGAGAAGTGATGCAAAAAAATAATGAACAGAATGATAAAGATTTGCAAATCAGCAAACCGGATACTTATGATTCGCCGAGTTATCCAATTGCGTTTTTGGACCCGGAGTTCATGCACAGTGATACAGCCCGTTCACTCCGAATTCAAGCGGAGTTTATGAAACCGGAAATGTACTTGCGACATCATCATATTCGTTCGACCATTATTGTTTTTGGAAGTGCCCGGATTGTTGATCGCGCAAAAGCGGAATTGCGACGGAATGACGCCCAAAAAGCGTTGGACGCCAATCCGGGCGATTGGGAGTTGCAAGAGAAGCGAAAAAAGGTCGACCAACAGGTCAATTTAAGTGAGTATTATGAATTGGCCCGAGAATTTTCCGCGCTCGTTGCACAAAAGTCTCAACAGGCAATTGCACGAAAAATGGGACAACCCCTTGATTACGTTATCTGTACAGGAGGAGGACCCGGCATTATGGAGGGGGGAAATCGCGGGGCATTTGAAGAGGGGGCCGAATCAATCGGTCTGAACATTAAACTCCCTTATGAGCAACATCCGAATCCTTATGTTTCCTCACATCTCTGTTTTCAGTTTCATTACTTCGCAATGAGAAAACTCCATTTCCTTTTGCGGGCAAAAGCATTGGTCGTTTTTCCGGGCGGTTTTGGAACCTTTGACGAACTGTTTGAAGCATTGACGTTGCGACAGACTCGAAAAATGCAGCAACTGCCGATTGTCATTTTTGGACGTGAATTCTGGGAAAAAGCGATCAACTTCCCATTTCTCGTTGACAACGGCGTGATTGACCGGGAAGACCTAGAACTGTTCAAATATGTCGAAACCCCTAAAGAAGCATGGTCAATCATTGAACACTTTGACCGACATTGATCGACTTACTTGGGAATATACTGATCGCGTCGTTTTGTCGATCAGACCCGCAATCCGAATCCCAACCGACGTTTCCCCTTTTAACGTTTCCCCTTTTAATCATGCGTCATCTTCTGCTTTTCATTTTCTTCGTTTTTTTTCTCCTCAACGGTTCCCGGGGATTGATTGCAGCCGATTCAGCAATTGAATCGCAAGTTGCCCAAATCGGGGACATACTGCAAAAGAATCCGAATCTTTTAGGGGCGGGGCAATTGGTTGCAGGAGATAAAGACACGTTAAACCAACTCAATCAATCATGTACTGAACTTTTGCGGCAGAGTCTTTCGCCGGAACTTCGCAAATGGACGGTTGCGGTCCAACTGCGTGTTTTGTTGACGCTTTACATGCAAAATTTGACGATACAACCGGATCAGGTGAAGGAATTGCGACAACTGCTGATTCAATTGGAGAACGATGAAGCCTATCGTCCTTTGATTGCGAAGTGTGAGCAACAGATTTTCAGGGGACAATTACTTGCCGTTCAACAATCACAAGCGGGGGACGGTACAGATCGTTATGCCGTTGAAAAAGCGATCAAGGAATATGCGGGGAAGAATTTTACTAAAGAGGCGGAACAGACCGTTAAACATCTTTTACAGGTTGCAAAAGATTTGGCGGAAAAAGACACGAAATTTGCGGTCACAACCTACATGGATATGGCGGAAATTTATGCCAAGTCAAAATTCGAGGATGATGTCACTTACAGTAAAAAATTGCAAGGTGCAGCCCGACGTTTGGGATTGCCCGGCAATCCAATGCCGTTTGTCGGTGTCACTCCCAACGGAACCAAAATCAACAGTAATGATTTCAAAGACAAAGTGGTTTTGGTTGATTTTTGGGCGTCATGGTGTCAACCCTGTCTCGCTTCCATTCCTGTTTTGAAAGACCTCTATAAGAAATATCGCGGACAGGGCTTTGAAATTGTTGGGGTCAATGTTGACAACACTCCACAAGATTTGCAGAAATATGTTGACAAAGAGATTATTCCTTGGACGCAGATTTGTGATTCAAGTCTGTCCGAGAAAGGAGGAAAAAAGATTTCGGACTATTATGGTGTGACCGAATTGCCGACCTTGATTTTAATTGGCAAAAACGGAAAAGTGGTTGCAACGGACTTTGGTCTTCAAGAGTTGTCCAAAAAGTTACAACAGCAACTGTCGATTTCTCGTGTCCCAGAACAACCCGGTTTAACTCCGGTTGGAACGGGGACTCCAAATGGAAACGACTTGAATCCAATTGGAAATGGGATGAATCCGATTGGGAATGGAACTCAACCTCTTGGAAATAGTGTTCTCCCGCTTGGAAATGGAGCATTTGGACCGAGTAGTTCACTGAATTTGGGAAAAGACGATCTCCAGACCCCCGATTTGTTTGGCACAATCCCGACTCCCTAGTGTCGCAATGATTCATGTCGTATATCATCGTTTGGGAAACGACGAGACTGTTTTGAACCCGAAAAATTCAGAATTGAACCCCAACAATTCAAAAGAAGTCGTCAAGATTCGTATAATTCTTACTCCCCCAATGAGCCGGGTTGGACGGAGCAGTCCCCCCCGTTCTTTCCTGAATGTCCCGGTCAATATAAAATTCATTCTGCGGTTTGAAACCGGGAATCGTCAAAACATTGGCAAAAACATTCAATCCTCGATGTCCCGTTCCCGGGGGAATGTCAACCAACATTCCCGGTTCCAGTTCATGTTCCTCGAATTGACCTAAATTCGACAAATCAGGGAACAGCAAAAGGGAGGAAGAACGACCATTTGTTGAAAGATGGTGAACAGTTGGATCAAGAACCAGATACAGTTCATGCTGAGGAATACCGCCGTTGATCGGTTTTCGAGGATGAAAATGAGCGGGAGATGTTTCAGCAGGAATATTGACAACGTGATTGTTCAAAAAGTTGATTCCATCTCCTGCTTTTTCAGGGTCATTTGACAACCAAGTGAGCGGGAGTCGTCGAAAAGGGTCGAAACCGGGAGAACATCCCCCTGCTGTATCAAGGAGATATTTCAAACGTCGGACGGTTGAAACGGGAAAAGAACGAAGATTTCGGTTTTCAAGGGAAAAGGCGGAAAAATTTCCCCGAACAGCCAATTTTTCATTTCCGGCAAGAAGGAGTTGATCGCCCGGTTGAACAGGTTCCCAAGAATCAACGAACTTAACGGAAATACCGATTTCCCGGTTCAGACGAAAGAGCGTTTTAATCGCTTCTTCGGTCCCCGGGTCACTTGAATAAGGGCGGGGAACCTGTTCCAACAGTTTCCAAAGTTCACCTGCAACGTCTCCAACGTAAAATTCACCTCGTCGTCGATTCAGAATTGCCCGGATTGGCAGTTCCGCTTTAGGATGAAACGTTTCCATATTGGTTTCGATCCGGTTCAACGACGAAACCAACTCGTCCGACATAAAATCACGTCCATACAGTTCAGAAAGAGGATGACCGTCCCCTTCCTGTGTTTGATAACCGGATTCGAGATAGACTTCCCCGTCTCCTTCATAAATACAGAAAACGCGAACCCCCTGTTGTTCCGGTTGCAACGCCGTTTTTCCGTTCACCTTGACAAGAGAAACGACCATTTCGGGATGATTTTGCTCAAACTCCTTTTTGAACGGCGAAAAAGCGTTCGTATCTGACAGGTGAAAAACTCTCATGTTATACACAGTTTCGTTGCTTTTTTATAGGAGTTAGAAGGTAGAAGTGAGAATGGAGAATGGAAAAAGGAGAATAAGAACTGAGAACGAAGTCCCCAAAAAAGGGAAGGAACCAGTTAACTCGCGAGACGCTGTATCTTCCTGTCTCCTCCTTCTTTCCTCCTATCTCCTCACTTCTACCTTCTCTCTTTAGGACGGGGGAATGACAAGGGGGAGGTTGGAGAGGTCAATGAGGTCAAGACTGGAAGAGGGACTGAGGACCGAGGAAGAGTCGCTCGCCATATTCACAAGCGGTTTGGAAGTGTCCCGATTGGTTTGAACTTTTTGATAGATAACGACGAAAACCATTTCGCCGATTTGGAACGAATCTCCAGAAGGGATCATCATTTCCCCGCTAATTGGCTTACCTTTAGCGAATGTCCCGTTGAGCGAACCGACATCACGAATCATCAGTTCCCCTTTTTTGACAAACAGTTCACAATGCTTACGACTCACAGCCGGATGTCCGATTGTAAGGTCCGCTTGTCGACTCCGACCAATAACGCAAGGGGGCGAAATGGTCCGAGTTGCCCGCAATTGGCCCTGAATGAATATGGATAATTGAACGTCCATAAAAAATGTGCAAGTGTATCATAATGAACCAGATAAGAGTATTATAACATAGGATGAGGGTGAAAAACAGACGTTTTCCTCCATTTTCCCAAGAAAAAAGCCGATCCCCCCTTTAGCAGTCTGCCTATTTTATCAAATGTCTACAATTTGTCAGAATTTGTCAGCAACTGCCGCAATCAATTCGTCATCATCGGAACAAACGGGATCATTCATGTCAACGATCACTCAACAGGAAATCATTGCATCAGCGGGAATCGTCGGAGCAGGCGGGGCCGGTTTTCCAACCCATGTTAAATTATCGGCTCAAGCGGACACCGTAATTATCAATGCGGCTGAATGTGAACCCCTTCTGCATAAAGACAAAGAACTGATTCTGCATGATCCAGAAAAACTGGTTCTCGGTCTCGCCCTTGGAATGGAATGTGTCGGCGCAAAACGAGGATTGATTGGTCTGAAAAAGAAGTACAACAAGGTCATTGAACATCTTCGACCTCATTTGGTTCGGAACATGGAGATTATTCCGCTTGAGGACGCTTATCCGGCCGGAGATGAGTTCATTTTGGTTTACGAGACGACGAATCGGGTTATTCCGCCCGGGGGAATTCCGCTCAACGTCGGGGCCGTTGTCCTCAACGTTGAAACCGCAATCAATGTTGCGTCCTCGAAAATGACCCCCGTTCTGACCAAATACCTGTCAATCGGGGGAGCAGTCGAACATCCCTGTTCAGTCGCCGTTCCAATCGGAGCTTCTCTCTCCGACTGTCTCCCTTCTGCCGGAAAAATAACGACGCAAGACCCTTGTTTCATCATCGGCGGGGTGATGATGGGGTCGCTTGAAACCGATTTAAGCAAACCGGTCACAAAAACAACGGGGGGAATCATTGTTTTACCCCGCGATCATTCGATCATCCGCCGAATGTCAAGAACATGGAACGAAATCGCCCGAATTGGCCGATCTGCATGTGACCAATGTTGTTTCTGTACCGAACTTTGCCCAAGAAATTTGCTTGGACATCCGATTGAACCTCATCGCGCAATGAGAAGTCTTGGTTTCAACCTCTCTCGAAACGCCGATGTTCCGGGAACCCAATTCTGCTGTGAATGTAATCTTTGCAGCACTTATTCCTGTCCTGAAGGTCTCGACCCGAAAAATGTCTGCGCCGAAAATAAACGCCGATTACTTTCAGCCAATCAACGGTATCTTGATCCGCCTTTTCAGCAAAATCGGGCTGATTTGCACATGAAAAACCGTAAAACGCCGACTTCGCGGTTGATTCAAAGAGCCGGTTTAAGTTCTTTTCTCAACAAAGCTCCTCTTCTTCCAAACGAAATCATTGTTGCTGAAGTCAACATTCCGTTAAAGCAACATATTGGTGTTCCGTCTGAACCGGTCGTTCAGGTTGGACAATTGGTCAAGCGGGGTCAATTGATTGCAACGCGAGGAGTCAAAGACGGCAAACCGGTTTTGGGC
Organism: Thermoguttaceae bacterium; assembly: GCA_051660685.1. Lineage (GTDB taxonomy): Bacteria > Planctomycetota > Planctomycetia > Pirellulales > Thermoguttaceae > JAVBSX01. The sequence goes on along the minus strand of JBOFQB010000028.1, from coordinate 57,783 downwards.
GCGGAAATACATGCTTCAATCGACGGAACAATTACGGCAATTGTGAACAATCAGGTCAGGATCAGGCGATAAAGAGACTTTCAAACGGGGAACTTGTATCCCTCTCTTCCCGTTATTGTTCTTGCTTTGCCGTTCTCTTCTCCTGAAACTCAACCGGGGATACTTGCGTATTCTCCGTATTGTGAGAAAACAATAATGTTGCCCAACGTTTCCATTTTTTCCCAACCAAATAGCGCAATCCCCTATCCCCTATCCCCTATCCCCTATCCAATGACCGATTACAAAGCGAAACTGGCTCCTGAGATGATGGAGCAGGCGATTGATTTTTTGAAGACGGCATTTCAGAAGGAGTTGGCAACTCGGCTGAATTTGCGAAGAGTGACCGCTCCTCTGTTTGTTCTTTCGGGAACTGGGATTAACGATGATTTGAACGGGATTGAACGGGCCGTTTCCTTCCCGATTCGCGCGCTAGGTGATCGTCGGGCCGAAGTCGTCCATTCTCTTGCGAAGTGGAAACGGATGAAACTCGCTGCTTACAACATTACCCCCGGTTATGGTCTTTACACAGACATGAATGCGATTCGGGCGGACGAGGATTTGGACGCTTTACATTCACTTTATGTCGATCAATGGGATTGGGAACAGACGATTCGGGAAGAGGACCGTTCGTTGGAGTACCTGAAAAAAACAGTGAGGAACATTTTTCAGGTCCTCAAAACAATGGAACAGAAGGTGTGCGAAACGTTTCACCATATTACGCCGATTCTTCCAGATGAAATCACGTTCATTCATTCGGAAGATTTGTTGCGTATGTATCCCAACCTGTCCCCCAAAGAGCGGGAAAACCGTATAACCGAGAAATTCGGTGCAGTCTTCCTGATCGGAATCGGTTCCGTTCTCGAAAACGGCGAAAAACATGATGGTCGTGCGCCCGATTATGATGATTGGTCAACCGAGACATCTCCCGGTTATAAGGGGCTAAACGGCGATCTGCTCGTCTGGAACCCGATTTTACGTTCTTCGCTTGAACTCTCTTCAATGGGAGTTCGGGTTGACAAAGCGGCCCTTTTGCGTCAACTGGAAATAGCAGGTTGTCCTGACCGACAATCGCTGTTTTTCCATTCCCTTTTGCTGAACGATGAACTGCCTTTTTCAATTGGCGGGGGGATCGGCCAATCCCGAACCTGCCTGTTCCTCTTCCGTTGTGCTCATGTCGGCGAAGTCCAAGCGTCCATTTGGCCCGACTCCATGATTGAAGACTGCCGAAAACGGGGCATTTTCCTCATGTCCTGATAATGTCCGAATCATTGGTCCGCCTACTTTTTCCCCAATCGGCGTTGTTCCTGAAAAAATTCGGTCAAAAGTGACCCGCATTGTTCGGCAAGAATCCCGGAAATGACTTCCGAACGATGATTGAACCGTTGATCTTCCAGTAATTGGTAAAGAGAGCGGACTGCGCCCGCTTTGGGGTCAAACGCCCCAAAAACGACTCGCGGTATTCGCGCCTGAATGATTGCGCCCGCACACATAGGACAAGGTTCAAGCGTCACATACAGTGTACACTCTTCCAAACGCCAAGAACCAAGCGATTCGGCTGCTTGTGTGATTGCAAGCATTTCCGCATGTGCAGTCGGATCACGCAACTGTTCCCGTTGATTATAGGCTCGCGCAATGACCCGATTCTGACACACAACAACAGCCCCAATCGGCACTTCCTGCTCCGACCAAGCAAAGTGTGCTTCTTTCAGGGCAATCTGCATGTAATGAACATGCTGTTCCTCTTCGGACGCAAAACAAAGGTCCATGATTGACACAAGGAAACTTATTCGGCAGAAGACATTGCAGCTGCTTTAACAGCGCGAGCCTTTTTGCCCTTGTTTCCTCGTCGTTCCTTCTTGACTTTCGTCTCATCGACTTTGCGTTCAACCCGACGTTCGGTCAAGCGGACTGCTTTTCCGACTCGATCACGCAAAAAGTAGAGTTTAGCGCGATGAACAACGGCTGAACGGACGACTTCGATTTTGGCGATTCGGGGCGAATGAACCGGGAATTTCCGTTCGACACCTTCTCCGGCGACGATTCGGCGAACCGTAAACATTTCGCGGGTTCCTCCTCCACTTCGTCCAATCACGACTCCGTTAAAAATCTGAATCCGTTCCTTTTCTCCTTCGAGAATCCGGCAATGCACGTTGACGGTATCACCAATTTCAAACGGGGAAACTTCCGCTTTCTTGGTCCGGCTCTCGACCAAATTCATAATCTGTTGTGACATGTGACTTCCTTCTAACTGGTCTTCTGACTAATAAAATTCATGCGGAATAACCGCGCTATTTAATTTCAATGTTTTTACGTTATACACCCTTATCCGTCGTCGATTGAAGCAAATCCGGTCGGCGTTCTTCCGTCCGTTGACGACTCGCCTGTTCCCTGTATTTGGCAATCGCCGCATGATTCCCACTTAAGAGTATCTCCGGGACTTCCAAACCGCGATACTCGCGCGGTCGCGTGTACTGCGGAAAATCCAACATACGGTTTCCTTGCGAAAAGGAATCAAAATGGGACGAATCCGCATCTCCCAAAACGCCGGGAACCAGTCGCATAACGGACTCGATGAGCACCATTGCAGCAACTTCCCCTCCATTGAGGATATAATCGCCGACTGAAATCTCATCCGGCTGCAAAATCTGCGAAATCCGGTCGTCAAACCCCTCATATCGGCCGCAAAGGAGCAATATCCGCTCTTCCCGGGCCAATTCTTCAACAATCTGCTGATTTAACGTCCGTCCTTGCGGGGTCAACATGACCAACCGTCCCGGTTGTTCCTCCCTTTTCTGAACATCGTCAACGCAAGGAACAACCCGGTCTACTTTGAGGACCATACCGGCTCCTCCTCCATACGGACGATCATCAACCATTTTCTGCCGGTCCGTCGCCCAATCCCGAATATAATGCAGTCGAACACTCAAAAGTTCACGATCAATCGCATCTTTCAACATGCTCTCCGAGAGAAATCCCTCGAAAATTCCGGGAAAAAGCGTGAGAACTTCAAATGTCTTCATTGCGCAAAATGTTCGTCAATCCCCGCACCTTCCTGCTTCTACACAGTTGATTCGACACAAAAAAACAGAGTGTCGAATCGGAAACAGTGTATCTCCAGCGAAAATGGGAATGAGGCAATTATCAGGCTGTTGTCTCAACCGTTTCCACAACCGTTTCAACGACGGTTACAACAACCGGTTCAATGACAGTTGCAGCAACCGGTTCCGCAACTTTCTCAACCTTTTTCCTTGATCGGGGTTGGGGAGCGGGAATTTCACTAACGGAAGGACGTCGCCGTTTCTGAGCTAATCGTTCAAGTGCTGACTGTTGAGCACTCAAATGTGTCCCATTTTGCCCATACTTCTTAATCAACACGGCTGCTTTATCCGAAGGTTGTGCGCCAACCCCCAACCAATAAACAATCCGTTCTGCATTAAGCAAGGCGCGAGCATCCGTTTCGGGGACCATAGGATCGTATGTCCCGACCTCTTCGAGGACACGACCATCTCGCGGACAACGGGCATCCATGACACACATACGGAAGAAGGGGCGATGTTTTCGGCCCATCTTTTTCAATCGAATTCTTACTGACACGTTTTAGTAATCCTCCAAAAATAAACAGACTAATGATGTGGTTGTTACTTCTTTTTTCGTTCGCGTTCTCGACGTCGTTTTTCTCGTTCCCGATCTTTTTTTGCCGACGTTTTTTCTTTGGCGGACAACCGCTTTCCCGTTCCAACCTTTGTTGATTGCAACGTTCCTTGAGGGTTTTGCTGCATTTTCTGCGTTAGACCCTGCATCGCTTTCATTCGGTCCCGCATATTCATCGAACTCATCGACTTCATCATCTCCGACATCGGCAGAAATGTTTTGACCAGTTCGTTGATTTGTTGGGGTTCGACACCCGCTCCTGCTGCAATTCGACGACGACGACTTTGATCGATCATCCGGGGATCACGTCGTTCGGCCGGGGTCATGGAATCAATCATCCCCCCAAACTGCCGCATCTGATCGTCAGCATCAAGGTTCATGTCCCCCATCATCTTGCTGATTTGCCCCATTCCCGGAATGAAACTCATCAACTTGCTGATTGAACCCAAACGCTTCATCTGCCCCATCTGCTTGCGAAAATCGTCAAGCGTGAACTCGCCTTTTTCTAACCGCTTTTGGGCCCTTTCAAGCTCCTCCTGATCCAACTTTTCCTGAGCTTGCTCAATAAAGGTGAGCATGTCCCCCATTCCAAGTATCCGACCCGCTAATCGTTCAGGATGAAACTCTTCGAGAGCATCAAGTGTTTCCCCGGTTCCCATAAACTTAATTGGGACCCCGGTTACGCCCTTAACCGATAATGCTGCACCCCCGCGAGCATCACCGTCCAACTTCGTCAATATGACCCCGTCCAGTTCCAACGCTTCATTAAACGCTTTGGAACTATTGACCGCATCTTGCCCGGTCATGGAATCGACGACAAAATACACTTGGTCCGGTTCCAGACGTTTTTCTATGCGCGTCAACTGGTCCATCAATTCCTGATCGATATGCAATCGACCGGCAGTATCGAGGATCAGGACATCCGCCCCTTTTTCTTTGGCGATTCGAACCGCTTCCTGACAAACGGCAACGGGGTCTTTCGCCGATTTGTCGGTATAAACCGGAATTCCGAGCGAATTGCCCAGAATCTCTAACTGGTCGATTGCAGCCGGTCGTTGCAAGTCGGCTGCAACGAGCATCGGTTTCGATCCCCTTGCAACAAGCAACTTGCCCAACTTTCCGCAAGTTGTTGTTTTACCTGATCCCTGCAAACCGCAAAGCATCAAAATCGAGAGCGGTTTTTTCAGGTGGAGCGAGTGATCGACCGGTCCCATTAAGTTGACCAGTTCTTCGTGAACGATCTTAACAATCTGCTCCGTCGGGTCAAGCCGTTTCATTACGGCTTCACCTAATGCTTGTTCGGAAACCCGACTCATAAAGTCCTTGACGACGGAAAAGCTCACGTCGGCTTCAAGGAGCGATTTTTGCACAAGTTGGAGACCTTCGCGCATGTTCGACTCCGACAATTTTCCCCGACCTCTTAGGGTACGGATTGCCGAACTCAGACTTTCTTGTAAGGACTCAAACATAATGCGTCGGTTTCAAACAGTTCAAAAGCGCAAAAGGGACATCTTGGTTCACAAAGAGAACCGGTATCATACCAAAGAAATGGGGCAATTGACAATGAGGGGGGGAGATTTTTTCCCTCTCCCCATTCTTGCTCTTTTCACGCCCCCCTTTTTTCCCCCTCTCTCGGCCAAAAAAGTCGTTCGGTCAGGTTTTAAGAATTTCCGGGGCCCCTGATTCATCCTGCTGAATCGGCGGAAGAGGTTCCGTCTCTCCCTGTTCTTTTCCGAGCTTGACCTGATCGAACGGTGTTCCGTCCACACTCCGCCTTAACAAAAGGTAAACCAACGTCGAACTGGTCCAGAAATAGGAGAACAGGAAACCGACTTTGGTCAATTGAAAACACCAGCTCCAACTGAGAACGATTCGTTGATAAGGGGTGACTTTCTGGAGATACTCTGTCCCGATTGGAAGTTGCATTGCAGCAAAATTAAGATAGGGAACACCACACCATGAAACGGCGAGATAGGTTGCAAAGTCAATCAACCAAGCGATAAAGAACCAACCGACCATACCCAACAGAGCAGCAGTGCAGAAATAGAACAGGTAATGAAGGGGACGTTGAAAAATGTAGGAATAGGAGCGACTAACAGCATCGAAAGCGTCCGATCCGTCAACGCTAATTGCGGCGAACATAAGGGGCCAAGCAAAGAGCAAACCGATTCCAAGCAAGGAGATGACGAATCCGAGGAGGAGCAAAACGGGAAAGCAAACGGCAATGATGTAGTTCAGGACGGGCAATTGAAACAGCAGACCGGCGATTGAGAGAATGGTTGCGCAAAACACGATTCCAAAGAGGGGAACCGCTAATGCTCCGATATACGATTTCCAATGTTTGTTGAGGAACTGGTAAATCTGGGAACAACGTTCATACCGTCCAATCGTCAGCTGCAATGCAGCCGTTCTTGTAATTGCTCCTCCAATAAAAGTCCAAAGAACAATCATCAAGAACATCCAAAGAAGGGATCGGGCATTTCCGGCAAAGGTTGACTTGGGGGGAATAAATTGGGTAATAACATCACTCAAAAATCTCCAAGGCGCGATAATGCCCGAAAAGGACTCCTCAAATGTTGGAAGTTGCAACGTTGAAACACGAAAGGTCTCATCCGAAGAAATGTTCAGGTCGGAAAGAGTCGCAATTTCATCGGCCGCATAAGGAACAACTTTATCTCCCGTTTCACCCGTATTATCCGTTGACGGTTTCGTGATGATTTTTCGGGTCAACGTCGTGCTCGAAATATCACCCCCGGGAGATTTCAACTGTTCGGCAATAATCTCTTCGGCAATCGCTTCTCCTGATTGAGGAGCGAGACGCACTCCTGAATCATCCTGATGAACGACATTCAGTGAAAAAGCGAAAAAGACGGAGAGCAAAACACCAATCGTCCCGGCCCACATAGGGTGAAAACCGGTTGCAACCCTGAATGCTCGCGGAATCTGTACTGCCGGAATCAGTTCAAACCAATCAATCCGACGAATCGTCCCCTCATCCAAATCTCTCGGAATTTTTTTCATACAAGTCCCTGTTTGTTCCTCGTTTGTTTGTGTTTAATGAGCCTTGTTAAACCGACTACCCAACCAAGTTTAACATCTACTTTTTCAAAAATCAGCACCCCCCTCTTAAAGAAAGACAATACTCTCATATCACGATTCTTGTCGATCAACGGAAAATTTTTCTCCCCCCTACTCCAAAACGATTCGTAAAACCGTTAATGTTAATGAGAATACTGAGAAGATCAGAAGACAGGTGTGTGAAAGCCGCATTAGCGGCGACCTAATTGTAGCCCGGGGTGAAGCGCAGCGCAACCCCGGGTTCAATACAGCCCAAAAAATGAGCTGCGTAGCTGCGACCTAAATAAAAAAGGCACATGCAAATAGATGTAAATTAGGTCGCTCCTCTGGAGCTTGTTTTGAGGGGGGAACGCTTAACCCGGGGTTGCGGTCGCTTATGCTCCCTACACCCCGGGCTACAAATGGGCCGTCCCTAAAGGGACTACAAAAGCAGCATGAGCAACGAGTCGTCTAAGCGGGTATTTTCATATCCCAGTCTCAATGCAGAAGTTTTTTAACCGAATCCGAATCTCCAACTTTGAATGTAAAAAGACACTATGTTGAAATACATATTCCCGTTGACCACTTTGCGCTTAGACTCAGGACGGTTTGGTCATTCCAACACTCAAGGGGGATTGTTGGGGCATCTCATTTTGGGTTGGTTGGTTATTCTGGGTTTACTGGGACCTACAAAAACATTGTTGAGTCAGGATCATTTAGGGCGAATCACCATTCCAATGATTGATCTTGCCGACCAGAAAGAGCGACAAATTCTGGTTGATCGTGAACCCAACCAGTATTTGGGACATCCGACGACGCTTTTGTTGGAAGATGGTCGGACGATCCTTTGTGTTTATCCCAAAGGACACGGTCGGGGCGCAATCGTTTACAAAAAAAGTGAAGACGGGGGAAAGAGTTGGTCGGACCGACTTCCAACGCCGGACAATTGGTCAAGCAGTCTCGAAGTTCCAACCCTACATCGGGTTCTTGACGCAAACCGAACAAAACGGATCATCCTGTTTTCCGGTCTCTATCCTGCCCGAATCGCCGTTTCTGAAGATGACGGTCAATCTTGGTCCCCGCTTACACCAATTGGCGATTGGGGAGGAATCGTTGTAATGGGGGATGTGATTGAATTAAAAACAGGTCCGGGACATTATGCCGCCTTTTTTCATGATGATGGTCGTTACTTCACCAAACGCAAAAGAGGACGGATTCCGCCTGTTTTCACCCTGTATAAAACGATTTCAACAGATGGAGGATTGACTTGGAGTCAACCGGAAACCCTTTGGTCCGGTTCCGAGATGCACCTTTGTGAACCGGGTGCTGTTCGATCACCTGACGGAACGGAAATTGCTCTCTTGTTGCGTGAAAATTCCCGACGAACCAACTCGCAGATTATTTTTTCGCAAGATGAGGGGAAAACCTGGAGCAATCCCCAACCTCTTCCTGCTGTTCTTTGCGGGGACCGACACACAATCCGCACAACCCAAGATGGTCGTCTGTTCATCTCATTTCGAGATGTCAGTCCCAACAGTATTGAACGAAGTCCAACATTTGGTGATTGGGTTGCTTGGATTGGGACGTATGACGATCTTAAAAACGGCAAGGAGGGGCAATACCGGGTCCGTCTCATGCACAACACAAAAGGGGCCGATTGTGCATATCCGGGAGTTGTCGTCTTGCCGGATGATACGATTGTGACAACGACGTATGGACATTGGGAAGAGGGGCAGGAACCTTACATTATGACAGTCCGTCTGAAACTGGAAGAACTGGGGGAGTAAAGGATAGGGGATTGGGAGGAGACTTTTCGTTTAGCCGAGGAACATCGTTCCGCGCGTATTAAAATCTCGTTACGCGCGATACGGTGTATCGCGGCTAAACGTTGAGGTCGCTCCTCCCTATCCCCCAACCCCTATCCCCTAATCATTTAACACTTTAAGAGAACAACAATGATGAACAAGAAAGTTAAACTTGGCTTTATTCCGGCAAATCGCGGTTTTTTCAGTTCCAAATTGGCTGCTGAAATGCGTCAGGAAACGATTGCGGCAATGAACAAGGCCGGAATCGAGGTTGTCGTCCCCTCAGAACAGCAGACGGAAGTCGGTTGTGTTTCGACGCTGAAAGAAGCTGATCTGACTGCGGAAATGTTCCGTCGTGAAGATGTGGACGGTATCATCGTCGGTTGCGTCAATTTTGGCGAAGAAACCGCTGTTGCCCAAACTGTCAAAAAAGCTGGACTGAACGTCCCCATTATGCTCTTTGGTTGTCATGAAGAAGAAGTGCTGACGATGAAAACCGAACGCCGGGATTCCTTTTGTGGTCTCCTCTCGCAATGTGACGTTCTTCGACAATTGGGCGCAAAATACACCGTCGCAACAACCCCAATCTGTTATCCCCGCGATCCCTCCTTTGCAAAAGACCTCGATTGGTTCGCCCGGACCTCTCGCGTCGTCAAAGGGGTCAAAAATGCCCGTTACGCCCAAATCGGAGCACGTCCAGAAGCGTTCTGGACCTGTCGTTACAGTGAAAAAAAACTGCAACAACTCGGTCCAACTGCGGTCGTTCTCGATCTTTCAGAAGCAATTGCAGGTGCAACCCGTATTTCGGATACGGACCCTGATTTGCAGAAGGTGATGGAATCAACCCGAAAATTTTCCAACTGTTCCTCGGTTGCCGACCAATCCATTTTGCGAAGTGCCAAATTGGAACTGTTCCTGCGCCGTTTTCAGGTTGAACACGGCATTGACGCTTTTGGGGTCCAATGCTGGAATTCGTTGCAACAGAATTATGGTTGTTGTTCCTGTACAGCAATGAGCCGAATCGGAAATGACGGAATTCCTTGTGCTTGTGAATCCGACATGCTTGGAACTTTGTCAATGCACGCTGCAATGCTTGCAAGTGGAACACCATCTGGTTTGGCGGATTGGAACAATCTGCATAATGAGGACGAAAATTTGGCGAACATTTGGCATTGTGGAGTTTTTCCCGGCGTTTTTGCCCGGACCCCGATTCAGTTCGGAACACATCAAATTATGGTCAAAGGGGACGGAGCCAAAATTGCCGACTCGCAAGGAACGGTTGATTTTATTGCAAAACCAGGTCCGATTACTTTATTCCGAATCACGCAGGATGTGGACTCGAATTGGCATGCCGTTATTGCAGAAGGGGCATTTGAAGACAATCCGGCCGTTACATTCGGCTGTTATGGTTGGTGTCGTATCCCGAATCTCCAAAAACTTTATCGTGAGATTCTTCTGCAACATTTTCCACATCATGTTGCAATCACGCAAGAGCATTTTGGTAATGTCCTTTGGGAAGCGTTTGGAAACTATTTCGGCATGAAAATGTACAACACGCAACAGTCGATTCCCGGTTTGTACACCTCAGCTTTACCGTTTGGTCAATAAACGCCCGTTCGACTCCATATTCCAACCTTAATGCGGTTCAATGATTATTGAGAACAGAAGGTGCATTGAGCCGTTTGGAGATAGACCCAAAACGGGTACAAAATGGACATTTTGTCGGAACGCAGGCATCTTGCCTGCATTAGGAAAAAAATGCGGGCAGGATGCCCGCGTTCCAATCGGAAAACAAACCCTTTCTAACCGTTTGGAAACAGTAAAATTTTGTACCAAATTTACAGAGTCCTTTTGTCGTTCCGTCCCTACGCAACATCGAACCGGCTCATATAAACCCCTTTTTCCGCCTGAATCCTATGAAAAAAACATGCACTCTCTTTGTCGTGTTCCTGCTTCTTTACGCAACCTCGCTTTTTGCCGAACATCAGCCGAAAAACGTCATTCTGATGATTGGAGATGGAATGGGGTTCAATGCGGATTTGGCGGGAACTTTTTGGCGATTGGGACCGGACGGAAAACAGGTTTACCATGATTTGGCAAATTTTCCGGTTTCTCTTGGGGTTACGACGTATGAAGTTTTAGAGGAGACGCCGCAATCGACGCTTGATAATCCCGGTTCAGGTTATGATCCGGCTGTTTTTTGGGCAAATGCGGGGGGAGCTGACGCAAGTGTTCATGGAGCAAAGACGACCGATTCGGCATCTGCTGCAACTGCGATGTATACGGGAACCAAAACCTTAAATGGACGTATTTCGACGGACAAATGGGGGGGGAAACCGCTTGAAACGGTTGCGGAGTATGCCAAACAACGGGGAAAGAAAACCGGGGCTGTTACAACGGTCCAAGCGTCACACGCAACCCCTGCTGCTGTTGCAGCTCATGTGAAATCGCGGGAACAGTATTCGGACATTTTCAACCAAATGGTAAGTGGTCCGACCCTTGATGTCATTATGGGGGGAGGACACCCTTATTTTGAGAATGGAACTCCCGTTGCTGATCGGGAGAAAGCCGAGTTCAAGTATGTAGGAGGTGAAGAGACTTGGAATAAGCTGATACAAGGTGATTACAATGGTTTTACTTGGATAGACTCGAAAGAGGACTTTGAATGTCTTGCAACCGGTTGTGGGGCGGATTCCAATCAAAATCGGGATGCAGAAAACAAACTGCCGAAAAAAGTGGTCGGTATTGCCCGGACCTGCCGTTATCCCGTTCTCCCGGTTGACGGTGTTCCGAATGATAATGATTATGCGGCGAAACGTCTTGAGCAGAAAATAGGCAAAGAGGCGTTGAGTGAGATTCCGACCCTTTCAACGATGTCCGTTGGGGCGCTAAATGTCTTGAATCAAGGTGATTCTGGTTTCTTTGTGATGATCGAAGGGGGAGCAATTGATTGGGCGAACCATGATAATGTGATAGAGGATTGCATCATGCACCATACAGGTTTTACGAAAGCGATTGAGGCGGTTTGTGATTGGGTTGAGAAGAACAGCAATTGGGATGAAACGTTATTGATTGTGACTGCCGATCATGAGACGGGACGACTTTGGGGACCGTTAAAATTTGGTAGTCCGGTTGGGGCGTATCTCGCCGGTTCCATTCCGGCCGTTCATTACAGTTCGGGGGGACATACGAACGCTTTAGCTCCACTTTGGGCAAAAGGGGCGGGAAGTAACTTGTTTGAGAAGTGGATTCGCGGAACAGATGAAAAAGCGGGGGAGTTTTGGGGATTTGACGGGGGTCGCGGACGGTATATTGACAACACGGATATTGCCCGGACGATTCGTGAAGCGGTCGGTCCGTAAAGTGGTTCAAGAAAAGGGTATGCGTTTTTGAAGAAGAATTTAGCAAATCGGATACTTAGTCCCGCGCAAGCGGGACTGGAATCTCAGAGCGCGCGTAATGAGATTTCATTCCGGCTTGCGCCGGGTTAAGGGCGGGCTAACGCATCAGAATATTGTTAATTTAGGAAGACATGTTGAAAAAATAGGAAAAACAAAAGCCGGAAAGGAGGTGCGCAGCACCGTATTGACGGTCGTATTTTGGGACAACTGAGACAAACCGTCAGTACGCTGCGCTCCCTTCCGGCTGTTGTGTTTGTCTGAAACGTGTATTTTGACCAAATTAACGATGAATCCTTATTTTTATGCGTTAGCCCTGCGGGTTAAGGGCGGGCGAGGATTTGCTAAATGAAGTGCAAAACGGTGTTGAAACCGGTCATCTCAAAGACCTCCATGATTTCAGGACGGACGTTCTTCAAATGCAGCCCTTGCTTTTCACTCATCTTTTTCTGGATCGTCAGTAATACACGCAGTCCAGCACTCGCTACAAAACTCAGTTCTGAAAGATTGAGAACGAGCGAATCAACCTTCTCCAATCGGGGCAAAATGTCCGATTCAAACAAAGGAGCACTCAGACTGTCAAGCCGACCAGAAAGCGTGAGTGTCAGTTCCCCGTCTGCAAACGTCATATCCCGTATTTCCATTTTTCTCTCCCAACGTCCGTTAAATTCTAGTCCACAACTCGACAAGCTGATTACTGTAAAGGATAAACCCCCGTTGCACTCACATGTGGTATTCGTTCGTTTCCGTTAACATAAACCCCTGATTTTCCGTCAACCGCAATCTGTTTGTCAACATAAGACTGCAAATCAACGCCCGCTTCAGGAGTAATCAAGGCAACAATCTGGTTCTGTTCGTTCACAACGGCAAAGGGGGGGTATCCTTCTGGTCGTTGACTGAACCAACCGAGTCGTCCGGACGCCTTAAACGGCGATTTTTGCACGGAATTCGGGTTCGGTGAAGATTGCGACGCAAAAGTTTGCGGTCCAGAAATTTGCGGTCCTGAAAACGGCTGATCGGGGCGTTGTCGTCGCAACGCATTTCGTTGACGAACACTTCGTGTCTTTTGCAGGACACTGACCAATTGACTTGCCCGGGTCCGGTCCAATTCACTTGGTGCTGTTCCAACAAGCGATTCACCTTTTTGAATGAGTATTTCAAAGGTTCGGTCGTCAATCGGACGATTCATCACCGTCTGCACTTCCAGATTCAATTGCGCTAAAGCCCTTTGATAACGGTCTTGTATGTTGTTGGGAGCTTGAACAGCCGTTTGAGACGTCACATAGAAATTCATCTCAACATCCGAAAGAGGATAATCGGGCGGAACAACCCCCTCATTTGCCTGTTCGTACCCCTCGTACCCCTGTTCGTATGCCTGTTGAAAGGCAACTTGTTGAACCCCAACCGGTTGAATTTGCCGGGTCGGTTGTCGCAACGGAGTTGGTTGGGGAACCGGTCGCGCGACCGATTGTGCAACCGATTGAGATGCTGATTTCATGCGAGTTTGTTGTGCAGCCCCCTTTGTCCTTTGCCCCTCATTAGGGTTCCCTCTTTCCCGTTCAGACAGGTTCGCTCTTCCCTGTTCGGACAGGTTTGTCCCTTGCCCTTCATAAAACGGTGATCCTTGAGAGAGGGGCATTTTGGGCGGAACAGGGTCGGACAGGGATTCTTGGCGAATCCAACGAAATTCGCCGGACGGGGGGACGATTTTGTACCAAATCGGGCTGGACGTATTTTCCGGGGTTTCAACTTTTTCAAGCAGAACCAATCGTTCACCTTTTTTGAGCTGGACCTGAACCGTCCGACAGATGTCACCTTTTTGACTGCCAATTCTCGACGCAAGTTTGTCAACCGTCACAATCCCTATATTGCTTTGTCCAACATTCAAATAGGAACCGCTTACCCAAGAAAAACTGCCGATTGGAGGTCGAATTGCACACCAACCGTCAGGACGGACTTGGTGTACCTCGACACACTCCCCTCGTTGGAGTTGCAAGGTCTCATATCCTTCATCTGCTGGTTCAGAAAAAACAGACGTTTCATTCTCAAGGATTTCAGCAAGGTAAGGAAACTGAATTCCAGCCCAAGAGGTTGAAACGAGGGAAAACAGGAGTAAAAGGAAATATCGGGACATGATCGTTCTCGGATGATTTCAAAATTCGTCCCCGGGGACATTTTTAAGGAAACCTTAGAATCGGGAAAACCGCGTAAAAGACTTCTACGAAATCGGGCACATTTCGTCAAGAGCAAAAAAACGCCAAGACTCCTCAACAGAATCGTCCACATCTCTCTTTGTATTCGGGCGTGTTCACACAAAAAATGATTGAGATGACTTTTAGCGGAATGTAGGGAATTGTTTGGCATAACAGGGATCATTTGGCAAAGACAAATTTAACAGATTTCCCACAACAATTTCGCCGACAACCCAAATTCACAGTATGCACAAACCCTAACCGTTTAGTATTGATTGACCAATAGAGGTCTATCTCGCTTTCCCTTGTCCCGCTCGACGTTGGGGCGTAAATCCGGCTGATTCAATGACCTGTTGAAGTTCCTGCTCTGTTGTTCGGAAAACTGTTCCCGCTGCTGCAACAACATTTTCTTCAATCATGACACTGCCGAGATCGTTTGCGCCAAAATGTAAGGCCAATCCCCCAATCCGTAATCCCTGCGTGATCCAGCTCGCCTGTATCGTCGGGATGTTGTCCAAAAACAATCGGGAAACGGCAAGTGTCTTGAGGTAGTCCCAAGAACCTGATTTCGGCAAGTGAGAGAGTCTCGTGTTGCCCGGCTGAAAAGTCCAACAGATAAACGAGGTGAATCCCCCCGTTTCATCCTGCAAAGCCCGAATCCGTTTGAGATGCTCAACCCGATCTTCCAGTGTTTCGAGATGTCCAAACATCATCGTTGCACTCCCTTTGCCCCCCATTTTATGCCAGATTCGAGCAACTTCGATCCAACGATCTGCTGTTGCTTTTTTGGGGCTGAGTTGTTGACGGATTCGATCAACAAGGATTTCGGCACCTCCCCCGGGAAGACTGCCAAGTCCAGCATTGCGAAGCTCCAGAAGAACGTCCGTCAGACTCATTCCAAAATGGTCGGCAAAAAAAACGATTTCTGTTGGACTAAAACCGTGAATGTTGACTTGGGGAAACCGGGTTTTGATTCCCTGGAGCATTTCCAGATACCAAGAAAAAGGCAAACTCGGGTGTAACCCTCCTTGCAACAGAATCTGGTCCCCGCCAAGTGCAACAGTTTCTTCAATTTTCCCGAACAACGTCTTCTGGTCGAGAATATAGTGTTCAGGACTCTCTTGAGTCCGGCAAAAAGCACAGAACTGACAACCGCTGATACAACCGTTGGTGTAGTTGATGTTGCGTTCGAGAAAATAGGTTCGCTCATTGCCCGGATGCAACTCGGCACAACGTTGATTTGCGGCAAAACCGAGTTGGGCTAAATCATCCGAACGGAGTAATTCTAAGGCTTCTTCAGGGGTCAGACGTTCTTGGAATAACATTTGTGTCGCTCCTTCGAGCTTGTTTTTTTGGGCGGACCAATGATTGGTTGTTTTTTAGCAGAAAAAGGGTAAAATGACAAGGTTTGAAAGAAAGACAATTCGGCCTGAATTGGGGTTGTTGTCCTTCTTCTTCGACTTAAAACTCAAAAAAGACACTTTAGAATAAAAGAGACATTTTAATATGACTGATATTCTCGCTTATCCTGTTGAAGTCCGATTACTGCTGATTTTTGGAATCGGTTGCCTGCTCGCTTACCTCATTCGTCGGATCGTCTTCTATTACGCCCCGGACTCTAACTGGACCCCCAAATCATTCCAAAACCGTCTTATGTTCTGGGGAGTTCCAACCTGTCTGACCGCCCTGTTTTATTGGGAAGTCGTACTCTGGTCCGGCTCGCTCGCCGGAAAAATTTCCCAACTCCAGCTCAATATGGAATCGGCTGAAACCTTGCATTGGCGATTCCTCGCTCATGCCGCTCTGTTTCTGCTCCTTTGGACCGCTTCATTCATTGATTTCAAAACCTTGTTTATCCCCGACTCCATTACCATCTCAGGAATGATTCTCGGTCTCTCCCTCGCTGTTCTGATCCCCCAATCACTTCTTCCTGCAACGGCCCTTGTCCCCGTTCCTGCTCGCAAAAATGTTTCAAGCGAACAAATGCACGTTGAACCGCTTGCTTACAGTTCAACACCGATTCCGTTGCATATTGCCAGTTCCCAACCCTTTCCAGAACAACACAAACCGCAACAGAGTAAACTCACTCTTCTGCTCGCAATCAGTATCTGTTGGTTCACCTGTTTCGCTCTTATGAACCGTATCTGGTATCATAACGCCCCTTTCGGAATCGCGCTCGCCCTGTTTTGGCGCAACCTGATTCGATTCCGGTCAACCCTCTATCTCCTTGTCCTCGCCGGTTGTGGAACCCTGTTCATTATTCTGCGTTGGAGTCAATCCGTTGAAAACCCGGCATCTTGGATCGCCTTTTTCAGTGCCCTGATCGGTCTCTTCGCCGGAATGACACTCATCTGGTCCGTTCGCCTGATTGGCAGTTGGGCCCTTGATCGTGAAGCAATGGGGTTTGGCGACGTGACCCTTTTGGGAATGATCGGGGCATTTTTAGGTTGGCAATCCTGCGTGCTGATCTTCTTCCTCGCGCCCTTAGCCGGATTGTTCTTTGCCCTTGCCCGACTGTTATTACGAGGTGAACGGGAAATCCCTTACGGTCCCTTTCTCTGCTTGGGAACAGCCTTTGTCGTTGTTTTTTGGCCGCAATGTTGGAATTATTCCGAACCGTATTTCTCCCTTGGTTGGATCGTCCCAAGCATTCTGCTGTTTTGCATGGTTGCTCTTGGAATCATCCTTGCAATTTGGCAGAGAATCCGCCTGTCTTTTTGAGAGAAGGTAGGAGGTAGAAGGTGGAAGGTGAGAATGAAGAATTGAGGCAAATAAAAATTTGGATACCCCCAACAGAAGAGGAAACCAGTTGATTTGCGAGACGCCGTTATCTTCCTGTCTTTCTCTTCTTTCCTCCTACCTCCTAACTTCTACCTTCTTTTGTTGGATCGCGGCTGAACATTAGGTCGATCCTGCTGAACTTCTCATTTATCGATAAACCGGAGTCGTGAACATGCTGGTGTTGTCGGCAACATCAAAGAGTGCGCGAAGCGGATTGCAACTCCGGGAATAGGCTCCTCCATGTGGATGAAAAACAAGAGAAAGGGAAAGACCCCAAGAATCACGTCGGACATCTTTGTAGGAAGCAGGAGCCGGACCAACATCGTTTCCGCTTGCAATCATGTACGCAAGGTCCGTCTTGATCGAAAATTTGTCGCTAATCGGCTGTTCGATACTCCCGCTCAAAATCGCTTGTCCACTTCCGCTCAAACCGGCATTGAAACTGAGAAGTGTATTGCAATACACTTGCGTCTCAATAAAACCGAGGAACTGATCGACCGCTTGTAAGCGGAATTGTTCCGATTCGGCTTCAAACGGGTTTGAGGTATTCAGGCTGAATGCTCCTCGAAAACCGATTGTACAACCGTGAGCGGTTCGACCTGAAAATTCCATACGGATTTGCCCAAGTGAAAGGTTCTTCTCATATTTATTGTCGCTCATCCAATCGTAGACCAGACCCCATTGAAAGGGATTGCATTGTGCGCGACGAAACAAACCGGCCGTAATAAACGATTGCCCTTTCCCCGAACTGTTCCAAGTTCCCAAAACGGGATGTTCAACCTGAAGAGTTCGTTGAACCGCTCTGACACCTAATTGGGCGTTAATTCCCAATCGGGGCGCAAAAGTTCCCGACCAATTGACTCCTTCTTGAACTCCAAAATTTTCTTCCGTAATCGGTCCCGCTTGACTGCCAAAACTCGTTCCTCCTGCAAAAAGCGTCATGTTGTCAAACAACCAACCGTAAGGTCGGACGGCGCAATCAACCGCTTTAGGATACCCAAAAAAGTCCGTTCCAGTCGGCATTGTTCCGAGACTGAACAGAGGGGCGGACGGATTCCAGTCCCAAGCAAAACCGGGCATTCCGAGATTTCGGCAATCCTGATCGTAAAAAACGATTGGGGGACCGATCTGACACGAGTCTGAACAGTTTGTTGCACAACTTGTTGCACTTGTTTTAACATTCAATGAAGAGTCAGCAATCGGCTGTATGTCATTTCGCGGTTCCGGTCGGGTCTGATTTCCAACCGAATCCGATTCACGACCCGCATCTTGCCTGAATTCCAATTCCCGATCAATCGACGGACTTGACCCCCCTTGTGTCTGTCCCTCTTGTTGAGGTCTTGAACCGATTGTCGAGTCCGTTTCCCTCGTTTTGTCCGAATCACGTTCTTTCCATTCTTCTTGCGAACGAACTCGCGGGACGCTTGATTGCGGGATTCGTTGAGTTGAGGGGAGAGAAGGAGGTAAGGCGGGACGTTGACGGTCGCGCGATTCCCAATTGGTTTCCGATTCAAGCGGGGGAAGATTGGGGGTTGGGCGAGAACCGGTATTGCGACCTTGTGTCGGGTCAATAATTTGGGCCCGACTCGGGGGACCGGTTGTTTTGTCGATTTGTGGTCGTGAATCAATGATTTTCTGTAATTCAGGGTCCATCCCTAAACCCTGATCCTCTGTCGTCGGAAAAATCGTACTCTTCTCCATGTTGTCCAAATCAAGACGACTGTCCAACTGTAATCGTTGATCGTCGGGACGTATTCTCGGTGTACTCCGTTCTTTCGGAGATGTTGCTGTTCGATTGGATTGCACATTTGGCAAACTCGTTGGAGCAGAAGTAACCGGCTGTTTTGACATCATCGGTTGATTCCCGGGAATCCGTTGCTGATTGGGTCCGCCCGGTTGAATACTGTTTGTTTTTTCAGGCAACGACGATTCGGGACCGAAACCCAACTCAAAAGATTCCTCGATTGGGTCGAACGGGACTTCATTTTGCCCGCCTTGTTCTGAGGAATCTGTGAATTGAACGTCCTCAACAACAGTCCCGCCAAAATTTTCTCCCTCAACGGTTGAATGGACAATACCAAATTCATCAAAACCCGATTCATTGTAACCGGTCTCATTAAAATCGGCCCCGTTAGGACCCGAAGAACCAAAATTGTCAAAATCCGAACTGCTGAAATTCACATCACTGGGATTTCCGACATTATTTTTTACATCGAAACTTTCCTCGAAACTGTCCGTATCTTGAAGTGATTGAGTGTTTTGAGATAACTGAGGTAATTGAGATAATTGAGATGATTGAGACGACTTGGTGTTTTGAGCAGGTTGAACAGACTGAGCAGGTTCAGGAAAACCATAATCGGCTTGTACCGTCCAAGAATCATCATTGGGATTCTGTTCGGCAAGAACAAGCCGAATTGGCTCATTCTGTTTTTTTGGAGACACAACAGGTTGCTGTTTTTTAAGCTCAGGTTCAGTCGTTTTTTTAGCGTTTTGGAGACTTTTTAATTTTTCCGATGAACTGTTGACGCTAAAGGGAATATTTCCAACGGACGTGCGAGTTTGGGCAAACAGGGGGGTATTGGCGCACAACGTAGTCCCGAGAAACCAGAGAATAAGTAACCTGTTGACCAAAAGTCCGTTCATTGTTCTTATGAAAGCGAGGTATGAAAATAGGTTATACCGAGCTGGTATGAACGGCGACCTGTCGAGGAGGTGTGAAACACCTTCATCTCTTTGCAACTCTGTTGCATTGCAGGACGCCGCATCTTCAGGGTCGGAAATTTCAAACCGTCCTGAGTATAATCCCGTCTCTCACTTTATCGGACAAGAAAAGTCAACCCTGTTGGAAAAGTTTGAAAAATCGTAAAAATCGCAATAATCGACAAAGACATCGCATTTTTACTATTTCTTCTATTTTTCCTATTCATGCAACATAAGTTGACAACAATGATTCGACTTGTTCGGCAACCGATTGGAATACGCAAAAAAATTGACCAATTGTTTCGTTCCGTCCCCAAAAAAACACCTTGCCTGTTTTTTTTGCAGCACCTCGTCCTCGGTCCGTTGAGGCGCGATACAACGTATCGCGCCTACTTAGCCCGGCGCAAGCCGGACGCCGTTCTTTTTTCCCTAACCCCCATTCCCTATACAGACTGCTAACAAGTTTGGTTTTGCAATTTGAACCGAGCCGGGTTGGTCGGATTTGTTTTTACCACGAAACACACAAAAGACACGAAAAACCGTTTTTTGTGAGATTTTCGTGATTTTCGTGGTTCAAAAATGAAAATTGCTCCTTTTCGCGGAACTTGTTAGCGGACTGATTCCCTATACCCCATTCCCTATACCCCAACCCCTATACCCTACTCCCAATAACTCACGCCGCAATCAGCGTACTGAAATAGAGGTAAACGGCAACGATGAGGACGAGCAAGCCGATTGTCAGCCCCACATCCAAACCGGTCCAACTAACCCGCGTCTCATCCCGCTGTTCCTGCGTCGCCGTTCCATACGTCAAACCAACAATCTGCTCCGCTCGCGGTCGCGGGGTTATCATGCTGACCCCGACAATCAGGAAAACGCTCACAACTGTCAGGAAAATCGCAACGTAGGTGAAATTCGCCGTTGCAAACAAATACGGGGCGGTCCCACAAAAATCGCCAAAACTCTTGAACAAATTCCCGTCCATAAACGATTTTTCGGCATCTACCCCGAACATTTTAACAGCCCAAGAAACCTTGGAAAACATTCCGTCCGGGGTCACAACACTTTTGGCGATCAGTTCACTGACCAATCGTCCCATTCCAAGAATGAAACCGCCAATCAGACCAACCATACAACCATAAGCGTTAATCCGTTTGAAAAAGACCCCGAGAAAGAAAACGGCAAAAATCGGCGGGGCAATGTACGCCTGAACACTCTGTAAATAGCCGTACAATGATTTGCCCATATACGGAATAATCGGAATCCAAAGCAAACCGAGCACGACCATGACCGCTGTTGCGATCCGCCCCATCCAAACGAGCGACTTTTCGGAGACACCCGGATTGATTTTGGCGTAAATGTCCATTGTAAACAAGGTCGAACTAGAGTTAAAGACAGACGCGAGAGAACTCATCAGTGCGGCGAGGAGACCGCCGACAACGACCCCTTTCAGCCCGATTGGGAGAACTTCTTTGACGAGAACCGGAAAAGCACTATCCGTGTCAACCAAAACGTCGGCACTCAATTTTCCTTGCGCCGCAAGAGCATACGCAATCATCCCCGGAACAATGAAAAGGAAAACCGGGGTCAGCTTCAAATACGCCCCAAAAATCGTCCCGCGTCGCGCAGCCCGTTGATCTTTCGCCGCAAGAGTTCGCTGAACAATGTACTGATCGGTACACCAATACCACATCCCGACAATAGGAGCACCAAATAATAGTCCAAACCAGGGAAAATCCTTGTGATCGAGCGGTTTCCAAAGATTGAAATGGTCCAGTTTCTCTTCCGACGCTCGCAAAACCGGAATCGTTTCATCCCCCACTTTTTCCTGCTGAACCACAACCCGGTTTGCTCCCTGACAGGTCTGCTTCAACTCATCCCAACCGCCAACCTGCTGCAATCCGACGAAGAGAACACACGCCGCACCACCCAACAGAACAACCGTCTGAATCGCTTCAGTGTACAAAACCGCCCGCAAACCGCCCGCAATCGTGTAAAGACCGGTTACAATGACCATTCCAACCGCCCCAACCCAGAAATTGTCGATCCCCGCAAAAATCGGTTCCGTAAAAACCGCTTTGAAAACGATCCCTCCCGCATACAGCGTGACGGACACCTTCGTAAAAATGTAGGCAATCAAGCTAATAACCGAGAGAAACCAACGCGCTGAAGGTGAATACCGCCGTTCAAGAAACTCCGGCATCGTAAAGACGCCGCTTCGGAGATAAAAGGGGACCATGATCCAGCCCAAAACGAGGAGACACCACGCATGAAGTTCGTAATGCGCCATCGCCATACCGTCTTTCGCCCCGGTTCCCGCCAAACCAACCAAATGTTCCGAACCAATGTTGGATGCAAAGAGCGAAGCACCAATAATGAACCAACCGGCATGTTTACCGGCCAAAAAGTATTCCTTCGAATTGTCATTTTTTTGCAATATGACCCACCATGCAATACCGAGCAGCAGCGCAAAGTAAGCACCTATTGTGATCCAGTCATAAAAACCAAGAGCGACGGAAGTGGACGCAACCTGTTCGGTCACACCAAAGAGCAATACTTGCATGAGGACGATCCTTGTTCAAAAAAAGTTGAGCGCACGACACAAAGTATCGCGCGCCGAATTCGCCAAAACACGCTTTCAAACGACGGTCACTATTCTTCCTCTTCTTCGAGTTCGGCAGATGCAATAATCTGTTGTTGGACATTCCCCGGAACAACATCATAATGACTCAACTCGATTCCATAACTCCCTTGTCCCCCGGTCATACTCGCAAGGGTACGACTATAGGTCATCACTTCAGCAAGCGGGACTTCAGCCAGAATTGTCTGCATCCCTCCTCCCGCCGATTCCATTCCAAGAGGACGACCGCGACGTGTTGAGAGGTCACTGTTGACATCTCCAACATTCGCGGTCGGGACAGTCACGCTCATTTTGACAATCGGTTCCAACAAAGCCGGTTTCGCTTGTGAAAACACCGTCTTAAACGCCATACTTCCCGCCGTTTTGAACGCCTGTTCATTACTGTCAACCGGATGATGTTTGCCGTAATAAACTTCAACACATATATTCTGAACTCTGTATCCCGCAATAACCCCTTTCGTCATTCGGTCCTTAAAACCTTTTTCAATTGCGGGCAAAAAGTTCGCCGGAATCGTCCCCCCGACAATCGAGTCAATCCAAAGGAAATTGTCGGTCGGCTCATAATGAAAGGACTTCATCGAGGGGAACACGTCTTTATTCGACGCAAACTGTTCAGGGTCTGTTCCGCCCGGAAAAGGATACATCCGAATGTGAACCTCGCCAAACTGCCCCGCTCCTCCACTTTGCTTCTTGTGTCGGTATGAACCTTCCGCTTTCACCTGAACTGTCTCACGATAAGCAATTTTCGGCTCTTTCGTTTCCAATTCCACCTTATCACGTCGTTTCAATCGCTCTTGAATGATTTGCAGATGCAGCTCGCTCATTCCTGTAATAACCAACTGTTTCGTCTGGTCATTCCGCTCACAAAGAAACGTCGGGTCTTCCTGTGTCACTTTCGTCAATGCTCCAGAAAGTTTAGCTTCATCCCCCCGACTTTTAGGCGCAGCTGCAAGACCGACCATAGGAGTTGGAAAAGCAAAACGCTCCATTGTATAATCACCCAACGTCGTGCAGGTCTCAAGTTCTTCCAGTTTAGCAACCGCAACGATCATTCCCGGGGTCGCTTCGTCAACTGGACTCGTTTCGTTTGCTTGCATTTCAAAAAGCTGAGCAATTTTAACCCCTCGTCGAGAGGTTGATGCGGCAAGTTGCTGACCATTTTTGATTGTTCCGCTGTAAACGCGAATAAAGCTCAACTTCTGAACAAACGGGTCAATGCGGGTTTTGAAGACTTGGGCAATGACGGGACCGTTAGGATCAGGTTTAACTTCGATTTCTGTTCCGTCCGCACTTTTTGCTTTACGATCTATGACATTGGGGGGAAGGGCACACATTGCAAGAGCGTCGAGCATTTCGTGCAGCCCGAGTTTAGTTTTGCCGGACACGCAAAGGATCGGGACCAATGTTCCGTCCAAAACGGCTTGAACTAACAATTTCTTCAGTTCCTCCTCACTCGGCATTGTTCCTTCGAGATATTTCTCCATTGCCGCTTCATCTGCCGTTACAATCGTTTCGATCAGGTTTTCGTGAATCTCTTTTGGATCGAGCAATGCTCCACTTGTATCAGCAGGAGGAGCTAATGTACTCACAACCCCTTTGAAACCTTGTCCATGTCCGATTGGAACATTCAGCGGAACACATTCATTGCCAAAAACGTCTTTGACGAGTTCGATCAATTTGGGAAAATCAACATTATCCCCGTCCATCTTATTGATAATGATAACGCGACCCAAACCGGCCCGTTTTGATTCAGCAAAAACACGTCGTGTGTTGACTTCGATACCCGATTGCGCGTTAATAACGATTGCGGCTGTATCGACGCCCCAAAGTGCCCCGATTGTCTGACCGATAAAATCGGGATAACCGGGGGTGTCAACGACGTTAAAATGGAGTCCGTTGCGATCAAAATTGATAACGCTGGACTCAATCGTGTACTTATGAGCTTTTTCTTCTTCGTCAAAGTCGCAAATACTGGTCCCCTCATCAACACTTGCAGGTCGTTTGACGAGTCCCAAGTCATTCAAAATGGTGTCCGCTAAAGTCGTTTTCCCCGATCCTCCATGTCCACAAAGTGCAATGTTTCGGATCGATTCAATTTGATACTTTGACATTTCGTAATTCCTTTCCCTTACGGGGGGTTAAAAACTGGGAGAATGAGAGAGAAAAAGACAGAAAGTCGGTATTCTACCTTGCAATTCCTTTTTTTCAATAGGGCCTGAATGATCGGACCTGAATGAAACGCTTGATACGAGTCCCTTTGCGCAACTTGCTGAAGTAGGGATTTGTCACATCATCGGATGATAACAAACATTATAACAATGAGTCATCTTCTGAAATGTCTGAATGAATCTGGGTGAAATTTTGAGGGTCTTGTCGATTTCCCGAAAAGACGTTAGGATAAGGGGTTATGCGGGGGTCTTCTTGGGAGAGATGCGGGCAAATCCCGTTAAACTCTGAAAGATTGTCGTTCCCCTGTATAATCGAGACGGTTTGAAATTATCGAAAATAATCTGCCTAACTGTATAATCTGTCGAAAATCCATGCTCAAGAAAGACGTTGTCATAACTGGAATTGGCGTACTGAGTCCGATTGGACTGGACACGGAAACCTTTTGGGGTTCTCTTCAGGAAGAGAAAAGCGGCATTGGTTTCGTTCGTTCTCTTGGGGGAGCAGATGAACAATTTCCAATCGGCGGAACAGTCCCTGATTTCAAGCCCAAAGATTTTGTCAAACCCAAAAAGAATATAAAGGTAATGAGTCGGGACATCCAACTCGGCTTTGTTGCAGCTGTTCACGCTTGTAATGATGCCGGATTGATTACTGAGGGGGATCAGCGTAATGTTGACCCTGACCGTTTTGGGGTTGTTCTGGGGACCGATTTAATTGCTCTTGAACTCCCGGAATTGTATGACGCTTTTCTTCCGGGCATTAACGGAAGTCAGTATGACTTTTCGACTTGGGGAAATGCGGCAATGGAGCATGTTTTCCCTCTTTGGATGCTCAAGTTTCTTCCGAATATGCCCGGTTGTCACATTGCAATCGCGCATGATGCTCGCGGTCCCAACAATTCCTTGACATTACAACGGGGTTCATCACTTGCCGCATTGATTGAAGCAGCCCGAATCATTGAACGGGGAGATGCTGATGTCGTTATAAGTGGGGGATGTGGACAATGTGTGCATCCCAGTTTTTTTGCCCGGAAAAAATTGCATTTGACCGCTGATTCGGTTGCTGATCCAACGACGATTCCGCGACCTTTTGACCGGGATCGTTGCGGAGCTGTTTTAAGCGAGGGAGCCGGAGTTTTTATTCTCGAAAGTCGTGAATTTGCCGAATCACGAGGTGCTAAAATGTACGCCGGAATTCGCGGTTTTGCAAACAGTATGAGTCAACGGTCGTTAGATGATCCTGAATCCCGAATCGAGGGGATTCGTCGGGTCATTCGAGGTGCTCTTGAAGACGCAGAGATTCAAGCGGGCGATTTGCAGCATTTGAATGCGGACGGAAACGGGACTGACTTTGAGGATCGTTTGGAATCGCGCGCGATTGCAGCCGAATTGAATGATGTTCCGATTGTCGGACTCAAAGGTTATTTTGGCAATTGTGGAAGTGGAGCGGGCGCAGTCGAACTGGTTGGTTCAATCCTCGCTTTGAAAAATGAGTCTGTTCCGCGAACCCGCAATTGCGATGTAATCGCCCCAGATTGTCCTATTCCCGTCACTCAAAAAGCCGAACAGTCTTCTCGACGATTTGCAATGAAGATAAATAACACGATTGACGGGCGATCTTTAGCCCTTGTTGTTGAAAAATTGAGTTAGACCGTAAACGGTTAGAAATAGAAATCGATTGTTTGACTGGAACGCGAGCATCTTGCCCGTATTTTTTCCTTTATGCGGGCAAGATGCCCGCGTTCCCTGTTCAGTCAAGACGGCATACTTGACCGGGCGAGGTGAAAAGGATTGCTGAATGAATGTTTTGAAGCGGCAATCGATACAACCGGGCGACTGCTTCTTTATAGGTCCGCAGTTGACCGTAATACTGTTCTGACCGGTTGACAAGGAATTCTTCAAGAGAACCGTCTCGACTCAGAACATAACGGTCTGTTTTGAAATCAAGAACGTCGGCTCCAACCACTTTTTCTCCGTCCAGAATTAAGACGAGACGGTCAATGGAGCCGGAAATGATTCCTGATTGGGTTCGGACCAAAACAGGTCGTTCGGCAATCACCTTCCAGTTGGGATTGCAAAGTTGGTTGGATTGAGGGTTGCGTTCGTATGTTTTGCGGGAAAGGATGTCCCGAATCGCCGGTTTGCTGCACGATTCCAGAAACTCTTCCAGAATCTGGTCAGAAGAAACCTGATGATGTGACTTTTGGTCAATCAGCTGTTTGAGATTCTTCAACGTCTCCTCGGAAAATTGCGGCTGATCCAACCAGGGATTTTCTGCAAACCCTTTCTCAAAACAAAGATGAATCAATGTCCCCCAAAAAGCAGCCGAAATCGACGCATTTCGGGACGAATCCGTCAACAAGGGAGATAGGGCAGATGAATCACTGTTGTTCTCCCCTTTATCTTTTGCGTCCGATTCTTGCATCAACGAGAAAGAATGGGCTTCATTTTCGGACAAGGAGAGGTCCAGAAATGTTTTTTGATGATTGATGTGAGCGGTTGGTCTTTTTGCCGTCTTATCCGTTGTCGTCTTTTTATTTGTAGGTGTCTGTGTAGGTGTCCTCAATGTTGAGGGGGGGGTTGTTGTTGCGTTTGTTCGAGTTGGCGTTGTCGACGTTGCGTCTGTCGTTGTCGTTTCTGGTTTTCTCGTTGTTGAGGTTGTTGGGATCATCGTCCCTGTTGTTGCGCCGAACTTGGCGTCAGACGGTTTAATACGGGGTATATTGCGTCTTGGAACAACAACCTCTTCGAGACGAATTGCAACAGATTTGGGGGTCGGCCGTTCCGACGTCCATATCAACAGTTCATGTCGGTCCAACCAATTGGGATCACCGTTTTCATAAAGAACGGACGAAGGGACATCTTCCTGATTTTCCTGTTTTAATCCACATCGTAAAATCCCGTCAAAGGTTTTGCGAGGACTCGGTTTGGTTTTTGTCGGTTTTAGAGGGGGGATAATCATAACGAGACGATGTATTGCTCGGGTCATTGCAACATAAAGCAGACAAAGTGACTCTTCAATTTGCTGCGTTTGATAATCTCCGAACATCTGCTGAAACGATTCCGGCAAAAACTGTTGAATTGTTTTGTTCGTAAAACGCAAAACAGTATGAATCGGCCCAGTTGGGTCCGGTTTTCCCGAGTCGGGGTCTTTTCGGGAAACAACAACACTAGGAGATTGACCAATCAGTCGGTCCTCAAGTTCAGGTAAGACAACGATGTCAAATTGTAGTCCTTTCGACTGATGTATTGTCATAACCCTGATTTTGGCGTCACTTGGACTTTCAATTCGGGTCATTCGGACCATTTCAACGAAACGATCAGCCCGACTGGATGCTTGGGATTCCCAAGAATAGGCGAGAGTCAATAGTTGTAACAACCGATCCAATCCCTGTTGATCGCAAGAAGGGGCAAGTTGGCGAATCCAAGCAGCGATTACTGTTCCATATCCTTCTTTGAACAATGAATCACGAATGGACCGGGAAATCCGGTCCAATTCCTGTTCCAGTTCAACACGTCGTTCGGTATTTTGCTCCTCATTCCATTCGTCCTCTTCGATAGAGTCCAGATGAATCGGTTCTAGGTTCTCTTGAAACAGATTGTCTTCAAACAGATTGGCTTGACCCCGGTTTCTTGGTCGATTTCGTTGATCGAGTTGTTCCAACTGATTCAATTCGTCCAGCAAATCAGGTGTTAAACCGAGAAAAGGACCAAGCGGACTGTTCGCAAGATGAAAACGGCAGATTGAATCGCCCGGGTGATCGGCAAACGTCAACGCCGAAAGAACGATTCCAACAGCGGGGGAGTCGGTCAACGGGTTTCCCCCTTCTTCGCTTGCTTCAACCCCTCGTTTTTTCAAACCCGATATGATTGCGGCAACGGTTTTGTTTTTGCGAACGAGAACACCAAGACTTGCGCCGGGTGCTTGACGATGAAGTTTATCAATCTGCTCAATCGCAAATCGCAACGTCGTCTGTTTTTGTGACAAATCGTTTTTCCGATTTTCAGGGTCGGAATGAGATGATGCCGAATCAGAATCATCGGAATCAAACCAATCATCTTCTATCTCCCATTCATTAAGGCCAAACTCCTCAAAACATTCTTCCTCACTCCTTTTGATGTCTTGGTTCGGATCAAAAAGCGGGGCTGTTTCAAGAGTGCAGTATCCCGATAATTCCTTTCTCGCCGTTTTATGTTGCTCAAATCGGTTCCCCCAATTTTTTGCAGCCCGCTCAAAATCATCTGTTGTCGAAAAAACCGGATTGTTCTCAAGTCGTCCAAACAATTCGTTGACCGTTTTGATAATCGGCGGGGCACTTCGCCAACTCTGATGCAACCCCTCTGTCGTGAGCGGACGAATTTCACGTTCAATGGACTGAAAAATTTCCGCAACTCCTCCTCTCCAACCATAAATCGCCTGTTTCTCATCTCCTACACAAAAGAAGGAGCCGATTTTCGAGTTAATCGTTGATTGAATTGCTGTATGAACAAAGGGTCGGAGTACCTCCCATTGAACGGGCGAAGTGTCCTGAAATTCGTCAAGAAGCAGATGTTGTGTACTCGCGTCCATTCGGTACACAATTTGCTCCAGTTTGTGTTCTAACAAAGGATCGGTCAACCGAAATGTCACATCGTCAAACCTCATAAGCCGACTATTGAGTTTGACCTGCTCATACTGCTCAGAAATGTGAGCAAGCAATTCCGCAGTCACTTCCGTTTGAATCGCAACCTGATTGATGAGGGTCGCTTTTGCATGTTCGACCAGTTGACTCAACGATTCCTCCAAATCCCCTACAATCTGTACGTTGTAGTATTTGAATGTCCCGTCTACAACTTTGGAACCAAGACCATCTTTCAAAAACTTCGACCAATTTTCGTCTTTCGTCCGTTGCAAGTCTTTTTCACGAGCTTTTGAAAACCGACTATCTAGTGTATTGTCTTTCTTCTTCGGCAGTGTTGCGTTCTCCAAAATCCCAATCCAATGTTGCAATTCCGATTGGGACAGGGCTGTTCTTTTCTGCAACCGGTTCCAAGAATCTGGGGGAGAATCCCGAAAAAGCGTCAACAGATTTTGCGCTAAAGAATACATCTGCTCGGTAATCGACCGCGTTACCTCTCCTTTGGACAAACAGTGCATGAGCCGAACAGCGTCCGCCGTTGTCGTATTTTCCAACACCCGGCGAATTGCATCTGAGAGCAACCGTTTGTCTTCATTCGGTTCGAGAATCGACCAACCGGGCGGTAATTGCAGTTCAAACGCAAAACTTTGCGCAATCCGAATGAAGAACGAATCAAGGGTCCCGATTCGTAATTGATGTAATGAATGAACCAGATTCTTTAGCAGTTCGAGAACTTCATCTCGTCGCAGTTCCCGCTCTAATTCCAGATTCTCAGAAAGACTGTTCAAGTCCTTTTCACTTTGTGTCGCTTTTGCCAAACGAATCAGAATCCGGTCCAGAATTTCCCCGGCTGCTTTTTTCGTAAAGGTTGAAGCAAGAATCGACTCAAACGGTTCACCTCGCAGAATCAGATCAAGAAACCGATTGCTAAGCTGAAATGTCTTCCCGGACCCCGCTGATGCTCGAATGATAACATTCCCCGGCAATTTTGTTGACATGACCCTATTCTTCTTTGGTTGGGGACTATTTCCGTAATTCGTTCAATACTTTAACCAATTCGGCGGACGAACTTAAATTCTGTTTAAGAACCTTGCCGTCTTTATCATACAACACAAACATTGGAACGGTCTGTACACCCCAATAGAGAGCAGGAGGACTCTCTAAAGCACCCGGTTCATAAATTTGTGGAAACGGAACTGGATTTTGGGTAAGATACTGTTCCGCTTCCTCTCGATTACGGTTCAAATTGACCCCAATAATCATCGCGTCCTTACCTAATCGTTCTGCAAGAACCTTCAGATTCTTCAATTCCGTGTCCGACCAACTGTCCCAGAAATAGAGAATGACATAAGCACCTTTGAATTGACCAACTTGGATTGGTTGACCCGAAAATGATTTACCCGAGAAGGGAACCACTTCTCCAACCGAGTTGATTCGGCGAATTGCTCCTTCAGCCTTTTTCCCAACTGCTTTTTCCGAAAAATCCTTTGCAACCCGTTTGTACCATTTTTGGGCTTCTTGCATTTGAACATTCTGCGGTTCCTTAGAAAGCGCAATCATTTCATTGTATTCCGCCAATTTCATCATCCCTTCTCCCGCACTTTCCGTTTTCTCGTACTCCTCAATAAATTTTGTCAGATTATCCGACCAATCCGCGTGAAGACGAATCGAGTCCTCCCCCTTAATCAGTTGGGCATAGTATTCCGACATAATCTGCCAAAATCGTACATAAGCAGCCGTTTCAGGAGTGTCCAATTTCTTGACATTGTTAAATAACACGTCCAATTTTTTCGGACCGTCAGGATATTCGTCCATTTGGACTGCGCCCCGAACATCATCAACCGCTTGTCGAATCCACATATCACGATCTTCAGGATTTGCTGCACTCGTTGCAACCTGTAATGTCAAGTGCAGAATTTCTTCATGCAAACCGGGCCGTTGTTCAACGGGAGCTGACAGTAAGGCTTGTTGTTTCTCTTGCATGACCTTAAAAAATTCCGCCATTTCCTCTGTCGGGGCCGTTTCGTTCCCCCTCTCTCCGTCTGCTCCAATCAGTTCCGCCATTTCTTTCGGGGGAAAAAAGGTATAATTATAAACAATCTGTTGCGACTTTGTATCATCCATTTCCGGGACACCAATCAACCGCCAATTATTATCACCAATCTTCACGAGAGTTCCCAAAATGATCTGTTTCGGCTCTTCTCCGTCTCGGACCAAAGCAATTGCATTTTCATAAGCAAGAAGTTCAACCGGTCGATTCCCCGAACTGTCCAACATGACAATGCCCGGTTTACCTGCACTGAGTTGAACCCCTTTTGCATCTCGTGACAGTCCAATTTTTTTGGCAACATCCGCAAATCCACTTTGCATCTGTTCCAATTTTGCTTTAACACGGCTTTCCAATTCAGAAGTCAAGCCCAATGTTGCAAGTTCTTCCGAACTTGGTGCTAATCGTTGAAAACGTTTAACATCTCCTTGAGCAAGGGCAAGGACGACTTCAGATGCAACTTCTTCGGGAGAGATCATTTTCCAACGATCAATGACAGAATCTCCGTCGAGATCG
Organism: Thermoguttaceae bacterium; assembly: GCA_051660685.1. Taxonomy (GTDB): domain Bacteria; phylum Planctomycetota; class Planctomycetia; order Pirellulales; family Thermoguttaceae; genus JAVBSX01. Next base: position 26,169 of record JBOFQB010000028.1, on the reverse strand, counting down.
ACACCCCAACGACTCCCCGCATTGTTCAACCAACGAAACTCATTCGGTTTACCTTTTGATTCGTTGAACTGACGAAACACTTCAATCCCGTTTTTGAAAAAGCTGAATTGATTGACGGAACGACGATCTTGCGAATACAACCGTCGTAAAAGGCGATCATTGGCATCTCGAACCGTAATAATTTCATTGTTGTTGGAAGGAATGACCTTGCACTTTTCAATTTCTTCAGGAGTTCCCGGCGTGTCAACCTCAACATCCGGTTGTGCCGGTTTAATGTTGAGGATTTTTTCAGGAGTCGGAGCAGCCCCATTTTCCGGCGTTTGTCCCCAAACCGTTAATGAGGAAATTAAACAAATGAACCCAATTCCTCCCAAAACAAGTGTCGTTTTTCTAATCATGGATTTCAGCAAGTAAAGGTTAAGACGAATCTCAACGCAATTGTAAGAGATTATTGACCTCTGTCCTATGTCCCACATCTTCAAATTTCGAGGATCGTCAACGGAATGACATCCAAGAACATAAAACAGGGGAAACACCGGTCACATTCTAATCAATGACCGCTCTTTAGACTAGGCCAATTTTTCGTATAATTGGTATCTTTCGTAAATCTGTCTTTTTCATCATAACCCTTACCATTTGAATCTTTGGAATAATTACTTTTAGCATAATTATCCACATATTCCATTTTTTCTATTTTTTCACAATAACCCTAATTGCCCTAATCACCCATATTGTCTAAAATATCGATTAAACCGGTCAAATTGGAAAAACTGGTGCAACTGATAAATTTAGCAAAACAGGAAAAATGGGACTATACATCAACACAAACATTGCCGAATCACGCGGTTTGCTCGCACTTCAACGTTCGCAAAACACGATTTCGACCATTTTAGAGCGTCTTGCAACAGGATATCGAATCAATTCGGCAAAAGATGACCCAACTGGGCTTATTATTCGGGACGGGTTGAGGTCCGAGATGAAAGTCATGCAATCCGCTATTTCCAATACGGGTTCCGCAATCAACCTACTCAGTATCGCCGACAGTGCAATGTCGAGTGTTGCCGAACTCCTCAACGGGAAACCGGATGATCCCAAGAGTACAGGTTTAATCGGCCTTATCAATGATGCAAGTGCAACGCCCGAAATGAAACGGCAAGGGGTTCAGCAGATTCTCGATTCGTTGGACACTCTTTCCCGGTCAACGACTTACAACGGGAAAAGAATTATTGGGGGGGGATACGGTTACACTGTTGTTTCGACAGGGGCGAATCGAAATAACATCTCGAACATTCAAGTTTCAAGGGCAACTGTCAACGGTTCAACTCCGCTCAATTTTTCCTTTACCGTCAATACGGTTGCCCAAAAAGCCGGAATTCAATTAGAAAACGGCGGAATCAATGTGACCGCCAATGATGCAACGGTTCTTGTCTTTGCAGACGGAAATGGTCGCTCGGTTCAGATTGAACTGACGAATGAGACAGGGGTTGTGAAGAATTACAGCACTTCGGACGTTTTGGACCAACTCAAGACGGCGTTGGAGAACAACCCGTCTGTCGCAATCAAGGCGTATTTGGACACGAGCGACAATCTTTTGATTGAATCGCCGATCAAAGGGGCGAAACAGGCTGTTACTCTTACGATGTCGGACAATACAGGAACGCCGAATTATTCCCCGGTATTTTCGGACGCTTATGGAACAGCGGTTTGGGATCAGATCAAGGGGATTTTGGCGACAGAAGGGGCTGATTGGGGAATAACCGGTTTTTCCGGGAATGTCGTCACAAACGACAACTATGTCTCGATTTACTCGAACGATGTGACGCTTAAAGCGAATTTGGAGAAAGCGATTGCGGGGAACAAGTTGAACTTGCAAATTGCGGGCGGAACGGCGTTTCAATTAGGTAAGAGTGTCAATTCGGCGAACACCTATTATTTGGGAATACCCAATGTCAATTCGGAAACATTGGGGGGACCAAGCGGGAGATTGGCCGATTTGCGGACTCTCAGTTTTGAAACCGACGCAGATGTCCAAACCGCACTTCAAATTGTCAACGAATCGATTACGAATCTTGCGGTTCAGCGAGGAGGATTAGGGGTTGCGCAGCAAACCTTTAGTTTGAACAAAACGAATCTTGAGGACCAATTGACGGTTGTTTCACAAGCGGAATCGGAAATTTCCAACACGGACGTTGCATTGGAATCATCCCGTTTGACCCGGGAAGAACTCCTCGCGCAAGCAGCGGTCAATTCGATCATGTATTCCCGCGAATTCTTGCAATTCGCGGTCAACGCATTCTACTAAACCTTTCAAACAGCTCCTTCCCTCATCCACATCCCCCAACCTCTATTCCCTATTCCTTCAGTCAAGCGGAAAGTCCACCTCTTCCTGTATCGTCTGATACAACGGCAGATGACGGTAATACACCTCTAAAATCAGTAACACCAAAGACGTGGTGTATAAGCGTCCCCCCGCCGCATTCCATTGCCCCTCAAAATACCAACTCCCTCGCTCATGTCCCCGCAAAACCTGTCGCTCAATTAACGAATCTCGCAACGCCCGATTCCACTTGTACCAATCCATTCCACCATAATGGTGCATCACCTGCGTCGCATAATAATTGTAATACAGATTCCCCTGATCCGGTCCCTTTTCGGACAAAAACGCAATTCCGCGAACCAAAGCCGGGTTTTCGGCGGTCCAGCCCATGTACATTTGGGTTAACAACCCAATCGCCGTTGTTGCCCTGTGATCCGTCGTCATAGGACTATGCGGGGAAAGGGGCGACATGTAGGAGTATTGGGAACCTCCGTCCAATGCAACCGAACGGTCCAGAAAATTTCGGGTCCGTTGCAGCACATCATCAGAAAGTCGGAGATTGCCGACTTTCGCACTTTGCAGCGCGAGAATCTGCCAACCTAAAACCGAAGTGTCTCCTCCCCCGGGGTCTTGAGGGATATATCGCCAACCTCCGTCAAAGGTTTGCGCCCAACTGATAAAATCAATCGCCCCTTGAGCTGCTTTTTTGACCGAAGAATCATTCGTCATTGCAGCTGCTTCACAAAGAACAAGGGCTGTTATACCCTGATGATACATTCCGCCGTATCTTCCCAAATCCCCGACGTCCATGTAACTGATTCCTTGAGGGGTCTGACGACCATTTTTGACCAGAAATTTCAGCCCTTTTTCAACGACATTCCGGTATTCCTTCTTGCCCTGTTTCGGCGTGATTCCTGCACCCAGAAAAGGGAGCAGTCCAAATGCTGTTGACGAATTGAGCGACGGATTCAAGCCGACTTGTGAACACTTTTTGCGACATTGTGGGGTGTCGGCAAAATTGTACGACCAACTTCCGTCAGAATTCTGATGTTGGGCGAGCCAATAAAGACCAAGCGCGACTGCCTGTTCACTCCCTTCACATCCTCCTCCTTGAGCAATCAGGACCCGTTTCAAATCATCCCCCCGACCAGCAAAGGGGTGATTCTGTGTCTGACTTGGGGAGAGAAACGATTCAACCCGGGCTGCATCTCTCCGTCGTGCAGCCGAACCGTATTCGAGGTTTTTTCCGGTTTTCTTTTCGATGTCTTTTTCGATGTCCCTTTCAACAGGCAATTCGACAACGGATTCGGCGGACAGAGATTCTGCCGAATCGGATTGTTCGGGTTGCTCCTGAGAATCGGTCAGAAAATCGTCATTCTCGACCGTTGGAGCCGATTCGAGCGATTCCGCCGATTCCGGTTGAATTTGAACCGAATCGCCCGGGTCATCCAACCTGTCCAATTCGGCAAGAGAATCGTCCAAACCCGGTTGTGCAATCAATTGTTGCGTCAATTCCAGAAACGGTTGGGGCAGATAGATGAAAGCGAGGACGAGCAGAATTCCCAAGTGCAGCAGGACACTCAGACCGAGACCCGAAAGATTTTTAGCTGATTGTTTCTGCCCGGTCATTGTTATGTTCCCGTTTAGCCGCGATACAACGTATCGCGCGTTTTGAATCTTATTACGCGCGACGTTGGAGCGCAGCTAAACTTGAATTCCCTAATCCCGATCCCCCATTCCCTACACCCTATCCCCTACTCCTACCATTTCGCCCCGACACCAACGGTCCCGTAATGCAAGGTCGAACGATGTGAGGTCTGTAAGTCATAGTTGCCGAAGAGATACCAACGGTTGTTCTCACACAAATCATATTTCATCCCCAAACCATATTGTCCATACGAACGTCCAATCGCCGTTCCATTGACCTGAAACGCATCTCCTGCAACCGCAAATCGGCTGGAAGAGGTTGGCGTATCTCCGCCCAAATGTTCGAAATAACGGAGACGAACGGTTGTCGAGAGATTATATCCGCCAAAAAATCGGACATCCATACCAACACCGAGTCGGAATAACCCAAAGTTTTCTGCTTCATAACTCAATGCGGCTGTTGAACCGGTTTCGGTAAAACCACTTTGCCAAGCACCTTGATAATCCATGCTCATAAGCGGCAAAAGGGTCCAGGAGGAGGACAGGTAAATCAGACGGGCCAGTTCATATTTTGCGGCGAGTGAAAGACCACTGTAACTCCCTTTAATCGTTTCCAGACCGGTTGGTTCGCCAAATCCGTCCGTTCCCATAACACTTCGTCGTGCTTGATAACCTTGCAAACCCATTCCCAGATAACCGCGACCTTCCCAAACACGTCGCAGTTTCCGCAGTTCGTAAAAGCCGAGTTGAAAATCATTCGCTTGGACTCCACTTCCGAATTGATTGGCGGAAGAATCGGTGTACGCGAAGGAAAAGCCCCGACGTGTTCGGGCGGACCATTTCGTATCCCGGCCAAATGCGACTCCATTACGATAGAGCGAGAAACCGTCCGAATTTCCGTCGCCAAAAAAGTTTTCGTTAGCAAAAATCCCGCTCGCCCAAAAATCGTCTCCGCAACGTTGCGACTGTCCCATGTACTGATTTTCGGACGATTGTAACATTTTCTGCCCTTCTGCAGCCCGCGTAAAGGAAACGTGGTCCATTGCCGAAGTCCAGGGATCACTCAAAGCGAGACGAAAACTGTTCGGCTTCATTTCCCCGGTCATCAGTCGCATATTTTCCCCGCGATTGTATTCCGCCATATCGAGAAGACGCTCAATCAGCCTATTCGGATTCTCAACCGGGTCATAGTCAAAATTGATCCAATCCAGCGCATAACCCATACTTTGCTGATTGGCCGTTTGACCCAGATTCTTGTAGAAATAATTCATCTCATACAAGACCAATGCAAGCGACTTATTCGCCTCATCATCCGAAAGATGTCCCAACATAAAATTCGTTCCATCCAGTTTCAGTTTTCCTCCTCGCGCCCCCAGAAGAGTGTAATTGTTCAAATCCTTAAACGCTCCTTCGGTTTCCGTCTGAATAAGAGCAAAACCGCCAAAATCATCACCAACGACGACACCTTGATCGCTTGCTGAAACGGACAGTTTGACGACTTTTGAAGAGGGAGCAAAAGGATTTGTTGTAACCTCAAATTCGCTGACCTGAATCTGTGAGGAATCCGTTCCGTCAATCTCAAAGCCCAATGTTGATCCATATGCGGCAACAAAAGAACCTTTATCGGTTCCAACACCATAAATGGCCCCTCCTGTCAACTGAAGCGTTCCCTCGCCAAGAATTGTATCGGCAACGACAAAAGATTGATACTGGTCGAACAAAATTGTCCCTTGATACTGTTCCGCGTTATTTGTCGGATTAAAATTCAAGTACAGTTTGGGGGTTGACGTTTGATTCGACGCCGTTTCAACCGGATCAAAAAAGGAGACGTTTTGCCCCTCTTTTGCAGCAATCATAATCAGGCTTGCATTTGCGGCGAAAATGGCGTTTGTACTTTCGGAGGTACTCCCAACCATTTGAAAATTATCACGAAACGTAATGTTTCCACCATTTGCAATCAGTTGCAGGTTGTTCGCCACATAAATCGCCCCGCCCAATGTTCCGGCCCCATTACCAATAAAATCAGCCGATCCCCCCGTAATGCTAACAACGGTTGTCGAGATTGCCCCTCCCGTTTCGGCTGCATAATTACCCGTAAAAGTATTCACACCCCCGCTCATCGTCAACGTCCCCGTTGCTGCAATCGCCCCCCCAACTAACGCACTGTTTTCCGTAAAAGAATTTGTCCCCGCCGAAATACTCGTCGCCCCCAAACTCGCAATTGCACCCCCATACCCGCTGTTTTCCACATTATTTACAGATTGGGCAACATTACGATCAAACGTGTTGTTTCCTCCGCTGATCGCAATCGTATCATAAACAAAAACCGCCCCACCTACCGTTCCTGTATTCCCGCTAAATCCGTTCCGAGCTTCACCGGTTATGGTTAATGTGTCACTCGCTAGAGCTCCACCAAACCCCATGACCGTTTCCGAAAATGCAATATAGGTTGCCAGATTATTCTGAAACTTATTATCTCCTGCACTAATGACGATCTCTGACGCATAAACGGCCCCGCCATCTCCAATACTCGAGTTACTGTCAAAAAGATTGATCCCCCCGGAAAGACGGAACATCTCTGACTGTATTGCTCCTCCAAACACCGCATCTGTCCCATATAAATCAAATGCACGATTCCCTTGAAAAGAATTGTGCCCTTGTGTAATACTCACGGTTTGTGCTGCAATTGCCCCTCCTCCACCTGACCGATTCACACTGAAATTATTCACTCCATCCTCAATCTGTACACTCGCCGCGTTGTTGCCAAAAATGACACCTCCAAGGTAATCGGCGGTATTGCCAGAAAATTGATTCATTCCTGAACGCAGTACAAGTGTTGCACCATCATTGATCCAAATCGCTCCACCATCTCCACCTTGATTAACATTGTTGTTGATCAGAGTCATTCCCTGACCACTCAAAACCAGCTCGGAGTCCTTAAAGAGAACAATATGTGGAAAAGCACTACTCTCACCTTCGATTGCATAGAAATTGGAAAGACTTAACTCTTGAGAGGATGTTGTATCAAGGGTACCTGCTTTTCCTTCTAACACAATAAGTATCTGTGAGATATTACGAGTATCAAAACGAATCACAGCATCGCTTGCTGATTCTCCCGCCAAACTAATACCACCCCCACGAATGTCACCTCCGGTAAAATCCCAACTGCCTGATTTTATCATAATCCCAAAATTTTCATCAACGGATCCGATCTGCACGCCTTCATGTGCAATTTGTACGGTTCCGCCCGCACTACGGTCAAAAACGACCGCATCTCCGCCGAAAAAGTATTGATAATCCTTCCCTGAACTGTTCTCCGTCCAGTTCCCCGCCGTCATACTCCAAGTATTGTTACGCCCCCCTGTCCCTCCCAACCAGGTCATTTCATAATTATTCAAGTCCGCCCCTATCTCAACATTCAAATACTGTTGATCGGCAGAAATGCTGTAATGCACCTCAGACGCTCGTTCATTCATCAATAAATCACTTATCTTATTGCCAAACAATTTATAAGTGAAATCTGTATTCGCAATGATATTGTCCGTTCCAACATCTAACAATTGATAGACACCATTATTGGGAAGTTGATTCCAGAGATCAACGGAAATCGTCCCCGATCCCGGCTTAATCACCGTCCCTGTCAGCGTCAACGCCCTTTGAGGATCGGCCGCATCTTCCCGAATCGCATCCGTCAGATTAAACGCCAACGTACTACCAGAGTCAAAAATAATCTCATCTGCCGAAATATAATTTCGCGCCGTTGAAAGAAGAGTCGCAGAACCACCCAGTGTAAAATCACCTTTTGAAATGTCGAACGATCCGTATGTGTTCACCCAATCATAATTGTGCGTCCGTGTGTTGTATATGTCCATAACGCTATTGACCAATTCAAGTGTCCCCTCTCGAATATCAATATGTGTTGCTCCCAATGCATTGGTAAACTCACTCGTTCCCCCCTGTCGCCAAATCCCTGCCCCCGTCTTGATAATACCAATATGGGCCTCATCATTGGAAACCGTCATCTTTTCATTTTGAATGTCCACAACACCACCTGATTCTGTTTGAACATTAAGCGTTGCATCACCAAAAAAATTGATGCTCACATGAGCAATCTTTTCATTTTCCACATCCCGAATCACATTGTCTCCAAAAAATGTCGTCCGCCCAGATGTCGCTTTCAAATTTAATGTTCCTCCACCTCCAAGATCAATCGCACCTCCTTCTTGTGTCGCATTGTTGGCAGTAACCGACGAATCTGTCACCGTTGCTGTTCCTCCATCAATGTATAACGCACCACCTGAAACGGCATAACCATTTATGAGCATCGTGTCCTGAAATTGCGCCGAACCAGTTCCGACAATGCCAATTCCACCTTTGCCCGCATAGATATCCGGTTGTGCTTTGAAAATCGTCATTGCCAACCCACTATCAAGCGTAATGCTTGAGGTCGCTTCTTCAAGCACAAAAAACTGCCGAATATACCCTGCTGACCAGACCGACCCGCCCTGAATGATACGAAACGCATCATCTTTTGACCGAATCGTAATTCCGACATCAGATGGAATGTAAAATGGACCTGTATTCGTATTTATCAACGAATTGTCATCCTTGTAAAGCGTCAATATATCTCCGTCTGCAAAGCTGATTGTCCCCTCTGCAATCGCAAGACGTAAAGCATTCAGTGTCGCGTAATCTCCAGGTTGTCCCCGACCAATATGGTATTCCGTTACTCCGTACAACAAAACGGGCAACGTGAAAAAAACAATCAAGGCTGAGGAAAACGTCCATTTTTTCATTATGGTAACTCCCGGCAAATCCAACGCGGTTTATCTATTTGTCCTATTCTTATTATTTTGTCCGCTTAAAACAGACGGACAGACAAACATACCGAATACATCGGTTACATCTTTTGTGCGGATTGAACCAAAAAGTTAAGATATAACGATTTTAGCGAAATTTATCGATTTGCGTTTTATACCGGCTCTTGCGTCCGCCCGCAATCAAAGATGAACGGACAATCTTGACGTTTTGTTGAAAAATACAAAGGTTTCCCAATTTTTTGCACCCCTGTTGTTCGATGATTGAATCAGGTGTTCTGTCGTGTGCCAGTTCATCCGTTCAACATAAATCAATTTGGGACAAGGATGTCGAGATGAAAAAGCCTACTCTCTTTTCGCTCACTTTTGCAGTCGTGTTTTTGACCGGTTCGTTCGGCTTTTCGGCTGAGACCAACTGTCAGAAGGAAGCGGGACCTCATCATACTTTGTATGAAATGGTTCCGAACATCGTTTTGCCGCAATCGATCCAATACAAAGCGTCTCCCATTTCGCTTTCAAAACCAGGAGCTTACGGACCGTATTCTCCGTATCCCGCAACTTATACAGCTTTCCCATCTTATTATCTCCCCTATCCCGCCGAAATGCGAACAATTGGTCAGACCGTTTATCCGGTCACTCCAACACAGGAGACAAATGATTCCAACACACTTCCAATTGCCTATTCTTTTCAGACTTCGCAGAATTCCCAAAATGTACAAAAGTCGTTAATTCTCTATTTTTATTTGCAAAAACAGTCGGAATTGCCCAAACCGGCTCTTCCGACGAAGGAAGAATCAGACGCAGCTGAACCGTCCGGGAAAACGGCAACCGTCCAACAGGTTCAATACAGTTCTCAATCACGGACAAATACATTGGGACAACCTCCTGCTCCAGAAGATGTTGGGGCCAATTATCCGATCAGCACATTACCTGCAAGTCCGATTCCATTGTATTCGCAACCGCAACCTCAATACTTGACGCAATCGCAACAGCGACAACAACCACAACTTCAGTTTCAGCCGATTCCACAATCGGTTCCGCAACAGAATCAAACGGCGACTCAGGAAGAGATTTTACAACAGGTTCAACAGTTGCTCCAACAAAACCCGCAGTTGCAGATTTCCGCCGTTATGGTTGATCCAAATGGTCAGGTCATTCCGCTCTCTTCGGGTCCACAACAGCAGAATACGACATTGCAATTGCAGCAATTGGCTCAACAATTGCAATATGTTCAGGCAATGAACCAATATGTCCAACGAATCAGTACCCCGCAATCGGGTTATCCTCAACCTAATTGCGGTTATGCGCCTTATGCCCAACCAGGTCAACCGGGTCAACCGGGCACAATGATACAGCCGAATCCTTATTACAACGGTTACAATTCGGCAATGATGCCGACGCAACCGGGGTTTTCTTACGGATATGGAGGATATGGTGTCACAACGAATCCTTATTATCCGCAAACGCAGCAACCACAACAGGAACCGACTCGGGGTGAAAAATTCCGTGAACGTCGTCGCGCGAAAGAAAAGCAGGCGAGTGATGCTTGGAGAGCACCGTATTATCCTTGGGATACGGGAATGCGACAACCGGCAAAAGCGGCCTATCCTTGGGGATATTTTGGTGCTCAGGTCGGCCCGAGTGTTTCTGCGCCTTTTGGGGGGTATCATAACATGTATTACGGCAATACCGTTTATCCAGGTCAATAAGGCACAGAAAACACACAAAATATGTCACGTCTTTTTTCATGGACCCTGAACGTCCTTTACGCTCTACTTCTGCTCGTTTTTTCTCCGTTCATTCTTTACCGAATGATTGTTCAGGGAAAATATCGGGCCGGATTCGCTCAAAAACTTCTCGGTCAGGTTCCTGAATTGCCCCTCTTGGAGAAGAACAAAAAACGTATCTGGTTTCACGCCGTTAGTGTCGGAGAAGTCAATGTTTTGCGTCCGCTTCTCAAAAGGATTCGAGAACAAAAGCCGGATTGGGAATGTGTTATTTCAACGACATCTCTGACCGGCATGGAATTGGCGAAAAAATTATACGGTTCAGAGCAAACTGTTTTTTATTGCCCGCTTGATTTTTCTTGGGCCGTTAAAAAGGCAGTTCGACGGATCAAACCAACGCTTTTGGTTTTAACGGAGCAGGAAATTTGGCCGAATCTTTTTTTTGCGGCAAAGCAATCGGGTTGCAAACTCGCTTTGATTAACGGTCGTTTCGGCGAATCCGGTTATCTGCGATATAAACGGTTCCGTTGTATTTTCCGCCCACTTCTCAAAATGCTCAACGTCGTTGCTGTTCAAAGTGAAACGTATGCCGGTTGGTTTCACTGTATTGGAGCATCTGGAGATGCAATTGAAGTAACAGGTTCCATGAAATTTGATGGTGCTCAGACAGATACTCAGAACCCGAAAACAGTTGCGCTAAAGAAATTGGCTGGAATCAGCGAACAGGACATTGTTTTTCTTGCAGGAAGTACGCAAGACCCTGAAGAAGAAATGGCATTGCGTGTTTATGAAACACTGAAACCGCAATTTCCTGCTTTGAAACTGGTTTTGGTTCCCCGACATCCTGAACGGTTTGCAACAGTTGCGCAAATGTTGACCGATCATCATGCCGATTGGAAACGGCGTAGTGAATGGACGACGCAGGAACAACAAGCTAATAAAGAGGGTCCTTCAATCATTCTGGTCGATACAATTGGCGAATTGGGAGCATGGTGGGGCACAGCGCAAATTGCCTTTGTCGGCGGAAGTATGGGATCACGCGGGGGTCAAAACATGATTGAACCGGCTGCTTATGGTGCAGCTGTTTCATTTGGTCCTAACACAAAAAATTTCCGCGATATTGTTGAACTTCTTTTGCGAAACGACGCCGCAATTGTTGTTCACAACGAAGAGGAAATGCTCGCTTTTGTCCGGCGTATGCTTGAAGATCGGACATTCGCTCAAGAATTAGGTGAAAGGGCTGCAACATTGGTCCGCTCGCAGTTGGGCGCAACCGACAAAACCCTTGCCCTTCTTGCCCGTTGCATAGAGACTGCGTAAGGGGGACTGTATAAGGGAGATGGAAAAAGGTAACGGAATAAAGTAAAGCCCTTATTTGCCCTTATTTCTGTTCCAAATCGAGCAGGTATTTTTTGATGCCAAGACCGCCCGCATAACCGATCAGTTTTCCATTTGTCCCAATAATTCTGTGACAGGGAATGAAAATCGGAATCGGGTTGCGATGATTGGCCCCGCCGACTGCTCGAACTGCTTTGGGATTTCCAATCTGTTCGGCAATGTCACGATATGTTGCTGTTTGACCAAAGGGAACCTGAATCAGTTGATTCCAAACCTTTTGCATAAAGGGAGTTCCAGAAGGGGCAAGAGGAAGGTCAAATAAACGTCGCTTTCCCCCAAAATACTCTTCCAACTCCTGAACCGCCCGTTTTAAGAGGTCCGTCCGTCGTTCAATCATTGGACTCGAAACCGTTTTTGCGACAGTTTTTGAGACAGTTTTTATTACCGTTCTTGCAACCGAATGAGAAATCGTATCTGAAACAGGGTTTTCGACAGAAAACGGTTTAGGGCAATCATTCCGGGTTATTTTGGGTTCATCAAAACAGACCCGGGTTAAACAACCCTCTGTTTCTTCAATGTAGAGATGACCAATCGGCGAAGAAAAAAAAGTGTAACAGATCATTTGTTGATTTTACAGACCGAGAACATCGTTCATATTGTAAAGACCGGACGGTTTTCCGACCAGAAATTTGGCTGCTTCTAATGCTCCTAAAGCGTAACAATCACGGTTGGACGCTTTAACGGTTATTTCGAGTGTTTCGCCCAACATGCCGAACAAAATGGTGTGTGTGCCCGGTTGATCGCCGATTCGGACTGCATGATAACCGATTTCATGGTGTGTGCGGGCCCCACATTTACCTTCACGACCGTGAACGGACGTTTCGATTCCCATTTCGTGTGCAATCAGCTCGCCAAACTTGAGAGCGGTTCCGCTTGGAGCATCCGCTTTATACCGATGATGATGTTCAATAATCTCGACATCGGCATCTTTGTCTTTTAAGGCTCTTGCGGCATCTTGCGACAATTTCATTGCAAGAATGACGGACATGCTCATACTGGGGGACCAGAGTAAGGGGATAGACCCGGCTGCTTGACGCAGTTCGTCCTGTTCTGCACTCGTCAATCCAGTTGTCGCATACACCAAAGGTGTCCTATGTTCTATGCAGTATTCCAAAACCCCCTTCATCCCTTTCGGAACGGAAAAATCAATCACTACGTCAACTCGTCGATCAAAATCTCCTGAAAGAGGAATACCGATTTTCTTGATCCCGGCTATTTCTCCTGCATCTTCGCCTATTTGAGGATGTTGTGCTGAATCAACAGCAGCCGCAATCGCAAGAGCCGGATCGCCCGTCCCTAACGCAATCAGTCGTTGCCCCATTCTTCCCGCTGCTCCGTATATCCCAACCCGTATCTGCGTCATTCTTATCTGTAAAAATTATTGTGTGTGAAGTGTTATTGTGTGAACAATGACCCTAAGGATAAACGACAAACTCGATCCGGTTGTTCTGCGACCGTCCTTCTGGGGTCTTGTTGTCCAAAAGGGGTTTTGACGAACCATATCCCGTTGTTTTGAGTAATTGCGGCGAAACTCTTTGTTGATCCAACAAAAATTTGGAAACAACGGCTGCTTTTCGTATGGAAAGTTCAACCGCTTGCATAGGGTTCTGCGGACTTTCCGCCAAAGAATCTGTATGTCCTTCAATTCCGATCATGTTATTCGGATAATTAGCCCGAATTTCCCCAATCACTGTTCCAATCACTGAACCAGCATCCGGCAAAAATTGAGTTGTTCCCGGATGAAATAAAACGGAATCCCGAACAGCAATTCGGATCGTCTCACCACTTCTTGGCAAAACCGTCACTCCGTCAAGGTGAATAACAGGAGTTTGCTTCAAGAGCGAATTATTTGGCGTGATTGTGACAGTCGCCTGTTTCTGAAAGGACGCATTTAAGCTCTGAACCGCTTGCTCTTTCGCGTCCAGTTCTGATTTCAACCGCGCAACTTCCGCGCTCAAGGATTCCGTTTGCTGCTGAAGTGTATTCGCCTTTTCTTCCGCTTGTCGCTTTGCCAAATCCGCTTGTGCTAAAATCACCTGCTGTTGCTCATTATCGCTGCTAAGCGTCTCAGCCCGGGAAAAAATGTCCTGATTCTGTCGCGTCAACGCCAGATTCTTGTCCTGCTCCGATTGTAATCGTCCCTTTTCAATCGCCGCGCAACCGGAAATGGTGACGCAAAACGCGATTAAAAGCAAGGTTGAAAAAGAGGAGAAACGATTGGGGAACATCTTTGGAAACGAGGAGGGGAAAGTTTTTGACTGCCTTACTGCACATCGTACATGGTCGGACATCGTTCAAACAGGGGGAATCTTCTGTGTCAGCGAAAATCCCCTCTGTTTGAATACAATTCCTGCATGACACCTTTTCAAAGCAAGGTGTTATTGAGAATTATGACCGCCTATTGAGTCAATGTCAGAAAAAAATTCATTTTCCCAACCAAAAAAAACATCTTTCCGTTCGGTCATAACAGTTTTGGGGATTGTATGGATAAGAAAAGATAGTTGGACGGGGAATACGGAAATACTTAGCCCGGCGTCAGCCGGACCCAAAGTTCCAAGAAAGTCAGAGGTAAGGAATAGGGGAAATCGCAATTGTTCAAGCAATTGAACAGCAAACCGCAGATGTATTACACCTTACATTTGCCTATTGTCCGCTAACAAGTTTTGCGAAAAAGAGTATTTTCATTTTTGAACCACGAAAATCACAAAAAACACGAAAACCTCACAAAATACAGTTTTTCGTGTCTTTCGTGTCTTTCGTGGTAAAAACATATCCGTCCAACCCGGCTCGGTTCAAAGCGCAAAACCAAACTTGTTAGCGGACTGCATTTGCCTATTGTTCTCCCCTTGCCGGTCTTGTCTTTTGTGCGCCAACCGATTACAATGACGGTCGTCGTCTGGTGTTGACCGCATTTTTCCGAGCGTCTAGTCCGGCATTGTCGCTCGTTGTCGATTGTGTAGATGCCGGTTTTGACCAATTGTTGTTCGGCGATCTCTCGACAAATGCCAGTTTCCCCCCTCCTTTAGCAGACTTCTAAGGATCGTTCCATGAAACTTAAACAGCTCTCACTTTTTCTTGAAAACAAACCGGGACATGTTCGCAATGCTTGTCGCGTTTTGGCAGACGCGGGAATCAACATTGAAACAATGTCCCTTGCGGATACAGAACAATTCGGCATTTTGCGACTGATTGTTCGGGATTATGAAAAGGCGATTGAGGTTTTCAGGAAACACGACATTATCGTCAAAGTGACAGATGTTGTTGCGGTTGTCGTCGAAAACCGACCGGGCGGTTTGGCCGACATTCTCGATGTCCTCGATGCTGCCAAACTCAACATTGAGTACATGTACGGTTTCCACTTTCAAAAAGATGCCAAATCCGTTCTGGTGTTCCGATTTGACGAACCCGACCTTGCCCTTGAAAAACTTCAGGAAAAAGGACTTCAGACAATTGGTAATAATGAGATTTTTGGTTAATCACTGAAACACCTAGTTTATCACCGAGAAACTGGTTGAGATTTTTGCGCGGCGTTGCACACCTACGTTGTAGGTGTGCTGTGATCTCTTCAGGTTGCTCTTTGTGTTTGGCGACATCATTTTTCCTTTCTTTTCCTCACCTATAAAAACAATGCAGCCCGTTCAACCGTTTCGCCCCATGATTCTGGATCGGAATGAAACACTTCCGCAAGATGAACTCAAAGCACTCCAGTTTCTCCAACTGCGTGATTGTGTTCGCCGACTCGGCAATGTCCCCTTTTATCGTCGGAAATTCGACGAAATGGGAATCACCCCCGAATCCATTAAATCGGTTGAGGACATTGCTAAACTCCCCTTTACGACCAAAGCGGATTTAAGGGACGGATATCCGCTCGGTTTTCTCGCCGTTCCCCGCGAAGAAGTCGTCCGTTATCACGGATCATCCGGGACAACGGGAAAACCGACGATTGTCGGGTATACGGCAAACGACCTTGAACTCTGGAGCCGTCTTTGTGCCCGGTTTCTCGTTGCGGGCGGTCTCAAACCATCTCATACCGTCCAAATTGCGTTCGGTTATGGACTTTTTACAGGCGGTTTCGGTCTGCATTACGGCGTTGAAAAGGTTGGTGCTGCAATTGTTCCGGCTGCATCCGGGAATACCAAGCGTCAATTGATGCTTCTTGAGGACATGAAGACCGATTTGCTCGTCTGTACGCCGAGTTATGCGTTGACAATAGGTGAAGCAGTTCGGGCTGAGAACATTGATCCGAAAACCTTGCACCTTTCGTCCGCCCAATTGGGGGGGGAACCCTGGACCGAGCAAATGCGGGAAAGTATTGAGGCGTCTCTTGGGATTAAGGCGTTTAACAATTATGGTTTGAGTGAGGTGATTGGACCGGGTGTAAGTGGAGAATGTGAATATCAGGACGGAATGCACTTGCAGGAGGACCATTTTATTGTTGAGTGTATTGACCCTGAAACATTGCAACCGGTTGCGGACGGAGAACGGGGGGAATTGGTGATTACTTCCTTTAGTCGTGAAGCAATGCCGATTCTCAGATACCGAACAAGGGACATTGCGTACATCATGCGCGGGGAATGTCGTTGTGGTCGGACAACGCGACGAATGAGTCGGGTTGTTGGTCGGACAGATGATATGTTGATTATTCGAGGAGTGAATGTTTTTCCGTCCCAAGTTGAAGAAGCATTGCTCGCAATTGAAGGAGCTGCGCCTTATTATCAGATTGAGGTGAATCGTCCTAAAACATTGGACGAAATAACCGTTCGTGTCGAAGTGTTGCCCGAGTTATTTTCGGACAAACTTTCGGATATGACCCTTTTGAAGGAACGGATTGCTCACGCTATTTTGCAGATAACGGGGTTGCACATGCACATTGAACTGTTACCTCCTCATACATTGCAGCGTTTTGAGGGGAAAGCGCAACGAGTGATTGACAATCGCCGATTATCCTGAAATTGTCCGACCTCATTTGTTGTTTAGCCGAGGAACAACGTTCCGCGCGTATTGAAATCTCAGCGCGCGATACGTTGTATCGCGGCTAAACATTTAGGTCGCTCCTAATGGAGCTTGTTTTTTAGACGGATTGATTTTTTCAAACAAATTTATATTGAATAGAAAGGGAGATACGTTATGTCTAACATTCCTGAGCATATTGCCGAATACTTTGATTGGTTTCAGAAACTCCTTAGCGGAGTCGATCAGAAGAAATTGGTAGAAGCGTCCGAAATCGTCCAAAAGACGTACAAAGAAGATCGACAAATTTTTACAGCCGGAAATGGAGGAAGTGCGGCGATTGCGGTTCATTTTGCGGCTGATTTCGGCAAAAATGTTGCGGGACCGAACGACAAACAGCCCCGAATCATGACACTTTGCGGGAACACCTCGACGTTGACCGCTCTTGGGAATGATTGCGGTTACGAACATGTTTTTGATTATCAACTCCGCAACCTGATGAATCCGGGCGATCTGGTCATTCTCATCTCTTCAAGTGGAAATTCCCCCAATGTTGTCGAAGCAGCCAAATACGCCAAAGAAAACGGCGCAATCACACTCAGTCTGACCGGTTTTTCGGGCGGAAAATTGAAGGAACTGACCGATTACAATCTTCATGCCCCCTCGAACGTGTATGAATTGGTCGAGGACCTCCATTCCTTCTACACTCACGCTCTTGTTCATGCAATCAAGTATCACAAGTAACGTAATATGGTAATGATTCCCTTTGTCCGATCTCGCATCGAGTTAGGAACCTTGTCCTTGTTGTTGCTCTCATTCGGCTTTTTCGGTTGCACACAGAATCAGCAACCGGAACAGCAATTGGGGTTGTCGCAACCAAAGAGCTCGCAATCCGAGCCGACACAAACTGGGGAAACGGCAGAATCTGAACGGTTGCAAACCGAATCCCTCTCTCACAAGATTCCGGTCATTGTCGCAATTGAACCTCAAGCGTTCTTTTTAAGCCAAATTGGTGGAGATCGGGTTCACGTTGAAGTTCTGGTCCCAACCGGAAAAGAACCTGAAACGTATGTCCCCAACCCTGAAAAAATCAAACAGTTTGCAAAAAGTCGTCTCTTCTTCCGAATCGGTTTTCCGTCGGAACAAACCTTGTTGCCGAAATTACAAACGGTTGCCCCGAATTTGCGAATCATCGATACTCGCAAAGGTGTTCCGCTCCGAAAAATGCTCGGTCATACTCATTTTGACCCCCAAGTGTCTCACCTTGAAACAGCATCTCATTCAGAAACGGCGTTTGACGTTGAAACAAAAGAGGTTGGACACAATCATGCTGAAGAAGACTGTTCAGAGCAGACGATTTGCGAGTCGGCGGAGTCCGAACGGGATCAGCCCGTTGTTGTGACGGGGGATGATTTTGTCGAATCGGGTTTGGACCCTCATATCTGGTTAAGTCCGACATTGGTTAAACAGCAAGCAGCAACAATTTGTTCGGCTCTTTGCGAGTTTGACCGGATTAACCAATTGGAGTATGAGGGGAATTTGGACCGGTTTTTAACGCAATTGGAAGAAACCCGGGTTAAGGTTGCCGAAATTTTACACAATCAACGAGGTGAGACGATTTACGTTTTTCATCCCGCTTACGGTTATTTTTGCGAGGAGTTTGGACTGCGACAAAGGGCGATTGAGGTTGAGGGGAAGAGTCCGAAACCGAAAGAACTGGCGGATTGGATTCGTCGGGCAAAGGAGGACAAGGTCAAAAGAATTCTGATTCAACCGGAGTTTAACCCGGCACTTGCCGAACAGATTGCCAAACAGGTTGACGCCAAAGTCATTATTCATTCATCCTTAGGGCGCGACTATTTTCACGATCTCATCGAATTGGCCGAGTTGATTGCTCAAGACCATACATCAGGGAATTGATATTCATCTTGTCTTCAAAGACCACCTTGCCCTCAAACTCTATCTTGTCCTCCAATTTTACATCTCCCTTGAATTAAGCATTATCATAAACTGACGCAGTATTTCCGTCAACTCTTTATGTCCGCGACCTGTTACAAAATGACCGTCAACGATACAGGTTTCTTCAGGAAAAACACCTCCCCCTTGTTCCACATCAAGGGCGCACTTAGGAACGGTACAGATTTTGCGTCCCTTGATAATTCCAGCTGCTGTTAGAATTTCAACACCATGACAGAGAGAAGCAATCGGCTTCTTGGCCGCATCAAACGCCCGCATGATCTCCAAAAGGTCTTGGTCATATCGTAAATACTCAGGTGCTCGACCTCCTGAAACGTAAACGCCGACATAATCTTCGGGATTCACGTCCTTAAACGCAATTGTTGCGGGGATATGATAACCGGCTGTTTCCCGGGTTATATCCCATTTCACGTCGGAGTTCGGCGGAATTTCGTGCATGACCGAATGATACAGTCGCACTTCAGGTCCGGCAACGACAACTTCATAACCGTCTTCAGGAATCCGCAAGTAGGCGTAAAACGTGTCCAGTGTCTCCGTCGCATCTCCAAGGGGCATAAGAACCTTACCTCGTTGGGGAGGAGGTGCAAAACGGTTGGAATTCTCCCCAAGAACGGTTCCACTTCCTAAAGCGGTCAACGTTCCAGCTGCAAAAAGACCATAGAGTTCCCGACGTGAAAGAGTATTGGACATGAGAAAAGCGAGGTTAAGGTTTACAAATGAGTGCGGCGACCTAATTTGTCGTTTAGGTTCAGAACAACGTTCTGCGCGTATTCTACGGTTCTCCTGACGGAACTTGTTTTTTGGGGTCCGTAATAAAATTCAATCCCGGTCAAACCCGAGATGAACAGGGAAGTCATTTTACCTCATTTGCAGGAACGGACCAAGACCTTATACCCAACAATGTTCATTAAAGTGGTGTTTCACACGAGCGCAAACGGACCTTTTGTGTTTTTTTGTGTATTTCGTGATAAAGAAAAATGAACATGAATCATAAAATGCACGAATCACGCGAAAAAAGACAACCAACGTAAATCGGTCAAGTCACAAAGGAAGGTCAAAAAAATTTACGGATAATCTACACAGGACGAATAGATTCTGGTATCATTGCTGTTCTGGGGGATTGGTCACAAATCCCGGCTCGTCATTCCTCCAAATCCCGCACTGCTCTCAACTGTTATC
This sequence comes from Thermoguttaceae bacterium, assembly GCA_051660685.1. GTDB lineage: Bacteria > Planctomycetota > Planctomycetia > Pirellulales > Thermoguttaceae > JAVBSX01. Next base: position 6,157 of record JBOFQB010000028.1, on the reverse strand, counting down.
CTCTATCCCTCTACAGAAATGGACGTTTTGAAGATTTTCGCCGCATTGCTCCTGCTGTTCGTTGCAACGGTCACTCTTCACGCCGATTGTTTGTGCGGCGGAACCGTCTTGTACTCGCAACCAACATATTATGCCGGTTACGCCCGGCCGGTCTATTATTCGCAATACTCCCAACCGTTTTACTACTCCGGCCCGACTTACGTCAATTCCGCCAGTTATTACGATCCTTGCGGGGGTTGCACAGATTCGGTCGTTGCAACACCGATTCAACAACCAATTGACACAACGGTTTCGACAGTTCCAACAGCGGATTCGGTTCCGACAACCAGTTCGATTCCAACAACGGGTCCGCGAACCGTCCCCGTTCCAGCATCAGGTTCAGTTCCAATCGGTTTGCCGGAAAAACGGTCAAGCGACGATGTGCGAGCAACAGCGGATGTCCGTCCCGACACTCAGGAATCTCATGTCCGCCCTGCTGCAACACAAGTTCCCGTTCCTGCTCCATTAGGAACCTTTCAAACGCAATCCAGACCGCAATCACCCTCGATTCCTCAAAATTCCCCCAATCAACAAGGTCAACCGAATCGGCAGGATCGACCAAATCAGCAAGGTCAATCGGCTTCAACCCCAGAAAGGAATCAACCGCCTGTATTGGAAGATGAGACGGAGTTGGAAATGGGGGGAGGGGACGGAACAGGTTTGGGGGGTGATTGGAATAGTTTGCCGGATGCAACAGGTCTGGACGATCCTTATCGCGCTTGGAAAACGGAATTGCCGAAAATACAAAGGGAGCGAGAAGAGACACGGGAACGGGAAATGGACAAAGGGGGTGAGGGGACGATGGAACAGAGGGGGGGGGAATCGAGCAAGGGTTCCCAGAATACAAATGTTCCAACGACAAGTGTTCCGATCACTCAAATGGTTTTTTCGCCGAAACCGACCTCGACACTTCCGCCAATTCGTTGGGTTTCCGGTCAGCGTAAGATGGAAAGCGAGACCATTGTTCGCGGACAGAGTTCGGGGACATCCGAGGTTGACCAAAAATTGCGAGAGAAACCGGCGGAACCGACAGGAGCAGCCGACATGAGCGGGGTTCCGGGTAATGTCCTGCAAAGTGGTTCTGTTGACTTGGCAAAAGAGGAGCCTAAGCGAGGTGAAATGACCAATCCGAACATTGCGGCACAACCGCAACATCCGGCTCCAGGACCGTCTTATTCTCAAACGGGTGTGCCGCAAACAGGGTCAGACGGGTATTATCAGACTCCTTTGCAACCGGTTCCCAATGTTGCTGGAACACCGCCAATTGTGAAAGATATGGGAGAATCACCCTGGACGATCACGGCATTGTTAGTTTTGGCGGGAGTTTCGACAGCCGGGTTTCTTTACATGATGTTTATTGTGGAAGATTATCGTAAAAGATGGTTGAATTCGATCTCTTCGCACAATTCCCGCTATCTTTCTTACGGAGATAGTATGCTTGATGTCTCTCCTCCACTTTCAGAGGGTCTCAGCCGTTATCGAAGTGATCTTTACTAAGTCGTTGAACCGCAAAACACCGTTCCTCGCGTAAAAAACATCAAAAAAATGGAAGGCGGTAATAATTGGAAGGCGGTAATGCAGAAAATTCGCAGAATTTTCGGAATTACGCTTAATGACGATGAATCATTTTGAGCGTAATTCCGTTCGCTGCGCTCACTTCATAACCGCCTCTCATCATTTCCGTTCCGTCTTACCGCCTACGAAACCGTCGCGCAAACGGCGCAGCGACAACGGCAAGTCCCAAAATCATCAGCGTCCCAGGTTCAGGAACCTCCGCCGGTTGTCCATTCCCAAGCGTCATTTGAAACGATTCAAAACCGCCTGTACTCGTCAAGTTCGTGTGAATGTCCGTCACGGCAATGTCCAATCGGGTCAATGCCCAATATCCCAACAGATCGCCAAGATCATCATACGAATAACGATCCGCTGTGAAACCGAAAAAATTACTCGTCCGGTCCGTATGCGATCCCTGCCATTCTTGATTGCTCAGCGTCTCTCCCAGCAACTTCCCTTGCATGTCCAACAGCGAATAGGTCGCCGTCACGAGAAAACCATCATTACTTCCATTTTTTCCAGAAAGCCGTATCCCAAAATCAGTGATCGCAAAATCTTTGGGGTCGGCATAGGAAAAACCAAGCCAAGCCTGATTGGCATTATTGGCCGTCATCGAAAAATTTGACCCGTCCTGATTGACAGAAGCAGAAACCTGACCGGTCAAAAAGCTGATAATGGTCCCTTTTTTGACACCGCCGCCAACTGCGACATCACTGGAATCACCATGAATAACGGAAAAGTCGAAACCTGTTGAACTACGATGAATGTTCCCGAACGAGTAATCGAATGACCTTGCAGCCGCAGAATAGTCCTCGTAGTTGCTGTAGGCGAGAACATCGGCTTTGGCGGAAAGCGGGAACAGGGCAACGCAGAGCAACAGGCAACAGAGGCGTAACACGTTGGAGGGCAGAAGACCCCCGAAGAGAACAACTAAGTTAGAACAATTGACTAAGTGGGGGGGGGGGGGGCAAAATGGATAATTTAGCCAACATGGGTTCAATCCTTTCATAAAAAAATTTGAAAACACGACATCCCTGTCCATTTGGACAGAAAACATGTCAGGCAAGGGACGGGCGTAAAATAAAAGCGGCTAAACCCGGATGTTGTTCTCGGAACCACTCCAACTACGGTACACTCGTGCCTCTACCACACATGCAAAAATAGCACCAATCGACAGTTTTTTGGCAAAAATCTTTAGCACCCTTGAAAAAGCGGGACTTGCCCGCAGTATTTCACACGCGACCCAATCTCTGCCTGTATTATTTTGCGGCATTTTGTTCTAAAACGATACAGCAAAATGATGCACTACATCATGCGGAACATCGTTCCGCAGCTCAACGGGAATGTCACTTCCAGTTAGCACCAGCTAAGTATGTGTCTCGCTTCAACAGGAAAACCTTACGAGAAGCCAAACATCACACTGCTTCGATAATAACCAGACTTGGGTTGGATTACAACAAAAAAATGGGAAATTTTTGGAAATTTTGTACATGCGGTTAAACGAGGGGAGGTGTGTCGCCCTCAGATTTCGCCTGCTCTTGCGGTTCTTTTTGCAGAAAAGTGTAGAGAATCAGCAGAATCGATCCGCAAACAAGAAGAGAGTCGGCAATGTTAAAGTTCGGCCAAATGTAAGTGCCAAACTTGAAAAGTATCCAATCCCGAACAGCGTAAACAGGCTCCCCAAATTCATGGTGTTGATCGGCATAATTCCAAATCAGACGATGTAAACCAAGTCGGTCATACAGATTTCCCAAAATACCGGCTGAGAGCATTCCAAAAAGAACAGGAAGAATGAGACTTCTGGGGCTGCAAAAGAAGTACAACCAAGTCGATATGCCGATCAGGGCACAAACGGCACAACCGGCAAAGAACAAGGTATAACCTTGTCCCATTCCGAACAAAGCCCCTTCGTTGAGACTGGTTTGAAACCCAAAAAAACCGTCAACAATCCAGTAAACGGCATGTAATTCAGGTTGTTCCTGCAATTGGTATTCGCCGGGCATACCAAGCGTGCTAAAAACCACATTTTTAGACCAAATGTCCAGACCAAGACCAAGACAGAGGACTGTCAGGAAAAGGAACAGAGGTCGGTAATGCAGATACGGCATTGTCAATAAATCAGAGATTGTCAGAAATTCCGGGAATTTAGGAGGATTCGGACGCGCACTTGATACATTGGGCGACGTAAGGAATTGCATTGAGCCGGGCTTTTGCAATTTTTCCCTCACATTGTTCGCAAATACCGTAAGTTCCCTCGTCCATTCGGTTCAATGCCGCTTCAACTTGGGCGAGACTGTTTGCGCCGGACTCCATGAAGGATAAGGTTGATTCCTGCTCAAAATTGTCAGAACCGACATCCGCCATATGAAGCGGAACACCTGATAATTCTGACCGATTGTCGTTCAACGCAGCATCCGCCAATGTTGCTACATCTCCTCGCAAACGGGCTCGGAGAGTCAACAACTTGGTCCTGAATTCAGCCAATTCTTCCTTTGTCAGTGTTTTCATCATACCAGTTATCCTATTTACAGTAAAAAGCGGCGACCTCATTGGTCGTTTAGCCGCAGAACAACGTTCTGCGTGTATTTTGAACGATTCGGGACTACCAAAGTCGTCAATACGGAGACTTTCATTCCATAGTTGACAATGCCGGAAAAGGGAATTGAGAGTGAGGTTGTACTCAAACATCGGCAGATTGTCAAGCCGAATGTTTCGAGGGAGGAACATTTTTCTGACTTGACAGAAAAGGGGGAAAAAAGTAGCATCCCCCAACGATTTCTCGTGAAATGTCCCTCCGTCCGTTCAACCTATTTGTGTTTGGGCCCGTTTATCATGTTACGACCAACTGTCATTACAGCCTACCTCTGTTCTCTCGCTGTAATGCTCCTTCTGGTCTCCCTTTCCCTTTCCTGCTCCAGTATCGATCCTGCCAAAAAAATCGCGAGGGGTTCCAAAAAAAGTCCTTTACAACCAATCAACGCCAACCCGGATGCTGTTTACGTTGATTTTTTCAGAATTCGGGTTCGATCCGAACATCAACCGCTTCTTCAAGCCTTTTGGGATGATCCAAGCACTTATGAGCAAGACATTCCGGCTCCTTTGCGACGACAATTGGCCGAACAAGGGATTCGGATTGGTATTCAGGGTCGGACGCTCTCGCAATCCTTAGCCCGACTCCTTGCAATTGGTCAAACGCAACCGAAAAAAGCGGCAGTCCAACAGGGATCAGAGTCTTCCGTTGACCCCGCCGATGATTACGGAATCGACGCCGAGTTACTCCTCTCCGAACCGCTTGTCCAACAAAGTCGGTATTCTTTTATGCCGGGAAAACGTTGGGAAGTCTATCCTTATGATGAAATTATCCCTGAAATGACATTATTTTGGAATGACAACGGTTTATGTGGTCGGACGTTTCCTAAAGCACAAAGCGTGATCGAAATGACCGCGACCCCTCTTCAGGGGGAATCCGGGGTCCGTTTCGACCTACTCCCTCTCCTGCTTTATGGTGATCCCAAACAGTCCGTTCGCGTCTCTCACGGACAGATTGTCCAAGAAACCGGCAAATCCAAAAAGATTTTTGAAGACTTGAAAACCTCTGTCCGCCTTTTACCCGGTCAATGGTTGCTCATTGGTCCAACATCCGAAAAACCGCCCGGTCTCGGTCAGTATTTGTTGACCCAAAACAAAGAACAGCCCGAACAAAAACTGCTCGTTCTGCGTCTCGCCTCTTCGCAAGATCAAAGTGCTTTCAATGTCAGCGATTTACGCAATCCAACCGGTCCCTTTTCCAACAATGCCCCGGATGATCTGACGGAGTAACGACCTTCTCGGGCAATCCTTGCGTGATCGGATTCCGGTGTCACGCCGCTTGCCGTCAATTCCTACCCTAATTCCGCCTGAAAATCTTCGAGCGAGTTGCAGGTTGCGGCAAGAGCGGCGAGCGATTGCAAAGCAATTTCGTCCGTCCGCCTGTTCAGTTCTCTAACAATTCGTTGAGGAACCTCCGTCTTAAACCGGGCCTTCAAAATCGTCAAAATCGTTTTTACTTCACCTTCCAACTTGCCTCTTACTGCGCCCAACGCTACACCTCTCGCTTCACCGGCCGCAATACCGTCGGCAAAAATGCCCTTGTACACCGTTTGTGACATTTCTCTCCCCTCCTGACCTTGAATCGTTGTCAAAATTGCCTTATCGACCTGTTGCGCCGTCACTCCGTCCGTCACGGCGCAGTACCTCACAATGCTCTCAACCAAGTCCTTGATCCGCGAATCGAGCGAAACCGTCCCCAAATGGGCAACAATCTGCTCCAAATGATCCGCAAAAGTTCCCTCTTTTGCCCGTTTTAACGACTCGACAACTGCCCGGGTTTCGGGGCGACCGGGCAATTGGCCGTAATCGAATTTCCGCAAATTGATGACAAACACCTGAAATTGCGGGACATGCTTACGCAATTGTTCCGGGACCGATTCGTAAATGTCCTGAAACCGCAACTCCTCCGAAATATCCTCATCGCCGCTATAAATCAGCACCATCAACAACATTTTCGGCTTAAAATTGCCCCGCG
>JBOFQB010000027.1:0-30843 GCA_051660685.1 Thermoguttaceae bacterium | reverse complement strand
GGTTCACACCGGGGATTGTACTCGTTCGAGAGAATGTTAAATGCCGATTCGTCGTCCAATGCAAAACCCCAGACCAGACAGGTTGCTGCCCAAAGGGTTTTGTCGTGTCCCCCTTGCCCGGAAACGGCAGACGGACAGTTTGCAAGATAGGCAATCGCCCGCAACCGTACATCGGGGGCTGCCCAGTTGGTTGGTGTACTGCTTGCAAACGACGAATCGGCTTTCCCCTTTTGGGCCGTCTCATTGCTTGTGACTGAATCGGCTTTCTGTTCCGGTTTCGCGTTGATCTCATCCAGACGCTTCACAACATCATCGGGAAGGTTGGGCAAATCATCGAACGGAGGAAGGTCAAGAATAAACTGGTATTCCTTCCCGTCAATTGTCGAGGGAGCAATGACGATGTAACCTCTGTCAGTTTTCACATCGACGTTTGTAGCGTACTTCCCGGCAGTGTTGCCCCACTCCTTACCGTTTGGCCGTTTGAAGAAGTAATGCAAGCCGGGGGAATCGCCGATTGCACTACCGTTTTCGTCTTTGAGTTTTCCAACACCCGGAGTAACCTGCTGCGGGAATCCGTCAAAATCAAGCCGATTGAAAAATGGGTTCCCGTATTGCTCAATCTTGTCAACGTCAAGAACAATCATGTCCTTGCAATGAAGTCCCCAGTTGCAACCCGGAAATCGGTTGAACCAATCGCGGATCGTCTGTTCATCTGTTGTTGCTGCTTCTTTCCAACCGGATATTGCCGGGTTTTTGCTATTGGGTATCAGGGGAAAAACGGAATAACCGAGATTTGCATGGTGCAGAACAAGGTCGAGTGCCCCGACTTGTTCTTCTTTTGGTTTGCTCATATAATGGGAGGGTCCTTTCTATCAAAGGAGTGGGACAAAAACGGGATAATGTCAGGGTCGGGCTGCTCGCAACAACCCGGTCCCCGACACCCAAAACAGTCTTTAAGAGTCGGTTCGCATCTTTTCGACAAAACCCTCCAATTGGGCCGCTTCAATTCGGACCGTTCCGCGCTCTGAGGTCCCAAACCGGATTGCCGGAAGTTTTTTCGCCTTAATCAGATTGCGGATGGTTCCCTGACTGCAACGCAACATCTCTGCTGCTTCTTCAACTGTCAAAATCTTATCTGACATACTATTTTCCTTTCTGTTGCGGTTGCAACAAAAAATGATGTAATTTAATTCAACAACAACATAGAATGTATCGTTTATATTTTTTGTGTCAAGCCGATTTTTTACCACAATAATTAAAAAGAACGTACCTCCTAGATACGTTGTCCTGTTTGGAAGCGTTTTTTTGTAGACAAAACTAGCCGCTTTCCCTAGAAATATTGGCCAGTAACAGATTTGTCCCAGAGAGCAGATAAGATTTTTTTATTCATTTTGAAGCGTAGCAGGTCAAACAGAACGGGGACAAAATCATGTCAACTCTTATGAAGTGCGGACCAATTTTTTTTTGCGGTCCGTCAAGGCGATTGCATCTGATGTAAGACTCGACTTTGAGGATTATGAAAAAAACTGTGGTCAGTAAGATTCGCCCTCTCTCTGGCAGGTCAGGCAGATTATGCCGATTAAATAAAACCATCTAAAATAAATGACATTTTATCGTGAATCCGGAGAAAATGCCGTTCTATTTTAGGAGAGAATCGGCTTTTTTAATCCTAAGCCCCTAGCATCGCGTATAAACGCCGATTGCCGATTCTGGTATTCATGTCAAGATACCGTTCAAACGACCAGCAAAATCGCCCCTGCTGCGTCGTCTTGGAAAGTAGGGGGCTTTTCTGGAGGTGTATTGCCCCAATACCGCCGATTCGGGCGGGTTACTTATGGAAAAAAGAAAGATTTGGGCTGCCCATTAGGGTTTGATGGCGATTTGTTTTACCCTTGCCGCTTTGTGGTTTTTTTGGCTGTTTTTTCCGTCGGCAATAACGGTTCGGGCTTTGTCGTCAATTTCTCATACAGCCCAAAGAGAAACGCCAATCGGTCTTCGTCACTCGTAAACGGTTCTTTTCGATACGCCCGATCAACGGCCCGATCAAGTTCATGGTGTGCCCGAAGTAACTCTTTCGGCATGTAACCTCTTGCGTACAGATCGGCAAGCGTATTATCAGGGTACAAGGCTCTTGCGTCCAATACCGCTTGAGCCTTTTCGGCAATCCGTTTCTGCTGTTCCTCGGTTACATGTTCGGGCCAAATGAAGTTGTTGTAAACAATTTTTGCCGAATAACGATACCGTGATTCGAGCCGTCCGCAAACCCGCCGCATCCAATCCATGTGTATCGCCGATGTCAACACCCCAAAATGGTATAATTTCGCATTCGGGACAATCAGACAGGCATTGCTCGCAATGACAGAGGGTGTCATAAACCCCATCGGAATATACGCCCTCGTTTCCGATGACGTTGACGGAATCAATAGATAGCGAGTATCAGGGTGACTGACAAAGGCAAACTCCGATGCCCGGTCGGCGAGTTCCCGTGTTGCCAGACGTGAACTTGCCAAACGAAATCGTTTGACCGCCTCCACTCGTTCTTTAATTGCCTCAATCGAGCGGATGGTCGCAGGATCAACTCCCTTCAGCCAAAGACACCACCGCTCGGTTCCGTTGATAAATTCCTCCGAACCGATATATCGTTTCAAATAACGCTTGGCATCCGGGCAATCTTGCAGAAAGGATTTCTTTTCTTCTGCGCTAAAAAGAAAATAGCCCCCGTCAATCGGTTGATTCCCAAACCGGATTTCCGGCACGTTACATAACGGCATAGACCGGTTGACAATTGCAACATCACCGGCATCGACAAGATACCGGTTAATCTGCGACACTGTATGGACTGAAATTCTATCTTTTTCCTGATCGTAAATCCTTTTTGCGTCCACATCATCCAATCCAAATCCGACAATAACACAATGGACATGAGCTTTGCCCCTCGCCTCGCTCGTCCAGACAAATGGTGAGTAAGCAAAATTGATCTTTATTCCTTTGGCAAACAGTATTGACCACAAGATACCAGCCTGTTCGCCTTGTGTGATTGAATTTGTTGCAACAAAACCAACTGGAATACTTGTTCCTTGAATATACTCAGCCGCTTTGAAATACCAACAAGAGACATAATCGAGAAGACCGGAACTTGGTATCTTGCCGAACACGAATTGCAAATCTTCCTTCTGTTCCGAATTTTGGTACTTTCCCCCGACAAACGGCGGATTGCCGAGAATGTACGAGCATTTTTCTTTCGGCAACACCTCGGTCCAGTCCATACGAAGCGCATTTCCATGCACAATTTTCGCACTTTTTTGAAGCGGCAATCGGACAAAATAATTGCCAAACCGGACGGACGCTTCAAGGTTCATTTGGTGATCCATAAGCCAAAGTGCCGTTTCAGCAATTCGGACCGGGAATTCGACAATTTCTATGCCGTAAAATTGGTCAACATCAACCTGTGAAAAAAACGTTGCGTCAAACAGTTTTTGCCCAGATTTGTGAAGCGATTCAAAAACGTCCATTTCCAAACGCCGCAATTCACGATACGCGAGAACCAGAAAATTGCCGCAACCACATGCCGGGTCGAAAAACGTCAACCGCCCCAGTTTGGCGTGAAACTGTTGCAGTTTCACCCGATTCGCAGCCGACTTTCCGCCCTTGATTTTTTCAAATTCAGCCCGTAATTCGTCGAGGAAAAGCGGACGAATAACCTTCAAAATGTTATCTTCTGTCGTGTAATGTGCCCCACATGCTCGGCGTGCATTCGGGTCCATGACCGATTGGAATAACGAACCGAATATAGCAGGCGAAATCCGGCTCCAATCAAATCGCGTCGCCGCAAGAAGCGAATCGCGAATGTCACGATTACAAGTTGGCGGTCGCAAGGTTTCTTCAAACAACCCCCCGTCAACATATTGCAAGGCGGCAAGCGATTCGTCAAGATTCTTTTGCCGTTTTTCAATCGGCTTATCGAGAACGTCAAAAAAAGCACTCAGCATGGGACCGAGGTCGCTTCCATTCTCTTTTGTATTCTGCTCGATAAATGCCGTGAACGCATCCGGCTCAAAAATTCCCGTATCTTCGGCAAAAAGGCAGAAAAGCGTTCGGACCAAAAATCGTTCGAGGGAGTGACCAGAATAACCGCTTGCAAATAACGTGTCGTGAACCTGACCCATAAGTTCTGACGCGATGATGTTCGCCGGGTCTTCCGGTTTCGGTTTGTGAACTTGATAACCCGAAATAAACCCAAAAGCGTGAATGTGTTTATGCAAATCGGCAAGCGGAAATTCTAGTTTTTCGGCATCACCTTCGTCCGGTTCGAGGTCGTAAAGGACGATTTTGGCGAAATCCGAGACGATAATATAGCGGGGCGTTTCCGCTTCACGCCCGGTATCGACAAGGTTGCGGACGTACTCAAACGCTTGGGAGGTCGCTTTTCCGAGGTCTTGACCCCGAGATTTATGTTCGGCAAGTAATTTTCCCGGCCAAAAGAGGTCGATAAAGCCGACATGGTTGGTCAGACGTTTAACTTTTTCCTCAAAAGCGGCAACCGTCCGCCGTTGGATGCCGAACACGGCAAAGAATTCATTCCAAAATGTCTGCGATTCACCACGTTCGTACTTGGCATCTTGCCAATTTTGGGCAAAGGTAAGGGCACGGGATTTGATTTCAGACCAACTGAGCGGCATGGGAAGTCTTGATGCAAACGAAAATAGGGGGGTTCACCGACCAAAAGCGACATTATAGCTGTCCAGCGTCGTCAATACCAGACAGTCCTCTACGATTCGAGTTGAACAATTGGGCTGCAAAATGCTCAGGAATAGACGGGTTGCCGGTTGGCATTTGCAATGGTGAGAATAACCTCTTTCTGACTGTTCGTCAGGGAGGGCCAAGAATCGGCTAATTCGGTCAATTCAGGGGGCATTGGTAACCCTTTTGGTAACTCGCAGTATGGGCAAAAGCCATAAGCGCCTTTGTTTTCAGAACTTGCGGCATAATGGTCGAGTCCAAGTGCGCCCATTTCCTGCTCCTTGTGTTCGCTTTCAGCGTTTCTTCTTGGACCTTGTGTAAGAGATGACACGCCAATCTTTTTGGGTTTCCAACAGGTTTCGTCTCCTGCAGGTCACCTGTTTCCGCTTTGCGCCTTTAGCATGTGTTGTCCTCTTGCTGCTCCGTCCCTGACCGCGCTGAACTTCTGTCGTTCACCTCCCAACATTTCTCGCCTACCTTTTCTGCCAGTATCGATTGCGTTATACTGAAATTCGCCCTCAAAATGCCCTCAAAACCGTTTTTTTTGGAGTTCCTGCATGTCTCAATCGTTTATTCGCATTGACCGATTCGTATCTCCGTTTTTTCTACTCACGTTTTGCACTTGTACCATTGTGTCCCTTTGTCACAATGGTGCTTGTTATGCCGAATCAAATCGTTTAGTTTCAACCGAGGATTCTGCGCAACAGATCGTCGTTGATGCTGATTCAATCAAAGACCCGCAAAAAAATCTCGTTCCCCGCGATCCCCTTTGGTCCGATCTGACCGTCCTGAACGGACCAAGCGGTTTTGTTCAATGGAATTTTGCGATTCCAAACAGTGCAGTCTCCAACATTCCAATTCCAAACATTCCAATTCCAAACAGTGCAGTTCCAAACAATGCAGTTCCGAGCAGACAGCAATACTATCTTCATTTCCGGTTTGCGTCAGGTGAAAATCGGCCCGTTACCCTGATTTTGGACGGTCAAACGGTTGAACGCTCAAAAAAACTGTTGGAACGGAATACGGGGGGATTTTTTGCTCAACATCTTGATTGGGAAACAGTCGGGCCGTTTGAACTCGAATCCGGCGAACACTCCGTCCGTCTTAGAACACGAAACTGTCTCCCCCATGTTCTCGGTTTTGTCCTCTCAACCTCTTCCGATCTCCCCGATGATTCGGTTTTTGAACAGGCCCGACTCGCTCACGAAGAACGTCAGCGATCTCAATTCCGCGAACAGATGTCCCAAACACGAACATTGTTCCAACAACAATTTCCCGAAATCAAGGATATTGTCTTTATCAAACGCCCTACATTTCAATCGAGTCATTATTACACCGATTTTATTGACGGGGCTGTTTATTTTGGCAGTTCTCTTTGCCGATTGAACATCGCGGACGGAACTGTCGTCGAAATCGTCAAAATGCCCGGAATTATTGGACGTTCCCAATTGTCCTTTGACGCAAACCGAATCATTTTCGATCACAAGGAAAAAATAGGAGAGGGATTCCGCATTTGGGAAGTCAACATCGACGGAACGGGTTTACGACAATTAACCTTTCCCCCGAATGATGAACCTGAACGGATTGCGAGATACAGGCAACCTCAACATGGTCGTTACATGCACCATACAGACGACTTTCATCCCTGTTATCTCCCGGACGGGGGAATCTGTTTCGTCTCAACTCGTTGCGAATACGGCATTTTGTGTGACGGACCTGATATTTTGACGACTTCGGTTTTGTATCGAGCGGACGCAAACGGGCAAAATCTCGAAAAACTTTCCAACAATTCGGTCAGTGAATCAACCCCTTCAGTGATGAATGATGGTCGTATTCTCTACACTCGTTGGGAATACATTGACAACGGTTCGGTTTCCAACAAAGGTCTTTGGGCAGTCCGACCCGACGGAACCCGGTCTGAAGAGGTGTACGGCGCAAACATCGCTTTTCCTCCTGTTTTTCATTGCGGTCAAGCGGTTCCCGGTTCTAACGATTACGTTATCTGTTTAGGAGCACCTCACATGCCGGTCGGACTTGGAACTGTCTTGCGAATTGATTTGAAAGGGGATCGACGAACGGGAGAAGCGACGACGTACATTACACCTGAAGTTGATGTTCGACATCAATGGGGTTGGGACAATGTACCAAATGGGGCAACGAAACCGTTTCAACCGGACGGATTGATTCAAACGACGAACGAATACGACGGAGCGGGGAACACCAATCGGGGTCCTCTGTTTATGGACCCTTTTCCGCTTTCTTCCAGCATTGTTCTCGTGTCTCACAATCCCGATCAAGTGTGGAACACGCCAAATGCTTATGCCGTTTACCTGATTGACGATCAGGGGAATCGCAATCTGCTCCATTTCGAGCCGAATACCTCTTGTTGGTGTCCGCAACCGATTCTCTCAAGACATGTTCCCAACATTGCGAAATCGGCAGTCGATCCAAAACTCGCCGAAGAAGGATTAGCTCATGTCGTTGTGACGGACGTGTATCGAGGACTGGACGGGGTTGAACCGGGGACGGTCAAGTACATTCGAATCAACGAACAAGTTCCACGTCCTTGGAGTGCAAGACGACATTGGGCGGTTGAAAACACAACACAAGCCGATTGTGTCGATCAGCAACATTCCGTTGTTTCGCTCAACACACATCTCGGTCTCAAACGCCAAATCGGCATTGTCCCTGTCCAAGAAGATGGGAGTGCCAGTTTTCTGATTCCGGCTGATAAAAATATATTTTTTCAGGTTCTGGACGAAAATTTCCGTGAAATTCAACGAGAACGGACGTTTGTCAATTACCGACCGGGCGAAGTTCGCGCTTGTGTCGGTTGTCATGAACGTGTCATGGAAACCTCACAAAGTCCAACCCATTTTCCGATTGCACTACAGAAAGAGCCGATCATGCCGGGTCCTCAACCGGGAGAAATTTCGGGCGCAAGACCTTTATACTACGCCGTTGACGTTCAACCGGTTCTCGACAAATACTGCATTTCGTGTCACAACGCTGATGTTTCTTCGGAGAAAAACGGCAATTTGATTTTGACCGGGGAAATGACAACCCATTTTAATCGGTCCTACGAGGAGCTTATGCGGCGCAAGCTGTTTCCGTTGATTGGAGAAAATCACCCAAAAGCGGGCAATAATCACTACATTCCTCCCTACACCTTAGGATCGGCAAAGAACCAACTCATTGAACGTCTTGAAGACCCCAACAGTCCCTGTCATTTGAACGCCCCGATTGAGGATTGGATTCGCCTGACAACTTGGATTGATTCAAATGGTCAGTATTACGGGACGTATTACGGTAAAAAGAACCTGCAATATCGAGGGGACCCCGACTTCCGACCAGTTCCCAAGTACGAAGACCTCGATTCACTCATCCCCCCAACGGGATTTTGGCCAATCCAACCCAAATAACTCCTTGTTTCAATAGACCGAGCAACGTCTGTAAACTGAATTTTGATAATCGACTTGTTCGAGGACCGATTGAAATACTCGGACAATTTCAACTCCTTCAAAGATTGGTCAGATGATTTTGGAAGACCTGACGGGCATAACGTGAACACGACCTAATACCCCAAACGAGTACAAAATGGACATTTTGTCGGAACGCGGGCATTTTGCCTGCATCAAGAAAAAAAAATGTGCGGGCAGGATGCCCGCGTTCCAATCGGAAAACAGACCACTTCTAATCGTTTGCCGTATAATAGCAAAAAAGGGGCAAATGGTGAAGAAGTGCGGGAAAGAGGATTTGAACCTCCACAGGGTTGCCCCTACCAGGCCCTCAACCTGGCGCGTCTGCCAATTCCGCCATTCCCGCAAAAATTGACCCTCGATTTCCGAGATAAGTGAGGGTATTCTAACGCCTTTTCCAAAAGGGTCAAGTGAGGTCCAACCCAAAATTTTCTCCAACCTTGTTTTTCCTCTTTTCAATCCGTATACTCAGGACAGTTTGACTCTTTTTTTCTGTCCCTGTCAGGAGTTGTTATGATCGCCTTGAAACCTGTTGCCTGGATCGTTGGGGTTGTTTTAGGAATCGTTGTTTTCGTCAGTTGCTCGGGCAAGCAATCGGTTGGAGCGGAAAAACCGGGACCGGTCTTTCGTTTGGGGGTGATTGGGACGACAACCTCGCATGTTCCGGCTTTTTTGGAAGTGTTGAACAATCCGAATCGGGAAGGGATTTTCCAACGGTTTGAGATTACTGCCGCTTATCCGGGGGGGATGCCGGATAATCCGTCCAGTTGGGAACGAGTTGACGAGTATAAGAAAGGGGTTCTCCAAAAAGGCGGGACACTTTACAACAGTATCGAGGAGATGTTACCTCATGTCGATGGAGTGTTGCTGACGAGTGTGGACGGTCGTTGTCATCTCGAACAGGCGAAACCGGTTCTTGAATCGGGCAAACCGATGTACATTGACAAACCTCTTGCCGCTTCCCTTGCCGATTCCGTCGAGATTTATCGACTTGCGCAAGAAAAAAATGTTCCCGTCTTTTCCTGCTCCTCCTTACGGTATTCAACCGGTTTTCAAGCAGCCCGATTCGATCAACCCGGCAATGAGGTTTTGGGGGTCAGTTCTTGGGGTCCCAGTGTTCGGAATGAACAACATCCCGCCCTCTTCTGGTATGGTGTTCACGGTGTTGAAATTCTCTTTACCATTATGGGAAAAGGTTGCACAACCGTTTCCTGTGTTGGTTCAGCCGATTATGATTTGGCAGTTGGGGTTTGGAATGACGGACGAATTGGTACTTATCGTGGTGATCGAACGGGCAAAGGGGGATATGGGGCTGTTGTTTTTGGGCCGAAAGAGGCGAAAGAGGCGGGCAAGTATGAGGGTTATCTTCCGTTGGTGAAAGTGTTTTGTGAGTTTTTCGAAAGTGGAGTTGCCCCTATTGATCCCGACGAATCGCTCGAAATTATGGCGTTTCTTGAAGCAGCCGGAATCAGTCTTGCCGAGAAAGGGCGAGAAGTTTCGATCCCGACCCTTTTTGAAGAAGCGAGGAACCGTCAAACGGTTTTCGTGAAGATTCACGTCGGGGTCGGTCCGTCGTTGACCTTTGATTCACAGCCGGTTAAAATGGACGAAATTGCCGGACGGATTGACGCTTTAACGGGACCGAATACGGTCGTCAAGGTGATTCTCTCGGCAGAAAAAGGCTTTAACCCCGAAGATGTTCAACATGTCTGTCAACAGTTGAGCAAAGCGGTCCTTGCCAATTTTTTATATGAATGAGAACTTTTAACAATTTCTGCCGTTTCAAAACATGTGAATTGTTGCAGGAAGCCCCAACGAAGCCGTCTATTTCAATTCCTAAGAGAGGTTGAACTGACTCTGTTGGAAGAGGACGCTGAAACGATTTGTTTGGCCCAGCTTTACTTGGATGGTGAGGTGCTTGGAAAAAAACACTATCGAGACTTGCTTCATATTGCGTATGCGGTGATTTCACACTGTGATTACATCATCAGCTGGAATTTCAAGCATTTTGTGAACATACAGACGATTACCCGAGTCAACGCCGTTAACCGAGATAATCATTTAAGTCCTCTGTTTATTTTATCCCCTGAAGCCTTTATTGGAGAGAGTTATGTCAACGATTGAAATACTTGGAATCACAACGAGTCGATCTCTCGAGGAATTGTGGGCGATTCGGGAACGTCTCCAAGAAGAAGTAAAGGACTTGACGACGGAAGAATTTTGTGTCCGTTTGCGTCGGGAGAGCGGGAAGTTTCGTGCTGAACTGGAAAAACAGCGGAATAATCCGGGTTTAGTAATTATTGATTAACAACTATTTTTTTGAGATTGACCAATAAGATGATGCGACTATTGTGTGTTTGGGGTTATTTTTTCGTTTTCGGTTTTCTGTTTTTTTCCGGGATGAGGGCATTTGCCGAACCCGCTTTTCCGGTTCAGCGACTGCATGATGATTGGATGATGCAGGATCATGGTTTCGATTACAACAGCTGCTTTAGCAGTTCCGATCAATCGGGGACGGAACAGGATATGGTTGCTAAAGTCCTCAATGAACTGGGGGATCAGGGCACGTCTTTCGCGCAAGAACGTGAAGTCCTTATCAAGGATCAGGTTCCCGGTGATGACCCGCGTTGGAAAGACCTTTATCTTCGCGCTTGTCAGGTTCGTCGGAATTTGCGACTGGAGAAAGTCAGGC
This sequence comes from Thermoguttaceae bacterium, assembly GCA_051660685.1. Classification (GTDB taxonomy): domain Bacteria; phylum Planctomycetota; class Planctomycetia; order Pirellulales; family Thermoguttaceae; genus JAVBSX01. The sequence continues at coordinate 19,932 of JBOFQB010000027.1, read as the reverse complement.
AGGTTTTTCCCAAAATCGTTTATGCGAAACATTCTGTTTTAGGAGGGTCTCATTATGCTTATACGGAGGAGCCGACAGATGCACAAAATCCAGAACGGAACCATGATTTCAAACCGGGCGGTCAACTTTGTCTTTTGAGCATTGACGATGACGGTCAGGTTGTTTCGGACGTTTTGTATGAAACGACGACCGGATTTTTGCGTGATCCAGATGTTTCGTATGACGGTTCAAAACTTGTTTTTTCCATGCGAAATAACATGGAGACGGATGATTTTCATCTTTATGAGATGGATTTGGCAACGAAAGAGGTCCGGCAGTTGACGGACGGTCTTGGATTTGCCGATATTGAGCCGTGTTATTTGCCCGATTCCAACATTTTGTTTGCTTCAACACGGTGTATGCAGATTGTGGACTGTTGGTGGACGGATGTCTGCAACTTTTATGTGATTGACAAAGACGGGAATCTTATGCGTCGGGTCGGCTTTGACCAAGTTCATACGAATTATCCCAAGACGTTGGAAGATGGTCGGGTCATTTATACACGTTGGGATTACAATGACCGGGGTCAGCTTTTTCCGCAACCGTTGTTTATTATGAATTATGATGCAACGGGTCAGACGGAGTTTTATGGGAACAATTCTTGGTTTCCGACGACGATCATGCACGCCCGGGGAATACCGGGTTCTCAAAAGGTTCTTGCGATTGCGTCAGGACATCACACACATCAACGGGGGAAACTGTTGATGATAGATCGGAGCAAGGGGACACAAGAAGCGAGCGGGGCGAAACTGATTGCCCCTCCCCGACGGACGCGGGCGGAGAAAATTGACCAGTATGGGCAATTGGGGGACCAGTTTCAATATCCTTATCCTATTGACGAGGAGAATTACATCGTGACGTACTCTCCCGAAGGATTTCCGGGGGGGAATTACGATCCGCCGTTTGGGATTTATTACATGGACATGTCGGGGAATCGGGAATTATTGGCGTTTGACCCGAAAATATCGAGCGGACAACCGGTTCCTCTTGCGTCGCGCGACATTCCGCAAGTCCGGGCGTCAACGGTTGATTACGCGAAAGGGACCGGTTCCTATTATGTTCAGGATATTTATGTTGGACCGGGACTGGAAGGGGTTGAACGGGGAGCGGTCAAAACATTGCGTGTGATTGCGCTTGATTTTCGAGCAGCAGGAGCAGGAGCTAACACGAACGGGGGACCGGCAGGAGGTGCTCTCGTTTCGACGCCGATTGCGTGTAACAACGGTTCTTGGGATGTCAAAACCGTTTTGGGAGATGTTGCGGTTGAAGCAGACGGTTCGGTTTATTTTGAAGTTCCAGCCCGAACACCGCTTTATTTCCAACTGTTGGACGAAAAAGGTCAGGTCGTTCAGTCCATGAGAAGTTGGTCCACCTTACAACCGGGTGAAATCTTTTCCTGTATTGGTTGTCATGAAACCAAACAAGGGACGTTGCAGAATGAGAAACCGACTGTTCGGACTGCACTTCGTAAGCGACCACAACGACCGAAACCGTTGGTTGACCCGAATCACGGTTTCAGTTTCGTTCGCAATGTTCAGCCGATTTTTGACGCACATTGTGTGAAATGTCATACAGGAGGAACGAAGGAAGATGGAACACCTGCTCCGTTTAGTCTTTTGGGGAATACTTATCGTCCAACCGATCAAAAGGAGAAGGATGCAATTGCTTCAACGGGACGTGATTTTAGCGAGTCGTACATCAATCTGGTCAATCGAGGGCGTCCAACCGAGATCGTCAATTGGTTGAATGTGCAGTCCATTCCGCCGATGTTGCCCCCCTATTTTACGGGTTCCTCAAAAAGCAAACTGTTGACGCAGTTTGAAGAGGGACATAATGATGTCCAACTGAGCGATCAGGAAAAGAAGGTCCTCGCCTGTTGGATCGACCTGCTTGTTCCCTATTGTGGAAGTTACACCGAATCGAACACTTGGTCGGATTCTCAAAAAGCGGAATACGGTTATTACCAGAATAAACGGGATCGGATGTCGGATATTGACCGGGAAAATGTTCTTCTTCTGGTTGCGCACAACAAGGCGCAGGAATTGCTTGAATTGGGAGAAGATCGGGCGAATGTTGAGTTTCCTGAACTGAATCATGGAAAGTTGTTTACAGCAGGGGGGCGAGACGCGAAGAAGCAGTTTATTGCCGATTGGATTGCCCGAAAAGGTGAATTACCCGTTTTTGGGCAGAAAACGGGTTCGGAAAACATACGGCGTAATGTTGCGTTCAATCCCAATGCAACGCAAGGTGAAGCGACCTCGTTCCCTCACGCTTTGACGAACAGTGAATATGCGTTTATGGACTGTTATGCGGCGAAAAACGTCATTAACGGTCAGAAGGAGAACAAGGGACATGGAGAGAAATTTCCGTCTTGGGGTCCGAACAAACGGACAGACCTTTGGTTGACGATTGATTTTGGTCGTCCGGTCGAAGTCGATCAGGTCGTGCTGTATCTGCGAGCCGATTTTCCGCATGATTCCGTCTGGAAATCTGCCGTTATCGAGTTTTCAGACGGATCAAAAGTCCCGATTGAGCTGAAGAAAACGGCGGAACGGCAAGAGTTTACGTTTGATAAGCGTCAAACGACTTTTGTGAAGATAACGGACTTGCAGGAAGACCGCCCGTTAGGTTGGTGTGGACTGACCGAAGTTGAGGTTTGGGGACAGGATGTAGGGATTGGGGAATAGAGGATAGGGAATAGGGATTGGGGGATAGGGGTTAGGGAAAACAGGGAGAATTTGCCGTTGAACCGCGATACAACAAATCGCGCGTACTTAGCGAGCAATGTCTATACCAATTTTTGAAATGTGTTAATCACCAACAGTCCGCTCACAAGTTCCGCGAAAAGGAGCAATTTTCATTTTTGAACCACGAAAATCACGAAAGTCACGAAAATCTCACAAAATGCGGTTTTTCGTGTCTTTTGTGTGTTTCGTGGTAAAAACAAATCCGTCCAACCCTGCTCGGTTCAAATTGCAAAACCAAACTTGTTAGCAGTCTGTAATCACCAAAAAATTATTTTTGATGGTATTGACACAAGTACCATTCAGGTTATACTCATGCGGTTCACGGATTGCACTAATCACCTGTCATCATCGTTAGGTAGGCTGGAGCGGACAGGTAAGGCAGCAAAAAGATCAACTTTTATTAACAGATACTAACAAAAGAGATACGAACAGGAGAGTCCTTTCGAGGAGTAGGTGATGAGAAACGTTTTTGACGCTATTTTGGAAACGGGACATGATGAGGATTTTATCCCGGTTGTGACAGATGAGTTTTGCCCGACGGATGCTCCAGCAGGTTCCCCGGCGAAACTCGAAGTTTTGGCAGAACGGGTTCGCAAAGGTTTACCACTTTGGCATCCTGAAGATCGCGTTGATTATGCGGGGCTGACAGGGGCGGTTCGTCCGCGAGATTAGATCAAGATTGAATGACGGTTCGCCATTTAAGCTCTTTACCTTGTTGAAGCAGGTTGTGTACCTGCTTCTCCCTTCTTTTGCTGTTCTAACGAATCTTTGTCATTTGCAGGATCGTGTCCGACTTTATCTCAGATGTTGCCCCCTTCTCTTCTCCTTGTTCCGGTTTTCTACCTTAAAGCGCGGAATGATGTTCTGCGTCTCAACGGGGGAGAGACTAATCGATAAAAATTTTTCTATTGCCGCTTGACACAATCGACCAAAACTGTAGAATACGAAATAGATAAATAATTATCAATAAAGTGGTACCTATAAACGCCCGTCAATAACCGTTTATTTGTAGTGTGTGGTTGCTGTTTTTTACTCCAAAAACGCGAGTACACCACGTTCTACCCTTAATCGATAATTTTTTATCGTTTTCGACAAAAGTGACCGGACGACCTGCTGTTGAATGATCCTGAAGGAGAGAATCTTTCAAACAGGTTGTTCGTGTCACAATTGTGCGACCATTTTTTGGCTGAATCGTTGTCCATGTGACCAACGATGTCCCTACACAACTTTGCTTGACTCGAAAGGAGAGTACAATGCCCAAGAATCATGAAGTTCCGCAAAAAGCGGTTGAGGAAAAAACACAGGAAACAGTTGATCGAGAGCAGCTTGATTTGCTGATTTCCCGGGTTCAGGCTGCTCAGAAGAAATATTCGACATTTTCTCAACAGCAAGTGGACTATATTTTTCGAGCAGCCGCATTAGCAGCGACAGAAGCGAGAATCCCTCTTGCTAAAATGGCGGTTGAGGAATCGGGAATGGGAGTTGTCGAAGACAAAGTGATTAAAAATCACTTCGCGTCGGAATATGTCTACAACAAATATAAAAATGAAAAGACATGCGGAGAAATTGAGTACGACGAATCGTTTGGAATTATGAAGGTTGCGGAACCTGTTGGAATCATCGCAGGTATTGTTCCGACAACGAATCCAACTTCGACTGCGATTTTTAAGTCGCTCTTGGCGTTGAAAACGCGCAATGGTATCATTTTCAGCCCGCATCCCCGGGCCAAAAAGAGTACCGTTGCAGCTGCAAAAATCGTTTTGGATGCGGCGGTTGCAGCGGGAGCACCTGAGGATATAATTGGTTGGTTGGAAAATCCGACCGTTGCTCAGAGTCAACATTTAATGGGACATCCGGCGATTGGTATGATTCTCGCAACCGGGGGACCTGGAATGGTCAAAGCAGCCTATTCAAGCGGCGTTCCCGCTCTTGGAGTGGGGCCGGGCAATACGCCTGCTCTTATGGACGAGACCTGCGACATTCAAATGGCGGTCAGCTCGGTTATTCAGAGTAAGATTTTTGACAATGGTATGATTTGTGCGTCCGAACAATCGGTCGTCGTTGTTGAATCCATTTACGAAGCGGTCAAAACAGAGTTCGTTAAACGAGGGGCGATCATTCTGACCCCGGATGAGGCGAAGAAAGTTGCCGAAATTATTGTCGTTGACGGAAAATTAAACGCCAACATTGTCGGTCAAAGTGCTGTTAAAATAGCCAAAATGGCGGACATTCAGGTTCCTGATTACACCAAAGTCCTGATCGGTGAAACAAATGGTGTTGGAAAAGATTATCCGTTTAGCGTCGAGAAACTTTCCCCGGTTTTAGCATTGTATCGTGAAAAAGATTTTGAAGCGGCGTTGAAACGGTCGCAGGAACTGCTTGATTTTGGGGGATTGGGGCACACAAGTGTGTTGTATACGAATCCGAAAAATGTTGAGCGGATCAAGTATTTTGGTGAAAAGACGAAAACCTGTCGGACATTGATCAACATGCCCTCAAGTCAAGGGGCAATTGGTGATGTTTTCAACTTCAAACTCGATCCGTCCTTGACATTGGGTTGCGGTTCTTGGGGAGGAAATTCGGTCAGCCAAAATGTTGCACCGAAACATTTGTTAAACATTAAGACGATTGCCGAACGCCGGGAAAACATGCTTTGGTTCCGAATTCCTGAAAAAGTGTATTTCAAATACGGCTGTTTGCATGAAGCATTACGCGATTTGTCGGATGATGGTCGGAAACGGGCATTCATTGTGACGGACCGTTATTTGCAGAATGCGGGGATGCTCAACGAATTGGTTGAGTTTTTGCAGGAAATGCACATCAAAATCGAAATATTTGCGGATGTTGAACCGGACCCGACCCTTGCAACGGCGTATAAAGGTAAGGAACGGATGCAGGCGTTCAAGCCGGACACCATTATTGCGATTGGGGGCGGTTCTCCTATGGATGCCGCAAAAATCATGTGGTTGCTTTACGAACATCCTGAAGTCGAATTTGACGACATTGCAATGAGGTTCATGGACATTCGCAAGCGGGTGTTCAAGTTTCCGAAATTGGGAGAGAAAGCGACGTTGATTGCGATTCCGACGACATCGGGGACGGGTTCGGAGGTGACACCCTTTGCGGTGATTACGGATGAGAAGACGGGAACGAAGTATCCTCTTGCGGATTATGAATTAACGCCGAATATTGCGATTGTTGACCCGAAATTCGTCATGGACATGCCGAAAAAGCTGACCGCTTATAGTGGAATTGACGCTTTGGTTCACGCCGTTGAAGCAAGGGTCTCGATTATGGCGAGCGAGTACACCAACGCTTTAGCAAAAGAAGCAGTCCGGTTGCTGTTCAAGTACCTCCCGAGTTGTTATGAAACCCCGGATGATGAAAAAGCCCGGGAAAAGGTTCATAATGCGTCGACAATCGCCGGTATGGCGTTTGCGAATGCGTTTTTGGGTTTGTGTCATTCTATGGCGCATAAACTCGGGGCCGCATTCCATATTCCTCACGGTTTGGCAAATGCCTTTTTGATTGGACATGTGATTCGGTTTAATGGGACGAGCAAACCGACGCGACAGGGGACGTTTTCGCAGTACAAATGTCCAGAAGCGAAAGAGCGATATGCGGATTTGGCGGACTTTTTGAATTTGACGACGGAAAAGATGACACCTGAACAGAGGGTTGAGGTGTTGATTTCGGCGATTGAGCAGATGAAGAAGACGCTGGAGATTCCGGGGTCGATTCAGGAATATGGTATTCCCGAGAAGGAATTTCTCGACCGAGTTGATGAACTGTCGGAAAACGCTTTTGACGATCAGTGTACAGGCGCGAATCCTAGATACCCCTTCATTCAGGAAATCAAGGATTTGTATTTGAAAGCCTATTACGGAAAGTAATGTTGAACCCTTTGATGTTGTGCAGTTAGGATCAACAAGTACGAAACCTCGAATGATTGACGAAGAGTGAATCATTCGAGGTGTTCGGCTTTCTACAAAGTATCAATTGGTGAGCGAGAAACAATGGAAATAGTCATCTGTATGGGAAGTTCCTGTTTTACCCGGGGAAATGAAGAAAATTTGCGGGTGATCGAGGAATTTATTGAGGAGCATGACCATGATGACCGGATACAACTGTCCGGGAAATGTTGTCTTGGGAAATGCGCGGAAGGACCGAATATTATTATCGACGGGCATTGTTACAATCACGTCGATAAAGGGATGTTGATTGATTTGCTGAACGAATACCGAAATTTGACGTGATTGCGATTTGACAGGATTTTCGTGGAGTAACGATTATGAATCACAGTTTCCCCATTTACACAGCCAATACACAATGTCAGGACTGTTTCAAGTGTGTTCGGCATTGTCCGGTTAAAGCAATCAAGGTTGAGGACCGACATGCGTCGGTGATTTCCGAACTTTGTATTGCATGTGGACACTGTGTGGAGATATGCCCGACACATGCGAAGAAGATTCGGGATGATTTGGGACGAACCCGGGTCTTGCGGGAACGGGAAGTTCCCGTTTACGTTTCATTGGCCCCCTCTTGGGTCAGCGAATTTAAGGGACTTCCTGCTCCGAAAATGGTTGCGGCGATTCGTAAATTGGGTTTTAACGGCGTGAGTGAAACGGCACTTGGAGCCGAACTGGTTTCAGCCGAAGTTGCACAATTGTTGAAAAATAATAAAAACAAACTGGTCATATCATCTGCGTGTCCCGTTGCTGTTGATTATATCCGCAAATATCTTCCCGACTTTACCGAATCGATTTCGCCGGTTCTCTCCCCCGCACTTTCACACGCCAAAATGATGAAAGAACAATTGGGGGAAGAGTGTAAAGTCGTTTTTATAGGTCCTTGTATCGCCAAAAAAATTGAAGCAGATAATCACCCCGAACTGATTGCAACCTCCTTGCTGTTTCCCGATTTGCGGAGTTGGTTTGCAGATGCCGGTATTGATCCCTGGAAATGTGAACCGGGAGAAGACGACCAGTTCCTTCTCGCGCAATCACGAGAAGGAGCGTTGTACCCGATTGAAGGAGGAATGAATGATACGATTCGCGCTCATGGTTGTTGTGACGAAACCCATTTTGTGACACTTTCGGGAATCTATGCACTTCGACAGGCGTTTGAGGGTTTTACGCCGGGCGATGTCCGCGAACCGGTTTTTGTCGAGACGCTCGCTTGTGTCGGGGGTTGTGTACATGGACCGGGAACCGCACATGGTTCACCCGGTATTCTGGAACGATTACGGATTATTCGGAACACGAAATTTGACGGACATCCTCAGGATCGTGACACCCTTGATTTGAGAGAGGAATACTCGCGTAGTCCGGTCAATCAGGAACAGGTGAATTTGCAAACGATTCGTCAGGCATTACGGGCAGTTGGGAAGAACAAACCGGAAGATGAGCTGAATTGCGGCGGTTGTGGTTATGATTCGTGCAAGAACTTTGCAATTGCGCTGATTCGCGGAAAAGCCGAACCGTCGATGTGCGTTTCGTATTTGCGACAATTAGCGCAAAAGAAGTCGAACGCCGTTTTACGCTGTATTCCCGGGGGTGTCGTTATTGTCGATCAGAATTTGCACCTGATTGAATGTAATCGGCGATTCGCCGAATTTGCAGGTGAAGACGCGGTTGCTATTTTTGACGCCGTTCCCGGGATGTCCGGCTCCATCCTGAAAAAACTCGTTCCCTTTGCCGATCTGTTTGAAGAAGTTTTGTTGACCGGAGATGAATCGCAACATGATATGGTCCGTTTCAACGACCGTTTGTTGAGTGTGCATATTTTCAACATTGAACCGAATTTGGTTGTTGGGGCGATCATGTTTGACGTAACGAATGTTGAATTTCGTCGGGAACAGATTGCAGCGCGGGCAAAGGAAGTGATTCTCAAAAATCTTTCAACGGTTCAGGACATTGCCTGTATGTTGGGGGAACATATGGCGGAAACGGAAATCCTGCTCCGCTCGATTGCCGAAGATTATACAGGAGAGTAACCGTTTACAGATGACGAATTACCATGTTTGATGACGGAGAAGATAAAGGTTTTTTTATTGACCTCGGTTACACCCAATGTTTCAAGCAGGGTCAGGATATATGCGGAGATGCGTTTAAGTATCAAAAAAGTCCTGACGGTCGGATTGTTGCTGTTCTTTCCGACGGGCTTGGAAGTGGGGTCAAAGCGAACATTTTGGCGTCAATGACGGCGACAATGGCGCTGAAGTTTGCGCTTGATAATTCGGAGATACTGCGAGCAGCGGAAATTATGATGAGCGCGTTGCCGATCTGTCAGGTTCGCAAAATCAGTTACGCAACCTTTACAATCGTCAACGCCGGATTGCATGGTGCAACCCGGGTGATTGAAATGGGGAATCCGAAATTTCTGCTTTTTCGTCGCAACCAATTACAATCCATTCCGTTTGAAATTGTCGAATCACCGAAATGGCATGACCGCAAAATGAAGGTGTATCATTTTCAGGTTGAACCGAGCGACCGTTTGGTTTTTTATTCGGACGGAATCAGTCAGGCCGGAATGGGGTCAAAATCTTGGCCGCTTGGTTGGCGGGGGAAAGGTTGCGGGGAATATGTTGGACATGTTCTTGAAGAACATGAAGACATTTCCTCACATGAATTATGTGAAAGGATACAGAATGAGGCGAAACGGAAAGAAACAGGTCGTTCGCCGAATGATGATATGACATGTGCTTCGATGTTTTTCCGGCATCCTCGCAAGATGTTGTTATTTACAGGACCTCCTTATGATCCGAAGCGGGACAGTGAGTGTGCGGAAATTGTAGCGCACTTTGAAGGGGAGAAGGTAGTAAGCGGGGGGACATCGGCGGAGATTATTTCCCGGGAGTTGAAGCGGGACTTGAAGCTGGACCTTAAAAATCTGTATCCCGATTTACCTCCTGCTGCAACAATGGACGGAATTGATTTGGTAACGGAAGGAATTTTCACGTTGACAAAAACGGCGCAGTATCTCGAACGCTATAATGGACAACGGCATAGTGATCCGGCCGGCCAATTGACTGAAATGATGTTGCGAAATGACGTGATTAACATTTTGGTTGGGACGCGAATCAATGAGGCACATCAGGACCCGAATTTGCCGCTTGATTTGGAATTGCGACGGAATATGGTGAAACGTCTTGCCAAAGTGTTAGAACGACGTTTCATTAAAAAAGTCAATGTACGATATGTGTGAGGGATTAGGGGATAGGGGTTGGGGAAGAGATTTGTCGTTTAGCCGCAGAACAACGTTCTGCGCGTATTATACGGTTCTGGACGCGCGATACGTTGTATCGCGGCTAAACGGGGAGACATTTAACGTATTTTACTTTTATTTTGACATTTAACATTTTAACTTCTAACATTTAACTTTTCTACTATCATGCAGGAAACGATTGAAAAAACCCGGGCAATGGTCCGGCATCTGAGCGCGGTCAATGAGATTCTTCAACGGAATCAGTATGACCCGGGTCGGCTGATTCCCATACTTCAGGAAGTTCAGGAGGTCTACAAATACCTCTCCAAAGACGTTATCAGTTACGTTGCAACCTCGCTCGATGTCCCGGTTGCTCACGTCTATGGTGTTGCAACATTCTATGCTCATTTCTCCTTGACCCCTAAAGGGAAACATATTATCCGACTTTGTGACGGAACAGCATGTCATGTTAAAAAATCACACGGAATTCTGCATGCTTTGTACGAACGGTTGCAATTGAATGATGAGAATCGGACGACGAAAGACATGCTCTTTACCGTTGAGTTGGTCAGTTGTCTGGGAGCATGCGGTCTCGCCCCGGTTATGATTGTTGATGAAACGGTTCATGGACAGGTGACGCCCGAACAGGCAATGAAGATTGTCGATCAAATTCTCGAAGAAGAAAAAGAAGAAAAAAATGTAACCGAGCAGAAAGGTGAATAAGAGGTGAATACTATGAATTATACATTGGAACAATTGGCGGAACAGTATCAACGTGAAACAGCCGGGTTAAAACGGCGAATTATTATATGCGGCGGAACAGGTTGTATCGCAAATGGGGCGATGAAGGTCCGCGACGCTTTGGTCCATGAATTGGAAAAATGCGGCGAACAGGTTGAAATCACTCTTCGGAGAGAAGACAAATCCTCTTTGGGAGGAACCTATATTTCTAAAAGCGGTTGTCAGGGTTTCTGCCAAAAAGGACCTCTTGTCCGTATAGAACCTGAAGGAATTTTCTACACCCATGTTACACCCGAAGATGCAGCCGAAATCGTCTCTGTTACGATTCTTGGCGGAGAAGTGATCGACCGTCTCGTCTATGCTGATCCGGCGAGCGGAAAACTTTGCCGACGTGAGAATGAGATTGAATTTTACGCCCGGCAGACCCGGGTTGTGCTGAAGAATTCAACGATTGAGCCGGAAAACATTAAGGAGTACATTCATCATGGAGGTTATTTCGGCGCGAGAAAAGCGATTTTGGAAATGACCCCCGAACAGGTCTGTCAAACCGTGATCGACTCCGGTCTTCGCGGTCGAGGAGGAGGAGGTTTTCCAACCGGTTTGAAATGGAAACTGACACTTGCATCAAAAGGGGAGAAGAAATACGTCATTTGTAACGGTGATGAAGGGGACCCCGGAGCTTTTATGGACCGATCCGTTATGGAAGGGAATCCTCACGCCGTTTTTGAAGGGATGATGATTGCCGGAAAAGCAATCGGGGCGGATGAAGGGATCGTTTACGTCCGGGCCGAATATCCCCTTGCTGTTGAACGCATGAGATCAGCGGTTCTTGAAGCCGAACAGTTTGGCGTGCTTGGAAAAAATCTTTTTGGGTCCGATTTTAATTTTACGATACGGATTATGGAGGGAGCAGGCGCGTTCGTTTGCGGCGAAGAAACCGCCCTGATCGCTTCCGTCGAAGGAAAACGGGGAATGCCTATGCCGAAACCGCCGTTTCCGGCCCAATCCGGTCTTTATGGAAAACCGACCGTTATTAACAATGTCGAAACGCTTGCGTCCATTCCGTATATTCTTCGTGAAGGGGCTGAAAAATACAAGAGTGTTGGAACGGCGAAATCGCCGGGGACCAAGACCTTTGCGTTGACAGGGCATGTTATGAATACGGGATTGATCGAGGTTCCCTTTGGTGCAACATTGCGTGAAATTGTGTACGAAATTGGCGGGGGTGTCACGAATAATGCCGGAGAAGTGACGGGAGATGATTTTAAGGCGGTCCAAATCGGCGGTCCGTCCGGGGGATGTCTCACGCCCGAAATGCTTGACATGCCTATGGACTTCGATTCCCTCAAAGGCGTCGGCGCAATGGTCGGTTCAGGCGGGCTGGTCGCAATGAATAACGAAACGTGCATGATTAAAATTGCCCGATTCTTCATGCAGTTCACTCAAAACGAAAGTTGCGGAAAATGTGTTCCCTGTCGGGAAGGAACCAAACAGATGCTTGCTTTGCTCGATGATATTATCGAAGGTCGGGCGGATGAAACGACGCTTGACTTGTTGGAACAAACGGCAAAAGCGGTTCAGCTCGGTTCTCTTTGCGGATTGGGCAAAACGGCTCCGAATCCGGTTCTCTCGACGTTGCGATATTTCCGGGACGAATATGAATCGCATGTCAATCGGAAAATTTGTCCAACCGGAGAATGTAAAGCCCTTGTGAAACCGGAAATTATCGCCGCACTTTGCAAGGGGTGTACCGCTTGTGTCAAAAAATGTCCGGTCGGTGCAATCTCGGGTACAATCAAGCAACCGCATGTTCTGGATGCCGATTTGTGTATTCGTTGCGGGGCCTGTAAAGCAGCCTGTAAATTCAAAGCAATCATAGGGGTGTAGTCAAAAACCCGTTGCAAGAAGATGTCGTTTCAGGCATCTTCCTTTGCAGAAGACACGCGTGTTACATTGCAAATTACAACGAAAATATAAGACTAAGGATTCGCGTCAAAACAATTTGTGCAATTGTTACGACTAACAAGGAGTAACCATTCACGGGAAATTTGAATTTGTAGCTGCGTAGCAGCGACCTTATTGTAGCCCAGGGTGAAGGGAGCCTAAGTGACCGAAACCCTGGGTTCAAAGTTCACAGAAAAATGAGCTGCGTAGCTGCGATCTAAAATAGAAAGAGGTTTGTTTTTAGGCCGCTCCTAACGGAGCTACATTTTGTTGAGGGGGGCCGATTAACCCAGGGTTTGCAACTGCGTTGCTGCACCCTGGGCTACAATTGGGCCGTCCCTAACGGGACTATGATTGGGGGCATGTTATTGAACGTGTTACATTACATTCATTTCCATTGAGCGGCAATCATTTTATTGGCAACGTGTCAAGGTTATTATGACACGACTACTAAAGACTCATTACACAATCATTATACAACAATGACAAATACAGCTAATACGAAAACAATGACCGTTAACGGTCGGGAAGTTACGTTTACTAATGAACGGAATTTGCTCGAAGTGATCCGTAAAGCCGGGATCGATATTCCCACTTTCTGTTATCATTCGGAACTGAGCATCTACGGCGCCTGTCGTCTTTGTCTGGTCGATGTCGCCGGAAAAGGGATTATGGCAGCTTGTTCAACAGCACCTGAACCGGGCATGGTGATTCAGACGGAAACCGGCGAAATTCGCCAAATGCGGAAAATCAGCGTCGAATTGCTGCTTGCCAATCACGACCGTGAATGTCCGACCTGTTCTCGCAGTTTTAATTGTACGTTACAAAATCTTGCACGACAACTTGGAATTGTGAATGTCCGGTTCAAATCGACGGACAAACGCGAGCCGGTTGATTATTCCTCTCCTTCTCTTGAGCGCGACCCGAATAAGTGCGTGTTGTGCGGGGATTGCGTTCGTGTCTGTTCGGAAATTCAAGGGATCGGGGCGATTGACTTTGCACATCGAGGAGCATCAGCCCGGGTTATGCCCGCGTTTAACGAAAATCTCGGCGAAGTGGAATGTGTCAACTGCGGTCAATGTGCTGCTGTTTGCCCAACAGGTGCTCTTGTGCAGAAAAAGACGAGCAATGAAGTCTGGAAAGCACTTTATGATACGAACAAAACGGTTGTGGTCGCAGTCGCGCCCGCTGTTCGCGTTGCAGTCGGCGAAACCTTTGGTGCTGCTCCGGGTGAAAATTACGCCGGGAAACTTGTTGCAGCCCTGAAACTTATGGGGTTCAATCAGGTTTACGACACAAGTTTTGCAGCTGATATGACCATTTTCGAGGAAGCGACCGAGTTCATCAAACGGTTTTCAACCGGGGGTGTTCTGCCGATGTTCACCAGTTGTTGTCCCGCTTGGGTTAAATACGTCGAAATCTATTACCCCGAGTTGCTCCCCCATTTGTCCTCCTGCCGATCACCCCAAGCGATGTTCGGCTCTGTGATGAAAAAAATTCTGCCCGGTCAACTCGGTTGTCAACGGGAAGACCTTGTTGTCGTTTCGATTATGCCTTGTACGGCGAAAAAATTTGAGGCGCAACTGCCGAAATTTACGGTTGATGGAGTTCCTGAAACAGATGTTGTGATTACAACGGCGGAGATACAGCGGATGATACATTCGCTTGGAATCAAGATGGGGGAATTGGAACCGGCTGCGTTTGACATGCCCTTAGGATTTGCGACCGGGGGAGGTGTTATTTTTGGAACATCCGGGGGGGTTATGGAAGCGGCATTACGTTATGCAGCCGAAAAACTCGACAAAAAACCGCTTGTTTCGGTCGATTTCAAAGCGGTTCGCGGAATGGATTCGTTGAAAGAGGCAACCTTGAATTTGGGCGGAAACGAAATCAAAGTTGCGGTTGTTCACGGACTTGCGCAAGCGAAGAAATTGATTACGGATATTCAGTCGGGCAAAGCGGATTACCATTTTATCGAAGTTATGGCGTGTCCGGGCGGTTGTATTTCAGGAGGAGGTCAACCGATTGGCGTGACCGATTCGATTCGTTGCAAGCGTCAAGCGGGTTTGTATGCGTCGGACAAACAGCATCAGGTTCAGAAACCGCAGGACAATTATCTGGTTGCGCGATGTTATGAGGAGCATCTTGGGGGAGGACCCGATTCGCATGAAGCACATAAACGGCTTCACACTTCGTATCAAAATCGCAGTCAGCTGTTTGACGCGAAAATTCCGGTCATTCGCGGTTCCGCGTCGAAGACATTGCCGATCACGGTTACGATTTGTGCCAAACAAGAGAATTGTCCGGGCCAACTCCTTTTGGGAATGATTAGCGATTATGTCCGCGAAAAAGGTTACACCGATTTAGTGAATCTGGACGCCGCTTTTTCCTCGCGTCTGCAAGAAGATGGAACGATTTGTGTGACGGTTGGAGATCAGGTTGTCGAACGGACGAAATTTACCAACGCGGTTAACACGATTGAACAGATTGAGAACCAAGTTGCTTTTGAAGCGATCAAGAAGGGGATCGAAAAGGGGATCGCCGCTTTGTAGAAACGGGATTCTATGACCCCGATGTTTAGCCGCGATACAACGTATCGCGCGCAAAGAAGGTAGGAGATAGGGAATAGGGGTTGGGGTATAGGGATTAGGGAGGAGATGTGAAGATAACGGCGTCTCGCAAATCAACCGGTTTCTCCCTCTTTTGGGAGACCCCAAATTTTTATTTGCCTCAATTCTACCTTCTACAAAAAAAACACGAGGAACGTTGTTCCTCGGCTAAACGGGGAAACAGGCAAAACGTTGTTTTTCGGCTCAACGACAGTTGGGTCGTTGCGACTGTTTACTTTCCTTTGATGATTTTTTCAACAGCGTCCAGAACAGCGGTCCTTTCCTTCTTGGTCGGGGTCAAATAACCTCCTTCTCCATTTTCATTCCAAGCGTAAAGCAGAACGAGACGTTCCTTGGGGACCTCGTTTGAATGTTCGCGGACCCAGTTCATGCCGTTTTGAACCGCTTGCGCGACATTTTTCGGGGACCGACCTTCAAAATAGTAACTCCCGGGCGGTTGATCGGCCGATTCCCAAGCCCTCATGTCCCAACCAACTGTCACAACCGGAATATAGGGGGTTGCGCCAGATTGGGCAATGTCGTTCCACGCTTTTTGGTCTCCTCGCAACAGTTCGTCAAATGTTCGTTGACGATTCTCCCTGCTGATGTTGTAACCGGGATAGTTGTAACCTGTAAAAACGTCAAAACCACATTCTTTCATTGCGGTCAAATCATTGTTCGGCCAAACACAACCGGCAATGCTAACACCCGGCAATCCCGACTGTTTTGCACGTTCGCGTAATTGTTCAAGGGCTGCGTTGACTTTTGCGGGACTGCCAAATGATTTAAGAAGTTCGTCTGAAGAGAAAAAAATCAACAACGGTTTTCCGTCAACCGTCTGATGATTTGACTCTTTGAAATAGCGGACCCATTTTTCGCAAACGACGTCCCATTCTTTGGGACCGACCCGAAATCCGGCGTGATTGGCGATTAACAGGCAGAATTGCAGTTTTTCGCGGTTGGACGCTTTAAGAAAAAGTTCAAGGGCATTGTTAATCGAAACCTCTTTGACCTCATCTTCGGGATAATACCAACAAAAGGAGAAGAATTCGAGACCAGCTTGACTTGCGTAATCGATCTGCGATTCCATGATTTCAAGCGTGTCACTTCTCCAACCCCAAATCGGTTCACGATCTGCAAATTCCTTGACCAATCGTTCCCGAATATGATAAGTGTAACCCTGTTCGTCCGGTTCCCCGCTCCAACCGTCAAAATAGTAGGCCCCGACATGAACTGGATTTTCGGCATACAGATTGGTCGGGGCGAGGACCGGGATGATAAGGCAACAAACGAGGGCGAGAAAAAAACAAAAGGCAAAGGGTCTGTTCATCATAATTGCTGTTGTTAGTGATCGACAATGTTTAGCCGCGATACAACGTATCGCGTGTAGAGAAGGTAGGAGATAGGGAATAGGGGTTGGGGTATAGGGATTAGGGAGGAGATGTGAAGATAACGGCGTCTCGCAAATCAACCGGTTTCTCCCTCTTTTGGGAGACCCCAAATTTTTATTTGCCTCAATTCTTCATTCTACCTTCTCACTTCTACCTTCTCCAAAAAAAACGCGCGGAACGTTGTTCCTCGGCTAAACGAGGAAACACATATCTTCCCCCCTATTCCCCAGTCCCTATCCCCTATCCCCCTCATTCATACTTCCCGACCGAAAACCGTCCAGATCAATCGTAATCCGTTCAAAACCAAACCTGCGAAAATGCTCGATGATTTCTTGACGAGTTTCGGGAATGACAATTTGGGGGATTTGGGCAGTCGGCACTTCAATTCGAGCGGTCGTCTTTTCGGGCAACCGAACACGAAGTGAGGTAAAACCCTTTTCCTTGAGAAAAGTTTCTGCCTTTTCAATTTGACGGAGCAACGAATCGGTCAACGAAATTCCATAACCGATTCGGGTACTCAGACAAGGTTGAGACGGTTTGTTCCAAACGGAAATTCCCCAATCCTTTGCGAGCAATCGGGCGTGTTCTTTCGTCATTCCCAATTCCGCTAAAGGACTGCGAACGCCGAGTTCTTCGGCTGCTTTTTTGCCCGGTCGAAAATCGGAGACATCATCAGCATTGGAACCGTCAACGACAACCGCAATGTCATGTTCTTTTGCGTAGTTGACCATTTCGGCAAACCGGACTGCTTTGCAATAATAACAACGGTTGTGATCGTTTGCCAAATATCGAGGATCGTCAAATTCACGACTTTCAATCAAACGGTGTTCGATTCCGATTTCCCGGGCAATTTGGGTTGCTTCTTCGGCTTCACTTTCGCAACTGCTCGAAGAATAGGCGGTTATTGCGATTGCCCGATTTCCAAGCGCAAGAACAGCAGCGCGGGCGAGAACGGTACTGTCCAAACCCCCGGAAAAGGCAACAAGAGCGGAATGAAAAGGGCGAAACCAATCAATGAGCATAGTAACAGTCAATTCTACACCTTTTTGCGCAAAATTCTACACCCTACAACGTCATTCTCTCTGTCAACAAGTTTGAAGAAAATGAGAAAGAGGAGAAAACAGAAAAAATAGGGGGCACAAGACAGTTTTATTTGGCGTAAGAAAGGTGAAGCGGCTATTTTTAACCCCTTTTCTCGCTTGGAAACCCAAATGTCAAAGAAAAATCACCTCACAATCTTCCTTCAATGCCTTAAAAATGTTTGTTCGATCCTTGCACAACTCGGCCTATTTGGGCTTGAGTTCATAAAAAACATGAAACGTGTTCGCCGACAAGTGTGATACCCCGCATTGACAAAGGGGCTGGTCTTAACTAGAATCCGATCCCTTAGGTCCCCTTCGTTCTTGAAAACCGAATTGTTGTTCAGTTCTACCTAAAGACGGCAAAGGGGTCGGCTCAAGTAAGTTTTTCATTTAGAGGAGATAGAGAACACCGTGTCGATCAGCGAAAGACAGAAAGAACTTCGTCGACGTCGTAAACGACGTGAAAAATATGTCCACATGAAATCGAAGTTGGACAAAGCAGATGGTGCAATGAAAACGAAAATGGCGGCGCAACTTCGCAAGATGACCGTTGGTGCAGAAGAACTGATTCAACAATGGGGTCTCGAATAAAACCGGACCGTAAGAATAAGAAACCGTCTCATTCCCCTCGTACTTCGTGGCATCTTGGTAGTGCGCCGGGAGAAAAAGAGGCGGTTGGTTTACGGATTATCGGCGGAAAACTGCGAGGGAGTCGGTTGGTCTATGCGGGGGACAATCGTGTCCGACCGATGAAGGACCGTGTTCGTGAAGCTGTTTTCAACCTGATTGGTCCAACAGTTTGCGGAAAACAGGTCATTGATCTGTTTACAGGAACAGGTGCTCTTGCAATTGAGGCACTCAGTCGAGGAGCCGCATCTGCGACGATGATTGAATTGCATCTTCCAACCGCAAAAAATGCGAGAAACAACATCGAGTCGCTTGGACTGACCGAAAAGTGTCAATTGTTGACGACGGATGCTTTTTATTGGGCCAAAACCCGGGAAAATTTCCAATCTGTTGGACCCTGGTTGTTGTTCCTCAGTCCCCCTTACAATTTCTTCGTCTCAAGGAAGAAAGAGATTTGCGAAATGATACGCGAACTCTCGGCTGTTGCGCCCCATGATTCTCTTTGGGTGATAGAAGCAGATTCCCGGTTTGACTTCGCCGAATTACCGTTTGCGGAGTTGCCCTTTGATTTGGATTCAGTGAGACGGCGTTCCTATTTTCCGGCCGAAATCGGTCTTTTTTCCATCCTGAAGTAACTTTTGTGTGTTTTAGGGCATCTTCACATGAATGGAAGAAGTCATCATGAGTATTCGTATTGTCCGTCACTCAAGTCGGACAGATAGGCTTTGTGTGCAACCGCGCGAAAACTGTCTTGCCAAACTTGTTTTGGTGAGGTAAAATGCAGATGCGGAGTTTGGCAATGATTGACCCTTTTTGGCAATTGCAATGACGATGGAAACGGACGACTTGATTGAGGCGGGGAAACCGTTTCGCCCGCACGACCAGTTCGGACGGAAAGTCGTCGGCGACCGGCTCATCGCAGCCGATTTGCTCCGTTTTTATGCCGATCCCGTCATTGCCGAATTTGTCAACCTAGACGAATTGACTCCGGCTCCGACCCAGTTTTTTGGAAAAATGTTCGGCGAACATATTGCCGATTTGGCGTTTCTCGCGCGAATGGTCAGCGAAAACACCGAAGTGCTGTTCACGCTCGAACTGAAGTCGCAGCCTGACATTTTTGTCCCGATTCAGCTTAACGCCTATGCGGCCCTTGCCCTTTATAACGATTTTAAGGTTGCAAAACGGCCAACATCGCGGGGCAATTTTAAGCCGAAAATGTTGTTGATGGTGCTGATTTATAGCGGCAACGAGGACATTTCGGAGGAGTTGCGGTTTCAGGACATTTACGAATCGGTTCCGGAACAATTGCGTAAGCATGTCCCGCAATTTCAGGTGTTTGTCATCAATTTACGGAAATTCGATTACGGCCAATTGCCCGGTCGTCCCGAAACCCGGGCAGTTGTCGAGTCGTTAAAACGGGCAAAAGAGGGAACTTTTGCGGACCATTTGGAGCAAGTTGTCGGTCATTTGGCGACAGTTTCGCTCGATTCGCGGATCAAGGACTTGGTTGAGAGTATTGTGAGGTACTGCGCCGTGACGGACGGAG
>JBOFQB010000026.1:0-29229 GCA_051660685.1 Thermoguttaceae bacterium | reverse complement strand
TGCCCTGAAGGGGCAGCACAATTCATTGTTTCGCCCTTACAGGGCGAATATTTTTTGACATTTTGACACCAGCGGTTAAAACCGCTGTCTATTTTGTTACGCACCTTTGGTGCTAAGAATGATACAACAATTCTAATTTTCCGTGAACTGTTGCAAAAAATGAAGCGGCAACAGGTTAGGTTGCTCCTTCGGAGCTTGTTTTGTTGGGGAGACACTTAACCCAGTTTGGTTCAATTCTCAATGCTTCCCCCTATCCCCTATTCCCCACACCCTATCCCCTTAGACTTGTATCACCCGAATCCGTTCGTCAACCTGGTCCTTTAACGTCTTCTCAATCAGGTACTTCAACGTCTGCCCCGCGCCCGCACATCCTGCACATGCCCCGCGAAGTTCAACGTAAACCGTACTCCCTTTAATGTCAACCAACTCGACATCTCCCCCGTCTCGACGAATCATCGGGCGAATATATTCATCGAGCAGACGTTCAATTTTTTTGGCGAACTGAAATGGCGAGAGCGTCGAAGAGGAGGTTTCGCCCGACGTTGTTCCGCCGGAACTCATTCGGTCAGAATGGTCCAACCCAATCGTATCGACAACATTCAGCGTTGAAACAAGCGGCAGTTGCGTTCCCCGCGACGGTGTACCTGCTGCTTCGGACGGTTGAGAGGAACCCTCTTGTCTCCCGTCCTTCCCCCCCTTCCCCCAGATTTCATCCAAAAGGTCTTGCAATCCTCCCGGGGAATAATGACAGGCTCCACACGCCCCCCCCGCCTTGATTGCCCCTGTTATTTCCGCAATCGTTCGTAAATTCAACTCCTTAATCTTCCGCTTCAAATACGGTTCCGTTAGGGTGAAACATTTACAGACAACCCGACCTTCTTCCTGTTCCGTCGCGTGAATGTCAATTCCAAGTGCTTCAAGTTGAACCCCACGTTTTTGCGCCCAATTGAAAACGGCTGCTTCAAGTGCTTCGGCGCCCATGACCGAACAGTGTATCTTCTGTTCCGGCAATCCGTCAAGAAAATCAACAATATCCTGATTGGTGATTTTCAACGCTTCGATTGGGGTCAGGTGTTGACCTTCGATAAGGGTGCAAAGGGCTTCAGAAGCGGCAATTGCCGAGGTGCAACCAAACGTCAGATACCGTGCTTGTGTAATAATGTCTTTCAGCGGGTCTTCGGGGTCTTTTTCGACCCGAAAAGTGAAGCGTAGAGCATCTCCACAAGCGATGGAACCATGTTCGCCAAGACCATCTGGGTCTTCGATCTCCCCCAAATGCGTTCCCGGTTTACCATGTACGGCGTCCATAAACAATTGTTTCGTCTTTTCACTGTATTCCCAAGCCATTTTTTCACCTGTTTCCCTTTCAATATGTTCACATAATCAAACCCCATTTCGCCGCGATACAACGTATCGCGCGTTCCCAACGTTTAGCCGCGATACAACGTATCGCGCGTACTTAGCCTTCTATCTTGACATTTCGTTGATCGTCTCATTGTCCGGTTCCCGCCAAATCCCCCGTTTCGCCTGTTTCGCCTCTTCTTCCGCTCGACGATACCGTTCCTTCATTTCACTCGAAAAACGGTATTGCAGCTGCGCCTTTGCCAAACCGGACCGAAGAAGTTCTTCATTTAACAAGGTGTTGCCCAGATAAACATGAGCAAGGGTCCGCCCATATTTGTCTTTCAAATCACCATCATAAACCAAACGGACTGTGTTCTGATTTTGTTCAATCGCTTTTTTCGTAAATTCCGACGCTTCGGGTCCAAACGGCTGAACCGGCGTATTCGGTTTCTTCGTCTCAGGCGTGTCAACCCCAATGAAACGAACCCGCTCATTTTCGTCTAAAATGATCGTGTCCCCGTCAACACAACGCAGAACCTTTCGTATCTGTTCGCTCAGTACCGTTTCATTTCGGGTCTCCTCAAGACCTGCCGGATCAACCGGAATATAGGTACATTTGGCAAAGAGAAACCCTAAAAGCAGGACAAGGATGAAACCAATTGCGTTCGGAATTGTCTTAAACGCCTTTTTCGTCTTACGTCGATGAACCATCTTTTTCTAACGTGCTTTCTGCGTGATTTGGCTTGCTTTCTAAATTTTTTGGACTAAAATGCGGTTTTATTTTGGACGGGTTTGCCCGTTCCGTTGAGTTCAACCAGACTTTCTCAACCCGATTGTCTCACGTTGTTTGTTTCAACCCGGACAAAACCACTTTTTTTCGCTTCTACTTCAAAAGGACAGGTCATGTCGTCGAAACTTGCACAACTGCACGGTATTATCCCCGCAATGATTACCCCTCTTTCTGACTATGATACACTCGATTGTGCCGGTTTGGAACGGCTCATCGAACATCTCATTCAGGGCGGGGTTCACGGTATCTTCCTCCTCGGCTCCTGCGGAGAAGGTCCCTCTCTCAGTTATCACCTCCGTCGAGAACTCATTAAAAGAGCAACTCGACTCATCAATAACCGTGTTCCGGTTCTCGTCGGCATTACGGACACGTCCTTCCCCGAATCTATGGGCATTGCCGATCATTGTGCCAAATGCGGGGCCGATGCTGTTGTTCTCGCGCCCCCTTATTATTTTAACCCAACCGACGCAGAAATGCTAGATTACATCAAAAAGGTTGCGGCAACCGTCTCGCTTCCTTTGGTTCTCTATAACATGCCCGGTTTCACCAAGCACAATCTCGCGCTTGACACGGTTCGTCGCGCGGTCGAACTGAAAAACGTCGTTGCGATGAAAGACAGTTCCTGCGACATGAACTATTTTGCCGAATTGTGCAAAATTCTGGTTCCCATGAACTTCCCGCTTTTCATTGGGCCGGAAGAAAAGACACCAGATGCAATTGCTCTCGGCGCAAGAGGGGCCGTTTGTGGAGGTGCCAACTTTGACCCCAAACTGTTCGTTGATTACTACAATGCGGCGGTTGCCAAAGACACCGCCAAAGTTGCCGAATGTCAAAAACGGGTTGATCAATTGGCCGAAACCATTTATCAGGTTGGCAATTACGGATTGGCAATGGTCAAGGGGACGAAATGTGCCCTGAATCTTATGGGAATCTGTGAAGATGCGGTTACGGAACCGTTCCAGAAACATGGACCGAAGGAGCGAGCGATTGTCGAGGACTACCTCAAAAAAATGGGATACATCCGCTAAAGTTTAGCCGCGATACAACGTATCGCGCGTACTCTGTTTAGCCGCGGTACAACGTACCGCGCGTATTATTTTCCCTTTTTCCTACCTCGCGCTGAGAAGGTTGACCCGACGGAAGACCCTTGTGAGGTAGAAGATCATCAGAGCAAAAAGTAGGAGGGCGAAACCGATTGCGACGTAACCGGAAAATTCGTCGGCTGTTTTCCCTATCGACCCTTTTTCAGGCACAAATGGTTGAATGGTTTCGGACCAATAAGCGATCAAAAGGGAGGTCAGGACGATTCGGCAACTGTTGACCAAAAGGGCGATTGGGACGACGCTTGCGAAAATGACTAGGTTCTGCCACCAGGGTCGTCGAAACAGCAAAACGGCTCCAACCGCCATTGCGAAGAAGCTAATCATAAATCGAATTCCTGAACAGGCTGCTTCAACCCCGATTTCGTCGACGCCCAGACGAATCGTTGTTCCAATGTTCACAGCCGGTTGACCAAGCGTTTGCAACAGGAATGCGGCGAATTTTGCGGCGAAAATCTGAAGATTACGGCGCAACATCACTTCAAAGGTAAACGGTAAGGGGAAGAGGAAGCAGAGAAAGGACAGTGAGGGGAGAACCCAGAAAAAGGCCCGGGTTCCGTAAAACAGCCAAACGACGCCGAGAATCCAGAACAGCATGGACCATTGTTCAACAGCGTCCATGTAATAAAGCGATCCGACATATCGCATGATGAGGGAGACCAGCAGGGGGATGAGTCCCAACCAACCGGGGGTTTTACACGTTCCGGGGTATGTGTCCAGACGAATCCAGATAAAATAGATAACGAGCGGAATGACGATAAAACCGTGAGAATAGTCTTGTACTTTGTACCAAGTATTGACGATTGTGGTGACAGCGGGCCAATAGGCGATTAAGAGAGAGGGGATCATAACGATCATCAGGAGCAGAAATCGCCATTTTTCAAAGGCGTAATCGATATGGGATTCCCGCTCAGCGTTCTCCCATTCAATTTTTTCGCTCACGACCGTTCCCGCATTGCCCCGTCGCATACCTGTCATTGTTCCCGTCGCTCCACTCCCGGTTAGACCCGTTGGAGGAAGATGAAAGGAGGTGCGAGGTCCGTCGTTCTCTTTTTTTTGTTGTGCGTCCGTCATCAATGTCCTCAGAAGAAAAAATCGGGAAAGATGAAAATACCAACCAATGTTAGGTTTGTATTATACGGAAAGTTTACGGAAAGAAAACAGGTCGTTGGTGAAAAACTGACGACCTGAAAAATTTTTTTCGGGTTGGGGTTATTCTTCAATAGGGTAGATTTCGATTGCGGCACTTCGACCGAGTGTGAGCGGGTCATTGCTCATTGGAGTTGGCGAAATTTCTTCCGCCGGAATTGTATAGACCGTTTGAGTTGGAAAAGCAAAACGAACGTCCAACAATTTCGCCAATCGCAAGATGTCCAGCATCAACGAACTTCGTTCACGGTATTCAGTTGGTGTATCCGGGCAGTCAAAAAAGACGACCAGAAGAATGTCCAGAGAAGCGGATTTGAATTCATGCAGATAAACGTGAAAAGCGTCTTTTCGTGTATGAGGATGTCGTCGAATCAATTCACGAATTCCCTCACAAAAGGCCTCAATCCGACCCGGTTCACAACCGTATTCAACACTGAGAAAGGTTTTATAGCGACGATAGACCCGGGCCCCCATGTTGTCAATCGTTGCCGTATTCAGATTGTTGTTCGGAATTGTCACAACCGAGTTGTAAAACGTCCGAACCCGGGTACTTCTCATTCCAACCGATTCAACGGTTCCTTCGACATTATCGGTAATGATCCAATCACCAATTGCAAAAGGTCGGTCGAACAGAACGGTCAGGGACCCGAAAAAGTTGCCGATTGTCTCTTTTGCGGCAAAAGCGATTGCAACACCGCCGATTCCCATACCGCTGATGATACCGAACATGGGCCAACCAAAAGCGTAAGCGATTGCGATGAGGCCGAAACAGAAGACGAGGATTTTCATGGTCCGGGAAAAAAGCGGAATGAAAATATCATCAATATGGGAATCCCGTCGTCGCATTTGGTGTCGCAACCAAACATTGAGCAGGTTCACCATACGGAAGAGCATTTTGGTAATGTAGACAATGCAGAGAACGGCGTAAGTATAAAAAATGAACTCTTGCAGATCGGGGTTGGGCATCATGAGGGCCAAACCGACATAAGCGAAGGAGAGGAGGGCGACAGTCCCGATTGGGGACCAGAGTTTAGGCGAAATCTCTTCTTTTCCCCATTTTTCAAGGGCGGTTTTCAGGAATCGTAAGGTGATCTGGAAGAGGATGCTTTGAATCAGAATTTTGGTGAGAAGACCGAGCAGGAGACCGCCGATCAAAAAATAGAGTCGGTACAACGGAATCCCGCCGATTGTTGTGTACGACCAACTTGGCAAATTGTTCATCAGCCAACTCAAACGAACAGGAGGTTCGTTGCGCAACAGATCAAAGTTGTGGTCAAGCGACTGAATGTTTTGAAAGGAAAACTGCCAATTATGGTGTTCACCTTTAACAAAGTAAATGTCAATCATTCCTTTGGGGGACGAAAAGGCTTGAAGACAGTTCGTTTTGTCTTTGGGAAAATTGCTGACATCTTTTTCTTCCAAACGTCCGAAAACGATGTTCAGTTTGTAAACAATGTTGCGTTTGGTTTTATCCGTAATCGTGGAAGAGGTGAAGTCAACACAAGCAATTGCTTTGTCATACTCCCGGGACCACACTTTTTCCTGAAAATAGTTAATCAGTTCATTGGGATTGTTAAACAGGGCAACAACATTGATTTGTTCTTCGATCACCTCTTTTTCTTTTTCCGTTGGTTCTTTTGGCGCAGCAGCGACCAAAACAGCGGTTGGAGGAAGCGCGGCAACCGGAATCGGCGCAGGAGCCGGTTGCGCAGAACCCCCTGCTCCGTCGTTCTGCCCCTTACCGTTTTCCAACGCAAGTTTCTCGCTCTCCGTTAGTTCCGAGTCTTCAGCCGTTTTGACATCCTCATTCGATGTTATTTCGTTCAAAATACTCGGTTCAACCGCAAATGTTGTCGGAAAACCAAGCAGAACGACGAGGATGATGAGGAAAACAAACGTAAAAAGGTTGATTGTCCTAGACATGATTATTATAGGTATCTATGTGTATTCTTTGAGGAGGTAGGAGATGGGGGACAGGGGATAGGGACTGGGGAATAGGGGGAAGAACGGAGAATGACAGAAAAGCGTGATCTGACGCACGATTGGTCATATTGCGGGAAAACAAGGATTACTCCTCCCAGTCCCTATTCCCTACCTCCTACCTTCTCGGGAGAATACGAAATTTTAAGGGCAAAGGTCAAGAGGAAACCGGGCATAAAGTGTTGGTTTGAGAAGACAGGGTAAAATAGCAAAAAAAGGCAAAGCAGCAGATTGGGGTTTTGGCACAAACTTTGACAGTTTTCGCAAATGTCATTACAGAGACTCGAAATTTGCAGGAAAAATTGTCGTTTTGTCTTTGCCGTTTTCTTTTCAGACTGAATAATAGGAACAACGCAACTGATTATTCGTTCATCTGCCGTTTCTTGCGGAATAGAATACGTCCAAAATCAGTTTATTTCCCCCCACAACTGTTTCTCCCCCCAAAACGCTCATGTCCACGTTGGAATCACACTCCTCTTTCTGTACTCCTTCTGTTGGAATTCCCATTTCGGTCATTCCGCAAACATTTTGTTTTCCAGGTGTAAGCGAAGAAACAATGCCGCTTCACCGAATTGGCGAGGTCCGTCGCGCCCAGAGTTTTTCTCTTGCAACGGTTGCACGACGTTTGAACATTGACATTGCTGACGCAAGAATTGCTGAAGATGAGCGAAGTGACATGCTCTTGAGTATGCTCTATCGTTGGAGAGAAGTTCTCGATGTTCCCGTCTCCGAATTGCTCATTGACCCCGACGAATTGCCAAGTAACCCGATTCGTAATCGCGGTCAGCTTTTGCGTATGATGAAAACCGTCCAATCCATTCTCAAAGGGACAAAGGAACCGCGAATCAAGTTGCTTGCCCAGACTCTTGCCGACCAGATGATTGAACTCATGCCGGAATTGGAAGGAGTTTCAGCTTGGCCCAGTGTCGGTCAGGCGCGGGAATTCAAAGATTATGGTCAAGCCGTTTTTCGACGTTTTGATTCCGGTCTTGCAATCACAATCGAAGAATGATAGAATGATCCGGCTTTGTCCTACTGTCATTGCCCTATCATACTGCGCAGAAGTCAGATCGCAAAAGTCGATTGCCCTCCATGTCGGACCATCTCTCAGATACTTCAGATACTGTCGTCGAAAATAAGCTCCTACGCCAAAAAAAAGGGGTCCCTGAAGGACTTTGGGTCCGTTGTCCCGGTTGTCATGCAACCATTTTTCGCAAAGAAGCGGAAAAAAAAATGGGCGTTTGCCCAGAATGTGACTATCATTGGTATGTTTCAGCGCAGGAACGAATCAAACAGGTTTTGGATGAGGGAACTTTTGAGGAATGGGATGCTGATCTTGAACCGTCCGACCCGCTCCAGTTTTTTGATCGCAAGTCCTACCCTGACCGAATCAGAGAAGACCAGAAATTAACCGGTCTGAAAGAAGCAGCTGTTGTCGGTCTTGGACGTGTTCGGGCTCGTCGGGTTGCATTTGGCGTGACGGACTCCCGTTTTATTATGGGGAGTATGGGTTCGGTTGTCGGCGAAAAATTGACCCGAACTGTTGAGCGGGCAACGGAGCAAAAACTGCCCCTCATCATCATCTCCGGTTCAGGAGGGGGCGCGAGAATGCACGAAGGTATCCTCTCTTTAATGCAAATGGCGAAGGTCTCGGCCGCACTTGCCCGATTTCAACGATCAGGCGGTCTTTACATTTCCGTTCTGACCAACCCGACAATGGGAGGGGTTGCAGCGAGTTTTGCGCTGCTTGGCGATTTAGTTTTTGCCGAACCTCAAGCGTTAATTGGTTTTGCCGGTCCCCGGACCATTAAAGCAACAATTCGTATTGAATTGCCGAAAGGGTTTCAGACAAGCGAATTTTTGCTTGAACATGGTTTTATTGACCGAATTGTCAGGCGACCTGACCTGAAAAGTGAAATTGCGCGCGCAATTGATTATTGCGGCAAATAGGGGATAGTTTAGCCGCGATACAACGTATCGCGCGAACAAAATCGTCAAAAGACACGCAGAACGTTGTTCTGCGGCTAAACGGGGAAACAGGCAGAACATTGTTTTGCGGTTCGAAGGGGCAAAAAAGTGGTTCTTGCGCAGAAAATTGCTCTTGTTCTTTTTTTCTTTCTTTTGTATCGTCTGACAAACAGGTGTTTTCCGAGTTCCTTTTGTGAAAAAAATCGTGAGACCAACCCAACAGATACTGTCTTTTCTGCTCTTTGCAACCCTTTTCGGGGGTGTTTGCGGTTGCGCAACGGACAATGAATGGTTGATAAAGCATAGTTGCATTTTTGAACGGCGCAGCGACAAAATCCCGGGTCTCATGTCCCCCCGAGATCGGATGAAGCTGATTCAGCAGAAAGCAAAAAATGCCCAAAATGCGTCGGCAACCGACCGAAACATCGTTGTTGCTCAATTGGTTTGTGAATATCAGGATTCGACGGACCCGAATATGCGACGTGAAGCGATTACGGCGATTGGTCGGATTCCGCATCCTGATCGGATTGGTAATCTGAAATTGGCTTTACATGACCCCTCTGTCCCTGTTCGGGTTGCTGCAACGCAAGGACTCGTTCGCAATCATCCCAAAGGAACGAAATTTCCTGAAGAGATTGAGCATACTTTACGGAATCTGATTGAGAATGATCCTGACAAGGATGTACGGATTATGGCGATTCAAGCGTTAAAGGAAGGAGGAAAGACGATTTCGCCGGACTCGCTTGCCGTTTTAGAACAGTGTTTGAGCGACAATGCGCTTGCGATTCGGTATGAGACGACCGGGACATTGGCTGCTTGTACGGGCAAGGATTATGGGACGAATGTTGATCGTTGGTTGGCGCACTTCCAATACAAAAAAGGGGAAACCCCTCTTGCCCCTTCCGAACGGTCCCTCAAAGAAAAGGTCGCAATCCCCCGATTGCCTATGTTTCAGTAGTTGGGAAAAGGGGATATGGGGTGTAGGGAATAGGGGACAGAAACTAGAGTGTGGAAGATAGAGGATATATACCCAAAACGGGTCCAAAATGGACATTTTGTCGGAACGCAGGCATCTTGCCTGCATTAGGAAAAAAAATGCGGGCAGGATGCCCGCGTTCCAATCGGAAAACAGACCATTTCTAACCGTTTGCCGTATAGTAAGGAAATATGGAAATTTCTCTTTTAGGTTTCGCCCGCAATCTTTTTCGAGGGGAACAGTGTAAACCGACTGTTGTCATTCTGTATACGGTTTTCGCCGCTTCTTTTTGGAAATTGCTGCAACTGACAACGCCAATCCAGAATTTTTTGCCCGGCTCTGCCCAGAATGATTCCTTTTCCAATGATTTCTTGACGTTTTGGATCGGCTCTTATCGAATGATCGCCGCTTTTGTCCTCTTTGCCCTTATTCCCGCTCTGATCGTTAAATTCGTTTTTCGGGAAAATTTGCGGGATTACGGCGTTTCTTTGGGAATCAAAGCCCGAACTGTTCGGTCCTTCCTCATTATGGGACCGATTCTCTTCGTCGTTGGAATCTATACCGGTTCTTCAGAAGCAATGCGGGGAACATATCCCTTGAATGAGTTTTTTTTACACCGTGATTTTCTGCAAGAAGGGACGACAGGTTGTATTTTTTTTACGCTTCATGCTCTCACCTATCTCCTGTATTACGTCGGTTGGGAATTCCTCTTTCGCGGTTTTTTGCAAAAGGGTCTGCATCAACAAACCGGAATCTATACGGCTGTTTGCGTCCAGACTCTTGCTTCAACCATGCTCCATTATGGTAATCCCGGCTCCGAAGTCATTGCCTCCATTTTTGCCGGTCTCTATTGGGGCTTTCTCGTTCAGCGAACCCGATCTCTCCTTTCGGGGTTTCTGCAACATTCCCTTCTCGGCATTACCGTCGATTATTTCCTCATCTTTTCAAGAAAATAGACGTTATAAAGAAGAATTGACGGACTTCCAAGGATCGTCCAGTTCCGAATCAGCCCCGGTGTATTGATAGGGCGCGTCAAAATCAATCGGACTATTCCGAAATGCGTTAAC
Organism: Thermoguttaceae bacterium; assembly: GCA_051660685.1. GTDB lineage: Bacteria > Planctomycetota > Planctomycetia > Pirellulales > Thermoguttaceae > JAVBSX01. The sequence goes on along the minus strand of JBOFQB010000026.1, from coordinate 18,855 downwards.
TTTTTCAAAAGGGTCCAACGGTTCACTGTTCATCAGAGGACTGTATTCCTGCAAGGAGGAACGGTCATTTGCCGGGATCGCCCGATTCTCTTCAACAGGTTGTGACGTTTCTCTCCTCTGTCGTCGTGATGTTCCCGATTTGCTCGAAGAATCGGATAATGTTCCCGAAGTCGAAACCTCTTCCGTCTTCTCCTCCTCACGGTATTGATTGGCATACGCCGATTGGGGTTGACTGACCTCAAAATCATTCTCCAGACCTGAATCGCCCGGATTCTGCGAAGAAGGGGGGGGAATCTTCGCAGAATCTTGCTGGACCAATTGCTCTGCAGACGGACTTTCCTGAGAAGAGAGACTCTCTTCGACCGTTGGTGCAGCACGAAGTGATCGGGCAAGTGAACGGGTACTACGCGGTTTTTCCTGATTGGCGAGTGTTTCCGTCCGGGCGATTGCAGGATTAGGAGGTATGGGGCCGTATCCTTGAGAAGGATTTCGAGTCGAGGGGGGGGGACTCGACTCGGCAACCTGAGTTACAACGGCATTGTTCGAGGAATTCGAGGAAGAAGCCGTTTCGACTTCTTGTTGAAAATCAAAAGGAGCAGAAGAATCGCCGGTTGGGGGGGGGGAACCGGACGATTCATTCTGCGCAACCATGTAGGTGAGCGGAAATTCCGTGTCCGAGACCATTTCCCAGACAAGGGGATATTGGACGATGTTAAAACCGAGACAAGCGGTTACTAAAAGGAAGGAGAAGATAACACCTGAGTATCGGGGCATGTCGGGTCTTTTTTTCTGGGGGGGTCGGGTTATCGGCAAACCAAACATCGTTACTTTACGCGAACAACAGAAAAATACCCGAAAATGTGCAAAGGTCAAGAAAAATGTTGCTTTAATTTTTCATAACTGTTATATTCTGATCCAAAGATACCGTTTAGGTAAAATGGATAGACAGATCGACAGATCAATAAATCGTGTCGACGGGTCAAGAAAGGGGAATCAACTCTCATCGTCCGACCATGTTGATGTCTATAATTGAGTGTTTAACCTACTTTTTTTCAGGAATGAAGGAGGAATCATGTTTTGTTTTCAATGTGAGCAGACAGCGCAAGGAACGGGGTGTACACATGGAGGAGTGTGCGGGAAAGATGAACGGACTGCGGTTTTGCAGGATTTGTTGCTTGAGTATTGTCAACGGATTGCCCTTGCTGTTGAAAAGGGGGACTATGCCGGTTTCTCAACCGAAACCGAATGTGGTCGATTTTTGTTAGACGCTCTTTTTACGACAGTAACGAATGTCAATTTTGACGAACATCGGGTTGCCCAAATGATCAAGCGGGCAATCGCGGTCCAACGATTCGCGGGGAACGCAACGACAACGGTTGGGGCTTGTTCAAAGGGGACACAAAAGGACATGGAGGAGGAACCGAATCGGGCGGAGATCGACTCTTTTGTTCAAGAAGGTCTGAAATACTCGATTGCAGATCGTCGGCAAAAAGGGGGAGCAACCGTTGTTGGACTTCAGGAGTTGATTCTTTACGGACTCAAGGGATCGGCTGCTTACGCACATCATGCGGGGGTTTTGGGGGTGTGGGATTCGGACCATCTCGCCGATTATGTCCGCGTTTTGGCGTTCCTTGCCAAAAAACCGACTAATATATCGGAGTTACTTGAGATGTCGATGAAGGTTGGACAGATCAATTATCGTGCAATGCAGTTGCTCGATCAGGCGAACACGGAGACCTTTGGAAAACCGGAACCGACTTCGGTTCGAATAACGCCGATTTCAGGAAAGTGCATTTTGGTTTCTGGGCATGATTTGAAGGATTTGCATGATTTGCTGGAACAAACAGCGGGAAAGGGGCTCAATGTTTACACACATGGTGAGATGCTCCCTTGTTGTGCCTATCCTAAAATGAAGCAATTTCCGCATTTGGCGGGCAATTATGGAGGAGCTTGGCAGAATCAGCAAAAGGAATTTGACGAATTTCCCGGTCCTATTTTAATGACGACGAATTGTATTCAGCGACCCCGGGAATCGTATAAGGGCCGGATTTTCACGACAGGGTTGGTTGCTTTTCCCGGAGTTGGACATATTCCGGCGTTGAAAGACGGAACAAAAGATTTTTCGGCGATCATCGAATCGGCCCAAAACATGCCCGGTTTTGCCGAGACGGAACCGGAAAAGACGATCTTGATTGGATTTGGTGCAGATGCTGTCCTTGCGGTTGCCGATCAAGTTGTCAATGCCGTTAAAACGGGAAAACTACGTCATCTTTTCCTGATTGGCGGATGTGACGGAGCAAAACCGGGTCGGAATTATTACACGGAACTGGCGTGTTCGGTTCCGAATGATTGTCTGATTCTGACCCTTGCATGTGGAAAATACCGGTTTAACAAGCTGGAATTTGGCACGCTGGAAGGATTACCCCGATTGTTGGACATGGGGCAATGTAATGACTCGTATTCGGCAATTCGGGTTGCTCTCGCCCTTGCTGATGTCTTCCAATGTGGGGTCAATGAACTCCCCTTAACGCTTGTCCTCAGTTGGTATGAGCAGAAAGCAGTTGCTATTCTGCTGACACTTCTTTCACTTGGTGTCAAAAACATTCGATTGGGTCCTTCACTTCCTGCTCTTGCAACCCCGGAGATACTGGACGTTTTGACAGGACCGTTTGGATTGAAGCCCCTTACAACGGTTGAAGAGGATTTGAAGGAGATGCTTGCTTAAAACGGTTTTGAATGGACTAATTGAACTTATTCTATAGAAAATAACGGTTGTGACATTTGTTATGTTCTCAGGAATTTCAGTTGGTCCTTCATTTTTTCTGCCCGTTCGGTTTTTTTGACGTATTCTGGTTTTAGTAGTGTTTTTTTTGCTCGACCTTGACTCCCTTGTCTCTGCTAAAAACCGGGATGCAAATAAGGGATTCGGTTCGTTCATGTTGAATCAGGTTTGATTAGACTTGTTCGAGAACTCAAATTATTTTGCCTATTTTGTCAAATAAATGTATTTTTGGCAGAATAGATAAAATTTTCTGAGTATTTCAGTCGGTTGCCGAACAAGTCTATTCCAAAGACTTGATTGAACGAGGTGTGATTTCCTGATCGTCTCCCAATGAACCGTTCCGATTCTTATGTCGGAGAAGGTACGATCCTTGTGTTTTCAGATTGAGGCGGGCAAAAGAGATGTACTGTTAAGCAACCGATTACTGACCAACATTTGACCTCCTCCTCTCCCCCGCAATCATGAACACCAGTCGGACTTTAGTCGTTGGAATCATTATTCTTTCCGTTTTTACGGCCGGTTTGACAACCTTTCTGCTAACGCAGGACATGAGTAGTCTTTCCAGAAATACTCAAAACCAACTGTCTTATTTTATTCGACAAGTTGAAATAACGCCGGTTGATGTAACGGTCAAACCGTCTGTTTCTTCTCTTGGAGATGATATTATTGGAATTACGACACAATCGGGGCACGAGCAACTTCTTTCCGTTGCTCACGAAATTGCAAATCGGATAAGAGGTGATGTCGAACGTCCTCTTGCAGCTGCGCAGGTTTTGGCGGACACGTTGATTGCCTACAAAATGTATTGCGAATCCAATGAACATGAGCCGAATCGGGAATTTATTGTCGTTCTGTTGCGTGATGTTCTCGAACTCAACGATAATATGCAGTCGATTTGGGTCGCTTGGGAACCCAATCAGTTCGACGGGCATGATTCGGAATACGTCGGAAAAGAAATCATTGATCCCGGCGCACGTCGGGTTATTCCGGTTGACAAATATGTCTCAACGGGTGTCTTTTATCCCTGGTTGTACAAAGATGGAGGGAAAATTCTGCGCAGTATTCTCGATGATTGGAAAGATGAAGGGGTCGATTATTATCTCGGAGCATTCAATTCTGGGAAATTGTTCATTCCTGACCCGTATTATGACGGTGATATTCAGATCACTACGTTTTCCATTCCCTTGTATTTCAAGAAGAAAATCGTCGGCGTTATTGGAGTTGATGTTCGTATGGATGATATGACAAGAGTCATCGAAGATAGTAAACCGTTAGAAACGGGGTCGGCGATGCTCGTCAGTTCCAATAATCGCTTTGTCTATCATCCCAAAAAAGAATGGTATTTGGGAGCCGGTCTTGACACGACCTCGTTTACTACTCCGAGTGAAGCGGGTTCAGGACCCAAAGTTGAAGGGGCGTCAACGGAAGGAGCGACTGCAACAGCGTCAACGGAAGATCAAGAGGGTGCTGATGTTGGAGTGACGACGGAATCTCCTGCAATCGCCGACATTCCAGGTTTGGAGGAAACCTACAAATATCTGATTGCTGGAAAAGAGGTGACGTACACAAGCAATGCAATTCTCGGAGATGCGGCCCAAACAGCAATGTCGGTTGTTCATGTTCCGATTCAATTCGGGGATTTTCCTAAAAACTGGACGGTCATTGTTGCAGCACCTCTCCAACAGGTGATGAAAGCCCGGGATGAAGCAACCCAAGCAGTCAATTCGGTCGTCGCCGAGATGAAATCAAGTCAGGTTGAAACCGATCAATACGCCGGACAATCTGTCCGAAAAGGTTATTACGTCGGTCTGTTTGTGACCGTTGTTGGAGTAATCGTTGGTCTTTTGCTCGCCAGTTTCGTCAACAAAACCGTTTTCGCAAAAGATCATTGGTATCGTCAAATACTGGATACTGTTAATGCTCCTATTTCTGTCGTTAATACGGAAAAAAAGATTACGTTTTTGAATGAAAGTGCGAAACATTTGCTCAACAAATCGACGGAGGAATGTCAGAATCAGACACATGATTCGATTTGGGGAACAGAACTGGCAAAGGGGCTGAAACAGCTGGAGACACAGAAGAGAAAAATGTATCATGTTGATTTTCAGGGATTGAGTTGGGAGATATATTCCGATTTTATTCTGGATCGCAAGGGACATCGAACGGGCATGATAGAATTTTTCAAAGAGGTGACGGATCGGGACAAAGTGGTTCATCTAGCACAAAGCGTCGAAAATGTTGTCGGAAATGTTGTCGAAAAAATGGAACTGATTACGGAAGATTCGGCCCGACTTTCAGCCGGATCGGAAGAACAGGCTGCAAGTTTGCAGGAGATTTCTGCGGACATGAACCGAATGAGTGAACAAACGGCGAAAAATGCGCAAGGAGCGGAATCAGCAAATCGTTTAGCAGGAGAAGCAGCCTTATCGGCGGATCAAGGTCGTTCCCGGATGAACGAGATGATTGATTCGATGCAACAGATCAGCACAAATGCGAGGGACACGCAACGGGTGATTCATACCATAGATGAGATTGCGTTTCAAACGAATCTACTTGCACTCAATGCAGCTGTTGAAGCGGCCCGGGCCGGTCAACATGGAAAAGGTTTTGCTGTTGTTGCTGAAGAAGTTCGTAATCTGGCATCTCGAAGTGCAAAAGCAGCGAAAGAGACAGAAGAATTGATTCAGAAGAGTAATTTGCAGATTGATTCGGGGGTGAAGGTTGCACATCAAACATCGGACGCGCTGAATGCTATTTCCGAGCAGATTGGTCGAGTCAGTGCTTTGATTGCCGACATTACGGTCAGTTCCAAGACACAAGCGGAGTCGGCTGCAAAAATTGATTCAACCTTGAAAGTGGTTGAAAATGTGACTCAGCAGAATTCGCAAACGGCGACGACAACAGCGCAGGTTGTGAACGAATTGGACGGAGAGATACAGAATCTGAGCGGGATGATGAAACAGTTCAAGTAAGGAACGGGGGAAGGGCAGTCCGCTAACAAGTTTGGTTTTGCGATTTGAACCGAGCCGGGTCGGACGGATTTGTTTTTACCACGAAATACACGAAAGACACGAAAAACGGTATTTTGTGAGGTTTTCGTGTTTTTTGTGATTTTCGTGGTTCAAAAATGAAAAGACTCTTTTTCGCAAAACTTGTTAGCGGACTGGGGTGAAGGGGAAGAAATTTTTCCCCTGCTTCAAAACGGTTTGGAATTGGCGTAAAATAGGGGTTCCTCTTTAATCCCTTTTTCGTCGAGGTCATTTTATGCTCAATAACAACCGGAACTTTTGGACTGTCATACTCTCGTTTGCGACCAATTGCGGTTTCTCTTGGTTGGAGAATCGGCAATGTCCGTTTTCCAATTGCTCAAAACAAGGCGATTGTGACGGAAGACGGTCTAACACTTGCGCTGTGTCTTTTGCGAGTTTCTTTGTCGCTTTCATTTTCAGCACCTTTTGGTTCTTTTGCACCTTTTGTTGTTCGCCGGTTTCTGCGGAATCTTGGGATGTTCAGAGTGACACTTGGGTTGCAACGGACATGCTTGGTCGTTCGTTGCCCGGTTTTGAGGAGACAGGACCGGTTAAGGAGGATAAAATCGTCGCAATGTTCTATTTTCTCTGGTTGGGCCGACATGGAGAAGAAGGACCCTTTGATGTGACGAAGATTTTGGCGCAGGACCCTGACGCAATGCAGAAAAAGGATTCACCTCTTTGGGGGGGGATGTACGTTCCTCATCATTGGGGCGAATCGATTTTTGGGTATTATGTTGGAGAAGACGAATATGTTCTGCGTAAACATGCTCAGATGCTCGGAGATGCAGGTGTTGATGTTATTGTCTTTGACGTGACGAATCAGTTGACCTATCCTGAGAGTTATCGTCCCCTTTGCAAGGTTTTTAACGATGTGCGAGCGTCGGGCAATCATGCCCCACAAATTGCGTTCCTGACCCCTTTCTGGTCCCCCAAAAAAGTGGTTCACGAACTTTGGAACGAGTTCTATTCTAAAGGTGAATATGAGGATTTATGGTTCAAACTGGACGGAAAACCGTTTATTTTGGCTGACCCGGCGTTGATTTCAGAGTCGATTGAATCGAAACGGTCCGACTGGACCCCCTCTGTTCGTTTGAAGACAACATTGGGACAATCATTCAAGACGGACATTCCGGTTTTTCAGGTTGGCGCGGCCGTTCCGACTTGGAAATCGAAAGATTCGGGCGCGACCTTGACGCTTTATGAGGGGGGACCGGGCGGAAAAATGGTGCAGTCGACGACATTTTCCAAACACCCGGACAATCGTTGGGCAATGTTGGTTCTCGATCAACCGGTTCCAGCCGGTTCTTATTACCTTGAAATGTCGGACCCGCAAGGAACAGTAGGATGGTGGACGGGAGAGACTCCGGTTGAAAACGCTGGACCTGCTTTTGAAGACGGCAAAGAAATTGAGAAACAGCTCGCAATCCGTCTCGTTCTCGGTTCAGAAGAAGTCTCAAAAATGCTCGACTTCTTCACTTTTCGGAAACCGCAACCGGATTACTTTGTTGGACCGACCGGACCGAATCAATGGGGTTGGTTGGAAGTGTCGCCCCAACATGGTTTCTACACGATTGAAAAAGATGAACAGGGCAATGAGAAACAGGTGATCGAAGAGGTTGCGGTTGGAATCGGTCAAAACGCCGTTGACGGAAAATTGGGGGTTCTGAGCAATCCCCGGTCACATGGTCGCAGTTTTCATGCAGGAAGTGAACCGATTCCTGAAGATTGTGATTTTACAGGCATGAATTTTGAGGAACAATGGAAAAGAGCTTATGAACTTGACCCTAAAGCGGTTTTCATAACTGGTTGGAATGAATGGATTATGGGCCGGTTCGACGAAACCGCCTCTTTTCATGGTGTCGATGTCGTTTCCTTCGTCGATCAATTTAACATGGAATTCAGTCGGGACATTGAACCAATCCGGTTTGGACATCTGGATTCCTATTATTATCAACTGATTTCACATCTTCGTCGGTTCAAAGGGACCCGAGCTGTTGAAAAAGTCAAAGCCCAACCGATTGTTTTGGACGGGAATTTTGACGATTGGAAAGAGGTTGGACCGGAATTTCGGGACACAATCGGCGATGTGGTACATCGTCGGGAACGCGGTTGGGGAAAAGGGACAGTTTATGAGAACATGACCGGACGAAATGACATTATTCGGGCAAAAGTCAGTCGGGATTCCGAAAATGTCTATTTTTATGTCCAAACGGCAGAACCGCTTAAAGGACAGGCGGACGGAAACTGGATGATGCTGTTTCTCGATGTCGATTGCGACGTCAAAACCGGTTGGTTGGGATATGACTATATCCTGAATCGGGTTTCTCCTGTTGATGCAACCGTTCCCCAATCGACCGGTTTTGTGAAAATGTTCTTGGAAAAGCGTGTTGGAGACAGTTATGATTGGGCGGAACCGGTTGAAATAGATGCCCGGGTTGGAGAATGTGAGATCGAACTGGCAATTCCACGTTCGATTTTTGGAGGACGGGACACCTTTCACTTCAAATGGTCGGACAACATCCAACAGTCGGGCGATTGGTCGGACTTTACAATCAACGGCGATTCAGCCCCGAATGACCGTTATAATTACCGAACGGAGTTTTAGGAGTCCGATTGTTCGGATCATTCAAAGGAAGAGGATTTTTTGGGCTGTTGAAAAAAAATCCTTTGAAAAAATGAGATGGTTGGGTAAATTACGGCAACACTCCGTTTTACAGAGGGTATACTGCCCTGTAGGAGTTGGGACGGGATGCGCGGTTGTTGCGTATTTTCGGATTCCGAGGTTGAACAGTTCTTTTTGGCAAGAGCAGGTGTCGGTATAAACATGACGGACAATAACATGTTGATGGAAAGTGGTGATCGTGACGCGAATGTTCCTTCGATGATGCAATCGGAAGGACGTGATTCGAGGTCTAATGCAGCTGCACCGATTATGGATGCCAGTTATGCTGAGGGGATGATGACCCCGCAGGTGCTGATGCTCATGATTCGTGCGGGCTTGAAAAGGTCGTGGAAATGGGCCTTGTTTCTTGGTATTGTTCTTTCGGTTTTGTCGGCGGGAATGACGTATTATCTTTTTCCTGTTCGTTATGAGGCAATTGCTTGGGTTCAGGTCCAGTCGGTGAATCCGTCGTTGGTTTTTGGCGATAATAAGACCGAAGTGTACAATCGGCAAGAGGTGTATGACACGCTGGTCGGGACACAGTTTGAATTGATTAAGAGTCCCCGAATTCTGACGGAAGTTCTGACGAGTCGTGAGATTGGGCAGATACCGCAGCTTCAGAAGGCGCGCGACAAGGTGGATTGGTTGCGTAAGAACATTATTTTGACACAACGTCCGAAGTCGGAGTATTTTACGATTTCGTGCAAGAACGAGAGTAGTTTGGTTGCGTTGGCGGTTGTGAAAACGGTTTTGGACAAATACTTCACCTATTATGAGGCGCATTTGGCGACGCAGGAATCGACGAATTTTCAGCGGTTGCAGCATGAGCGAACACGACGTTCGGAAGAGGTCCGTCGATTGCAGAAAGAACTTCGTGATTTGATGAAGTCGATTGCGGAAAAAGGTGGAGACATGGACAGTCTTTCGGCGAGTATGTTTGCGGGGCTGAGCCGGACAGGAGCACGTCAGGGTACGGAAGAGTCGTTGCGTCGGGATATTTATGTGGCGGAAGCGCAATTGAAGGCGTTGCAAGCCGGGTTGAAAGCGACACGGAACATCAATGCGGATGAGATACCGATCCAAGACATTGTGATACGGGATGCGATTATGCAGGATGAGTGGTATCGTCGTTTGCTCGGGGCAAGTCGTTATATCAAGACAATGATTGATAGTCAAGGAAAGATCGTTCAGAAGGATGATACGTCGATTCAACGATTGGAGGATCAACGGCGGGAGATTGAAGAGGAAGCGGAGACTCTTTATCAGGACCTTGCGGCGGAGAAGCGGCAGGAATTGGTTGATCGTTATAAAGTTCGTCTTGCGGAAGACATTCTCGATAAAGAGACACGGGTGCAGAGTCAGGAGCTTTTGATTGCCGAATTACAGAAACAGTTGGAGAAGCAGACGGAGGAGGTTCGAGACCGGACGGATGAGATTGCGCGGATGATGTTCATGCAATGGGAGCTTGACCGTGAGATCAGGGTTTTGAATATGCTCTCGGAGAAGGTTGTCGCAATGGAGACGGAGAGGAATGCGCCGACACGGATAACACGGGCGGATGAACCGACATTACCGACGGAGCCGAACACGCAGTTGCGGCTTCCTTTGGCGGGAATGGCGGGGATGGGGATGTTCTTTTTCCCGTTTCTTTTGGGAATCGGTCTGGAAATGTTACGACCGCGTTTGTATCATGTTTCGCAGATACGTCGGGCAATTCCCGGGATTGCAATTGGTGAAATCATGGAACCGCCCGTTGCGTGGATTCATGGTATGGCATTTCGGAAACGGCTTGCGCGATACCGTGAGAGTATTCACAATTGGTGTACGCATTTGATTCTGGCCGAACGGTTTAAGGATTGTCAGACAATGGCGATTGCGAGCGTCGCCGGGGATGATGGAAAGACGTTTATGGCGATTCAAATTGGAACGGCAATGGCGCAGATGAAGGGAGGTCCCGTTCTGTTGATCGATGGTGACATGCGGGTTGGTCGTTTGCATACGCTTTTTGGCAATGAGGAACCTGGGATGGGTCTCGCCGATGTTTTGTCGTTCCAATGTGGAATTGGCGAGGCGTTGGTGATGGATGACCGTGAAACGAATTTACATCTTCTTTCGGCGGGCAATCTTGTTTCCTCGCCGTATGAATTACTCGGAGATGGGCGTTTCCGCGAGTTACTCGGCACCTTGTCCGTGCATTATGCAATGATACTGGTTGTTCTTCCCCCGGTTGCGAATGCCGCAGAATCGTTGATTATGGCGAACAGTGTTGATTCCGTCATTCTTTGTGTACGACAATCACAGACGGTTCTTTCGGCAATGGAGGATGTGTACCGAAAATTGGTTCATACAGGGAGTCGGGTTGATGGAATTGTCGTGAAGGACATTCCGTACAACCAGATGAGCGGACATAGTGGAGGATTTAGCGAGAAGGTGGAACAGATACGGCTCGCGCATCTTCTGCAACAGTCGGAGATGTAGGGGGTAGGGAATGGGGGATAGGGAATTAGGGGATTTCGTGTTTTTTGTGTTTTTCGTGGTTCATCTTTATTTTCTTTACCACGAAAGACACGAAAGACACGAAAAAAGACAACCGGCTTAAAAATAAACGCGAAAGAACGGGATAAAAGATGCAAAGACGAAATTTTTTGAAACGGGCGGTTGTGGGAACCGTTGGTGCTGTTCTTCTGGGAAGTCAGAAAAACTCCTTTTCAATGTTGCAGGAGACGACGGAGAAGACAATAGGGACGACAACGGAGAATACGTTACGAGCGGTCCGGTTGGGAGGACCTGTCTTTTTTTCGGATGCCGATCCTGAGGAATGGGCCGCTTATGCCCGGACATTGTACCGCGCGGTTTACGCCCCGAATGTTGCGCTCGATGATCGTGACCGAATCAAGGCAATTCGGGACGCTGTTGCCCAGAATGATCTGGTGATTGCCGAAGTCGGACGTTGGTGTAACCTTTTGGATGCTGATTCGGCGAAACGGGCAGAAAATCTGAAGGTGGTGACCGAGGGGTTGGCACTTGCCGACGAATTGGGGGCGCGATGTTGTGTCAACATAGCTGGGAGTTTTAACAAGGACAATTGGGCGGGGCCGCATCCTAAGAATGTGAGTGATGAATTTTTCGATCTCACGGTTGAGAATGCGAGGAAGATTATTGACGGGGCGAAACCGAAAGAGGCGAAATTTGCTTTGGAAATGATGGGTTGGGCGATTCCCGATTCGCCGGATTCCTATTTGCGATTGATTAAGGCAATTGATCGCAAGGAATTTGGCGTTCATGTTGATGTCTGTAACATGATTAACAGTCCGCAGAAATTCTGGAACACAACGGGTTTGATTCGAGAGACGTTTGAGAAACTGGGACCCTGGATGTGCAGTGCTCACGCCAAAGATTTGAAGTGGATGCCCGAGATGAACGTCTATTTCAAAGAATGTGTGATCGGTGAAGGTGAAATTGACTTTGTTACCTATTTGACCTGTCTCGCTCGTCTTGCGGGACCCGATGTTCCGCTCATGATCGAACATATGTCTTCTGAACAAGAATACACGCAATCGCGTCAGCATCTCCAACAGGTTTGCCGGGAAAATAACATTCCGTATCGGGGATAGGGAATAGGGGGTAGGGGATAGGGAGGAAGAAGGAATTCCCGTTTAGCGTAATTCAAAAATTGGTATACACATTGTATGTATTTTTGACACAAAAAAACAAGGACGGTGTCTCTTAACTGCGGAGCAGGGTCATTAATTGTAATTTCTTAGCTGCATAGCAGCGACATTATTGTAGCCCGGGGTGAATCGCAGCGCAACCCCGGGTTAGGTGCAGCACAAAAAAGGAGCTGCGTTAGCTGCGACACAACATTGTCGTTGAACCGCAAAACAATGTTCTGGGCGTTTTGGGCGGTTCATTTGTGTCGCTCCGATGGAGCTTGTTTTGTTGGGGGGACGCTGAACCCGGGGTTGCGGTCGCTTAGGCTCCCTTCACCCCGGGCTACAATAGTGTCGTCCCGACGGGACTAGAAAAAAAAGGTCCACTTCCTCACTCCGTACTGTACGCGCGATACGTTGTATCGCGGCTAAACGGGGGACCCCCGACCTAATCCCTATCCCCTATACCCCAACCCCTATCTCCCCCTCATCCCATGACATCTTTACCTCAAGAGCCGAAACCGGTTGAATCGTCACTCAAAGACGAACCGGTCCTCAACGAGGGACCGTATTCGGCAGATTCATCCGGGAGTTTTCGTTTTCCGACGACCGAATGTAAAAAGTATCAACAATGGTTCGAACCGGACCCCGTGTCCGAGTCGCGGTTCCGCCGCTTTCTCGCTTCGTTTCGACATCAGTATGACTCGCCGCTTCACTCGGCAGTCATCCTTGTCGTTATCTCCCTCCTCTCCATCCTCCTCGTTTTGCTGTTTTGGCACTTGTTCCCCCTCTCCCCAACGGTCAATTCCCCGGCCAAAAATCGGGTGCAGTCCTATCGTTCCATCCCCCAAGAAGAAATCGGTTACGTCTTCGAAAACGCATTCCCGCTTCACCTCGAAAACCCCCGCTGTTTCTGTACCGATTCCCAAGACCATCTCTATGTCGGAGGAGATCGCTCCCTTGTCGTTTTCTCAACCGAAGGAACCGTTCTCTCCTCGTTTTCCCTCAAAGAAGACCCTAACTGTCTGACCGTTTCAAGAGCGAATGAGGTTTTTGCCGACAACCTCATTGTTGGATACGATCATTCGTTTGAGGTTTTTCGGAAATCGGACAATGACCATTACCAGATGCCCGCTGTCTTTCATTGGTCCAGTTCAAGTGACAAATCGGTTTTGAAAAGAATCCTGACGGGACAAAAGACAATTTACGTCGCGGATGCAGGTGAAAAACGGGTTTTAGCGTTGGATACCGACGGTAAAGTTTGTTGGTCCGTTGGAAAACCTCGTGAGGACGAATCCTTCTCTGTTGAGGGGAAAAACAGTGTCCTCTCGGATATTGCACCGTCTGTTTTTCCCGGATTTGTCATTCCGAATCGCCCCTATTTGGACCTTGTGTTGTATCAACAGGGACAGATGCTTGCTGTTACGAATCCGGGCAAACATCGAATTGAACATTTTACGAGTGAGGGAGTGTGGAAACCGGAATTGACCTGGGGGACACCCGGGGTTGGTCTGGAAAACTTTTGCGGCTGTTGCAATCCTGTTGGACTTTCACGTTTGCCCAATGGAAATTGGGTGACGGTTGAGAAATACCTTCCCCGAATCAAGGTTTACGATCCGAAAGGGGCATTTAAGACGGTTGTTACAACCCCCGAAGAGTTGGAAAATCCTCCTGCCCTGCTCAATGGAATCCGAAATAGCGGCGAATACATTCCTCCTTTGGGGGCGGACCGTCCGTTTCAGATTGCCGTTCTCACAACCGGACGTGTTGTGGTCCTCGACCCAACATATCGTGTCCTAAGGTTTTATACCGAAAAGTAACCGCGATACAACGTATCGCGCATTCCCCCCCGTTTAGCCGCAGAACAACGTTCTGCGCGTAGTATAAAACGGAAGACGCGCGGAACGTTGTTCCTCGGCTAAACATTTGATATGCGCGATACGGAAATCTTTATTACGCGCGATACGTTGTATCGCGGCTAAACGGGGGAATCTTCCCTACCTTCTCTCTCCCCGATGTAGCAGTTGTTTGGCTCGTTCACTGAGCGGACTCTCCAAAAATTCGCTGTACACCCGCTCAATCGCCGGATTGTCACAACTCAGTCGAATCGCCTGTTGCTCATCACCTTCATAGAGCCCGTTCATTCGACGGAATTTTAACTGTAAATCGTTCAAGGGACCGGCATTTCGCGGTTGTCCTCCTCCCCCAACACAACCGCCCGGACAGGCCATAATTTCAACGAAGTCGAATCGCATCTCATTGTTCTTCAAAGCGTCAAGAAAGGTTCGGACGGTTCGTAGACCATGCACAACGGCGACGTTGATTTTTCGCGGACCAAGATCGACGGTTGCTTCACGAACGGCGTCCAGACCCCGAATCGGTTGGAGATTGAACAGTTCTTTGGGCGGAATGACACCGTTCAAACGGCGATAAACGTTTCGGACAGTTGCTTCCATCACCCCCCCTGTGTTGCCAAAAATCAATCCCGCCCCGCTCCCCCCGCTCAACATCGAGTCATATTCTCCGTCTTCCAACCCCAAAAGGTCCATTCGGGCTTCTCCGAGCATGTATCCCAATTCCCGGGTTGTCAACGCAACATCGACATCCCGTATTTCGGGTTTTCCAAGAGGCAGACCTGGGGAGTTCATGTCGGGGAGAAGGATTTCTGCTTTTTTCGCTGTACAGGGGGTGATTGCGACATGAAAAATGTTGGCGGGGTCAAGACCTTGTTGTTGAGCAAAAAAGGTTTTCAGCATAACCCCTTGCATCATAACGGGACTTTTACAGGTTGAGAGATGCCGGACATATTGGGGGTAAAAGAGTCGGGCAAAGCGAACCCAAGCGGGGCAACAACTGGTCAAAAGCGGCAGAGAGTTTTCCCGTTTATTCTCCAGACGTTCGAGCAACTCCGCCGTCTCTTCCATGACCGTCAAATCGGCTGCAAAGGTGGTGTCCAGAACGTAGGAAAAGCCGAGTTGACGAAGAGCCTGAACGATTTTCTGTTGGAGGTTGACCCCCGGTTGTTGTTTGAACATTTCCCCGAGAGCGATTCGGACGGCGGGGGAGGTTGAGGCGACGGTGATTTTCTTGTTTTCGGCGAGCGTGGAACGGACAAGGGGGTAATGGAACCGTTCGTTGATTGCCCCTCCTCGACACAGAAAGGTGCATTGCCCGCAATAAGTACACGCTTCTTCGTTGTTGGGAACGGGTCGATCACAGACGGTTGTGACATTTTTACAGAATTCGACGCAACGACCGCAACGTCGGCAGCGTCGGGGATCGTGAACGATTGCGGGGTTGGTATTTTTCAAGGGGAGCGGGTTTCGCAGACGAGCAGCACCTGGTCCTTGACCTTGTTGCGGACTCGATTGCAATTGCGGTCCTCGCTGTTGTTGTGAAAAACAGGTTGAACCGTTACAAAGACAGTCAGCAACGAGCAAACCGGCTCCGACTGCTGATCCTCGCAAGACCTTGCGCCGTGTAATTTGCATCTTATCATTAGCATTACTACAATCACTCATACAACAACCTTCTACCTTCTTTTCTGTCTCCCCCCCAGTCCTCAAACAAGTTTTGCGACAAGGAGCAATTTTCATTTTTGAACCACGAAAGACACAAAAGACACGAAACACTCACAAATTACAGTTTTTCGTGTTGTTCGTGTCTTTTGTGGTAAAACATATCCGTCCGACCCGGCTCAAATCGCAAAACCAAACTTCTTCGCAGTCAGTCCCTATCCCCTATTCCCCAACCCCCAATCCCTACCCCAAACCGTCCGGCAACTCGTCAATGACAGTTGCGGCGATTCGTACACATTCGGAACAGGGGACGACTCCGGCTCCACGAATTTCGCGGCAGTGCAGACTTCCAACGGCGTCCCGAAATCGTTGTTTAACGCTTTCATGCCGTTGACTGGGGACCAACGACAGGGCTGAATACAAGGCTCCGCAAAGGTTTTCGGGGGCGTTTCCCCCTCCTGCGGATTTCAAGGTTTCGACGAGATCATCCCGTTGAAACCCCTTTGCAACAGCTTGCGCGCAATTGTAAACTTTGGGAACCTGGGCATAACACAGCACGGCGGAATCCGCATGATTGCACATAAAGCACCTTTCGCTCGACATATTTACGGTAAAAAAAGGGGATAAAACCGAACATACATTGTACAGCGACCCAAAGTCAAACGCAACAACCGTTCCCGTTTAACCTCCTCCCCGTTTAGCCGCGATACAACGTATCCCGCGTCCACCCCCCAAAAAAGCAAAAAATTTTTACACCCCCCTATGAAAGGCAAGGGGCTATGTTAGACTACTCGAACGCTTGAGGGAACAACTTGACGACCTTGTAGAGGTGAGAGTCAATCTCACGGAAGTAAGGGGTGTCAGGGGAAACCCGGGCAGGTAAAGACTGGGGATGTAAAAAATAAAAATTTTGAACACCCCTGTTGACAAATCCTGCGAAGCGAATAAGATAACACGGGTCTTGAATGAACACAGCGGTGTTCACTTTAAGACACCAATGATATTTGACAATTAGGAAGAGCAAGAGTGGCATCTGCACTATAAGAGTGATTGATGTTTGCTTGTTAGTATGCGGAACTCTGTTTCGCAGATTGATGAGTGAATCACCGATGTTCCTTTTATAGAGCGCATTAGTTAGGTAGATAAAATATATGTCGTTACTGTCCAAATAGGTGGATCAAACCTGTTGGACAAATAGCCGTAAATGTTTATCTCCAAGCCTAAAACCGCGATACAACGTATCGTGTGTCAACATCTTGGAGTAAGAAATATTTGCGATCAAGCTATTAAGGGCGTATGGAGGATGTCTTGGCATCAGAAGGCGTTGAAGGGCGTTGAAAACTGCGATAAGCCCGGGGGAATTGTTATACAAGTAGTGATCCCGGGATTCCCGAACTGTCATGCACTGAATACATAGGTGTGTGTTCGCAAACACAGGGAACTGAAACATCTCAGTACCTGTAGGAAAAGAAAGAAAACTCGATTCCGTCAGTAGTGGCGAGCGAAAGCGGAATAGCCCAAACCGGGAGGATTTTCCACCCGGGGTTGTAGGGCCTTTCATATAGGAGTTACAAAAGACACGGTAGTGGAATCCATTTGGAACGGTGGAACCATAGAAGGTGAGAGTCCTGTACGCGAAACCGTTGTCTCTCCTGAGAGGTACCTGAGTAGGTCGGGTCACGTGAAACCCTGACTGAATCGACGGGGACCATCCCGTAAGGCTAAATACTCTCTGATGACCGATAGTGAACAAGTAGAGCGATCGAAAGATGAAAAGAACCCCTGCTAGGGGAGTGTCATAGAACCTGAAACCATACGCCTACAAGCGGTCGGAGCACGATTAAACGTGTGACGGCGTGCCTTTTGCATAATGATCCGGCGAGTTAATGTACCCGGCCCGGTTAAGAGCTTACGGCTCGAAGCCATAGGGAAACCAAGTCTGAATAGGGCGATTGTCGTGTGCATTAGACGCGAAACCCAGTGATCTACCCATGAGCAGGTTGAGGCGCGGGTTATACTGCGTGGAGGACCGAACCCACTTGGGTTGAAAACCGAGGGGATGACTTGTGGGGAGGAGTGAAAGTCTAATCAAACTGGGAGATAGCTCGTTCTCTCCGAAATAGCTTTAGGGCTAGCCTTGAGCCACTATTCTGCGGGGGTAGAGATACTGAATTGGTAGTGGGCCATTCCAGTGGTACTGCACCGAACCAAACTCCGAATACCGTAGAAACTATCTCAGGAGTCAGTCCACGAGGGCTAAGCTTCGTGGACGAGAGGGAAACAACCCAGATCATCCGCTAAGGTCCCTAAATTTACCTCAGTCACTAAGGAAGTCTTATTGCTGAGACAGCCAGGATGTTGGCTTAGAAGCAGCCATCATTTAAAAAGTGCGTAATAGCTTACTGGTCGAGCAATGGGGCGCCGATAATGAACGGGAGTAAGGTAAATACCGAAGCGGTGGAATCGAAAGATTGGTAGGAGAGCGCTGTACACCAGATACATGTCGTACCGTAAGGAGCGATTCAGGGGTGTACAGGTGATTATGCCGGAATGAGTAACGATAAAACAGGTGAGAATCCTGTTCGCCGAAAGCCTAAGGTTTCCTGGGGAAGGTAATTCCGCCCAGGGTTAGCCGGTACCTTAGTCGAGGCCGAAAGGCGTAGACGATGGATAATAGGTTAATATTCCTATGCTGTCATGTGGACTGATGGAGGGACGGCGTTTTGATGGTGAGCAGCCGGTTAGAAATGGCTGTGGACCGTGGAGACTCGCAGAGTGGCAAATCCATCTGCATCAGAGTTGAATCGGGACCGACCGCTTGCGGGAAGTTATCTGAAGAACGTCCAAGAAAAGCTTCTAGGGTTGAAGCATGATAACCGTACTAAAACTGACACAGGTAGGCGGGTTGAGTATACTAAGGCGCTCGGGAGAATACTAGTTAAGGAACTCTGCAAAATGATCCCGTAAGTTCGCAATAAGGGATGCCTTCTGGGGTTTACGCTCTGGGAGGTCACAGTAAATCGGTATCAGCAACTGTTTATCAAAAACACAGGACCGTGCAAACTCGCAAGAGGAAGTATACGGTCTGACGCCTGCCCGGTGCTGGTAAGTTAAGGAAGGAGGTTAGCTCGTAAGGGTGAAGCTTTCGACCGAAGCTCCAGTAAACGGCGGCTCTAACCTTGAGAGTCCTAAGGTAGCGAAGTTCCTTGTC
>JBOFQB010000025.1:0-53072 GCA_051660685.1 Thermoguttaceae bacterium | reverse complement strand
TAGACAGCGGTTTTAACCGCTGATGTCAAAATGTCAAAAATATTCGCCCTGTAAGGGCGAAACAATGAATTGTCCTGCCCCTTCAGGGCAGAATAGGGTGTGTGACACCAACCCGGGGTTTCGCTGCGCTTCACCCCGGTCTATTTTGTTGCGCCCCGTTGGGGCGAAGATGAGAGTTTTCATCCTATAAAAAGGTGTACCAACTTTGTTTTCTAAAATACCCGTGAATGGTTACAAAGTTTTTTGGTTTCTAAATCGTGTCCAGATCAACCGTTAAATACTCCGTCCCAAAATCAGGTGAACTCACTTTTTCCGCTTCTGGATTGAGCGACGAACTGTCCCAGAAAAAGGTTTGGTTTCCCCCCGAATTTTTAGCTGTTTGCAACACCTTTTCAAGAATTTTCAGGACATCTGTATCCGATTGACTCGGCAATGCTTCTGTCAGAGAACATGTTGCGTTCAAAATGAATTGCTGCGCTCCTCCATTACAGACAAACTGTGTCCGTCCTAATTGTTGACGAATCTTCTCGACTTCCGTCAGTGTTTTCCGTAATCCCATATTAACAGTTGCAATAAAAAAACAATTTCCACAATAAATCCCTGTTAAATCGTGAACCGTGAAATTTTTTTCAAGACAACCGCCAAAATACTTGATTACTTTATCTCCAACCGTAATTCCATATTCGTCATTGATTCGGCTGAAATCAACGAAATCAATCAGAGCACAGCAGATTTGGCGACTCATTTGCCGTTTCTGGTTCCACCAATCATAAAGCGTTGCTTCAATGCCGATTCGACCGCGTAAACCCGTTCCTTCGTCAAGAAACAATTGATTGTTAATCGTTTCCATATGATGTTCATAACGCGCAACCGTTAAAAATGCCTTTTCCTGTTGATCCCGTAATCGATGTCGCGCTGTTCGTAATTTGGAAAGTTCCTTAATCAATTTCTGCGCAACCATTTCGGGGTTCGAGAGGTCCAGATGATCCAGATTGCTCATCGTCGTTTCAATCTGGGCCGATTGCTCCATATTTGCATAGTCAATCTCTTGAGCAAGATACGCCAATTCCCCGAATTCCGTCAACCGTTTCTGAATTTTCTCCGTTACTTCCGCTTGTGCTTCAAGATAATTCTTGCAATCATCCCGCAATTCATTTAATGCGTTTTTCGCAAACGATTCAGAGACGGAACCCAACATGCCCCGCAATCGACTGTCCAATTCGGCAGAAAATCGTCCGCTTTTCATCATGACGACATTCAATTTGAGGATCGAGGTCTCAACATGTTTATCGCTCATCAACCAAGATTCGGTTCCATGTTCTGACAACGCCGACACCAAATCCTCGTCAAATAACTCCTGCAAGGGAGCAACCCGAACGAGATCGTCAGAATCATCAAAAAGCAAATCGGCAAGATTGGCTTTTGCAACCGTTTGAATCATCTCTTCAACATTGATTTTCGGTTGCGAAACTGTTGGAGGAATCGGCGGAGCAGGAAGGGGACTTTTGGGTAAAGGTGCAGCAACTGCTTTTTCGACGAGAGCCGGGTCAATCGGCATTTCCGCACGATGAACGGTCTCCATCTCCTCACCTTTCCGCGACCGAAAATGCTCGAAAATCGCCCGTATACGCTGTAAAAGAGAACGAAGCCGTTGTTCATATCCTCGTATTCGATCAACAAATCCGGTCAAATTGCCAAGAAGCAAAACCGTTTCTCTCAAACTCGGCGGTCCATACCCCAACTCAACCGCGAGAACACAACCAATCGCGGTATTCGTCAATGTAAGGAAAAGCAGATAGAGCAGAAACATCGGATTTGTTGGGAGACGTGAACACAAAAGGGACAGGCGGAAAACATTCACCTAACCCCCTACAATGAAGATAGCCCATTTTTCGGCAACATTTCCGTAAAATGGGCAAAATTTGCACTTTTTTCCAAGCAAATGGTCTGGAACAGAACCCAAACCCAAACTCAAGCGTCCCGTTTCGTCCAGACTCTTTGCGTCCAACTTCACAAACGAATCAACCTCTCCAAGAGTCCGATTTGCTTATGAAGGACCAACCGAACTCGAATGACAGACGGTTTTAATCCTTTTCAACAATTTTGATGTTGCGATATGCAACCGGTCCATGATTTCCTTGGAACATGAGCGGTCCTTTCGGACATTCACGTCCGGTAATTCCGCCCGGCGTCTGCTGTTCCATCTCGACATTCTCTTGGACGACTTGACCGTTAAGAGTGATTTTAACGAATTTGGCTTTAGAAAGTTTATTTCCGTCATTATCAAATTTAGGGGCAATAAACTCAATGACCAAGTGTTGCCATTTTCCCGGTTCAAGTGACGCGTTGACTTTCGGAGGAGCTGCACCATAAAGGGCCCCGACATCACCTTGCGTCATTTCTGTGTGTCCCCAACTGTCCAAAATCTGAACTTCGTACTCTCCCATTACATAGACCCCGCTGTTTGCATTCTTCGAGACCATGAATTCCAGATCAATCGTGCAATCGCCGTATTTCTCTTCCGAATAAAGGTCAACCCCTCCTCGCGGTTCTTCTGTCCAAGCCCCCTCAACAAAATTGATGAGGTCCCCCTCAACCAACTGTTTGTCTTTTTTCAGAAGCGGTTGCGCTACAATTGCCCGATCATCCTCCTTGTCAATCGAAGCACGTCCGACGATCCAAGTATTTTTTGCGCGAGCACTAACGGGTTTCCAACCTTTGAGACTTTTTCCGTCAAAGGGCCGTTTTTCGGCAGAAAACGTCAAAGTCGTTGCAATACAAATCAAAAGAAGAGCGAGAAAAAAAGTCTTTTTCATAATATGTCCTTTCAGAAAAGCGAAAGAGGGTCAACAAGGGCGACAGAGAATCGCCCAACAAGAGCGTAAGTATAGCGAAAAACCAAACCCGTTTCCAGCATCATTCAGAAAAAAACGCAATCGGCGTTGTATCGTGAACCATCTCTCATCACAACAACACTTGGGTGTCAATCTCGGGGTTTTCCGACAATCAGGACAGAGTTGATTCCAACCATTCCAAAAGAATTGTTCAGAATGTAGTCAACCCGGTCCAACTGTTTCGGTTCTCCAACGACCAAATTCGCTATTTCACATTCGGGGTCCAAATCATCGCAATTGATCGTCGGATGTACAATATGATCCTCAAATGCCGGGAGATTTCCCGCCAATTCAAGAACTCCGGCCGCGCCCATTGCATGTCCTATGAAACTTTTCGTATTGTTGATGTACGTCTTCGTTGAACCGGCAAAAACCTTGCGAAGTGCTTCAATCTCCTGAGCATCTCCTTGAGGTGTCGCGGTTGCATGTGTATTCACAATGTCAATCTGCTCGGGCGCAAGATGAGCCTTTTTGAGTGCTTTTTCCATACATTCCGCTTGTCGAACCGGATTTGGCAGAACAAAATCACTTGCGTCCGAATTCATACCGTATCCCAAAACTTCGGCAATAATCTTTGCACCTCGCTGTTTCGCGTCCGAAAGTCGTTCAAGAACATAAAGGCAACCTCCTTCTGCAACAACGATTCCATTTCGATTCCGGTCAAAGGGCCGGGACGCTTTACTTGGTTCCTCGTTCGTTGCAAGGGCATTTTGGGCTGCAAATGCCGCAAAAATACCAAACGTCTGAACACTTTCCGAGACACCTCCTGCAAGAGCGAAATCGACCTCGCCGAGCTGCAGTTGCTGCACACCCTGAATAATTCCGGCATTTCCGGCTGCACATGCGGCTCCAATACAATAATGTGGACCGGTTATTCCCAGATTCAGTGTCACTTCCCCGGCCGGATTGTTCGCAACGGTTCGCGGATTATGATGATGTGACCACATCTTACAGTCATAATCAAACTGCTTGATGTTGTAAATCTCATTCTCCGTCTCGACATTTCCATGTTCGGTAATGCCGATGTAAACCCCAACTCTCGATTTGTCCCTTTCCGCCCAATTGACCTTTGAATCGGCAATTGCTTCATTGGCGCAATAAACGGCAATACAACCGGCCCGGGTCCCCCGACGAACGTCTTTCCGATTTTGGTATTTCGTCGTCTCAAAATCACAGATTCCGGCAAGA
This sequence comes from Thermoguttaceae bacterium, assembly GCA_051660685.1. GTDB lineage: Bacteria > Planctomycetota > Planctomycetia > Pirellulales > Thermoguttaceae > JAVBSX01. The sequence goes on along the minus strand of JBOFQB010000025.1, from coordinate 48,990 downwards.
GTGTCCCCAAAATAACGGATTGAATACGGTTTGACGCCACTTTTTCCGCTTAACAAGGCAATTCGGTAATCGGTCAAATTGTTGGCATTTGGAGCAGTAAGACCAACTCCTGTAATCACAATTCGTTCTTGCATGGTTGAGTATAGGGTATAGGAGATAGGGGATAGGGACTGGGGAATAGGGGGGAAGAATTGAGAATTGAGAGGTGAGAATGAAAAAGTCACAAAACATAGTCCGACACATGATCGGGGATGTTGGGTCAAAGCGAGGAGTCCCCCCCTCATCCCTATCCCCCATTCTCTATCCCCTCATTATGAACACGGACAATGAGGTTGTCCGTCCAACCGTTTCTTTTCCAGCTCTTTGATTTTTTCAAGACGACGGTTGTGCCGACCTCCTTCAAAGGGGGTTGTGAGCCAAATCTCAACTAATTGGTCAATTGTTTTACCTGAGAGCATGTCACCTGAAACACAAAGGACGTTCAGATCATTGTGTCGCCGACTCATTTCCGCCATATGTTCATCAACAATGGATGCAGCGCGAACGCCGGGAAATTTATTAGCGACAATGCACATACCGATTCCGGTTCCGCAGATGAGAATGCCGCGATCTGATTTCTGCTCGCTCACGTCACGAGCGACTTGAGCTGCAATATCGGGATAATCGACCGGACCTTCTTCGGTTGTTGTTGGTCCATAATCGTAAACCTCATGTCCGAGTTGACGAATACTTTCGGCGAGTTGGAGACGGATTTGCATTCCGTGATGATCGCTTCCTATTGATATTTTCATTATTGAGTGTTTCAATCGGTCTGAAAAACAGTATACGGAGAGAAAAAACAGTGTACGGAGACCAAGAGGGACAGTCGAACCGGTCCATTTTAGGAAAAATATCCACTTTTGTGTAGGGACCCAAAAGTTTTTTTGCAAAACACTCAAAATCACAGAATAAATATTGACATTACATTGTCGTATGGTATTGTATGACAATGTAATACATGATAAACAATGAGTCGTTGGGATTTTGCCCTTTTTGTTTTGAACGACCAAACAGTCAGATAATGAGGAACATGCAGATGATGAAACCGACATTGGTTAAAATATCGCCGGGAGAAGCGGAAATTTTGGAACTGTTTTGGGAATATCAATCACTCACGCTTCCCAAAGCGTATGAGGTTTATCTTGCTCAGACAGGAAAAACGCCAACATATTCGACGATTCAGACACGATTGAATCGTATGGTTGAAAAGGGTTTGTTACACAGAAACCTTGAATTTCCTGCTGTTTACACAACAGTCGTTGTTCGGGAACAAGTTCAAGGGAAGTATTTTGAGTTGTTGGACGAATTGGCGGGAAAAAATCTTGCCCCGCTCATGTTACATCTGTTTGAAAAACGATCCTTGACCCAAGAAGAGATTACGACCATGAAATCGATTCTCAAACAGTTGGAAGAGAGAGATGAGGGAGAAAAAACGGTAAAAGAGTAAGAGTGAAAGAAAGAGTTAAAAAGTGAAGAAAGACGCACTTGGACCAATCAACTTTTTTTAGGAAAACAGGCACTTCCATGACCGCTTATGAATTACTTTGGTCGATTTTTCGGGCTGCGTTGATCGCTGTCATTGCCGGGACCGCCCTTACATTACTTCTCAAACGGTTCCGAATGATCGCCCCGAATGTTCATCGTTGGTGTTGGTTTTTCATCCTGCTCGTCGGAATCAGTTTCTTTCAGCTGACCGTTACAATTCCGCTGTTTCAACCCAATGTCGATCAGTCGCTTTCAGAACCGGGAAGAAGCCGGTTCAAACCGATTTGGAACCTCGAATTGCAAGAACCAGGTTTTTTTGAAGCCGAACAGGAGGAGATTGCCGAATCCAACATGGTTTTGCCGACGATTCCCATTTCAACGCCGAATTCAACCTCGATCTTCAACGGGTTCCAACAGGGAACTGTGCTGATTTTTTTAATCTGGTCAGCCGGTTTCAGCATCTTGCTCATTCAATATGGGTTTGCCTGTTTACAATTGCATTTGCGATTTTTCCGAGCCGAAAAAACGTTCGATCCACAATGGTCGGCCCTGTTGTCGGAGTATAATATCGGGGTAAACCGAATTCCGATTCTTTGGACGGACAAATCAGGTCCGGCTTTGATTCGGCTCTTCTCGGGTCCGAAATTGCTCTTTCCAAAAATACTTTGGGAAGAACTTTCTCCTGAACAACGAATTGGCGTTCTTCGACATGAATTGGCCCATTTTCTCAACCGGGACTTCCTGTTCCTTGTAATTGCCCGACTGTTGGTTTTTGCGCAATGGTATAACCCCATTGTCTGGTTCGCATTTCGGAAAATGGAAGAAGCAACAGAATGGAATTGTGATGATTTTGCCTACAAAAACCGGGAAAATGGACTGAAGGAACTGATTGAAACACTTCTGAGTGTCCATGATTCAACGGAATCGCTTGCTCTTTATCTTTCGTCTTTTGCCCGAATCAATGTTGTGGATCGGGTCAATCGACTCCTTAACCCTTTGAAACAGGAGAATGTACAGATGAAACGACGTATTTTGCTGAGTTGGGTTCTGCCGATTTTGGGACTGATACTGTTCAGTTCCGTGTTAAAATTCTCCCTGATTGGGAAAACGCAAGAGTCAGACGGGCAATCGGACGCTTTTTCTTTTGCCCAATCAGACGGACAATCGGCTGTCTCGACAAATGGAACAACGGAAAAACTGTTGGGAACCGATCTTCTGAGCGGAAAACCGGTTGAATGGATTATTCCAAACGACCGAATCGTTGTGGTCTCGTATACAGGCCCAAACGATGATTATCACGGTATTGCGGATGCTGCTTTTTGGACGGAATTTCTCAAAGAGAAGAAACTGAAACTCGATTTCGTGACGGTTGTTATGCTCAATGATTTGGACGAACAGGAGCAGAAAAAGGAAATAGAATGGTTGCGTAAAATTGTATCCCAAAAAAAATGTCCGGGCAAATTTCTCCTTCAGACCAATCTGCAAGAACAGGAATCGTCACCCAAACGGTCAGGAGACATCAGGGTCTACGAAAAGGGAAAAATGGAAGACCCGAAAAACACGGACTCTCTGTTTCCGTTTTTTGCGAAACTGTTGGACGAAAAAACCGATTGGGGAGATGGTTTTGACTTCAATAAATATGACAAACAAATCACTCGGGCCGGTCAGGTCTCAAAAGACCTGAAGTTAATACTCAGTTCAGGGGGATTCCGTATGCGTGAAATACTCCTTGCGTTGCACAATTATCATGATGCAAGGGGATCACTTCCGCCCGCATTTACGACCAACGCAAACGGGAATAAACTGCATAGTTGGAGAACATTGATTCTTCCCTATCTTGTAGATGACGGATATAAACTTGCACAAAAACTCCGAATGGACGAACCCTGGGACAGTGAATACAACAAGCAGTTTCACAAGGAGATTATACAGGCATATCAATATATTGGTCGGGACAATCCGCCTAAATCGGAACCGATTACGGATTTCGCCGTTATTGTGGGACCAGATGCCGGTTTTGACGATCAGGGAGGAAAACGAACCTTTAGTGACCTAACTTGCGGGGCGTCCAACACGGTTGCACTTGTTAAGCGGGCCAAACCAGTTCATTGGATGGAACCGACAGAGATAACGTATGACGATGCTATTTTGGGGATTGGCGTGTCAGAGCGGGGAATTGGCAAAACGAGTGATCGCGGAACTCGAGTTGGCCTCTTTGACGGATCGGTCAGACATTTGTCAAAAGAGGCTCGCCCCGACGATTTACAATTACTGTTTTCTCGGACAAAAGAATTGCCGAAAGAGGTCTATAATCGGTTATTTGGTTCAGGTGAAGAGCAGCCGAAAGAGACTTCGCAACCCGTTGAAGCAGAATGAGGGAATTGTAGAACGAAGAATAAGCAATAAAAAAGAGAGGTAGTGCTTTGTCTGCTGAAAAGTAGCCGCATTAGAGCATTTCCAAAATTATTGTATATGCACAACACCAAATGGTCCTTTAATTTTTGGCTTCAAAAAAAGCGTGAACGGTGTATGCCAAGTATTGAAATGCTCATGTCGGTTCTTTTTGAAATGTTAAGTCCTCCCTTTCTAGTCCCGTCGGGACGACACTATTGTAGCCCGGGGTGAAGGGAGCAACGCGACCGCAACCCCGGGCTACAATAAACGGCGGTTCGGAACCGGTCACAACTCGCCCCAGTTGGCGTTTTGCGGCAAGGTTCATGGTCAGACTCATTTCATTCCCGTCATTTTTTTACAAACACGAACAATTCGTGAGAGTATTCGACGCAAAACCGAACGAACTCCCCAACGTTCATGAAATTCAATCTGCTTCTTCAACTTCCGAACCTCTTCGTTGAAGGAGGTGACACTTTCCAACACTGCCAACCTGCTAACCGCTTGACTCACAAAACGACTCCGTTCCCATTGTAAACGAAGCAATTGCTTTTCCAACCGGTTAGACTCTTTCCACCATTTTGGCTTCACGCCGTAATCTGGGACCATCTCGCCACAATCCCTCGAAAAACCTGAAAACGCCGTCCAAATACGTCGCCGAAATGATGTCGAATGATTCAAAAATTTTCGTGCCTGCTCTTCTTCCATCTCTTCCGCAACCAAAACCCCCGCTTTGACCGCTTGCTGTATCGCTTCCTCTCCACATGCGGTTCTCGCCAAAATCACACTGTGTCCCAACGGGTCTTCGTTGATACCACAAGGATCACCACACACAAGGTCTGAAAAATAACCCATTTTATCGAAACAAAGCCGACAAAAGTGAGGGGTAAAGGCATCTTTATTAGCAAATCGAATTTTGTCAGGAATGTAAATCTCTTGACCAGAATGAAGAACGGCCAATCCTTCACCGAACCAACCACTTCGGATTTTTGAGCGAAAGGTATAATCCAGACATTCCTCTGGTTTGAGCGATTGGGTACTCAAAAGAAAGTCAATTATGTGAAAAGACAGGGTACGGTTACACATTAAACTCACTTTCAGTTTGATATTGTCTTTCCAATGAGGCCGAACCGTTTGTATCGCACTATGAAGATGTTGGAAATGACAAGGGAGCCCGATCACGACAAGAGAATCGTCTTGCCGCATGTCTTCCAGCGCACATCCCCAAGGGATCGGGACATATTTGGACCCTTGTGAAGCGACCAATTCGTCAGGATTGCGAACAATACGGGCAAGCGGTCGCAAGGAGCCGTCTTTGGGCATGAAAGAAGTTACAACCCCGTTAACTTGGTCTGTTTTCAGCAGGAAATGGGCAAGCCCTATTGCCCCTCCTCCACTTTGACCATGAAGACGCAAAGTGGGATCGGTTGCATGAACAAGATAGATTTTCAAACAGTTTCCCTTAAAGGGATCAATCTGATCCGTTTCTTCCAAAGCGGCACGAACCGCAAGGGGTTCACACACTTTCCGACATACCGAGCAGTTGCTACACAAGGCCAAGTTAATGGTTGCCGTAAGAGTTCCCCCGGGTGTTTCCGTCATGGAAATACACTGTTTGGGACAGACTTGTGAGCAAATGGCGCAACCGCAACAAAGGCCGGCGTTGACGGTTTCCAAAATGTTTTTCGAGGTCATATAAATTCCTTTGTGATGTAGGGGCGTTGAATATGAGGAGAATCTCAAGTCGGTTGACAGTTCCGGCTGTCATCAATACGAGCCGGTCACTGTGCGGGTTGTGTTCGTCAATAATAGACAAATAGGACGTTTGGGTGTTTTGGACAAGTACAAAATGGGGGTTTTTGAATACCCCGTGAACGCTTACAAGCCGGAAAGGAGGTTTTTCCAAAATGCTTGCCGTATTGACGGAAAGCGGAAACCGTCAGTACGCTGCGCTCCCTTCCGGCTGCTATAAATGACTTGGGTCTAATGCGGTTTGGGAACATACCAAAGTGATTCCCAGTATTTTCGATCCGTTTCGTAAGGGTCAATCGGCGATTTCAAATCATGTTCAATCGGCAAAACACCATATCGTTTCATCTCGCGCGTGTACGGTCCATTCGCAACAAACGGTTTCATGCTGAACCGATTACTCTCGTTCAAAATGTAATCCCGACCGCGCTGTATCCCCGCCAAAATTGTTCGGTAATCAGGATCGTCCCTGTTCACAAAAACCGATTTCCCGCTCACCTGTTCACAACGACCCCAACCGCCTGCATTGGGTGTGAGAGGTGCTTGGAGAAGTCGGGATTTCTCAGGATACGACAAATTAAACATCCAATGTCGGTTGTACGCCGTTCCGTCCTGAGAAATGGATTGAGGCAACAACAATGTCCCATTTTGTGTATGACATTCCGAACAGCGTCGCGCAACCGCTTCTCCAAGTGCTGCTGTTTCCGGCCAAGAAAGATCGTCCCGAATCGGTTGATTACGGTAATACCAACCAATCAGACCCGTTCCATTTGCCGCATACGTCCCGGCATAATTCGCCCCGACTTCCAACCAATACCGGATCATCTTCCGTTCGTCGGCTGAAAGTTCAACCCCTTGATGTTTTTCGTCAATCAACCGCAAAAGACGACTGGAACTGCTCCCGATTTCATACGGTTTGAAATCGCTCATTGCCCGATTGCGATTGTCCCCGAACAGATTATGAACACTCAAGGTCAAATAACTGATCGAATACATAGGTCCCCAATCACCACTTAGACTCATTCCAGCATCCCGACGTTCTTCGGAATGACAGGAAACACAGTGTCGGTCAAGAATCGGCTGAATATCTCTTGGAAAGTCAAACACGTCCGGGACCCCGGGAACCGGTTCAGGACGGTTCGGTGCTTTGTGTAACAATCGCATGATTGCCGCATCTGCCTGACGATTCGGGGTTTGTGTTCGTTCTTCATGACAACCAATACAGGTTGTGGTTTCGCCCGGCATAACGGAAGTAAAACTGTGCATTCGTTTGACCGGTTTTCCCTGATGATCGAGAGCAACGAAAAAGAAACTGCGAAGCGCGGGGAGTTCCATGTAGGCGGAACCGTCTGGAGAAACAGGAACTGTTCCAACGATCCGTTCCAACGTGAAGGTCCCCCCCGACGAAATCTGGTCCATTCCCCCACTATAATGAACTGGTTCTGGAAGTGTCTCAAGAACAAGCAATTCCTTGATTGAACCGGGCTTGACATCCTGCATACGTCGACCTTCGTAAATGTTGACAAGAGCTAAACGACCCGTTCCAACCCCCAAATCCGTCTGATCCGCAATCAATGGTTCCCGTTCCCGAACAAAAATGGGGCGCGGTTCATGAATCCAGTATTTCGCCAATCTTTCCTCACTTGGCAATGAATAGAGCATCTGCTCGTCCCCTTCTCCGTTCACCAACTCCAACCGGGACTGTCGCGCAACCAAAAAAGCGTCTTCCGAAAAAGCCCAAGGATCGGCGTATGAATTGTGATTGGTAATCCGACGTGTACTGTCCGGGTTATCTGGACCCGCTCTTGGGTCAAGGACGACCAGTTGACCATAATGCTCGGTTCGTCCATGTCCGGGCGAAAAAATCGCAACCACTTTATCACTGTTGGGAATCGGTTTTGCTCCGAGCATGACAATTGCCGGATGATAATTTCCATAGTACACCATTTGTCGCGTTCCGTCCGGATTCATCGTCCAAAGATGATGATAATCAACCTGAGAACGGTCAACGTATTCCCAACGCATATACAGTATCTGACCGTTCGGCAAAACCCAAGGGGTATTGTCCTGTTCCACATTCGCCGATAATTCGCGGATGTTTTCGCCGTTTGGACCACAACGGTGTAAAGTTGCGACCTGCGTCAACCAACATTGGACCCAACGTTTGGATCGCGTTGAGACGAAGATAATGTCTCCATTTGGTAAATAGGTTGGTTCAACATCATCCCAATCACCAAAAGTCAACTGTTTTAATCCGGTTCCGTCGAGATTGATTTCATACAAGTTGTAATGACGTTTTCCGTTTGGTAAATACGAAAACAGGACTTTTTGAGCATCATAATGAATTTGCGGGTCCCGTATGGAACCGGCTGCATCTTCAAAAATCGTCCGAACCTCGCTTGTGTCTAGGTTCAAGATGCACATTTTTCCCCCTGTTCCAAGCGGAAAAGGGAACTTGTTTTCATCAGCTGCATAATATCCGAAATTGGCATACCAATGTTCATCTTCACCCGGTTTGCGAACAACGAATAGTATTTCGCGGACATGGTTCATAGGACCTTCACGAAATTCGCGGACCAGATCGGGCGGACGACGTTTTTCAAGCGGTTCCGGTTTTTCCCGCAAAACAAGATAGTCATAAAACATCCAACTTCCGTCTTCTAACGTGATTGAAAGAACATTTTGACCCGTTTGAACGGTATTGGGCGGTATTTCGAGCAGGACCGATTCAAATTCGCCAATTCGGGGGTCTTCATCATGACTCCAGGGTTCCCTCGCAATCATCGGTTGTCGTTTCGGTTCCGACGCAACCCCATTTGTCTTCACGCAAATCAACGACGGTTCCGTTGGATGTGCAAACGCAACACCGATTACCAGATAAAGCGGTCTGTCATAATTCTTTTTCGCGTGAAATTCAATTTCAAGTGTGAACGCTTTTCCGGCATTTCGTAAATCCCGGGTACTGACATGTTGTTCCGGCCAATCCTGTTGTTTGTGTCGTCCAACGACATAACGCAAGACAACGGGATGATCCTGTTCGAGAAAAGAGGTCCAACGAATGTGACCTTGAAATTCGGCGGGAGAAGCATCTGCCCGACCGATTTGAAACAGAGCATCGTTCGGTTGTTCGGCGGAAAACGCCAAATGAACAGGCAGAACGAAGCAAAACGACGATAGGAGCCAAACAATCTGTTTCATCGAAATTTTAATGGTGAACAACTCTAAGAGACTGTTGAATGATAGAACCCGCCTTTGTGGTTTTTGTCGTCCCGTTTCTTAACAAACTTGTCCCTAAGTCTGCTCCGACTGCCAATTTTCCAGTATCGCTTCCATGTTGGTGAACGAAAACGATTGCAGCAATCGCTGTAATCGGGACTCCGTTCGGCCTAAATTCAGGTAGTGACGAAATCGAGACTTGAACGGTATGCCCCGAACTCGCGGTTGTTCAGGGTCCAACTCCCAAGGATGAAGATAAAACATAAACGGCTTGCCCGATTTGTTCACCGAATGTAACATGCGTTCGGTTAATCGGTAAGGAAAAAATCGGAAATATCCCCCCCCCCCAACCGGAATGTTTTGGCCCGCAAAACGGTAAATCGTCGGGGGAAACTCGATCAAAAAACCCGATTCTGTCTCGATTCGGTGTATCTCCCGGGGTGCATTCGGGTTCCCATGCAAATCATGGTGAATCGGAAAGACACTGCTGTCATACAAATATCCCTCTTCGACAAGAATTTGGTGCGCCCAGGGAGTTTTGGAAGTGATCGAGAAACAGGGTGCTCTGTACGAGAGAATCGGTTGTCCGGTCATGTCTTGGAGCATTTTTCGGGTTTTGCGGACATCTTCCCGGAACATTTCGGGAGTTTGTGTGTAAATGAGTTGATGTGCATAACCGTGAGATGCGATTGCATGACCGTTTTTGGCAATGAGTTGGATGAGTTGGGGCAAACGGTCAGCAACCCAACCGAGAATGAAAAAGGTTCCCCGGACCTGAACCGACTCCAGAATTGCGAGCAATTTCTCCGTATTGGCCTGAATTCGCAGTTCCCATTTGTCCCAGTCCTTATACGGAATTGTCCCGGAAAAAGCCAAAACCTGAAAATAATCCTCTATGTCTATCGTCAAAGCATTGGAAATCATTTTGCCGCTTATTTTCAAATGAGGGAATTTATGGTCTAATAGGAGCCGATTGGGGTTTTTAGACTATAGACCGTAGAACAGTATAAAACGGGGAGGAATGATTATCCATATCCCTTGACTATTTTTCTGAATATCCCTTTTTCTGATAATTCCTTGATCCGATTATCTGAGTGTTGATAATCTTTTCTGACCTCTAACCCCTTTGAGAGTGCGAAATGCCTGAATATCGATATGTTGCCCGAAATGAAGCCGGTCAAAAAATCGAAGGAAAAGTTGATGCCGCAAATGAAATTGAAGCAGCAGGGGCACTTTCAGCAAACGGCATATTTCCCTTGTCCCTAACGCCGGATATGAAACAGGCGGTCGGCGGAAAGGTTCGTCGTGTGAGCGGACAGAAAATGGCGGCGTTTTACTCGCAATTGGCCGATTTGCTCAAAGGAGGTGTTCCGCTTCTTCGGGCAATCAAAATTTTGCAGGACCAGACATCCAGTTCCAGTCTGAAATATGTCCTCGATCAACTCTATCGTCGGGTCGAAGAAGGGGAAACCCTCTCCGAGGTTATGGGACGATACCCCACTATTTTTGGCGAAATGGGGATTCAAATGGTCCGGGCAGGAAGTGAAGGAGGGTTTCTCGAAGAAGCACTCGTCCATGTTGCCAAGTATACAGAGGCGCAAGACGATCTCAAAAGCCGGATTAACGGCGCAATGGCGTATCCGCTTGTGTTAACCTCCTTTCTTGGAATTGCAATCATCGCAATTCTCGCCTATTTTGTTCCGAAGTTTGAACCGATGTTTGAAGGATTGCGCGCAAAAGGGAAATTGCCCTCCATTACAGAAGCCTTGTTGCTTGTTGGAAATTGGATGCACCTCGTTATTATGATAACGGTTCCAACCGTTATTGTGCTGGTCATTTGGTTCCGATATTGGGTCAAAACGGATTCGGGACGACGGACGGTTGATTTTGTGAAGATCAAGATTCCCGTGATCGGACCGATTTTTGAAGGATTCGCCGTTGCGCGGTTTTGTCGCGTTCTCGGGACCTTGTTGAAAAATGGTGTACCAATTATCAAATCGCTGGAAATTGCGGCCGATGCAATCGGCAATAAAATTATTGGGGATGCTGTCTCGCAAGCAGCCGAAAATATTAGTTCAGGCGCGCGACTTGCCGAACCGCTCGCCGCTTCGTCCTCCTTTCCCCGCTCTGTTGTCGAAATGATCGCAATTGCCGAAGAGTCCAATACACTCGATACGGTTCTGATTGGCATTTCCGAGTCGCTTGAAAGTCGAAACTGGCGGACACTCGACCTTGTTGTCCGCTTTATGGAACCGGGGATGCTCATTGTTTTGGGCGGTATCGTCCTCGTCCTCGTCCTCGCCCTGATGCTCCCGATTATGAACATGAGCGGAACGATTTAGAGTGGGGGTTAGAGATTAGGGAATAGGGGTTAGGGAATAGGGAATTGAGTTGTGGTTTAATAACTTGCAACTTTCATGTTACACTCTTCCAAAGGAACGACGAAATGAAATGTTTTTGGATGACCCTGATGATTCGGATTGTCCTGATTCTTGGATTGTCGACACAGACCGTTTATGCGGACAAATCCATGTCCGTTGACCAATTACCAAAAGGGAATTCGCCCGTTCCAATACAGGATGAACATTTTCCCAGTCCTCAGTACACTTTCGTCTTTAGAAATTGGACCGTTGTCCCTGTTGAACGGATTGCTCAGGTCTTGAAAACAGAACCGGAAAATGTCAGGAGATTGGCCGAATCTCTTGGACTTCCCCCCAATCCTGTCATCCCAGCTGCAATGCACGAACGGGGATACCTTTCAATCATTCGTCGGAATTGGCAACTCTTGCCGTATTCCCAACTGTTGGAATTACTCGGTTGGACACCTGAAGAAATGGCGTTTTCTTTGCGGGAAGATGATTTTCTCTTCGTTAAACTTGGTAATGTCAAACCCAATTGCTCTCCGATTGTCTATTCCGAACCAACCGAGGAGGAGCAGAAAAAGGCTCAACAGATTCGGGGTTGGATTGCGAGTGATTTTGGGGTCGAACTGTTAAAACCGGGTGAACCTCGTTTTGATTTTGTCCGACAACTGAGTGAACCAATTGCCGAAAAAGGCTTTCCAATTGGTTTTCCCCCAACCTCCCCTCGCTATCTTTACTCCTACTTTGCCTTGTTTGGCGATCCCCTCCTCAATCCCGAACTGGATAGTTTTCCAGAAGGATACCTTGCGCGATTATCCCAAGTTGGTGTGGACGGTTTTTGGATGCACATTGTTCTCCGTCAATTGACCCCGGGGGGGGATTTTTTCCCGGAATTCGGCGAAGAACACGAAAAACGACTTGAAAACCTGAACAAATTGGTCAAAAGAGCCGCAAAATATCATCAAAAGGTTTATCTTTATCTGAATGAACCCCGTTCAATGCCGCTTTCGTTTTTTGAAAAACACCCCGATGTTCGCGGGGTCCAAGAAGGAGAGTTTGCCGCACTTTGTACCTCGGATCGTGAACAAAAAGTGCTTCGTTGGATCGAAGAATCTCTCGCGTACCTCTTTGCTAAGGTTCCCGATTTGGGCGGAGTCTTCACAATCAGCGGTTCTGAAAACTTGACGTTTTGCAGCTCTCACGGAAATCAAAAGGCATGTCCCCGTTGTTGTGCGAAATCTGAAGCCGAATTGGTCGGCGAATTACATGCGGCAATTGAACGGGGAGTACATCGCGGGAATCCTGACGCAAAAGTGATTGTCTGGGATTGGGGTTGGAATGGACATCAAGATGGTTCTGAAATGATTAGACGACTGCCGAAAAATGTCCAGTTCCTCTCTGTCAGTGAATGGTCCTTACCAATTACAAGAGGAGGAGTTACAAGCACAATCGGGGAATACTCGATTTCAGCAGTCGGTCCCGGTCCTCGCGCTCTTGCACATTGGAAATTGGCAAAGGAACTTGGAATTCCAACGCTTGCGAAAGTGCAGCTGAACAATTCTTGGGAATTGGCGTCGATTCCCTATTTGCCTGTTCTTGAACTGACGGCGCGACATTGCAAAGGACTTGCTGAAATTGGCGTGTCCGGGATGATGCTCGGTTGGAGTTTAGGCGGTTATCCCTCTCCTAACCTTGAAATTGCTTATCGTTTTGCAGTGAAACCGACTGCTTCAATCGAAGAGGTGCTCGATGCAGTCGCTGAAAAAAGATTCGGTCAATCGGGGAAGGAATATGCAAGAAAAGCATGGTCGCTCTTCAGCACTGCTTTTGAAGAGTATCCTTACGGTTCCGGTCTCTATACAGCTCCCGTTCATTTGGGACCTGCCAATTTGTTGTATCGAACACCAACCGGTTATGCTCCAACCATGTCGGCCTTTCCTTATGACGGTCTTGCGAGTTGGGTTGGACCGTATGGACCAGATGTTTACGCCGATCAGATGCAGAAAATGGCAGACGGTTGGAATGCTGGAATTGTGGAATTGACCAAAGCGGTCGAATTGGCCCCGATTGAAATGCGGGGAGATGCTCTCATTGAACTGCATTGTGCGCTCGTTGGAGCACTCAGTTTCGCAGGTGTTGCCAATCAATGCCGCTTCATCCAATTAAGGGACCAGTTAAGTCAACTTGAACAGGATTCAGCACATCTGCAAACGTCTGATTCGCAAGAGTCGATGTTGTCGAAAAAGGATCAGCAACATCGGGAACAGGACATCAAACGGCAAATGCGGGAGATACTACAGCGAGAAATAGAAGCAGCCCGGCTGCTCTTTGAAATCGCCCGGGACGATTCCCGAATCGGTTTTGAAGCATCCAACCACTATTTTTACGTTCCCTTTGATCTTGTTGAAAAAGTCGTCAATTGCCGAATGTTACTCGAACAGATCAAGTAAAGGGGTTTCGACTCGGCAATATGTCCGCTTTCACTTTTTTGACCGGTTTTTTCAAGGAAGCCGTTGTTTTTTATCATCTTCCCCCCTATACTTCAACAAATGCTTTCCCCCTGTTTTCTCTCGAAATGGGAGACGGAAAGACCCTCTATTGTTTTTTACAAAGAAAGTCATTGACCATGAAAAAATTGATTTTGCCCGTTTTTGTGCTTTTTGTCCTTGCACTGACCGTCGCGCAGGTTCGCTCGGAAGAGAAAAAATATGAATTAAAACAAGGATTTCCGGCCGGAAAGTACCTGATGAAAATGTTGATGAACAGCGACATGCTTATGGATGCAGGAGTTCAAGCAATGCCGATGCAGCAGGAACAGACGTATGAATATGCAATTACGGCGGGGGAAAAATCGGCAGATGGAACCCAAAAGGTGGAGATGGAGTTAACCCGACTTGTGATGAAAATGCGGGCAATGGGGCAAGAGATGGAGTTTGATTCGCAGAATCAGTCGGCGGATGCAGCAAACAATCCGGCATTTGCGATGTTGCGATTTCTGGTCGGTCTGAAATTGACATTGACCTATGATGCAGAAGGGAAAGTGACCCAATTTGAAGGAATGGACGCTTTTTGGGACAAAGTGCTTGAAACGGCTCCTGTTGAAGCAAGGGGAACGATTGAACAGATGAAGGAATCGATGAAACCTGAAGCGTTAATGGGCGGTTTATCTCAGATGCAAGAACAAGCAATGCCGAAAAAGCCGGTTACGAAAGGTGAAACTTGGAAGAACACGTTGGATTTGACGATTCCGATGTTGGGAGAGTTGAAAGGGGAGATCGACAACACGCTCAAATCGGTTGAAGATAAAGAAGGGGTTGAAGTGGGGACGATTGAGGGCAAATTGGTTATGGATTCGGCTGAGGGGCAGAAAGTCAACATGGGACCGGTCCAGATGCAGTTTAAGGACCTGAAAATGGTTCAGGAAAGTGTGACACATATTGAACTTGCAACCGGGTTAATGACATCGGCAACGATGACAATGGAGATGAAAGCACTCTTGAAGATGGAATTACCAGAAGGTGTTGAAATGGAGGAAGCCGAGATTCCTGAATTCAAAATGGACGTGAAATCGAATACACACATCACCGTCGAGCCGGTCAAATAGTTTTGAAAAAGTAAATCGTCTAAAGATTTTGGGACCCGGCGTTGTTCAGGTCCCAATCCCCTGTCCCCGATTCATTACGCGCGATACGTTGTATCGCGGCTAAACTTTCTTCTAACCCCTATTTCTGACGAACGATGAAAAAAAATGCCCCTACTTCTCGTCGTGATGCTTTGAAAAAAATTGGACTTCTGGGCGCAGCTGGAACAACAGCGGTTCTCGGTCTTTCAACGCAATCGGTTCATGCTCAAGATCAATCTTCGATTCAAGGTCAGGAAGCGTCTGAAACGGGAAAGATAACAGGAGCGACAACGGGAAAGATGACGGAGAGCGAGGTCGGGAAACTTCCGATTGGGTTGGGGTCCCGAGAAGGTTTTCGAGCCGAGCTGAAACAACGGGTTGACTCGACACCCCTTGTCGATTCACATGAACATTTGCAGGATGAATGTGAACGGTTGAGGGACAAGAAGAATTGTATACGGCTCTTTCATCACTATCTGGGTGATGATTTTGTGTCAGCTGGTTTGGACCGGGATTCGGTTTTTTCGGAAAAAAACGAGAAAAACGACCCGGTTGAACTTTGGCGTTTGTTGGCACCTTATTGGGATGCTGTAAAAAATACCGGTTATGGTCGGGCTGCACGAATAACGATTAAAGAACTGTATGGAATCGACACAATCAACGAATCCGTGATTCCGCAGTTGCAAACGGCGTTTGAAGAGTTGGCGGTTCCCGGTTTTTATGAGAAAATCTTGCGAGGACATTGCAATCTTGAATCGTGTCAGGTTGATCGGGGTGCTTATACAGAAACGACACAGCCGACGTTATTGTTGCAGGACATTAACATTTACGGTTTTCAAACCGGTTCGGTCTCGAAAGAGCGGACGAAACGGGTTGGAATCAACGAAATCAAGGACCTGAATGATTATCACCGTTTCATTGAGGCTTGGTTTCAGAAGTACGGTCGTTATGCAACCGCAATCAAAAGTGCAATTGCGTATGGTCGCGGTTTGGACTTTGAACAGGTCCCGGCTGAATTGGCGGAAGAACCGTTTAAGAAGAAAAGAGAGGATCAACCGGTTACACCTGAAGAGGATAAGCTGATTCAGGATCACCTGTTCTGGTTCTGCGTCGAACAGGCAAATCAGTATCAATTGCCGGTCAAACTGCATACAGGATATTATGCGGGGAGTAATTCGATGAAAGTCTCCCGGGTTGAGCAGAATGTCGCGCAAGCAGCCGATCTCTGTCTGCGTTCGCCGAAAACCCGATTTATGTTCATGCACACAGCTTATCCTTATGGACATGAATTGATTTCGGTTGCGAAACAGTTTTCCAATGCTCACGTCCAGACCTGTTGGGCTTGGATCATTGACCCGGTTGGAACCAAAAATTTCCTCAAACAGTACATTGTTGCAGCACCGTCCAACAAAATTCACACATTTGGCGGAGATTATCTCGGGGTTGAGAATGTTGTGGGACATGCCCGAATTGCACGAAATGGGGTTTTTGCGGCTCTCGACGAATTGGTTGATGAGGGGTACTTGAGTCAGGAAGAAGCGTTAGAACTGGTTGAACCCCTTTTGCGAGGAAATGCGAGACGGATTTTCGATCTTCAAACGAAGTACGAAGCCGTTCAAAATGTTCCTTGGGACACAACGCCCAAATCCGGTCTTTCCGCTTTTCTGCGTAATTTGTAGGAAACAATCCGTTTATACAGTTTGTTCATTTTATTTTATTGGAATAATCGGCAAAATATCGTTTTTTTTTCTTTGTCTTTGAACAGGGACGATGTATTATTGAGGGAGATAGGGGGGTAGGGAATAGGGGTTGGGGGATAGGGGAAAGAATTGAGAATGAAAAAGGTCCAAAACATAGTCTGACACATGATTGGGGATGTTGCGTCAAAACGAGGAGTCCCCTCTAATCCCTATCACCTATTCCCCAGTCACTATCACCTGTCCCCCGTTTCCTACCTTCTATAAAATCAAATCATTGTCCTGTTTTTCGTGTTGATTTTCCATGCAGCCGATTACCAATTCCATTTTTGCTCCAACCTATCTGACGCGAGCGCGGTATTCTGAGCGACCGTTTGCGACGACGGATTCGCAATCGGACGCGGTTGCGGCATCTTCCGCCGTTGCGATTGGTTTTTCAGGACAGAATGTGGAATCGCCCCAATCACCGAATGTCGGGGTCGTTGCGCAAAGCGAAAAGGGGGAAAAGACAACCGAACGTCAACAGAGCCGAACTCCTGAAAAAAGTACGGACGGGACCAAACAGCGTTCGAGTTCCGGGGACATTCTGGACATTTCAGGGGATTCACAAGGTTCCAATCGTTCAGGAAGTTCAGGCGGGTCAAAAAAATCTGACGATTTAAGAAATTCAGGCGGTTCTGGAAAACCAGACAGTTTGGGCGATTCGGGTAATTCTCGCGGTTCAGAACTTCAATCGCGGGGAAAGGGGGAAGGGACCGGTTCAAAGGAGCAGACGGCCTCTTCTTCGGGAACAGGATTGACCCCCGAACAGCAACAACAGATTGACAAGCTCAAGTCGCGCGACGCTGAAGTCCGGGCACATGAAGCGGCTCATCTTGCAGCAGCGGGGCAATATGCAAAAGGGGGAGCATCCTTTACCTTTCAAACAGGTCCTGACGGGAATCGTTATGCGATTGGGGGAGAGGTTTCGATTGATTCCAGTGCTGTTTCAGGTGATCCCCGGGGGACGATTCAGAAAGCCCAACAAATAAGAGCAGCTGCACTTGCACCTGCCAATCCGTCTTCGCAAGACCAAAAAGTTGCGGCTGCTGCTTCTGAAATGCAAGCAAAAGCGCAGATGCAGGTGATGAGACAGAGTGAGCAGCAACCTTCTGCCGAAGAAGAGCAACAAGGCGGGGGTGTTTTGCAGATTCCCGGGACGCTTTCATGGGGCAATGTCGGTTTGTCAAAACAAGGCGGTTCGGCTGAAAACAGTGTCGGTTTGACTGAAACAAACGCCGATTCATTTTCAAGTGCCAATTCGACCAACAAAACCGGCATCTCAGGAAGTGCTGAATATGTCGCGGATTCCGTCAAAAGAGGACCGATTGGACAATCGGGGCAGTTGGAATCGGTTGAGCAAAGTCTGCAAAAACGGGGAACAGTTGGGCAACAGCGTCAATCGGGGAGTGATCAAATTGATTCTCAAAGTCAATGGATGAGTTCGACGGAACGACTTGCTTCTTCGGAACGGGAAACGCAAACGACTCAGGTTTCGTCCTTTTCCCCCTTTGCTCTCTCGAATTCAGAACGATCTTGGACTGTCAATCAGGCCGTTTCTGAGTACACAAGAAATCAGTCCGCAACGGTTCTTCGCAAAGATTTTCTCGCGTATGCTTAATCGTCCGATCCTGACTGTTCTGCTCTTTTGGGGTTTGTTCACGCTTGGAATCAATCAGCAGAGTCTTCTTTTTGCTGCAACTCCGCCCAAAAAATCGACCCTGAAATCGACCGGAAAAGTCATCTCTCTCCGGGAATCATTTGTTGACACTTCAAAGACAGCGAATAAATGGGAAACGGCGTTTTATGATTTGCGAGATAAGGGGGAGTATGATGCAGCGATTGACTGTTTGAGAGAATGTCAGGACGACCCGAATTGCCCTGTTGAATGGAAAGAGCAGATTGACCTGCAATTGGGGCTGTTGTTGTTGGAAATGTCCGAACAGGTCAACACGGAAACCGAACAGATTCGTTTACGCGAACAGGCGAAAGAGACGTTGTTGCGGTTTCTGAAGTTCAAGCCCGACCCCGTTTCGTCGAGTTCCGCCTATTTGATGATTGGAAAAATCTTTTTGGACGACGCCCGAACCGTCAAACAGCAAGGGGGAGATCGGTCACAATCTCGAAAAGAAGAGGAGCAGGAACAGAGAGATAAACTGAAACAAGGACAGAGAGATCAACGAGGACATAATCAGCGACTGGAACGGGAATTGGAAGAGGGACGGAACCAGAATGAGGGACAAGGACAGGGCCCAGAAGAGGCGCAGGAACTCTTGTTGGAGCATCTGGGGAATTCTGCGAAATACTTAAAATGGGCCGAAGAGGGGGCGTATAAAACGGCGAAGGAGTTGAAATACGATCCTCAAACGCGAAATGACGCGGTTAAACGGGCAAAGCGTGATCGTGCTTACGCCGAATTGTTGGAGTCCCGTATTCAATTGGCCCGAGTCTTCTGGGAACAGTCCAAATCGGTTTCCCCGGAATCCCCCGAATACAAAGCTGGTTTGGCCGAATCGGCAGAAAAGTTTCACGATCTTGCGGTCAAATACAGAAATTTTCCCGCTTCGTTGGAATCCAAGTTGTATGAAGCCCAAGTCCTTTTTGAACTTGGCCAATTCAAAGAAGTCCGTCAATTACTCGGGGAACTGACCATTCTGCCCCGTTCCAACGAATTCTTCGAGACGATTCTTGACGAATCCTTATGTCTGATTCTTTCTATCAATCTTCTCGAACCGACGGTCCTGCATTTGGCGGATTCCTGTCAACGGATTGAATTTTGGTTGGAATCGATCAACAAAGGCGAGCAGGATGAACCGAAAAACAGTCGGATCAATTTTTTGGCAGGAAAGACGTACTTGAATGTTGCGAAACAGACTCGGGGGTCGGAATCCCGAGCTGCAAAACGGACTGCTCGAAAATTCCTGATTGCTGTTGCGCCCGAATCGCCCGAATATCAGGAAGCGCAACAACACCTGACCTCTTTAGGGAGTGCAGCCCAAGAGTCGGAATCAGAAAAACAGCCGAAAGAAAAAGAAGCAGGAGAGGAAACAGACGACGACTCGGATGATTCTTTTGAGTAATGTTCCTTCTTGTCTGTCCCTTTTTGAAATACTCTAAGTCGTTCCCTTGCAGTCCCGTAGGGACGACACTATTGTAGCCCGGGGTGAAGGGAGCATAAGCGACCGCAACCCCGGGTTGACGGTCAACCCCAAGAATCAAGCTCCTTCGGAGCGACACAAGAACCAATTGGCAACATATTTGCGAGTATTTTTTATGAGGTCGCAGCTACGCAGCTCTTTTTTTGTGCTGCAATTAACCCGGGGTTGCGCTGCGCTTCACCCCGGGCTACAATAATGTCGCTGCTATGCAGCTAAGAGATACAGTCCTTGAATTTTTGCGTCAAAAATACATGCAATGTGTCTATCAATTATTGAAATGCTCTCAACGGAGAAGTCCTTCTCCCCCTATCCCCAATTCCCTATCCCCTATCTCCAACCTTCTTCAGTTGCGGCAGATTCGTCCGGTCAATCATCCGAAGCGTGTCAATAATCTGTTCGTCATTGGAACCAAACCGTTCAAGCATTTCAGCATGAATGACAAAGGCGAGGACTGTCTGATTACCAAGCGAATCAGTCAGAAGATAGTAAACCCAACGAAGGGGAAAGGTGTCCACTTTCTTTTCCGCATCTTGCACCTGACCGTCAATGATGACCCGATATTCCGTGTATCCGGCTGCATTGACCGATTCCTCTTGCGCGACGATCCCCGCAAAATTCGTTCCCAAACCTTTTTTAATGTCCTCAGCAAAACTTTTTAAGGAGGTCAACGACTTCGGATTGACACTCGGCATGGAAACAATGTTACATTGGGCAATCAATTCTCCCCGCTCCATCAACCGCAAAAGCGTCGAATTGTCATTGTCCTGAATAATATACCAACTGCGCGGATGTCGGAATCTCCAGGGTCCTCGACCATTGTCATAACGTAAGGACAAAACCATCTCATTTGGGGCCAATTCGGTTTCAACCAAAAAATCATCCGTCAACGTGTCCGGTTCTGTAATCGGCGAAATTTTCACCTCAACACTCGCTTTAAGGTCCAAACCGGGACCAACATGTCCAATCGCCCTTTTCTCGTCAATCAACATCCCCAACCAGTTAATCCGGTTAATTCGCAAATCAAACTGGTATTTCGCTTGAACCGACATCTCGGTGAAAGCCCCGAGATAGGTCCCTTGCACATCTCCCACAATCTCGATCATTGCCAAATCGTCAACAACACTGACCAAAACCGCTTTGAGGTCATATTCGGCAACCGAATCAAGATTCAAAAACGAACGAAGCGGCTTCTCCGATATTTTCCAAGAATCGCCGATTTTAACCGGTTTATCAGGAAGGAGCAAATCAAGACTGAGCGAATTACCCGGCATCCCCTCAAGAAGAAGCAATTGTTCACTCTGTAAGGGTCCCCCGGGACAAAACAATACCGTTTCCGAACCGTTGATACCATAAACAATCGTCTGATGATTCGCGTCCAATTCCGGCGTTTTGAGGACATCACCTATACTCATCTTGGCTTTTGCCAATTTGTACGATCTTAAGCTCTTCAACAAACTTTTACCGTCCATCTTCTCTGATAAGGCCGATTGCGTGATTCGCTCCTCATAACGGAATCCGGCAATCACTTGCATTGGTTCCGTCACCTGTTTTTGATCCAACGAAACCTGCTTCGCCGTTCCTGCAACCTTCAATAACACTTCAACCATATCAATCGTCCCAACCTTGCGTGCTGAAACCAGTGAAACCGGTTCATTGGGGACTATCTCAACAACCGGCGCAGCATTATCACCTTGCGCAACAGGTTTTTCTTCTGTGACAACAGGTTTTTCCGCTTTTCCAGCCGTTTTTTTGGTTGGAACATTCGGTGATTGTCCCCAAAGAGTTCCAACAAGTGAAAGAACCAACAACGAGGTGATGAAAACAAAAGGACGGGCAATAAGACGTGACATGAGTGATTTCCTTCTCACTTTCTCATTCAAGAATCCTAAGGGGGTTGAAACATATTCCCCCAGTATACAAAAAAACGTCCAACAAAACAAGACGAAAGCGTCGTTTCTGTTGTTCTATGACAACAAAAAAAAGCTGCTCTCAAACAATTTGCTTGAGAGCAGCTTTCTTTTAAGTTGAGACAGGTTTTGATAACACGCAGTAGAGAAAAGCTGAAACCAAACCCTTGATGTCTCCCTCACTTATTTGCAGGAATTGCACGAATCACACGGAGCCGGGCAAACCGGATCACAAGGATTACAGTTGACAGCGACATCGCAAGGATTGCAGTCAACGGTTCCACAAGGCGAGCACGGATTGCAACCAAGATCAAGGACACCGACGAAACCGCGGAACAGTTTTTTCACGCCGTAATGTGTTTTGACCAACAGTGTGGTGATCGGACCAGGTCCATTGTAACCGCAAGGATCGCAAGGATTGCAATTAACAGCAACATCGCAAGGATTGCATTCAGCTGCAACATCACAAGGATTGCAACCGTTGGGGTCGCAAGGATTGCAGCTCAAAACTTTGAAGCCCGAGAACAGTCCATGAAAAATGGACGGTTTGAAACAACCATGACCACAAGCAACATCGCAAGGATTGCAAGCAACATCGCAGGGATTGCAATTGACCGCAACATCACAAGGATTGCATTCGGCTGCAACATCGCAGGGATTGCAAGCAACAACCGGCTCACAAGGAGCGCAGCTGGTGAAGCTGATCGGTCGGGTTTTCAACAGGCTTTTCAGCCCGGCAAACAGATCGCACGATTGACCTTTGCAGCCGCATGCCGAATCACAAGGACCAACTTGATCACACGGCCCGCAATCAATTGCAAAGGCCTGAGTTGCAAACAGGGCAACTCCGAGAACGAGCGACAACATACTGAATTTCATTGGATAATCTCTCCTTTTTATTTTGACGCAACCTCTTCGCATTTTCCAACAACACATCCCAATCTCACTATCCCAGGGTCCTCAGATACGTCCGCGGACGGTTTTGTGACTTGGTTTGCGTTAGATACCGGGGTGTACTTTGCTGCAAACTGCGTGAGTATTTCGACAAAAAATTGTTGGTGTCAGATTCCGCCGGGTTCATACACAACCCGAGTTTCTCCTTCGGAGGTCTGACGTTTTTTTTCTCCCTGTTCGTGCCCCCCGACACGTTCTCTACTTCAGGGCTGGAATCATTATCGGCTGCACAACGAAAAATACTTGAGGATTGGAACCGTTATTTTCGGCAAAAGTGCGTCATTTACAGACTTTACGGCACATTCAAATGTCACAATAGATAAACAATAGCGATTGTTTCGATTATGTCTGGGAATAAGAAACAGTCCCGCAAAACGGATAAAATGCGCAAAGATTAGCGATTGAAAAAAGAAGTTGGATCAGTAAAAATGGAGCGGAACAATTGGCGTTTGGGGCGTTTCTACCATTCCCAATCCTGAATGGTCTGCAATGCTTCACGATCTGTCCGGTCAAATTCAAGAGGGGTCACTGTCACACAACCGTGTCCTAACGCTTCTAAATCGGTCCAATCGGCGTTGGAAGTCGAAGGAGCCGAATTTTTCGGGATTGGTTTACCAAACAACCAGAAATACTCCTGACCGATTGGGGCAACACGGCGTTCAAACTCGTCCCAATAAGGATTAGGGTCCATAGGAGCCGTTTTAATGCGAGGTGGTCGACCAAGTGCAGCACGGGGAATGTTGATGTTGAAGAGTTTCTTTTTTTCGGACATGAGATGGGACTGACGCTTATGCCCGAGAATTTTTTCAATCAGCGAGACGGCAATTCGGGCTTGTTCGTCAAAGGGTCCATGTTCGCAATACTCCATAGAAACGGCGAAACTGTCGATTCCGTACAATGTTGCTTCAACAGCAGCCGCAACCGTCCCGGAATAAAGAATGTTAATCCCGGCATTCAGACCGTTATTGATTCCGCTAACGATCAGGTCCGGTTTTTGGGGGCAGATTTTGGTCACACCGAACTTGACGCAATCAGCCGGGGTCCCTTCAACGGCCCAATAGGAGGATTGGTTGGGGCGTAAAACTTCACGAACGAGCAGGGGATAACGGAAGGTGATTGAGTGACCAACACCACTTTGTTCGGTTGCAGGAGCAACGAGGACGACCTGCCCTAAACGGGCCAATTCCCGTTCGAGAACGAAAAGAGCAGGAGAATGAACACTGTCGTCGTTCGTCAGAAGAATCAGCATTGAGAGGGGCGGGAGGTAGGGGATAGGGACTGGGGAATAGGGGAGAGGGGGGAGAAAAAGTTGTCGTTTAGCGCATTTCAATACTTGGCATACACCGTTCACGCATTTTTGGCAAAATCGTGCATAACGGCGAGGTTTTCAAGCGGCGTGTCGCGGGGGACCTCACAACCGGCTGCAACGATCATTTTTGGCCCGAGATCGGCGAAACAGTTGCTCAACGTCTGTCGAATCAGTTCCGGCGTTCCATTTCTTAGCACTTTGACCGGATCAATGTTGGAGGACAGAACCTGTTTTTCCCCCATTTTTTCCCGGGCAGATGCAAGAGGAACCATATAATCGAGGTCATAGTAATCACAACCTAAGGAACCGATTTCGGCCAAACTCCGGGAAATGTTCCCGCAGATGTGCAATCGAACCCGACCACCTTTTGCATGAATACCGTCAACGAGCCGTTTTTCATAGGGGAGAACGAATTCCTTATAAATTTTGGGTCCAACCAAAGAAGCAGCTGCATCACCCAATCCGATGATGTCACAACCGGCGTCGATCTGGGCTTGCGCAAATTGGAGTCCCATTTGAACGCAAAAGTCAAAGAGACGATGAACGAATGCGGGATCGTCAATGAAGTCGAGCATCAGGGCGTTGATACCCCTCAAATCGGCTCCTTCAGCGCAAGGACCTTCGATCCAACCTTCGATCCAGTATTTTCCTTTAACTTTCTGGTTAAACAGTGCGGCTGCTTGAACGCGGTCGAACATACGACTTCCCGGTTGAAAGGGGTCCGGCACTTCCAATGTCTCCAGACGTTTTTTTTCGGCAAGAAGAGCGTTACTTTCGTCAATTGCAGGAGGTTGATCGTCAAAAAAGTGAATTTGTGCCCCACAATCGGCTGCTTCACGAGCGGGGTCGCTGATACAGGAGACGTGATCGAACCCGAATTTTTCGGCGACGAGGAGCTGACCGGCGACGAGGGTCTGAAAATCAGCGGCATACCGACCATAAGCGACGCCTAATTGGTCGGACGCAAACATCATTGTAATGGGGGTATACGGCAGAGAGTCAATTGGCGAACCCTCTAACATCGCCTTAACACGTTCATAACCGGTCATTGTGGGGGATAGGGAATGGGGGATAGGGAATGAGGATTAGTACGAGAAGATAGAGTTTTTCTTCAATTTATGCGACTATATCGCCTTTGTTGCTTGATGAAATCGAACGCGTTGGTGCTCCCATTCGATTGCACTGCCCCGGATATACATTCTCGTAGAGAACGAAGTCTCCAATGGGGGAATGCAGGGGCAAGAGCATTTGGCAATTGTGAGGGTTCACAAAATCACCCATTCTCTTTGAACCAGCATCAAATCTGCCCAGTATTGTTTTAATCGCTTCATCACTCCTGTCTACGCCAATCCACCTTCGACCCATATTCGAAGCGGCTTCCAACGTCGTACCAGACCCTGCATAACAATCCAAAACAAGATCATTTGGATTCGAAGAAGCGGCAATGATTCGAGACAACAAAGCAATATTTTTCTCCGTCGGATAACCAGTGATGTGAATATTTTGGTTATGTGCATCACGCATGTCCAACCATACATCCTGTATGGGGATGCCGCGACTATTGTCCAGATAGATTTTGCGTCGTGGATTACCATTGGGCGACCAATATATTTCGCCCTTATCCGCCATTTTTTCCAGTTTTTCAGGAGTATATTGCCAGTGTTTGCCCGGAGGAGGACATTGACCCCGCCATTCTTTTCCCGTCTCTCCATTTCGCACACCTGGGGCATGGAGTGGAACTTTTTTATAACGACGACCTTTTGCATCAACACAAGGGTATTCTTTTCGAGATTTCTCTTCATCCCAGGGCTCAAAGGGACGGTTCCACACATAAGAGTCGCTTTTGGTGTAAAACAAAATGTAATCAGCTACATTTCCATAGGTTTTTTTTGTGTAGTTCTTTGGATTACATTTCTTGCGTGTGATACAATTGCGATAATTTTTGACTCCAAAAATTTCGTCCAGAATAACACGACAATGAAACACCATCCGTTCATCCAAATGCAAATAGAGAGACCCATCTTGTGCAAGTAAACGGTGAATGATTATCAAACGCTCCCGCAAAGATTCAACATAATCCACACCAACAAGGTAGTCACTATACGCATGACGCTGTTCCCGGGATTCAAAAAACGATGCTGTTGCAAACGGTGGATCAATGTAAACCAACCGAATTTTACCGGCGATTGTCTTATCCGCCGCTAATGCGGCGAGAACTCCTAAATTATCTGCATGATAGAGACGATTCACTCCTTCCGAATAATGCGGACTGGTCCTGTATTTACCCGGGAGTGTTGCCAAAATACTATCCGCCGATTTCTTGCCCTCATAATGCAATGAAAACGATTGTGGAAAAGATGATGTTTTTGCGGATTTGTTGTTATTTCTAGGTATCGGAACAGCCATAACTAGGACTTTAACCACTTGAGAGTTATTCGTTCGGCGATCATACGCAAGGTAACAACCTTGACACGTCCCTTACCGTACAGTTCGAGATAGGCATAATCATTCCACATGGACCCAAGCAATAAGCCGGGACCATCATTCACATAAATCACCTTGATATGCGACATAGCATGTGCGTTTGTGTAAGCAATAATCTCATTAGCAATCTCACGGTATTGTCCAGGTCGGTCATCCTCCTGCGAACCACCACGATCCGAGTCATATCGAGCCAAGCCAATCGCAAGGACCTCATCGCCCTCTTTGAGGACAAAATCAATAGGACTATCCGGCTTGGGATAATCTTCGAAAACACATCCCAAACGGACATCCTTACCTGCCCGCTCTGGACCTATCATTTCCAACTCTGGAAACAAATTTCGTATGATTGCAAACAATCGTTCCGTCAAATCATATCCTTTTTTTCCACGATCTTTATATTCCCAGAGTAAAGCACACAGAGCCTCATCAGGAACGGGACGTTCACGAAACTTGCGATGAACTTCAGCGATACAGCGAAAATCATTTCCAAATTGTTCACAAATACTTTCCGCATCACATTTCTTTTTCAGCATCTCAACGGGAGTTTGGGGACTAACATACTTTCGGAACACCCGGCACAACTGAGTTCTCATCCATTGATTTTGCGTTGACATAATGGAATGAAAGAAATCTATGGACGAATGTGATGATTGCAATAACTGAGCAAATGTTATCTGAACCGGGGCATAAAGCAGACGCGCATCAACCAGAATATCTGGATAATACTCTCCAGATGCTAAGGTAATCCATGATTTGGCATCTGCTTTATAGTCTCCGAACGATTTGTCATTTACCATGATACAATCTACCTTCTTTGTCTCAGAATTCCACCATTTTGCGGAAAAGGTCGAGTTGTTGGTCCAATTTTTCTCGCGAGAGCTTTTGCAAGTTTTCCAGTCCAAAACCGCCGACTGTGCAGGAACCTATGATCGTTCCGTAAGCGATTCCCGTCTTGATCGTCGTCGAATCAACTGTTCCGCGCGACGCTATGTATCCCAACATCCCCCCCGCAAACGTGTCCCCCGCCCCTGTCGGGTCAACAACCTGCTCCGTCGGAAATGCGGGCAACACATACGTCTCATGTTGACTTTGAAAAATGGCCCCATGTTCCCCTTTTTTTATGACGACAAAGCGAGGACCTTGACCAAGAATCTTGCGACCCGCTGTAATTAGGTTCGATTCCCCCGTCAACTGTCGCGCTTCCCCTTCATTTAACACTAAACCGTCAATCCGCTTCATCAGTTGTGACAAACCGTCCCGGTCAATCTCAATCCAAAGATTCATCGTGTCCGCAATCACCAAATCCGCCCCTTTGATCTGATCGAGAATATGCGATTGAACAGCGGGAGGAGCATTCCCCAAAAGAACATATTGGGCTCGTGCAAATGAATCCGGGATTTTCGCGGGGTCCGTCCCAAGAACATTCAACTGCGTCTCAAGCGTTTCACGGTCGTTCATGTTCTCCAAATACCGACCTGTCCAACGAAATGTCTTCTCTCCTTGCCGAACCTCAACCCCCGAAATGTCAATGTTATGCTCTCTCAACATTTCTAGGTCATTCGTCGGAAAATCATCTCCAACAACACCAACTAGTTGCGCCGTTGTAAAAAAACTTGCTGCATAAGCCGCATAAGTTCCCGCCCCGCCCAAAACATTGTCCCGACGATCACTTGGAGTCAATATATTATCATAAGCAACGGAACCGACAATCAACAACGACATAAATGGACCTCATTATTTGTTTATTCGTTCATTCGTTATATCCCCTCTATCCCTTTTTTTCCCGACAATGATTAGGTCAAACTGGGATTAAGGCCAAACTGGGATTAAATCAAGCTGGGATTAGGCCAAACTGGCTCTCAATTGGGGAATAAAATCAAGACAACGCTTGACTTCTTCAGCAAAGAGGGGAAACAACTCGTTTGTTTTTTCAACGTCTTCCCCCTTTGCCGCAATTTCCAGATCGGCTGCACGTTGTCGCAAACGGTGAGCACCAAAAACCCCGGATGTTCCCTTGACACTATGTGCAACTTTTCCAACGGAAAGAAGATCGCCCGATTTGAGCAGGTTCCCCATGTTCTCCAGATCAAGCGGCACTTGACTGACGAACTCGTCAATCACCAAACCGGCTGTTGCTTTGCTCCCCCCAACTTGTCCCAAAAGAAACTCTACGTCCATTGGAAGATCAGAATGACTCATACTCAGCATCTCCTTAACACAAATACAATGCCAAAAATAACAAACCTAAAATTAGGGAACCGTTAAAAAAACAGGTCTGATAAAAATGAACAGGCTAGACAGATTAGGTGAAATAATCAGGTCCGGCAATCCAGTCAAAATGGGTTAAAACCAAGAACAGGTAAAACCGCCGTCTACATAAAGGACAGTTCCCGTTATGTAACTTCCTGCTTTTGATGAAAGGAGCAATAAAGCAGCCCCAACCAACTCGTCCGGGTTTCCATACCTTTTCATAGGGGTTCCCCGCATGATGTTCTCAACCCGGGTTTCGTCCAACAATTGACGATTCTGCTCAGCCGGAAAAAAACCGGGACAAATCGCGTTGACCCTAATGTTCTGCGTCGCAAATTCCTGCGCAATGTTTTGCGTTAAGTTCACAACGGCTGCTTTGCTCGCCGCATACGCAAAAACCCGGGAAAGAGGTTTATCTGCATTCACGCTCCCTATATTCAGAATCGATCCCCCCCCTGTTTGCAACATCGACTCTATAAAAATCTGACACGATTCAAGCGTTCCTTTTAAGTTGACCGACATAATTTTGTCCCAAGTCGTTGGATCAACTTCCAAAAAAGGATTACCAATGTTAATACCGGCACAATTGACGAGCATGTCAATTTTTTTCGGGACTCCAACCGATTGTTCGAGCGATGTTGCGAGCAAGTTTTTGATTGAATCACGATTTGTAATATCAACCGTACAGTATCCGGCGTCAACCCCGATTGCTTTTAATTTGTCAACTCGCGTTTGACAGGCTTCTTCGCCGACATCGGCAACGATGATTTTAGCACCTGCTTGACCGAGACCGGCTGAAAGTGCCCCGCCCAATTCTCCTGCCCCGCCGATTACAACGGCAAGTTGTCCTTCCAAACCAAACAGGGCATGCAAATATTCTGACGCTTTCATTGACTTAGGATACCGCTACTTTATGATTACTGCTGATGATTCCACTTCCCCCAACACAACATCGTGCAGCATTGTACCTCAATTTTATACCCTAGTAAACGCCCGGGGTCATTTTTGACTCATTTCGTTTTCTGCAAACAATCATAGGCCAAAAAAGTGTTCGGACAATAGGTCAGGACAATAGGCCGTTCGCTGATAAATTTCACGTTTTGAACTCCAAAGACGATTGTCCTCGCCAAAATCCCGGTCTTGGACCCTATGTCGAGAATTTTCAACTTCTTCATTTTGAGTGTGGATTGGGGACATAGGCGACTGCAAGTTCTTGGTTATAATGAAGCGTCTCCTTTTTCCGTCGTTGACCTCCTCACGTTGTTCCCCCTTTCCAAGTTGATGAATCACCTGTTGTTGAGCGTCTCACTTTTTTGGGGTCGCACTTTCTAACAATTTGACATTGTGACGATCTCACGTTGGAACGGTTCGTCTTTATGACCTCTGTTTTCTACCTTTTTTTGACTTCTGTTTTCTGCTCCTAATGCAACATGCCGAAAAAAACGACCCGCAATCAACACGTTGTGATTAAGCCGATTCCTTGGGAACCGGGTTGGTTGGTTGTTCGAGGAGCCCGGCAAAACAACCTGAAGTCAATCAATGTCCCTTTTCCCCTTTCCGCCTTTACGGTTGTGACCGGAGTGAGCGGGTCGGGCAAAAGTTCCCTTATTGAAGACGTTTTGTACAAATCATTGGCGAGGACATTACATCGAGCGCAAGGAACTCCGGGAACACATGATTCCATAGAAGGAGTTGAACTGATTAACAAGGTCATTCGTGTCGATCAGCAACCGCTTGGTCAAACGCCGACCTCGAATCCTGCGACGTATACAGGGGCGTTTGAGTTGATTCGGGACCTGTTTGCCCAATTACCCGAATCGAAATTGCGAGGATATTCTCCCCGACGATTCAGTTTTAACGTCCCGGGCGGTCGTTGTGAAAAATGTGAGGGAAATGGTCAACTCAAAATTGAAATGCACTTTCTCCCGGATGTCTGGATTACCTGTGATGCTTGTGAGGGAAAACGGTATGATCGTCAAACCCTTGACGTAAAGTTTCACGGATATTCAATCAGCGACGTTCTCGAAATGTCTTGCGGAGACGCTTTGCAACTGTTTGCAAATATTCCGGGTGTTCGCCGGATTTTGCAGACTCTTTGTGATGTTGGTCTCGATTATCTCGCTCTTGGTCAAGCAGCCCCAACCCTTTCTGGGGGTGAAGCCCAACGTGTGAAATTAGCGTCCGAATTGTCCCGGGTTGATACAGGTCGGACGCTGTATTTGTTGGATGAACCGACAACGGGTTTACATTTTGAAGATTTGACCAAATTGTTGGGGGTTGTACAGCGTTTGGTTGATCTTGGGAATACTGTCATTATGGTCGAACACAATCTGGACATGATAAAATCGGCGGATTGGATTGTTGATTTGGGACCAGAAGCGGGGTTGGACGGGGGACATTTGGTTTTTGCGGGGACACCTGAAGAACTGGTTGAGCGGTTTGGTTTTTCTGAGCAATTGAAAGTGAACAAATCAGGAAAAGCAAGTACGAAACCGGGTTCGTTAAAATCAGGACTGCTAAAGTCGGGACCGTTGAAACTGGAACCGTTGAAACCGGCTCAGATGAAAGCCGGACACATGACGGGTCCGTTCGAGATGTATTCGTATACGGCTCTTGCTCTTGCCCCGATTCTTGCAAG
Organism: Thermoguttaceae bacterium; assembly: GCA_051660685.1. Classification (GTDB taxonomy): domain Bacteria; phylum Planctomycetota; class Planctomycetia; order Pirellulales; family Thermoguttaceae; genus JAVBSX01. The sequence continues at coordinate 17,689 of JBOFQB010000025.1, read as the reverse complement.
CGGAAAATATGAAAATCGGGTCCCCTATTCTCCGAATTCTCCGAACACGGAAGTGATGTCAGAACAGCATGACAAAAATCAGGATTCCGTTGTTGGATCAAGAGGGTTAGGAACAGAATCCGTCTTTGGATTGACTCGAGGAACACGAACCGATTTGGTTGGAATTATCGAGGATGATGCGATTTTGGGAGAAACCCGAATGCCCTGGGAGTTGAACGGGCGCATTTGGCATACAAAAGAACGGTTGAGTCGGGGTGGTTTACCTTGTCGTTGGGACGGACAAATACTGACAGATATTGTTGATAAAATACAGGAAACAGACTGTTTTTCGGAGACGGACTGGAACAATCGGAGTCTGGTTGAGATATGCGGGGAGAAGAAGTCGTATGGTTGGTTTTTTCATGCGTTGACGAATGAAGAATGGTTGCTCCGACTGAAATTCAGAACGGCGAAGAACATGTTTCGTCGGGACCATTTGGTTCAACGACTGAATTTGCGACCTTTGAATGAGATGGATGATATACCGCTTTATGGAACGGAACCGCGAGTTCGTGTTCAGCAAGCGGGGGGAGCTTGGCAGGAGATTGAGTTAAAGGTTCATTCTTATTCGGAGATTGATCGGGACGAATTCTGGGAATTTCTGGATGAGGCGATTACGGGTTTTGGTCGTGTGACGCAGAAAGTTCGGAGTAAGCCCGAAGATTTAATGCCTTGGAAAGTCTTGAAAGAAAAATGGCATTTTCTTCCGAAAGGATTGACTGGGGGGAGTCAGTTGAAATGGGATTACACTTTGTTAAAAGCGGTTTTTGCTTTGTTGGACGAATTGGCCCCGACTGCTCGAATCGTTTGGACGAATAAGGTTTTGGTTCCTTATTATCTTCAACCGGAGATCAAAGTCGGGGGTCGGGTTCTTCCTTGGACGATTGTTGGGACGAAGCGTTGTGAAGCGATTACGCTTGATGTTTATGTCCGCAAGAACAGTATTCCGCTTGGAAAAATACGCAATATTGGGGTTGAACCGTTTGTGAACGGGGAAAACCCGTATTACGACATTTTGGAGTTGCGTTTTCAAAAGAAGGGGGATTTTGACCGAACGACAGTTGGGGCGATTCTCAAGGAGTCGCTTGCACAAGGTGTGGTACAACGATGATTCAACAGTCTATCAATCTCAAGAATTCAACAAATATCAAGAAAGAATTCATTGTTAACGGTCGTCTTTTATGAAAAAATATGATCTGAAAAACCCTATTCCTTCTTCAACCTCGTAGAGGTTGTGTTATGGTAGAAACTATTTTACCAAAATGAATTTCCGCGTCCCCTCTGAGGTCGGGTTGACACAAACTGCTTTTGCAGCACCTCGTCGTCGGACCTTTTAGAGCATTGCAATCATTGATCTACACATTGCACGCTTTTTTGATTTTGACACTTGAAAATTTTTTGACAAATGAACGAGTTCGATGATGTCAGGTGTTGGGCAATCAGGGTGTTCGACGGAAAAAAATGCGATTGTCCTGATAAAACGTGTTTTGCCCGGGTTTCAGTTCAAACGCCGACTCCTCAAAAGAATCCGTTTTCCTCTCAAATAAGACTTTGTTGGATTGCTGTTGATGTTCAATTAAAGCATAAGGTAAACCTTTGGATTGGGGGGATACGTTTTGAGAGCTGAACGTGAAAGGTTGAAAACCAAGAGAAGTGAGCGCGGAATCGCGCGGTATTTCCTCCTGATTGTCTATTCTTTGTTGACCGTTGACATTTCGTTCGTTTGTGACACGCTCATTTGTGAGAATGTGACCATTTGGGGTTAGAGATAGTAAAGGGGCTGAGAGAGCTGCTTCACCAAAACCCGCAAGAAGTCCGCCAATATCAGAATCGGCATAGTCAACCTGAACCGGTTGTTCTCCTTCTGATAATAACGAACTGGCAAGGAATGATCCAGGAATGATTGATTGGTCTCGCATTTGGGCAGAAACAGCACTGTTTTCGCCAAACTTTTGTATTAAATTGCGTGTATAGACAGTCCGAACATATTCTTTGCCGTATTGAAAAGCGGAGTAGAGGATAAAGGCAATCAAAGCTCCAATCAGCAAGGAAGGAAGATTCTCGATCAATCGTTGCAGTCTTCGAGGGGCGGATTGGGAAGAAGACGATTCAAAACGACGCCGGATGTAGGGAGAGGATGTTGATTCGCGGGAACCGGGAACCGTTGAAGACAGGGGTGTTAGAACGCCGGAATCCGTTTGTGCCGGTTGGGGCTTTAACAAACGGTGTAGGGACCGTTCGAGTGTTTCGTCTCTCAAGCGGTTCTGCAAGGGGGCGTCAATTTGGTCCCAAATACTCCGACAAGTCCGGGACGCCAAATCGGGAGAAACACGGTACTGTTCTTGCGTCATTACTCTGTATTCTTCGAGAAGTTTGACCTCTTTTTGTAGGGAGAACAATTCTTCCCGAAAGAGAGTATCCCGCGCGAGTTTGGATTCAACCAATTCGTTTTCGTGTTGTTCAAGAGCACCTAAAAGATACCCCGACAATATATCTCTTTGTGAATCACCCATATTGACGCTCTCTTGATTAAATCAAATCTCTCAACGTGCTGCTCAAACGATTAAATGCTGTTAAGAGATGACTTTTGACGGTTCCAAAGGGAATATCGAGCACTTCTGCCGTTTCACGATAAGACAATCCTTGAAAATAGACCAATAAAATCGTCTCACGATAACATTCGGGCAATGCTTCAATTGCGGCATGAATCATTTGCCTACGTTCTTGTTTTTCGGCAATAAGATCGGGGGTCCAACCTTGATCGGGCAAAGAACCGGCAAAGGAATCAAAAGACCCGTCTTCTCCATCTCTTTCGAGATCGATACTGATTGTGGAAACCTGACGACGCTGTTTGCGTTGTCGATCAATTGCGACATTCATTGCGATTCGATACAACCAGGGTTTGAATGAACGACCTTCTTCAAAATAGTCACATTTCAAATGAACCTGATGAAACGTGGTCTGAAACAATTCTTCAGCATCATCTCGATTTTGAGCGAGACGACGGAGAAAGTAAAACAGTTTTTGCTCATATCGACCGACTAGTTCTTCAAACAATTCCCGACGTCCCGTCAGACGGTATTCGAGGAGCAATTCTTCATCACTCCAGTTGTTCAGGGATTCGGTTTCGCAGACACCAGACATCTCTAATACGGCGTTGTACATGACACTACGTTTCGTTCGGAAATCCGTTCTTGAGATTTGGGAATTTTTTGGTATTTTTCAAAAATTTCAAAAAAATTTTCAAAGCGTCAAAAAACGAACTTCGATTCCATTATATCAGTTTTTAACGGTTTCACGAGGTGGAAAGTTAAAAACTTCATTTCTATCACTTTTTTTATTCTTGGTGCAGAAAACATGCCAATTCCAGAAAAACAGCATGTTTTTTTGTTCACCTTTTTTTATCCCCTTAAAAATCAAGGGGTTACAACTTATGCGAGTCAACTGTAAGGACTTGTGAAAAAAGATCAAAAGGCAATTTCGGCCCTGATGCAAAAGAATTGAAAATCTTACCAAGTACAGATTGAAAAGTTTTCAAAGGTCTTTTTTGTAAAAGACAACTCACTTTTTTGTTGTAGACCTCCCAAATTAAAATGTTTTCAATAGGGGATGAATCACATGGTACTTGCAATCCCACTTGGTTTGGCATAAATTTTCTGTTGTGGGCGTAATGAAGTCTCCTCCCTGATTGCGCTTTGAGCGGTTCTCAAGTTAGGAGACTTTTATTATTCCGGTATCTGTCAAACTTGGGGAGTCCCCGAGCAAAGCTGGGGGTTTTCCGGCGATAATAACTTGAGGACAGGACAAAACAGGAGACTTGTTGGCGAACGCAATGTGCGGTTGCCGAAAAAAATTAACTAAAATTTGTGAAAAATGGGCTTTTACTCCTTGACTTGGAACACAGTCGCTGACGGGATTGAGGGAATACCCTGTTTAATTTTTTACTGCTTCCAAGAGAACGAACGTAAAGTTGTCTCTTTTTCCGAATCCCAATTCTCCTGTTCCTGCTCTTTAACTTTGTCCGCCTTTTGTCATGTTTAAGAAGCCGAGTTTTGATTTTTTGACGTTTCCAATCGATCAGGAAAGCGGCAATCGGCTTTTTCAACGGGATGTTGATTTGCATGAATTGGGACATTGGGCCGATCAACGAAAACGTCAGATTTCGGGGATGAATGTTTATTACCGACGTAATGTTCATCTCAATCCGAGTAATATATGTCAATATCGTTGTCCGCTTTGTGCTTTTTTTCGGGAATCGGATGATCCAACCGCTTACCAACTTTCGGATGCTGAAGTACGTCAAGAGGTTGAATCGGCAGTTTCGGTTGGTTGTACCGAATTACATTGGGTTGGCGGTGTTCCCGAAAATAAACCGTATACATGGTACAGAGATATATTGGGGGGTCTACATGACCGATTTCCTGATTTGAAGATTAAAGCATGGACTGCGGTTGAGATACTCTATTTTGCCAAATCGTCCGGAAAAACCGTTCGTGAAGTTCTGAGCGAACTGAAATCACTCGGTTTGAGCAGTCTTCCAGGAGGAGGGGCGGAGATATTTGATCCAAAGATACGGCGTGTGATTGCGCCGAAGAAGCCGACTGCGGATGATTGGTTGGGGGTACATCGAATTGCACATGAACTGGGGATTCCAACGAATGCAACCATGTTGTTTGGCGGAATCGAAACACTCGAACATCGTGTTCATCATCTACTGACTCTGCGACAATTACAACAAGAATCAATCGAACAGAATCGTTTAGCGAGATTTGACACGTTTGTTCCCCTTGTTTTTCATCCGCAAGGGACCCAATTTTCAGAACAACGCTTAACATCCCCGGATGATGTTTTACGGACAATTGCAATCAGTCGGCTGATTCTGGACAATTTTGACCATATACAGGCTTATTGGGTTACTTTAGGTCCAGAATTGGCGCAAATAGCACTTGGATATGGGGCAGATGATTTTGGAGGAACGATTTTGCGTGAAAAAGTGCATCATGAAGCCGGATCGAGGACACCTTTGGGACTGTCGGTTGAGCGAATCTGTCAACTCATTTCGGAAACGGGACGGATTCCGGTTGAGAAGTGACTGGTTGTGAAGTGACTGGTTGAGAAGTCATATTGATTGGAAGACGTTCTTTTGGTCTAATCTATAACAGATTCGTCGTCCCCAACTTGTCCAATCTCCTCCTTGTCCAAAATCATGATTTCTTCTCAATTGGGTTCTTGTGTTCGTTTTTGTCGGCCCGGTCCTTTTGCAACAAAGGTGCAATCGAGAAAACGGTTTCTTTTTCCCCTTGCTTTTGCCTTGTTCTTGTTCCTGTTTCTGAACGTAAACTTTTTTTGGGGACAACGGGAAATGTTACTTGCGCAGGAAATCGAGGTGCAGGTCCGGGAACAACCGGAAAAAGCCGTTGTTCAGTTCAACGGTCAAACGGTTCAGCCGACACATGGAACCGCAACAGGTATTTGGTTTTACTCTAATTCGGAACAGTCGGATTTCTCCTCGCAATTGCTGATACTTGGACATCTAACCCCAACACCGAAATATCGTCTTGTTGCCGTTCTCAATCCGGGCGATTCCCTTTCCATTTCACTCGGTAATGAAAAACTCGACTTTCAATCGCCCTCTTTTGAAACAGAACCGAAAGTCGTTGAGTTGACGACAACATTGCCGCTTGATCCGGTTCGCCGACCTTTTTCATTTGGTCCAACTGCCTGTTCGCCCCCTTTTCATCCTCGTGTTGAAGAAGCATTGATTGAACATGATTGGAGAATGCAGGACGGAATTGACACCCCGCTTGAACAGCGGACGTACACTCAAGCGGTCAAGAACATTTTGCCCGGAATTGTTTCTCTGCTGAATGATTTACAAGAACAGGATTTGGTCAACAAAAGTTTCATCCTTGATTGGAAAAGGCAATTGGACGAATTGGGGCAAAGGACTGAATTTTCCGAATCAGATTGGTTAAGAATACACCGATTACGACGAGAAATGGTTCTTCGAACGCCGGAATTTCCAACCGAACCTCTTTTGTTCGCCAAACATGTTCCTTCAACCATGTCACATCAGTTGACGCAAACATACGGATATACGGCTCGACCAGGAGGAGGACTTTTCGTTTTGCAGGAACCGGGAAAGACAATGCGACTTGCCGATTTGACACCGAAACAACTGCCGATTGGTAATTTCGTGCATCCTGAATTAAACGATGAAGCAGATCGCATCTACTTTGCCTTTTGCGAAGTTGCCGAATCGCCCAAAATCTGGCGTGATTCCAACGCAATGAATCGACGGTATCACCTTTATGAGATGAAGCGTGACGGAACCGATTTGCGACAGTTGACAGAAGGGGATTATGACGATTTTAGCCCAACTGTTCTCCCGGACGGTCGCCTTATCTTCATCTCAACACGTCGGGGCGGGTTTCATCGTTGTGGAGCAGGTCCCTGTTATGTCTATACGTTGTCAACTCTCGATCCAAAGACATCAAATTTAGAATCGGGTTCAACACCCGGATTGGGACTGTCAACTGAGTTGGGTTTGGAAAGGGCAACAAGTTCACATCCTCTGTTGGAAACGGGTCAAGAACAAGGGGGAGTGTGTCCGCAAACTCAGGTTCTCTCGTTTCACGAAACCAATGAATGGGACCCTGCTGTTTTGAACGACGGTCGAGTTATCTATACTCGTTGGGATTACGTTGATCGTGATGCTGTTTTTTATCAACAATTGTGGACCGTTCGACAAGATGGAACGAATGTTCGCATCTTTTATGGTAATAACACATTTGTTCCTTGCGGAGTTTGGGAAGCGAAACCGATTCCCAACTCGGGCAAGATTCTGGCGACTGCCGGTCCTCATCATGGAATGACAGCGGGGTCGATTATTATGATTGATCCGAGTTTGGGGGTTGACGGGGCGGCCCCGATTCGGCGTATGACCCCGGATGTCCGTTTTCCAGAAGGAGAAACACTTCTTGCAGCCGGAATTGCTCTTCCTGAACCGAGTGATTTTGATTCGCCCGTCCCCTTTTATTGGGATGCAGTCAACCGACCTGATCGACCGGCTGAACGAGAGAAGGAGGTTCCTGAACAGGAAAAACGTTGGACCGGACACTGTTATAAATCGGCTTATCCCCTTTCTGAAAAAAGTTTTCTGGTCTCCTACAGTTATGACCAATTACGCGGGGAATTAGGTCCCAACATCCCGAATATGTTCGGCTTGTACTATGTCGATGTTTTTGGCAACAAGGAACTGCTTTATCGTGATCCAAACATTTCGAGTGTTTGGGCCAAACCAATTCGTCCCCGAATTTCCCCGCCCCTTTTGACCAGTCACTTGGAAAGGGTCCCGTTAGAAACGGTTGAAAAGGGGGAGATGAGCAGGATAAGTCAAACAGACAGTACAAGGGAGACAGACGGGATAAGCGAGGGAGAGGGAGCAACTGGGACAAAGGAGTTTGTTGAAACAACCCGAAAGAAAACGTCACTAACGGGAACCTTTTATTTGCAGAATGTTTATGAGAGTTGGCCGCAATTGCCAATTGACGAGGAAAACCGGATTACGGCGTTGAGAATTGTTCAGGTGCTCCCTAAAACGACACCAAATGCGAATGATCCAATGATTGGGGCTGCATTTGCATCTCCGGGGAAACAGGTTCTGGGAACTGTTCCGGTTGAGAAAGACGGAAGTGCTTATTTTGAATGTCCGGCTGAAACCCCAATCCTGTTCCAAGCACTTGATGCTCGCGGTCGCGCGGTTCAAATAATGAGGAGTTTGACCTACTTGCAACCCGGGGAAAATGCCAGTTGTATTGGTTGTCATGAAAATCGAATGTTGACCTTTTCGGGCGGACAACCGACACTTGCGATTAGTCGGGTCCCTTCTCGGATTACGCCGGGTCCTGACGGGAGTCAACCGTTCAGTTTTCCGATCCTCATGCAGCCGGTTCTTGACCAACATTGCGTTTCCTGTCATTCAACCGAGCAATCGGTTGAGAAAAGTGGGGGGATTTTTTTGACGGGGGAACCGGACGGACATTATACGCGGTCGTATCAATCGTTGATTCCGTATGTTGCGTATACGGCTTGGACAATGCCAAATGGAAATTACGAGCCGTATTCGGAACCGGGACGATTTGGGGCAAGAGCGAGCAAACTAGTTGAACAGCTTGATCGCGGACACCATGATGTCGTCTTGTCTGAGCAGGATTGGAACCGTTTGAATACTTGGATTGACGCAAACGCATTGTTTTATGGGACATTTAACCCGACGGAACAGGCGAAACAACAACGGGGTGAGCGGATTGCCGGACCTGATTTGGAGTAGTAACAACCTGTTGCCAAGAAGTCGGTTCAATCGCTATTTTTATCCGGGATGTAGGTGAAAATCAGACAAGCGAAAAACAAATGGTCAATCAGGTTGGTTTGACATGACCAACAAAAGTGTATTATTTTGCACAACTGGATGATGTAAAATAACACAAAGGTATTCTTATTTTTAGTTTGTTTTTTCCTTGACAATTGTAAAATTTTACCCGATCCATTTAATCTATACCTACAATGTTTGTTTTGCCTGTTTTTTCTATCCTTTTTATGATATGAAGTAATTTTTTCAGAAATTTTATGATTTGGCATACAGAATGCACATAGTATTTGTCCCAGACGACTGTTGTGTTTTCCGAATCCTTTGTCCCTGTTGGAATTTTTTCAACAAAAAGTTTGTTTTCTGGATTTTTTTGTATGAAATTTTTCGACTTGGAGTATAATTGTACATAGAGGAGTGTCTCCTTGTGATCCTCGAGTTGAGTGATCGTCGTTTTGTCACGTTTGTGCTTTGTATTTGTTGGAATTTTCACGGATACTGTTTTCCCCCGGATTGACTCCGGGAGGAGGTGTTTAATGACTAGAGTATTTACCCCCGTTTGTTTCGCTGTTTCCCTTGTCCTTGCCCTTTCGGTTCAGAGCTTTGCTGACCGGACTCACAGTCTGGGGTTTACACCTCTCAGTGAACGTGAGACCGATTCGGCTGTTAATCTTTTGAGTAGTTTTGGAGCGGGTGAAGCCGATTCACTCCAATCCGTTGACGACGGAACAAAAGTCTGTTCGGAAACTGGTCAACAGGGGGGAAGAATGCAGGAAACCCCGTTGCAGAGAGACATAAGAAGTGCAGTACGACGTGAGGAACCTCAACGTCGGGGTGAAACTTCGGTCTTTCCCCAACGTGCTGAACTGAGACCTTACCGTCCCTACACTCCTCCGTCCCCGTCTTCGTCGTATACTCCGCCTTCTCAACCTCCTTTTAATCCCCCGATTCTCGTTCCTGAACCGGCAACGCTTTTGACGTTGGGAATTGCACTTTCGGGTTTGGTCGGTTATACCGGCTTAAGAAAGTTCAGACGGCGTGAATTGTAAAAGGGTGAAAACACCAAAATGATGAAAAATTGCTGAATAGTGTCTTGCACCCCCAACGGTATGTCTTTATGATAGGCATACCGTTTTTTGTTTTCTTGGGCTGTACAATTGTACCCCCCCTCTCTCTCCCGTTCCCGTTCCTTCATCGTGATTTGATTATGTTGCAGAATAATACTCCTCAGGAAAAAGAGACGCTCTCAAAAAACGATTTCAGTTCGCACAAAATGTTCATTACCCGATCTCTGATCGTTTTGGCGTCCGTCGTTGTCATTCTCGCCGGAATGAAAGCAGCTCAAGGAATCGTCGCCCCCTTCTGTTTGGCTGTCTTCTTCGCCGTTGTCCTCATCCCCCCTCTTCGTTGGTTGCAATCCAAAGGTTTCTCCGAAATCTCCTCGTTCCTGATCGTCAGTTTCTCCGTCGTCATTTGCGGATTTCTACTCAGTTGGATGTTCGTCCAGTCCGTCAACCAATTTGTTCAGAAAACACCAGAATACAGGCAGAAACTGGATGAAACTTTTCGTGAGGTTGACGTTTTTCTCAATAAATACGGATTCAATCTGTTCGAATCGGCTCTACCTCCTATCTTGCGTCACAATTCTTCCAAAGTGTCGGACAATCAAGGATTGGAGCAACAGGGATTGGACAGTCAAACATTAGACAAACAAGGATTGCATCAACCGGAATTGGACAAACCGGAATCATCGAACAAGGTCGTTGCACAACCTGTTAGTACAGAGAAATTGGATTTGCCTGATTCAGGGGAAGAACGAGCGTTGAGCAATCTTGTTGCTGATCGTTCTCCAAACGCTGATAATCATGCGCAACAAACAGACGATGTTTCTGGTGTTTTGCTGCATATTCCTCAACTCAGCGAACCTCTAAGTACCGTTTCCATTCTCCGTTACGTTCAATGGTTTGCAGCCGAACTGGGACAAATTCTCAGTTTCGCCCTCATCGTCTTGCTTATGGTCGTCTTTATGGTCCTTGAAGCGTCTCGTATGCCCAAGAAATTGGTCCTCGCTTTTGGAACTCAAGGAATCACCAATGAACATTTGCAACGGATTTCTGAAAAAATTTGGCGGTATATGATTATAAAAACCATTATCAGCGCATTCGTTGGTCTAATGACGACGATTTTTCTTTGGATTATGGGGATTGAATACGCCATATTGTGGGGTTTGTGCGGATTCTTTATGAACTACATTCCCAACATCGGTTCCATTATCGCCTCACTTCCCCCAATTGCCCTTGCTTTTTTCGATTACGGTTTCGTAAGTGCCGTTATCGTCTCAACCGGATTGATTCTCATTAACTGGATTATGGGGTATTACTTTGAACCGAAATTGCTCGGAGATGGTCTGGGCATTTCTCCGCTCATTGTTCTGCTCTCCCTTATTTTCTGGGGTTGGTTGTTCGGCCCAATCGGCATGTTCCTCTCCGCTCCTCTTACCATTGTCGTCAAAATTATCCTCGATTCCTTTGAAGAAACTCGTTGGGTCAGTGTCCTTATGGACGAATGAGAAAAGTTTCTTTACTATTTCCTCTTTCGATTCGAAAATTCCTCTTTGAAAAATCGCTGTTGTTTTCCTCTTTGAAAAAGTCCTGCCTCATTTTTTTTAGACATCATTTCCCCCTTTCCCTTAACTCAAGGAGTTCCTCATGCAGAAAAAAATCGAACGTCGCTCATTCCTTAAAAAAACATTGGGAACCTGCGCTGTTGCTGCAACATTTTCAATCTCAGGTACTTCTGCGTCGGGTCGGATTCTCGGCGCAAACGACCGAATCCGAGCAGGTGTCGTCGGAATCAACGGTCGCGGTCGAAGTCATATCGAAGAATTCGGCAAAATGGACAATGTGGATGTAGCGGCGTTGATTGACGTTGATACAAGAGTTCTGGATCGTCGGGTCAAGGAAACATCGGACCAATTCAAAACGACGGTTCAGGGGTTTCAGGACCTGCGTCAAGCCCTTGATGAAATGAAAGACTTGGATGTCATTTCGATTGCGACTTGTAATCACACACATGCTCTTTTAGCACTTTGGGCCGTTCAAGCGGGCAAGGATGTTTATGTCGAGAAACCTTGCGAACACAATCTTTTTGAAGGTCGTAAATTGGTTGAAGCGACCCAAAAATATGCTCGAATCGTCCAACATGGAACCCAAAGTCGTTCTAGTTCCAACCGGGCGGAACTAACAGCAGCTGCAAAAAGTGGGAAATACGGCAAACTCAAACTCGCAAAAGGTTATTGTTGCAAACCGCGTTGGAGTATTGGTTTTCGACCGAATGAGGAACCGCCCAAGACGCTTGACTTTAATCTTTGGTTGGGACCTGCTCCTCAGCAACCATATCATAAGAATCTGGTCCATTACAACTGGCATTGGTTTTGGGATACGGGAAACGGCGACATTGGGAATCAAGGGGTTCACGAAATGGACCTTTGTCGTTGGGGACTCGGAGTCGGTTTGCCGAAAAAAATCATTTCTTTTGGAGCCCGTTATGTGGATGAACCGGATTCGGGTTTCAAGGATCAAGGTCAAACGCCCAACATGCAACTCGCTTTGTATGAGTATGACGATTGTTCGTTACTTTTTGAAACACGCGGTTTGGTTGGAGACAAAGCGGGGTCAGGTCAGAATTGGCAACCAATCGTTGATGTTGAGTTTTACACAACCGAGGGGATGCTCAAGGGGGACCGTTTTTACCCCAATCAAGGTGAAGTGGTTCGGATTGAGGGGATTGACTTTGATCCCCCAAGACCGGGCGGTCATTTTGGCAACTTCATTGACGCGGTTCGTGAACGGGATCGTCGGATTCTGAATGCTGATATTAGTGTTGGGCATCTTTCTGCTGCACTTTGCCAATTTGGCAACATTTCGCATTTATTGGGAGCGACTGCGACCCCGGAATCAATTCGGTCGGCGTTTGGAAATGACGAAATTGTCCAGAAAGGGGTTGAAACCGTTTTTGCGAATTTGCGAGATGCTTTACCCGACTTGAAGAACCCGGAATGGACATTGGGACAGAAATTGGATTTTGACCCGAAAAACGAGCAGTTCGTCAACAATCCGGTTGCTGATCGGTATTTGACCCGGGAATATCGGGCCCCCTTTGTTGTCCCCAATGAGGTTTGAGGTTGGAATAGGGAATAGGGATTGTCGTTTAGCCGCGATACAACGTATCGCGTGTTCTGAACCGCCCAAAACACGCAGAACGTTGTTCTGCGGTTAAACGACTTATCATGTCAACAAGACACTGACGAAATTTCCGTTGATCCTGTCTTTTTGGCAGTCCGGTCGTTGGTATGAAATTTGCGTCATAGAATTGCTCAACGGACAGTCTGAAAAAACGGCAGTCCGTTTTTCAGATGGTAGGAGTTAGCAGGTAGAACATATTGGAGGTAGAAGACGGAATGAATTTTTCTTATGAGAAATTGACGACGAAATCACAGGAAGCGGTTTCGACCGCGCAAAGTCTTGCAATCAAGGGAGGAAATCCCGAATTGGGGCCGATTCACTTATTGGCTGCCCTTCTTGGAGAGGAAGAGGGGAACGTTCGCCCGATTTTTCAAGCGATTGGGACGAACCGGACGATGTTACAATCAATGGTGCAATCGGAGCTTGCTCAACTCCCCAAAATACAGGGGGGGGAAACAGCGCGACCGAGTTCTGAGTTGCAACGGGTCTTTCATGCAGCTGCAGATGAAGCGGGGAAAATGGGAGATGAGTATATTTCAACGGAACATTTGCTCCTTGCGCTCGAATCTGTCCCGTCTAAAGCACAAAAGGTTTTCCAACTGAATTCACTGACTCGGGAACAACTCTTGCAAGGGACGCAGAAAATTCGCGGTTCCTCGAAAATCAACGATCCTGACCCTGAATCGAAGTTGCAAGCCCTTTCCAAATACGGTATTGATCTCGTTCAGCGGGCCCAAAAAGGCAAACTTGACCCCGTAATCGGTCGGGACCCCGAAATACGTCGTGTCATTCAGGTTCTTTCCCGACGTCGCAAAAACAATCCCGTTTTGATTGGAGAACCGGGAGTCGGCAAAACGGCGATTGCAGAAGGTCTTGCACGACGTATTGTGGACGGAGATGTCCCGGAAAGTCTCAAAAACAAGCGAGTGATTGCGCTCGATATGGGTTCACTTGTTGCAGGAACCAAATTTCGGGGCGAATTCGAAGAACGTCTTAAATCTGTTCTCCGTGAAGTGGAAGAATCAAACGGGGGAATCGTCCTTTTTATTGACGAATTACATACCGTAATCGGGGCAGGTCGGGCCGAAGGAGGTTCGGATGCAGCCAATTTGCTGAAACCGGCTCTTGCGCGGGGTGATTTGCGTTGTATTGGAGCAACAACGCTTGACGAATACCGCAAATACATTGAGAAGGATGCAGCACTCGAACGACGATTTCAGCCGGTTTACGTTGACGAACCGAATGTCGAGAACACGATTGCGATTTTACGCGGTCTGAAATCCCGTTATGAAACACATCATAAAGGGGTTAAAATCCGTGATTCCGCGCTCGTTGCAGCTGCTGAATTGTCACATCGTTATATTGCCGACCGTTTTTTGCCGGATAAAGCGATTGATCTTATGGACGAAGCAATGAGTCGGCTCGCAATGGAACTGGAAAGTGTGCCCGGAGAAATCGATCAGGTTCAACGTCGTCTCGTCCAACTCGAACTTGCAGCCCGACAATTGGCCGATGAAAACGAACCTCATGCAAAAGAACGGTTGAAGGACATTGAACAGGAAATGGAGCAACTCAAAAAAGAGTTGTTTGAACTCCGAGGACAATGGGAGCGGGAAAAGAGCGGACTTGGGGATGTTCACGCAATCAAAAACAAATTGGCGCAAACCCAACTGGAATTTCAACAGTTGGAAAGTCGAATCAAGGAGGAACAATCTCGCGGACGTCCCGTCACGGAATCAGATTATCAAAAGTTATTTGAACTCGATTCGGCCCAGAAAAAACTAACGGGAGAGATTGAACGGTTGGAAAAAGGACAGGAGGAGCCAAATGGATCAGCAAATAGTAAGAGTTCCTCGCCGAAAAAGCAACTCCTTCGACAAGTCGTTGGGCCGGATGAAATCGCCGAAGTCGTTTCCAGTTGGACCGGAATTCCGATTCAGCGAATGATGGAAACCGAACGGTCAAAACTTTTGGTCCTTGAAGAACGGTTGCATCAACGAATCGTCGGTCAGGATGAAGCGGTTGACGCGGTTGCTAATGCAGTCCGACGAAGCCGATCCGGTCTGCAAGACCCCAATCGACCAATTGGTTCCTTCCTCTTTCTTGGTCCAACCGGGGTCGGAAAAACCGAACTCTGCAAAGCTCTTGCAGCCGCAATGTTCGATGATGAAACGGCAATGATCCGGGTCGACATGTCCGAATTTATGGAAAAACATTCCGTCAGTCGATTGATCGGGGCTCCCCCCGGTTATGTCGGGTATGAAGAAGGAGGTCAGTTGACAGAAGCGGTTCGTCGCCGACCTTATGCGGTCATTTTGCTCGACGAAATGGAAAAGGCACATCGTGATGTTTTCAACATTCTCCTTCAGGTCCTCGATGATGGTCGCTTGTCCGACAATCAAGGACATACGGTTGATTTTACCAATACAATCATCGTTATGACATCGAACATTGGAAGTCAGGTGATTCAGGAAATTGCGCGAGATCATGGTTCGCAAGAAGAGATGCGAGAAACGGTTGACGAATTGCTGCGCAAACACTTTTTGCCGGAATTTCTGAACCGGATTGATGATACCGTCCTGTTTCATCCGCTTACAAAAGCGCAGATTACCAAGATCGTGAAGCTCCAAATTACCCGATTGCACGATCAATTGTTAAAACAGGGAATTCAGTTGACGATCACAGATCGGGCAATGGAAGCGATTGCCGAACAGGGATATGACCCGGCGTTTGGGGCACGTCCGCTCAAAAGAGTGCTTCAACGACAAATCCAGAATCCGCTCGCCGTTCAACTACTTCGGAGTCCGGCAAGTCCGGCCCGGGATTCGCAACAAATGACCGTTACGGTTGATTTCAAAGAGGGGGATTTTTCCTTTGATACTTTTGTAGCTGCAAGCGGTTAAGAGATGCACTCCTTGCTTGAACTTTATTGCCCAAACTTTATTGCCCGGATTCTGCCAATTGGCATCGAAAGCGGTTTTTTGACCCCCGAAACCGTAAAATAAACTTTTTTGTCGGCAAGAGACAGAATCTGGACCGCGAGACGGTCATTGTTGACCAAAAGAAGCTGATCGTCTTTGCCCGGCTCCTCCTTCCCCGTATTCGGCCAATTCAAGTGTTTCTTCAGCCAAATCAGGGCATAATCAGGATCAATAGGGGGGCGAAATAAGATCGCAACAACATTTTTGCGGCTGATTGTCTCCCAGTCCATTTCGTCCTTTCCTCCCCAATCCGTCAAGTCGGCTCGTTGACAGGACCGATTGTCCGTCTCTCTCGCCAAATCAGACAAAGGGATCGGTTTGGCGTGATTGGAGTAATCATTCGGGGGTCGAAAAAAGAGTGTCTCCCCCGTCATTTTGCCGACCAAACCAGGTCTGATTTCCCCCGCTGTTGTCAAAATCCAGGGAAACTCAGGATCAGGCAATTCCCCGCTCGATTCCATTTCTGTCGTCATCCCCATTCCAGAAATGCACAAAACAGGCAGAATTGTCCCCCCAAAAAGGAGCAAAAGAATGTTATGTTTAATTTTTGAAAAAAACAACGACATGATTGTTCGGAAGTCGGTTTGCGGATTGCTGAAAAGGGGCAGGTTCCTGAAAAAACGACGTGATTGCCTCTTTTTTTTCAGTCGTTCATTCCATTCATTGCATTTTATGATAAAAGGAAGTATACAATAGAGCAAGTGTTTTATCAGCATTGTTTTTTTTCTCGCAACTTTTGAAAGGCGCAGATTCTTTATGTCAATCACCCGAAAAATGGAAGAGGCGATCAACGCCCAAATCAACGCAGAATTTTACTCAGCCTATCTCTACCTCGCAATGTCATTTCAGGCGGATTACCTTAAATTTCCCGGTGTTGCCAATTGGTTGAACGTGCAATATCAGGAAGAATTGGCTCATGCAATGGGGTTTATGACGTACTTACAGAATCGGGGGGGATGTGTCCGATTAACGGCAATTGCTGCTCCCCCCGAGAAATGGGACGATGTTCTCAGCATGTTTCAAATGACTTGTGAACATGAGGCGGCAGTGACAGCGATGATTAACAATTTAGCAGCGATTGCGTTTGAGGAGCGTGATTTTTCAGCGTCGCAGTTTCTGAACTGGTATATCCGCGAACAGGTTGAGGAGGAAGCGACTGCGGATAAGATTTTGACGGAACTGAAAAGGGCAATGCAATCTCCAGAAGCGATGTTGATGTTAGACCGTGAACTTGCGACCCGGACCTTTGTCGCGCCGATTATTGCGTAGATGGAGAGGATAGGGAACATATACCGTTTAGCCGAGGAACAACGTTCCGCGCGTACTTAGCCCGGCGCAAGCCGGAATGAAATCTCATTACGCGCGATACCTTGTATCGCGGCAAACGGTCATTCACCCAATCACGTCAACCCCGATGATTGTTGTTGATTCGCTGACAAGCGCGAAACTGCGAACCGGTTTTCCGGCAAGCGTGAACGTGTCGTTCCACTTCGTCCCAATCGGTTGCAACACCAACTTTTCGCGGGCTGCTTTGACCCGGGCTTGGTCAATCGGCGAATCAATCAAAGCGTAGTATTTCGCCAAATCGAACGATTCGCCGTCTTTTTGCTCGAACACCCGACACCATGTCGATGTCAGGTAAACATCCGCAACATCATATTGTTCCCAAGGTCCAACCCCGCCAATTTGCAGGGCCAAAAGCAGAAATTTTAGTTCCTTTTCATGTTCATCAAGAGCGGTTTGAATACTCTCCAGCAACGGTTCGTCCAAGCAAAACGTGTCAAAAATCGTCATTTCATTTCAGGGCAAGAGTGAAAAATGAAAGGCGGTAATGAAGAAAATTCGTAGAATTTTCGGAATTACGCTCAATGGTCAGGTGAAAATCGGTGTTAAAAAGAACGCACAAGAAGTGCAACCCCCTCAAGAAAATAAGAGGGACGTCACGCCGCTCAGATACGAAGTCTCCCTCACACGCCAATATGAGCATCATGCGCAAGCGCACAACAATACAGTCCCGTTGCCGGAATTGCACGAATTCTTCGCAAGCCCTCCACGCA
>JBOFQB010000024.1:0-1978 GCA_051660685.1 Thermoguttaceae bacterium | reverse complement strand
TTAGAAAAAATCCTCAAAAAAACCAAATTGGGTTATGAGGTTTTTCCTCTGAAACTCAACGGTAAGGAACCGGCAATATCCGGTTGGAAAGAAGCAGCAACAACAGATGAACAGACGATACGCGATTGGTTCAACGAGTGTTCCGGTTTCAACTGGGGGCTTCATTGCAAGGACATGATTGTTCTTGACGTTGACAAGATTGTGCAACCGGATGATAACCCGTTTTTTGAGCGAGCCGATTTTGTCGAAGTCCCGACGCAGGTTACGCCCGGCGTTGGAAAACTCAAAGACGAAAACGGTAATTCAATCGGCGATTCCCCCGGCTTGCATTACTTCTTCAAGCGGCCCAGTGGAAAGGTTTGGGGGAACAAGAAGTATGCTCTGAACGTCGATGTAAAAACTGACAGAGGTTACATCGTCATTGCTCCCTCGACAATTGACGGAAAGGAATACCAGTTTATTCTTGACCTTCCTCCGTTGGATGATTTGCCCAACCTTCCCGACGATGTTGTGAAGCGTCTGGATGAGATCAACGCGAAACCGGAACAGAAAGCCGATTCAGTCAAAAGCAAAGCCGAACCGGATATATCAGGACTGCTAAAAAGGTTTGAACCAAAAACACAAACCAACTGGGCTACACCCGACGATGTACGGGATCGCGCGTCTAAATATGTTGCTAATTGCCCAAATTCTGTTTCGGGGCAAGGGGGACATAATGCAACAATGGTGGTTGCAAACGCATTGGTCTGGGGTTTTGCATTGGATGACGAATCGGCGTTTGAGATACTCTCGAAGGAGTACAATCCCCGTTGTGAACCGGAATGGTCGGAAAAGGAATTGCGGCATAAAATCAGTCAGGTACACCTTCACTCGCCGGACAAACCCTATGCTTGGTTGCTCAATGAAACACGCGAGAGTGAAGCCGGATTCAGGGACGCAGCCCAATCGTGGGGGGAGCAAAAGACAAACAACCGTTCCGACAGGACGATTGTTTCGTCCGGATCAGAGATTGAAGTTGAATTGGTTCCCTTTTCAAGCATTAAAACGAAGCCGGTTGAATGGTTACTTCAAGATATGGTTGCGCTCGGTACTGTCACGGTCTTTGCGGGCAAGCCGGGAATCGGAAAATCGTTTCTTACCTGTTTCCTTGCGTCGAAAGTCTCTTCGGATTCCGAATACCTGTTTCGGGAATCGGCGATTCCGAAAGGGAGTGTCATAATGATAAATGCCGAAGACCCCGAATCAGTGATTCAGGAACGATTGAAAAATGGTCAAGCAAATTCGGACAAAGTTTTGCGTCCGAAAGCGTTGTCACAAGACAAGACAAAAGAAGGGGAAACGGTCAAAACAGAAGTTCCGCTAACACTTGAGAGTGTCGGTTCTTTTCGGACCATGTTGGAACAGACCCCGGATTGTCGTCTCATTGTTATTGACCCCGTTTCTGCGTTTTATGGGGATATTAAAGAACATTCAAACACGGAAATTCGGGCAGTTTTGTCGCAATTGAAAGCCCTTGCCGAAAAACATAAGGTCGCTTTTGTACTGATTTCCCATACCAATAAATCGGATTCGACGGATTCGAGCAATCGCCTTCACGGATCACGGGGGTTGCAAGCCGCCGCCAGAGCCGTCTGGTTTGTGGTTCACGACGAAGATACGGGACTGAATACAGTCTGTTGCGACAAAACCAACCTTTCCGAGAACAGAGCCGGATTCACCTATTCCCTTCAAGATGGAGCGGTTTGTATCGAGGACGAGAATGTGCAAACAACAGCGTCGAAAGAACTGGGCAAGGAAGCAAACCGATTGCGTCCCGACATATCGGCCCTCGCAGGGAGGCCCAATAAGGTGGATGATACAGCCGATTGGTTAGAAGGTTTGTTTCAAGAGAATCCGAAAATCGCGGTTGACGATATACGGGCTTTGGCCGAGGAGAAGAAAATCAACTGGAAGACGGTTAGAAGGGCAAAAACAACTC
>JBOFQB010000023.1:0-3712 GCA_051660685.1 Thermoguttaceae bacterium | reverse complement strand
CGTTAATTCAAGACCTGTTGTGTATTCACGTTTTTTCATAAAATACTCCTCCCTGAAGAGCAGTATGATTACCAAAACACTGCGATTGACGCAATATCAATCTGCTTAAAGCCAAAATAGTTATGAAACTGGCTCTATACAATCTGAAAATTTTAGACAGTAACAAAAGCTCAGAACGGATCATTGCTGAGCGGCAGTTGACTTATGAAGAACTGAAAAAATTAGGTTACAAGGGCAAAGACAGTCACGAACAAACATATAAGATGAAACATTGAGGTGATATGATGACGATGCGCATTTTTAACTTGATACTGTTTTTGGTTCTGGTGTTGACAGTCTCTGTTCATGCAGAAGAACCTGTTCCATCAACACCGGAAACACGGACGGCGCAGGAATTGACAGCACCACAAGCGGGGCAACCGGTTCATGCCCAGGTCGTTGTCTCCGAAATAACTCCGCATGAAAAGACCGGTTCCTTTTTTTCATGGTCATGGTTCTGGTTTTTTCTCTGCCTCATCGTCGCAACCGGCGGTTTCATAGCGGGAAAAGTTCATGGAAAACAAGAAGGGGACTTTTCGGCCCTGCTCCTCGCTAACGTAATAACCAGTTTGCCGGATAATCTGGAAATTGAATACGAGATTTCCAAATTGTCCGCCTCACGAGTCCGATTGTCCATTCGCGTTTTGGTCAAGGAACCGAATGGGAGTGGTCGGCTGACGACGACGGAAGTGGCATTGGGCTGGGACGATCTGCCGGATGAGATTCGGGCTGACTTCATTCGTTCTGGGAATCGCAATCATGTCCGGTCCCTCAAAAAAGGACCTTCACAAAAACCTCAGGTATAAATGACAATGAAACACCAGAGTTCGTCTCAAGATACAAGTTCCTCCCGGTCCTCCAACAAGGAAGATGTTCCCTATCTTGATTTTATGGAATACCGCTGTGCCCTTGTGTGTCAAAAACTCAATGATTCCTCAAAAAACATTGAGCAATATGATATTTACCCGGCAGTCGGGAAACAGAAGGATCAAATTTTCGGTATGACACATATCCCGCTTTTTCAAAAGGGGATCAACAACATTCGGTTTGAACTGTTTCAGGACCGCAAAATGGATCGATTTATCCTCGCTTTTCACGGAACCCAATCCTTGTTGGATTGGATTGATAACATCCAGCAACTGTTTGGTCAGGAAGCGGAACTTTATAAACAAGTGCGGGCAATTGCCGAACATGTTTGCCCGGCGTTTCGGAAAAAAATACTTTTAACCGGCCATTCGCTCGGAGGTGGTCTCGCCACAGTTGCTGCCCTCGTTCTCGGTTCACCCGCCATTGTTTTTAACCCGCCAAGAATTCACCGTAATACAATCTCGGGGCTGAGTCAGGATGATGTCAGCATTACCCGTTATCGCGTGAAAGGTGATATTGCGAGCAGTAAAATTCCCTGGACCACGCAACATGTTGAACTGGGTCGGGAAATCTGTTTGACCACAATCCCCTTTTCTCCTCCACATTCAATGGGACAGGTACTTGCCGGTTTGAAAAACAATTTGTCGTTTCAAGTGTTCCTTATCGATTCCATCGTTGAAATGCTACAACCGCGTGTCCCTCTCAAAGGCGATGCTTTACGGCAATTGGTTTTTGTCCTTGTGCAGGGAAAGCCATTCTTACCCAAAACGCTGCCCGATTTATTGGGGATTGAATACCATGTGGAAAAGGTGAATGCGGACTGGTGCAAAATCATCATTTCGGTCGTTTATCGGAAAGATCGCACATCGGCTGAGTTAATCAAGCAGGAGACGGACTGGAAATGGGAGGATATGCACGAGGACTTCCGCAAAGAGTTCATTCTATCCAAGCAACAGTCGTCCGTATACACCATTTACAAGCAAGGATAAAACAATGGGAGTACCAGGTACAAAAACAGACCAGTCAATGTTGGGGTACTTTTCACCGGCAGTATCCTCCAGTATTCCGTCGGCTGTGACAAAGAATGAGAAACCGGAAGAAGGGGACAAGCCGTTGTCGTTTGTCCCCCGAGAACCGCTGTACACATTTGAACAGGTCATTCTTACGGAAAATGTACGGTCACAATTTCAAGTATTGCGCAGTCGGATTGCCAATCACAAATTGCTTTATGAAGATTGGGAACTTGGTCAGATTGATCCCCAAGGACGTCATATTGCGTTTAATCTTTATGGTCCGCCGGGAACAGGAAAGACAATGTGCGTTGAGGCACTTGCCTCAGAACTTGGCAAAAAGGTGATTGATATCAGTTATGCCGAAATTGAGTCAAAATATGTTGGTGAAACGGGTAAGAACATTACATCGGCATTTCGCAGAGCGGCGGAAAGCGATGCGTTGTTGTTTTTTGATGAAGCAGATTCTATTCTTGGTCGGCGAATGACGAATGTTACACAAGCAGCCGATCATGGAGTGAATGTTGCAAGAGCGGTGATGCTGAAACAACTTGATGCGTTTGAAGGGGTTGTTGCTTTTGCGACGAATCTTTCCAAAAACTTTGACAATGCTTTTGTCCGGCGGATTGCGCAACATATTGAAATACCTTTGCCGGATTTTTCTGGTCGTCAACATTTGTGGAGGAAATTCATTTCGCTTAAAGTTCCCGGTCGAGAGGGGCTGGTCTGGGACAAATTGGCCGCAAGTTCCGAAGGTTTCAGTGGAGGTGATATCAAGAATGCTGTTGTGAATGGTCTGGCCCATACCGCAAACCTTGAACCGTTAAAAAGATGGGCAACGACGGAGATATTTGAACACGAAATAGAACTTATTCGCAATGCCAAGTTGAATGTCGGTAGCGAACTGCTTGTGACAACAAAAACAATTCCGTTAGACCGTGAGGAGACGGAATCGGCGTAACTGATAGAAGGTGAGGTCTTATATGTCAACATGACAAATCGGCGCAAAGACTTATATTATAAGATTTTACGCCGTAAAATTAGCGCAACTATAAAACATATCAGGCTTGCGATTGGTTAAACGCTACTGTGGTAACTGTCTGGTTGATCCCTCGGTCCAGCCGCTCCTGATTGCCCCATTTTGATACCCGTGTCCAGCAGACTATTCCTCATCAATTCAGTAAAACAGTTCCTGTCTCTCAGACGATCAGCAGGTTGCACCCTCAATCTGTGTCCTACGAGCTTCGACCGGTTTATTGTAATGGTCTGACACTTGACTTGAGGCGATGCTGAGAACGTTTGGGCGTATCCAACAAGAAGTCGCTGCTAACCCTCAGTCAGCAAACGGCGTGAGAAGAGAACGCGCCTGACAGCCCTTTTGTGACGAGATTGTCTTGATGATAAGTTGGTCAACAAAACCACCAAGTTTTCTCTGTAGGGCTGCTGAGGGCGTTGAAACGAAATAGGGTAACTGGCGGTGTTGCCCTTGTTTTTTCCCGTTATGATCGGACTTGCAGTATCTTGACCTTAAACTTTTGCCCCGCCTTGCTGTATTCAATCAAACCAGCCCCCTTGAGCCGTTCCAAGCCCCGTCGCGCCGAATCTTTCCCAACTCCAAGGTGGTTGAAATGATACCGCTCCAAGTGAACTAAACATTTTTGTATCCGTTCACGGCAATTTGAATTGGTCTTGACATGATTGAGGTATCAAACGTATACTGCGGTCATTATGGATGCCAAAGATAAACGTATCGCCGAACTCGAAGCTCTCGTCAAAAAATTGCTCGAACGCATCGC
>JBOFQB010000022.1:0-15313 GCA_051660685.1 Thermoguttaceae bacterium | reverse complement strand
TAACGCAAAGATCAAGGTATTCAAGATCATGTCGCATCCGTATCGTAACCGCCGTCCAACACACCTGTTACGCACGAAATTGGTCTGTGCCATCCTCAACGCCGAAAGACCATGATAGGTTATGCAACATGTCTATTGAAAATGGAAAAGGGTCAAAAACGAAATCTGACGCATGATCGGTCATATTACGGCAAAACGGCGCGACTCCTTCTCCCTATCCCCCAACCCCTATTCCCTATCCCCTATTCCTTGATTTTTTCGTCAATTCGTTGTTTCGGTTCAACAACAGTATGACCGGAACCGATTACGGGATCGGCAAACCATTCCGTTTGCGTCGGGGTTATTTCAACTTTTTGGCCCGGCATGAGTCGTTCAGCTCCTTCAATGACAACATTAGCACCTGCAATGAGTATCTCCTTGCCCCTCTCTGTCAAAGGAGCAACTTGAACCAACTCAAGTGACGTTGCTGTTATTTGGACCGGAATCGGTTCGGCAATCGTTTGCACCTCCCCCTGTTCCGTCGTCTTCTCAATAATCACCCAAACCGTCTGACCGTCCGGTTTGTCAATCACCACATCTTTGGGTACAACCCAACCCGGTTTCGGGTCAACCGTTGTAATCATTCCGGTTACACTCAGACCCGCTTTAAGACGCCCCTGTTGATCGTCCAGACGAACATAGATGGGGAAGAAACGGGCACTTGTTGAACCAGATGGAACAATCGAATGAACATGACCAACCGTTTTGAGGTTCAGTTGATCGACGAACAAGGGAATCGAATCGTCCCTATTGATTCGGTCAATCACATTTTCCCCAACCTGAAAATAAGCGTCAATATTTCCAGATGAGATAAGCTCAACAATCGCTGTTCCGGGAGAAACCAAATCGCCAAGTTCCGTTGATTTTTTGACAATGTGACCGTCATAAGGGGCATAAATCGTCGTCCGGCGTAATTTCTCTTCCGCTTCCTTTTTCGCCGTTTGTGCTAAAACCAAACTTGCACCCAAATCGTCCACTCTCGCTTGTTGCGTCAAAAAATCACTTTCAGTGACTGTGAAATTGCGGACAAGCGGGGTGATCCGTTTTAACTCTCCTGTCTCAAAATCGAGCTTGATCTGAATTGCCTTAATCTCGTTTTCCGCCAATTCCAACGCCAATTGCGTCCAAGTATCATCAATTCGCGCAATAACAGTCTCTCCGCCGATTACAGGGGTCCCTACTTCAACTGGAAATTCGCGGACAATTCCAGAGACTTCAGAAGATAAGGTTCCTGCTCGAACAGGAACAAAGCGACCGTGAACGGGACGAATCGTCCCAAGTTCCTGCCAAACCGGTTGTGTAACCCGAACAAGAGGAACTGGCATACGTCGGGCCCGCCCCCCTCCTTGTTGACCCGATCCCGTTCCGTCCCCCGTTTGTGCCGAGAAAAAGACAAAATACCCCCAAACCAATCCCCCCCCCAATAAAAAAGTCAAAGCCGAGAGAAAAAGGGGCAGAATCGTCCGGCTCTTAGGTGAAAATGACATGATGTTATTATTTGATTTTAGAATTGGTGATTCGGATTCCGTTAAAAATCTCGTAACCGTTCACGGGAAATTAGAATTGTTGTATCATTCTTAGCACCAAAGGTGCGTAACAAAATAGACAGCGGTTTTAACCGCTGGTGTCAGAATGTCAAAAAATTATTCGCCCTGTAAGGGCGAAACAACGAATTGTGCTGCCCCTTCAGGGCAGAATAGGGTGTGTGACACCAACCCGGGGTTTCGCTGCGCTTCACCCCGGGCTATTTTGTTGCGCCCCGTTGGGGCGAAGATTCGATTTTTTATCCTATAAAAAGGTGTACCAACTATGTTTTCTAAAATACTCGTGAAGGGTTACAAATGCAGTTACTTTCAAAGGATCGTTTTCTGCCTTGTTACATCTATATCCCATTGTTAACATTAACAAGACACTAGCATACACTTTATGGTTCTGACGACGAAAAACAGGTGATCCTTGAAAGATGCTTGGCTTCTTGCTGATCCCGATCCTTCTCGGACTTAACCTTGATCCCAACAACGACGTTCACGAGAACTCGGTATCCTCATCATCTGTCGGTACTTGACAATCGTCCGTCGAGCAACCTTAAAACCGGACTGATCGAGCAGTTTCATCAACTCTTCATCACTCAACGGTTTCGACTTGTCCTCGGTCTCAATTAACTCTTTCAATTTCTGACAAACAGTATCTTGTGACGCGTCTTCTTCTCCGTCTGTCCCTTGAACCGAACCTGAAAAAAAACGTTTTAAGGGAAACAGTCCTTGCGGGGTCAACATCCATTTTTCATCACAAGCCCGAGATACCGTTGTCACATGAACTCCAACTTTATCTGCAATCTGCTGCATTTTAAGGGGACGAATTGCCCCAGGTCCCCGCTCTAAAAATTCCGTCTGATGTTCAACAATCGCATTTGCGACCTTTCTCAATGTCGATTGTCGCTGCTTGATTGAGTCAATCAACCATTGTGCAGAACCAACCTTCTGTTTGATGTAATCCCGCGTCCCTTTGTCCGTTTCCTTTTGCTCCAACAACTTGCGATAATAATTGCTGATCCGTAATCGCGGGACATTCCCCTCTTCCATTCGGACAAAATAATTCCCCTGTTCGTCCGTTTCAACCACAACATCGGGAATGATTGGGACCGTTGGAGTCTGACTGAAACCGGCTCCAGGTCGCGGATTCAGTTTGCGGAGTTCCAAAAGGGCTTCCTGAATATCTCCAATCGAATATCCCGTCTTTCGGGTTATATGCGGCAATCGATTCCGCTCTAAATCTTCAAGATGATCTGCAATAAGATGATAAAGTATCTCGAAACAGGGCATTTCCGGCGAAAGTTGCAGGAGAAGACAATCCCGGACATCCCGGGCCCCGACTCCAGCCGGTTCCAGAGTTTTGATGAATTGGATCGCCTGTTCCGCCAATTGACGTTCCTCCGTCGTTGCATTCGGACCAAGCAAGACATCCAACGAATCCGTCAGAAAACCGTTGGGGGTCAAATTGTAAATCATCCGCTCAACCATACTGCGCAGTTCGTCCGACAAATCATACCAACCCAACTGACCAATCAAATAGTCCTGCAATGTCTGGGAAGGAGATGCTATATTGGCAAAACGATCCGTTTGACGCTCCATTTCGTCTTCCAGCCAATTTTGTGACCGAGCAGGTGCTTCGTCAATCGTGTCCGTATAATTCGCCGCAAATTCATCTGCGGTCCGAAAATCATCCTGCGAATGTGGACTTTCACCAATCGCTATTTCTCGCTCAACCTCAAATTTGAACGTCCCCGATTCATCAGCCGGTTCCGGGGGAATATCACCCCGAATGTCCAGCTCACCTGTTTCGCCCGATTCTGCCGTCTCCTCATTCCTCTCAACCAGTTCAAGAAGCGGATTCTTTTCCATTTCCAACTCAATCCGTTCTTCCAGTTCCATAAGCGGAAGTTGAAGAATCTCCATTGCAAGAATCATCCGTTGCGTTAGGATTTGTTTCTGCTCTTGCCGTAATTCCTGACCAAACGAAAACCGCATAGTATTTCGGGTAATGTAGGACCCCGCCAAAACTCACGTTGTGATTACTTGTTGTCGATTCTTCTCATTCTCTGGAAAAAACGACGATGGAACCCGCTGTTTTGACTGGGTTGAAAGGGGATAATAGTTGGACAATAGAGGATAAAAACAAAAAAGGACGTGAAACATCTGACATGCGGTGTTGGTCCGCAATCATTTCACGCGAGACCGCATTGTACCGAAGAATCAGGGTCATTGCAATCTGCAAAAAACTTTCGCTTCTCTGTGAACAGTCAATCGGAAATGTTTTTTGGACAGGAATTTTCCTTGACTTGGGCGGAAAAAACGCTATAACTCGCCCCACAACTCTATAAGCATAGGCATTTTTAGGTTATGCAACAAGTTCAATCACTATCTCCCCGCGCTCTGCCGGGCATAGTTATTCATTCGCCAATGAACGGGCAAGGGGTATTTGCAGAAGAACCCTGATTGCGGCAATATTGGCGATAATGCCGATCAGCAACATTCCCAAACAGATACAGGCGAACTGTTCCCCGATTGCCCAACCGCTCATTCCGGTTGTGCCCGACACTTGCGGGATGAGGGCCAAAAGAGCCGCAAATGCGCCGAAAAAAGTACCGAGGACGAGGAGAAACAGGTTTTCCGTTAGGACCATACGGATTATGCGTCCAGAACGGAAACCGAGAGCGCGGAAAAGAGCTAATTCTTTTCGTCGTTGCAGAACATTTCTCCATTGAACGATTCCGATTCCGAGAGTTCCGAGGAACAATCCGAAACCGCCCAAACTGCTGAATGTTGCGAGATAGGTATTTTGGACCGCATATAATCGGGCAAGACGTTCTTGCGTTGTTTCGACACTCAGACCAAAATCACCCAAACTCTCTCTCAACGCCTTTTCAATTTCCAAATCAGAACATTCCGCCGTTTTCAAAGAAGGTTGATTCTGAATGAGAAAAAAACCATAACCGTTGATGTGGGGGAACAATTCCAACATGTTTGTTTCGCTCATTAAAAGATCACCTTGAAAGAGGGAATTGGCGAGCAGTGCAACGACTTCGCCCCGAACAGTCTTTCCCCGGTCATCCTCAAATTCAAATGTTTCGCCGACCCCTCCATAAAGATGTAGCGAGTACATTGCTGTATTGGCGTCGAGAATGATTGGAACCCGACGAACACCGTCAGGGTCTTGCGTGATTGCTTGATTCAACAATGTCCAGGGATTTTCAACAAACGGGGCGGATTGCGCAAACTGGAATTTATCATGTCGCGCAAAAACGGGTTGAACGCCCAGAATCCGAGGATTTTTCGGTTGATAAAGGTTCAGACAATCCGCTTTGTCCCCCGGACGAACACGAAAAGAGGAAATGTCAATCTCATGTTTGCTGTACAGGTCCTTGAACAGGTCAAGGTTTTCCTGCGAAAAGTGCAATTTATTGCGACCTTCTTCCGTATTAAGGTCAAAATAAAGGGGTAATCGTGTTTCAGCAACAAGTGAAAAACCGCCGTTTCCTTTTTCGGAGTTGGAATCGAGATGAAAAGCTCCAACCGCAAGAACGAGAAAGGCGGTTACAGAGAGGAGACCGACGCTAAGGACACTTCGTCCGGGATTTCGCCCGGTATTCGAGACGGAAAAATGAAAAAGATTGCCGATTCGAAAGTCTCCCATATCGGAATCCAACATACTGGTCAATCCGTGATAAAGCAGGAAAAGGAGGAGAATGAGGGCAATTTTTCCGGTTGCGAAGAAAAGACCAGCTTTGACCATTTGATCCGATGAAACGAGACCGGCAATCAGGAGGAGGAGCAACAGGATGAAGAAGGTCAAAAGGACAAAACGGTATGTCCGTTGACTCCGTTTTCGTCGCGGAATCATCTGTTCCGCTCCTCCATTCATCAATTCTCGCGCAGAATAACGACCAAAACGTCTCAATGTATCATAGACAACAAGGACGGAGAGGATTGTTGCACTAAAAAAGCCGATTACGAGACTGAGAATCGAGATGTGTAGTTTGAGAAAGGGGACAACGATTGCGTCAATCCAAAGTGTATGCAGTCCCTCAATCATCAATTGTGCATAGAGAATACCAAGAGGAACCCCAATCAAAGCAGCACCCAACGTACAAACGGCTCCTTCTGTAAGTAACAGTTGGAGCAAGCGTTTCCGACTGAAACCAAGTGCGAGCAAGGTTCCGATTTGTATGCCCCGACGTTCCAATCCCAATCGAAACAGCATTGCTAATAGGGTCAATGCAGCCCCAATAATGAAAAAACTAAACGCAAGAAACAAAACATTAAAAGGGGTTGTTCCTTTAGACGCTAAAAGTCCCTGTTGTTTGACCGGCTGTAAAACCAGTCCAAACATTGCCGGGTCAAGACGTTTGAGTAACTCACTGACAACAGTTTCGTCTTCAGGTAAAGGAACGTGAACCGCTTTGACCTCTCTCACCTGTTGTTCCTGATTCTCCTCCTCAATTCGTCCCCGTTGTTTCAAACCCTGTTCTGTCCCTTGAGATGTAACCGCTGAATGTTCAAGGAGAAAGGTCGTTGTTTCACCAAACCGACTCCCCCAGAGTTGACGACCCGTTTCAAGAGCAATAAACGCTTTAGGTGTCGTTCGGTGTTCCTCCCAATACTTTTCATCCTTCTCCCGAATCTTTTTAGCGTCAAAGGGAAACGGCGGATTCCAATTGGCAAGTGATTTGGAATCCGAAATTCCTTCCCAATCAGGAATCAGTTCGGAATCATTGGCAATGCCGCTCATTGGAACAATGTGAGAGACGCAAAAAGAGGAGGTTCGCGTTTTCGTTTGACCATAAACACTTTCGGGTTCAAAATAGGTCAGTTGAACCTGATCGCCAACCTGAACTCCCAAATCCTGCGCCGTCCAATCATTCAGAATAATTGCATCTTTGTCAATTGGAATTTTTTGACCCGCAATATGGATTGAATCAATTGCAGCAACGAGAGAATAAGGTGTTACTGATTCTCGGGCTTCATTTTTGACTTCTAAGGTTTCAACCAGATAAACCAACATCGGTTGTGCAGTCGGCAAAAGATCGCCAATTGCCCGGTCCTGGTCCCGCGAAAACAACATGTTAGACGATTTGACATGAATTCGATTCACCCCCGTCTCATCATCCGTTTGCGAATCAACAACAAGCCCCAAATCATCCAATGTTGGTTGAAAGAGTTGACTTAACTCCAGTTTCGCCGTTTCTCGGGTCGAAATCAACAGCGTGTTGATCTTTTCTGGACAGTCGAGATACGAACGGTCCTGAAGAACATCAAGTGGAATCAAAGCAAGCGGTTCTGCCTGTTGATTCGGACGAAGCGAGAACCGACCGATTCCCTGATTCGGCAAAACCGCCTGAATCCGTAATCGTTTACGGAACACCCTTTCTTCACGTCGTCCAAGAGAACTGTCAGCTGGTATCTTTTCGACGCGGGACACCCAAACCGAAATCGTCTCACCAACTCCCTTGTTCTCTTTTTCGGACAAATTCAACAAATCGGCAAGAGCTTCATTGACGACAACACTTCCCCGATCCCAGGTTGAGGGTTCGGCAGAAAACAGGGAGTCTTGAGAGGACGTTTTTTCCTCACTTCTTCGCCGATTAGTGTCGTTGGTTTGCCGATTCTTGTCGTTTGTGTGCGGGAAAGAATTCCAGAACGAATCCGAACAACCGATTACCGAAATCCCGGCCGTTTGCCCGTCAAACTGCACTCCTCCTGAAACCAGAATGCCCGGGACAGCAGTCAGATGAGGGTTGTTCTTGCCCATTTCATTGACAAGGGACTCACGAAACCAATGATTGCCCGTTATGATGTAATCAATGGAACCAAGTCGATCAAGAGTTAAACTTTTCAGCGATCCTTGCATGGAATCACCAATGAGGAGTGCTCCACAAAGAACGGCAGATGCAACGACAACGCCGAGAAAAATGACAAGCTGCATCCAAAAATCATAACGAAACGAACGATAGACCAAACGCAGTATCGACATGGACTTCAGTTGGCATAAGTTGTGTATTGGCAGTGAAACCGCAAAAAAAACCGAAAAAAGGCCGGTTTCCCTGCCCTGAATGGAACCTGATTGGCAGAATCAACAGGTGTCATCGTTTTTCAGGTCCGTATTTTCGCGTCTGCTTCTTCTATTCGGTTTTTCGCCCATACTTCTGTTCATTATCATCCCTGTTCATTTTGGAAAAAGTGAAGCGACCGATGCTGTTCATGATAACACCAAGAAGAGTTCCGAGAAATGCTCCTGTACAATTTTGACAAAAATCGGATAAATCGCAGACACGCAACGGAATAAAGTGCTGTAAAACTTCCGTGATTCCCCCATATAGACAGAGAAAACTCAACCCTAAAAAAGGGGAAAACTTTTGTCGGGACAATTCGATGAAAAAACCGAGTGTTGCAAACATCAACAAATGGTTGTACGACGTTCCAACCTGTTCAGAAACGTCATATCCCCCTGTCAAAATCAAGGGATTTGGCAAAAGAAGTAACGCTGTACACAACAACCAAAGACAGATCGTGAAGAACCGGATGTACCTCAACACGCTCAGTCCTCGTCCTCATTGTCAAGGAACACGGTTTCCAACACCTTCGTATTCCGTTCAATCGCAAGAATCACCTGTTGCGTCTCAATTCCGTCCCGACTTTTAGCGTCAACAGGAAACACCTGTCGCTTTTCCGCAATTGGATAACGAACGGAAAATGTTCCGTCGTTTGCAATCCGAACCGGCTCACCTTTGATACTCAATTGAACACTAGGGTCCGTTGTCCCATAAATGACAACATCGGCTTCAACCTTAAACCCAAAATTTCGTCGCGTTCGCTCAGTCCCCAAATTGCGAGAACCAAACCGAGAAATCAAGGGCAAGGACATGGACCGTCGTAATTGCTCCTCAAACACCCGCTTGAGTTGCTCATTGTTCTCCTTCATCCCCCCGCTCATCTTGTAAATCCGGTCAAAATCCTCCTGAACACTCCCCCAATGTCCGTCAATGTGTGTCGTTCCTGAAACAACCTGACTTTCAGGTGTTTGCACAATGTTGCTCGATGCAATCGGAAAAAAGTGTCCATCTCGGGAAAGAAAACCGATCTCAACCTGAAAAGTCCCGGGGGGGTCCTGAACATCCACATACCAATTGTTCACCCCATTATGTATACGAATGTCCCGAATCTGCTCACGTCGGGGATTGTTCACTCCATCTGCGACAATTTTGAAGAGACGCAAAATCGGAAAAGCTGTATGCCAAGTGTGCCCCATTGCCGCTTTTGCACGCTCAACCAAACGGGCCCGCAACTCCCAATAAACATGCAACCAAAATGAATCTCGAACAAGCAGAACAAAACGATCACGGTTTGTTCCGTCTGAATCATCATAAACACCACTTAACGCTCTTACTTTGGAAAACTTTTCCTGCAACCGATTCAGGTCAACATCGCGTTTCTGTCCCGGTTGCTTTGTTGTTGGAGTCGTCGTTGGAGATGCTGTCGTTGTCGATGTTGGGGAAACGGTTGCGTTGGAAGTTGAACGGACAACGGGAGTTGTACCAGAATTGCCCGATTTCCGCTCAATCGTTCTTCGACCGATCTCTTTTTTTACGACTTCAACCGGCAATTCCTCTTTCGGCAATCCCTCTTTACCGATTTTTTTGCCGGTTGACTCCGACTGCAACCGCTTGGATTTTCCCTTCTCAAGCGTTGAGGGTCCCGAAAGAGTCGAATTGGAAGAACGCGCTGTAGGAGACGAACTCTCAACCCCGGTCTTCTGATGCTTGGTTTTTGACAATGTTTTCGACAATGTTGGTGTCAAAGGAACCGAAACAGGCGGAGATTCCAGATTCGACCTCTTCGGAGCAGACATTCTTCGTGAGGTGTCCAATTGCCCTTTTTGCTGCAACGCACGTTGAGCGAGAATTGCTTGGACCAATTCCTCTTTTTTAAGATCATGCCAATTTGAAACGCGCAACCCTCTTGCAATCTGGGCCAGTTCTTTTACTTTCAGTTGGTATAAATCGGCAGAATTGTTCACTTTCTCACTCCATGATCGCAGTCTTCTGCGATTTTCGCTCGTCGAGGGGGTATTGTCCAAATCGCAATCCGCTCCTAACATAGTAACTCTCTCACAGTATCGTTTCCCGACGTATGATCGGGAACCCCTGAAAGAGACAAATCAACATTTTTTTTTATAAAAACCAAAGCAATCGACGTTAATACAGGTAAAACCGTCACAACCTGAACAGCATGGACCGGTTTCCCCGACATTGTTCGTTTCTCTCCTATTGAGTTAGACGACAAGACAATGACTTTTGTTACTATCCCTCAAACGGGTACAAAAGGGACATTTTGTCGGAACGCAGGCATCTTGCCTGCATCAAGAAAAAAAGGCGGGCAGGATGCCCGTCTTCCAATCGGAAAACAAACCCTTTCTAACCGTTTGCAGTATATCTGAAGAATAAAATGAACAACATCCCCCTTTCTGCTTCTTCCCAACCGATTGACTGGGCTTTCTTTCGTCAGCGAGTCCTTGAATCGAATCGGGTTCTCATCACCTCACATATTCGTCCAGACGGGGATTGCATTGGAAGTGAAATTGCAATGTCAAGAGCCTTACAGCATTTAGGCAAAGAGGTTCTGATTGTCAATGTTCATCCAACTCCCCCAAATTTGCAATTTCTCGACCCCGATCACCATATTCGTTGTTTGAAAACATTGTCCGATCAGGAAAAAAACTGGATTGAAACTGTTGATTTGTTCTTCGTTGTTGACACCTCATCTTGGGCACAACTGAATGAAATGGGACCGTTGCTGCAAAAAACATCCGCGAGAAAAATGGTCCTCGATCATCACGCAATTGGCAATGACTTGGGAGCCGAAATGTTTGTTGATCCCAATGCAGAAGCATGCGGCATCCTCTGTTATGAAGCAATAAAGGTTTTGGACGTTCCTTTCACTTTGAACATAGCCGAACCCATTTTTACAGCGATTGCAACAGATACAGGTTGGTTTCGGTTTGCTTCAACTCGGTCGCGGACATTTCAAGCAGCTGCAACCTTAATGGATGCTGGAGTCAAGCCGGATCACATTTATCGTGAACTGTATGAGCAGGAATCATTGGCGCGAACGCATCTCATTGGTCGGGTTTTAAGTCGGGTTGAATCGTATGAAAACGGAGCTGTTTTCATGTCTTGGATTACGGTGGAAGATTTTGATGATCTAGGCGCACTTGCAAGTGACAGTGAAGATGTTGTGAACAAAATGCTTGAAATTGCAGGGTCGAAAGTTGCCCTCATTCTGGTCGAACTCCGAACAGGCGGTTTCAAAACCAGTTTTCGGAGTCGTTGCGAGGTCGATTGCAGTCAATTAGCAGCCCGATTTGGAGGAGGAGGGCACAAAAGAGCAGCAGGAGCTCTTTTGCAATGTTCTCTTGAGGACGCCAAAAAACAGATTCTTTCGGCGACAATGGAGGCGTACCATATTTTGACCAACGTTCGCTGAGTTGCATTGCAAAAAGCACACAGTACAAAGATCACTTAGGTCGTGTTGACACAAACGACTTTTGCAGCACCTCCTCCTCGGACCGTTGAGAGCATTTCAATAAGGGGTATACGCATTTCACCCCTTTTTGACGCCTAAAATTCAAGGATTGCATTTCTTATAAAATTCAAGGTCTGTATCTCTTAGCTGCATAGCAGCGACATTATTGTAGCAGCATTTGGACATGTTTTCCTCAATCCCGTTCGGGATTGCCGAATGGTAGCAAACGATTGAAAGATAAAACTAAACCCCGTCGGGGTTTACGAATGGTCACTCCTGACAATTTTTCCTTTTTTTCCAACAATTTGTGGAACCTCGACGGGGTTCAAATCATTATATTGCCGTTTCTTCTACCATTCTGAAACGTCAAACGGCGTTTCAGTCAACCCGGGGTTACGCTGCTTTTCACCCCTACTAACGCATCAAAATTTTTTGTACGGTTTCGGTTCGGAAATTCGAGTCAAGGACGACGACATTGTGAATAGAACCGGCCATTTTCGGGTCATGCCAACTCCAAACAACCTCGCCCTGACGGTCAAACTCAACCAGTTGACAACCTTTTTCACTGTCGTTCGCTCCATGTCCCGTCCAGTTACAGACAATGACATGACCGTTGGGGAGCACCTGAAAACCGGCAAAAAAGTGAAAATTGAGATTTTCCGGTCCCGGTTTGCCCCCCCATTTTTTCACCAGTTTTCCCTTAGAATCAACAAAACCGAGAAACGCACTGTAACCGCACGACGCTAAATAATTTCCGTCCGGTAATTCTTCAATCATATAAACGTACTGTGCATCCGGCACGTTGATTGTTTTCATGCTTTGACCATCTGGTGTAACAATATGTATATTCTCCTTATCGCCAAAAATCAACGAGCCTTCTTTCGTCAATCGCATACATCGGACCCCCTGCAAATCCGGGAACCGAAGTGGCGCAGCAACCGCCTTCCCCTCGGTATCGAGATGAGCAATTTCAAGCGGCACTCGGTCAATCGCCAAATAAGTGTCACCATTGGGGACCCGAAAAGCAGTTACTGAAACCGCTCGGGTCGAGTATTGACGATGCACCACTTCGCGGATCAGCTTCTGTGTCAGAAAATCGTATTCCCGAAATCCTCCGTTAAGAAGGCCAATCACAATTTTTCCGTCAATCAACTGCATGTCTCGGCAGGAGGTTTCAAGCGGAATCGACCAGTTCTGGGTCGGATCAAATTGGTCAACAAAAAGGATTTGCGCCCGGGATTCATCCAACGCCAAAAAACGATGTTTAATTTCTTCGGCCTTTAGAAAAACAGGCATAAAACCGATCAGCAACAGGGTGCAGGAACCGAGAAAGCGTGTCATGTTTGGATAAGAAAAGGGGTTCAAGGGACCAAAGGTGTTGTGTTTGCGACAGTTACGGTTTGACTTTTGCAATCGCAAAATCAGACGAACAGAATCATTATATGTCAGTACGCAAAGGTTGTCGATAGGTCAAGGATTAAGGCGTTTGCATGTGAAGAGCAACACACTTCAGTGATCGATCATCCTTCGACGACGGCGATTTCGGCGGGGGTTAAGCCGTAAAGGACGTAAACCAATTTGTCTATCTCTTTGTCCGTCGCCGATAATTCCGTCTGCAATGGGCGGCAAGCGGTTTGAGCGGCGCAAAAGTATTCGCGCCACTCGTCCTGCAATTTCAACGGAATCGGATGCTTTTGCTTTGCCATCTCCTTCAAAAAGGCGCCGAACGGCAAATTTGCAAAATCATCGAGCACCCGACTGATTTTCACGCCCGAAAAATTGTCGCCAAGCCGCGAAAAAAATTGCTCCCGCCGCTTCTGAAGTTCCGCTGTCAATGTCATCATCCGCTCCGCAAGAGCAGACAAATCGGCGGTCGGCTCAGCTATCGGGATGTTACCAAAATACTTCCAAATCAGTTGGTATCCGTTTTGAATCTGTGTGCAAAATTTCGAGATGAGCCACCAACCCATCTTCGAGTTCAATAGCGCAAGAAGTCCCTTATTTTCCGTCGGAATAATCCACATGCTGTCATTGCAGTATGCGCCCGTTTCATCATAAACGAAACAAGGCTTCACTTGGAATTTCTGATACATGATTTTTGGCTTCGCAAAATCTTCTAAATAAGCACAATTCCGCAAGTTGTAAGGAGTATCACCTTGATCTGTGCGAGTCTTTAACTTTTCCAGATAATTGTCAAGGTGCATTTTTATCGCCGGATAATGTTCAATGCAGATGGGAGGAACTCCAATAGCACGAATTCCGTTGTGAACATTAATCAGCCACGCATCTCCGCCACAATTTTGATACGAAGCTACATCCCTTCCTCTTACCATTGGACGGATGATTTCTGCACTTTTCGGGTCGGCATTGATGAGTTGGTTCCGTTTCTGCTCGTCGATAATGAACGCTTCCGTCAAGCCCGTTAATACACCTCGCTTCGCCTCTCCATTGATAAATTTGGATAGCGAGGAAAATCTATTTTGCAAGCGTTCAACCAGCGACTTTGCGGCGTTGGAAGCGATGATCCATGTGTCGCCCGAAAATTGAGCGGTGTCAAACAGTTCGGCGTTTTTTGACACGTTTTCCATGAAATCATCCGCTGAGACCGCGCGCATCCTGTCCGCTTCTTTCTGTCGGACCGCAGGCATCTTGCCTGCATCTTTCTCTTTGTGCAGGCAAGATGCCTGCGGTCCCAGTGGCGTTTGTCGGAACGCGGGCATCCTGCCCGCATGGAGCGTTTTGTGCAGGCAGGATGCCTGCGGTCCCAGAGAACACTTCGGGAAACTCCTTCTCCCAGTCAAACGCCTTGTCCCCCGCAATTTTCGGGTCGTCAATCAGCGAATTGCCGAGCTTGATTCGGTGCGATAAATCGTTCAGCTTGCGTCCCTTTGCCGCACTTCGCGGCCAAAGAGACAGTTTTGCAATTTCAACCGACTCGTCGTTAATATCAACACCATACAAGTTGTTTTCCAAAATTGCTGTTTCAACATCAACAAAAAACAATCCGGCCGTTTTTTTTCCGTGATCGATAGATACATGTAACTCGTCAATCGTTTTGTGTTGCTCAATCAAAAACTCCAGTGTCTGATTCAAAAACGCACCACTGCCACACGCCGGATCACATATTTTCAAGCTCAAAAGCCAGTTGCGATAACTTTCCAATTTCGCATGAAGTGCTTTCTTTTGTACCGCCTTTTTCGCTGGAAGCTCCTCGGCAATGGTGTCAATGCCGAGTTCCATCCGCTTTGCCTCACACAGTTTGCCAAGCGTTTGTTCGACGATGTAGCTGGTGATATATTTCGGTGTGTAGAAAATGCCATCTTTCTTGCGTTTGCTTTTTTGTGGTGTTTGAGTGACGCCGCTTAACTCGGCAGTTATCTCCTCGATTTCCGTGAGCGAGTGTTCAAAAATATGTCCCAAGATATTGACATCAACTTCGCTCGCAAAATCGTAATCAGCCAGTTTCTGCGTATGTTTCGCCAAAATTGTATCGTCAATTGAAATGGCATCAAGCACATCGTCCGGCACAAACAAACCACCATTGTACGGAAAGACATTCAGTTCGGGATTCCCCTCATTGAGAAACCCGAAATACTCCCTAAACCGTTGGTACAGCGTCAGTTTCTTGTCCCATTTTTTCGCGTCCTGCCAATTTTTGATGATCGCCCGAACAGAATTTGCCGTAAGAAGTCCCCGGTCCTCGGCAAAAAACAGAAACAGAAACCGGTCTAAAAGTTTCTGTGTTTTCTTAAACAGCACCAACTTGTCGTGCTGCGGATTTTTAGAGCAAATATCGTCAAATAACGCCTTTTTGAACGCTGAATAATCTTCGTACAGCTTTTTTGTGATGTCCGTTTCCTGCGTGATCGACTCAGCTAAAATCTTTTGCGGCAAGTCGCTTTGAATCGAATTCCACGACAGGCAAAGATAGAGAATCTGAAATTCGTCTTCCGTGAGGCTGAACAAATCAAACTCGATTTTGCAGGTTGCTTTGTCGATATACAACCGCAGCTTCTGGAAATTCGAGGTGATGATGTACTTGCAGAGCTGATGATTCTGGACCGGGTGGCCCCGGGGATTACTCCGCCGAGGCTCCCACAGATCCGTGCGTGCAGGCATTACCGCACACGGTTCCTCAAAACAAAGACTGGTCTTCGCTACGCAATGGTCCATTCCCCTTCAATTTGAATAGGCCA
>JBOFQB010000021.1:0-18732 GCA_051660685.1 Thermoguttaceae bacterium | reverse complement strand
TTTCTTACACGAAAGTGTATCAGCCCATTTATTTGGCGGCAAACCTCCGACGTTGGTTCCGGCGGTTTCGCAATGATTCTTGATAGCACCCGAACGAGAAGTTCCCTCGCCTGTGATCAAATTCCGTGAACGCTTACATCAAATTTATGCTTGTCAAAACGAAAAATCGGTTCAAAATTTGATTGAGGACCGGATTCAACTGATAAAACGAATTGCCTCTTCACGCACAGTTCCGTCCCTTTTACCTCTTTCAAGGTCCCAGTCCCCAATTCCGGGACAATATCAAGAAATCCGGGACACAAAATCGTTTGTTCAGTCAATCACACAATAAACATATAACTGTTATTTACGTTTCACACAATTTTCAAAGGAGAATGACACATGTCTGACAAAATGAGATGGAGATACGGCGAAACCAATCCCGTGATTGGAGTACCGTCCAGCAACGTGTTAATTGAAATCGGCGATTTGGTTATTTACGATTCAGATACGGTTTTACCGGCAAGCAGCACGAGCAAGGGGAGCGATAAAACCGCAACCCAAACGGCATGTGCTGCAAAATTTCTCGGCGTTGCAATGCAACGAAGTGCGGTTGGTGATGTTGCCCCCATTCGAATTGCAACAACCGGCGTTTTTGAAATGGATTGTAAGAGTAAGACTTTTGTTCTCGGTTCGTTAATTGGCGTCAGCGACAAACCAGATGGTACCTTGTTTTCGCAGGAAGTCGATCTTGTTACTACAAATGCAGCCGCAATTGCCCGGGTTGTGCGTCGGGAACCCAAATCAACCAAGACGATTCTCATTGGCATTAAGTCCGCAATTACTGAGGGCGGAATTAAATAACAACTTTGCGTCCGGGTCTTTTTGCCGTTTTAGACACAAAATATTTTATGCCGCTTTGCGCAGAAATATTCGATGTCTTGCACATGAAACCGTGTAACATCATTTTTCAACAACAACAACATTCGTAGACAATAAAGAATATCTAGGAGAATACTATGACATTGATTAAGTATAGAGAATTAAAACGCCGTTACGAACTAGATGGAGCAGAAAAAACAGTTCATCACCTCAGTGAAGCACTCGCCAAAAAAGAGTTAAAAAGCGAGGATTTCAGTTTGCGTGATCTCGCCGAAAGTCTTGTTCCAGACGGTCATCATTGGGTTCGCGAGCTTGACCCGCGTTCGGGAAACGGAAAAACTTTGCTTGAAGCAGAAGGTGTGGATGTAACGGCATTTATGAGTGTTACATCTCAAGTCGTTTTCAACAAAATCCAAGAATCGTATACGCAAGAAGCCTTTGTTCTCTGCAATATGCTGGAAACGATTCCAACACGTTTTGACGGAGAGAAAATTCCCGGGATGAGTGGTATTGAAAGTTCAACAGCCGAGATCAAGCCGGGTATGCCTTATCCTCATGTCGGTTTTACCGCCGATTATGTTGAAACTCCTTCGACAACAAAACAGGGCCTTATCATTCCTGTCACGAAAGAGGCCGTGTTTTTTGATCGGACCAATCTTGTTCTTTCACGGGCTGCGGAAGTGGGCGAAGTCCTTGCACTCAACAAAGAAAAACGAATTTGCGATGTTGTTCTTGGTATCAACAACACCTACAAATGGAATGGTCAATCGTATAATACTTACAACAATTTAGCAACAGGTCCCTATGTGAATCTCATTGCTAATAATCCGTTACAGGACTGGGATAATATTGCTTTGGCAGAAAATCAATTTGCACAAATGACGGATACTATAACAAAGGATGCTATACTTGTCAATGCCGATTCTGTGCTTGTCATGCCTCTTTTGAATCAGCTGGCAAACCGACTGTTTAACACGGCAAGCATTACTTCTGATACTCAAACAAATACACTCATTACGTTACAGAATCAATTCGCACGATACAAAATCTGCTCAAGCCGCATTGCTTATCAACAACTGCTTAAGGCAGGAGGAACTGAAGTGGAGTGTGGTTTGACTTGGTTTATGGGAAATTTCCGCAAAGCATTTGCCTATATGGAAAATTGGCCGATTACTGTTACGCAGTCTCCTCTTGGAAGTGAAGCGGATTTCAATCAGGATATTCTCATTCGTTTCAAAGCAAGTGAACGGGGAACACCTGCTGTTATCAATCCTCGTTACGTCATCAAATGCACAAATTAAACGAATGGTGAGTTGAGTCGAGGTTGAGGATATAAAATTCCTCGACCTCATTTTTCTGCGATCAGACATTGCTATTTTATTGTCCAACAAATCTGATACCTTTCTCTTTTCGATTACAAAAAAAATGAGTGAACAAATACGACAGATTCGTAATCAGACGCTTGAGCGAATCAGTGAACTGACGTTACAACCTAAACCGAGTTACTCTATTGACGGACAATCTGTCTCATGGAATGAGTATTTGAATCAATTGCAGCGAACCGTTGATTGGTGCAACGCAATTCTTGCATCAGAAGAACCTTGTGTCATTCATTCCGTTGCTGTTGGAACTCCTTGAATCAGAACGAGGTAAACATGTTACATGATGATTTATTAAACATAGTTGACAATTTGCAGCAAGTTGAGTTGTGTCGGCCCAATTCGGATATCCGTTATTGTATTGATTTT
Organism: Thermoguttaceae bacterium; assembly: GCA_051660685.1. GTDB lineage: Bacteria > Planctomycetota > Planctomycetia > Pirellulales > Thermoguttaceae > JAVBSX01. Next base: position 16,123 of record JBOFQB010000021.1, on the reverse strand, counting down.
GCCTTACAACGCAAGTCTTCTTTGCCGGAACAGCGACAGTATTTCAAGCCTATTCTGCAATGTTGGGCACGTTGGTATCTTCCTTTACGGCAAATGCCCGCAATTCCTCAACGAGGAGATGAAATTCACGATTCGGAAAACCGACGTTGGATTATTCATGAGACCCGGTTTTCGTCTCTTTCCCAAACATGGTTTTGTCTTGCCTATTATTTTGATGTTCACTTTGGTTTGGATGATTACGTTGATTTATTACGATTCTCTCCCGCAACAGAAAATTACGGAGTTTCCCTGAATCGTTGGACGTTGTTTCAAAGTGGAATTCCGGCTAAGTTTGCGCCGCTTGAGCAAAAACGTGACATCGAAACGACATCAGAAAATCGTAACCTTGTTAAAAATAAGGCTTTGCAAACCTTGCTCATTCGCGGTTCAATCGAATTAAATCCTTTAGACCGTCTTCGTTATGCTGACGGAACGTATTATCAGATTCAACGGATTCGGTATCCTGAATCATCACAAGGTTGGATTATTGTTGACACCGAAAAAATCGCCTAACCCGTTTGGAGATCGCCTATGTCCCTAGAATCACTTATGTATCAGTATTGGAAATCGTCCCCGGTCTTGTCTGAACTGATCCCCCTTTCGTCCCTTTTTATCGCCCCCTCTCCTTCCTCTCACGAAATGCCTTATGTCACAATTGTTGCGGGATTGGAAAAGGTGATACTGCCGACCAATCAGGTTCATTCTCCACGTTGGACATCTTTGAAACTGGAATTGCACCATTATTCGTACACAGAGGGGGATGAGATTTCCCGGCATATTGCCAGTTTATGTGATTGTGCCCGGTTGGAAACCGAATCGTTTCCCAAAACGATATTACGTCTTAAAAATTCCCTCTGTCGTTGCGAATCAGAAATTCATTGGACCTTTGTCAACGAATTTTCCGCCTTTCGATTGGGAATTGTGTCCTAAATACTTAAAGTAACCCTTTGACCTTTTATTTCTATGTCCATTCAAGAAATAGGCGGATCGCCAAAAGAACAATATGATCTCGACCGGTTTCAAGCTCAGCGTGAATTCCTAGTTCCTTGGGAAAAGCGGGAGAGTTTTGTCAAAACTGTTCTCGGAACCGCCAAAACCCCGACACAAGGGACTGCCTTATCGTATCCCGGGCAAATTCAAGCTAATGCGGTTCGGTTGAAACTTGAACCTTTTGCTCCTGAAACGATTAACGTTTCCGCCCTCAACAATCTTGCAACGGATTTGCCAAATTACGAAGGGGCACTCCTTAAAGCAACCGTCTATTATCAATCGACGGAAACAAGTCGTCGGGATTTACCGCTTGTCGAGGTCGGCTCACTCTCCTATCGTATGGTCATGAATTCACAAGAATTGGAGATTGACCTTAGCAACTGGAAATGGGACGACCTCTTGATTATCGTTCAACCTTTATTTGCAACAAAGAGAACGCCGATCACCGAACACCATCTGGTCTGGAAAAAAGTGGTCGCCCCCCCTTGGTCGGTCATTCACAAGCTGCATGGAAAAGTCAATCGGTATGAATTTTTGGGTTGTGAACCAGAAACACTGCTCTTTGACGGGGGTGAAGGATACAAGTTGTATGCCCCGGAGTCCACACCCGATCAGGAACCGGCTTCTTTCACTTGGGAACTCAAATACATTTTTCGGGAATGTTCAATCAAATTCGCCAATCGAATTTATGGTTGGAATCACCTTTATCGGGCAATACCAGGCGGTTGGGAAAAAGCCAAATTGTCAGGAAGTTATATGTACGATACGGCCGATTTTAACACCTTGTTCCAACCGGGTTCCTGACCGTATGTCGCATCATCTAACAACCATTCTGAAAAGGTGATCGGAAGAACACGCCTAACTTGGCGTCTCTTCCGATTCGTCGTCAAAAGCGTTTTCATCCGCATCTAAATCGTCAAAATCATCGTAACCGTCCGGGTCAAGCGGTTCATCCAAATCATCCGAGAAATCAGGCTCAACCTCATCTTCTAACAATTCGTCATCACCAATTTCATCAAAGTCGTCGAACTCATCATCCGGCAATTCTTCGAAATCATCGTCAAACTCATCATCAAAATCGTCGTCAAAATCCTCCTCCTCAAATAAATCGCCCTGATCTCCGTCAAAAATGTTTTCAAGATCGGTCCCCTCTTCTTGAGGTTCAACAGCGGTTCGCTTGCCCGCTCGCGGAACAGACGTTGAAAAATGATTGGATTCGCGTTTTTTCTTGTGATGAACGGGCATGACAGAAAGATGGGGGAGGTAGGAGGTTGAGGATTAGGGATTAGGGATTAGGGATTAGGGATTAGGGATTAGGGATTAGGGATGCTAGGAATGAGGTCAATAATGTGGGGACAAAATCCCTCAACGTCGATTCTTCAGGAAGTATACAAATTCATCGAAGTTGTGGAAGTGGTAAAATGGGTATTTTTCAAAAAATTATTCTTTTCTTATCACAAATCTTTTTTCAACCCCTCTTTGACCTCACACTTCACCCCAACGTTTGCGTAAAAACCATTCCAAACTCAAGACCGCAATCAGGAGGAGCAAAACCGGCCAAGTGTCGTAAAGGGTGATTCGGGTGTCTCTTTTTTCAACCAGTTCCGACGATTTATTGACCAGTTCCTCCAAAAATGTTGGCAGAGATTCCGGCGGAATCGTTCGTCCGCCCGTTATTTGGGACAACGACGACAATAAGGCGGGATCGGGCGTTGGATTGTCCAGCTCAATGTTGTGATCGTACACCAAAAAACGATTGATCGCCTCTTCTTGTTCTCCGTCCGCTTGAACCGTTGCCAAAATCGTGTAATCACCCGGCATTTCCGTTTGACGGACAGAACCGGTTGGAATACTGGATTCATGTACCGAAGTCGATGTGGACGGTTGTTTCGCCTCATTCTCAACGTCTTGCGTTTCCCGATTCGGCGTCTTCAGCGTCGGAAACGTCAAACTGTCCTGAGTGTACAGGATCGGAATCGCTTCTTCCTGACCGTCAGGACGCAGAACACGGACGTTGACTTGGGGGTTTCGTATCTCTTCACCTTGTGAATGACGGAAATGAACGCGAAAAGGGACAGGTTCGCCGGGATAATACCGCACTTTGTCCAGTTCGATCCAACAGGTTCCCTGAACAGATTCGTCCATTTTGGCGAGCCAAAGAATCACTTGACGCCAAAATCGCTTGTGTTCCGTCTCATGTTCCTTGACCCAATCCCAGGTTGTGTCCCCCGCAAATGCAAGAACACGACCTGTTCCAAACATTTGTTGCACCAAAAGCGGTTCCTGTTGCTCTCCTTCTGCCAAAACGAACGCCGCTTGTTTCGGTTTGATCCGATTTCCCCCCCTCAGTTGAGGTAAAGATTCCCAAAGTGACTGATTCTCCGTCGTATTCCCGCTCAGTCGCAAAATGAAATGTGAACGGCCCAACTTGCTCGGTCTCATTCCAAGAGATCGCCCCAAATGGACATCTTCACGAATCGTCTCCCCCAATTTTTGACGGTCCAATGAATCAAGGGAAACGGGTAAAAGTTCCGCTAAAGGTGTTTCAGCGTATCCTCCTGCTCCGAAACTGTGCATTCCGCCCAACATGATGAGACCGGCTCCGTTTCGGACGGAATCGACGAGACCTTGCAATTCCTCGGTTTTCCATGCAAGAGCGTCAACATCACCAATGATGTAAGCGGAAAATTTTCCGGGCGAAAACAACTCCTCCTTGAGAGATGGTCGTTTTGTCGTCATGTCAACCAGAATCTGTTCGGCTGTTTTGCCCTGTTGACCCTGATCCTGAGCAAGCGCAATTGCCGCTTCAACCGGAAATCGATAGTAGACCAAGTGAATATCAGCTGACGAATCGAGCGATTTTCGCAGAAAACGTTGTTCCGTTCGTCGAGACCCCTCGATGTAAAGTACGTTGAGTCCTCCTTCAAGAACCCGGACGAATGTACTCATTTGATTGTTCATTACAACCCCTTCTTTGGGGAGAGCCGGAATGTCAACCGTGATTTTTTTCAGACCGCAACTGTCCGGGATATAACTGAACTTGTAAGGAACCAATTGCCCTTCTTCCGTTGCCGTTATCATCTCCGTTGCAACGACTTCCATACTCCCCGATTCCATGCTCCCCGAATTCGTATTCCCCGAATTCGACTCGGCGAGCAGACGAATTGGAATCGGTTGGTTGAGATACCCGTTGACCCGAACAAGACCTGAAACGGGGAGTTCGTTCTTGACAAAGAGGTGTTCAGCTGCAATGAGGGTCTGAACAGCGACATCAAGGGAATCGGTACTTCCCGATTTTCCGAAAGGAACGGAGAAAATGGGGACATTGGCGTCTCGCAAAGCGGTTGCAGCATCGCGGGGGAGAGCATCTCGGGGCGGTCTTGCTTTTTGTGTTCCGTCGCTCAAGAGAACAATACCGAGAAGACGTTTGCCGACCCCTTTTTGGATACATTCGAGCAGGGCGGAACCGATTGCCGTTTCCTGACCGGTTGGAGATTCGGGCAACTCAGCGTGTCCGAATTGAATCATCAACGGTTGCAAGGTTGCATCAAAAAGAAATGGTAAAAGTTCCAAACGGTCCTGAATTTTTTTCAAGGAAGGAGCCGACCCTTGTAAGACGGATTGTGCCAAACCGAATCGGCTTTGCTCGCTGATTTCGTCTTTGACGGACATACTTTCGGAGTGATCGAGGAGCAAAAAGAGAGATGCGGGAAGAATTTTTGACTCGGTGTAGAGGAGAGAAGGTCGGAGAAGGAGGAGTGAGAGCAGAGCAAGGGCGCAAAGACGCAGACGGAGTATCCCTTTCCGTTGAGAAGAGGAGAACCGTTCGGTTTTTGGGGGGAGCAAAAAGAGGGTATAGCCCAAGATCAGGATGAGCAAGAGCGTACACCAGAGGTTTCCCAGAATGGGGTCGAAAACGAATGTGTTCAAGGGGATGATTGGCGTTGAGAAAGAAAGGTAATTTTACAGGCAATACCGACAGGGTTGCATGTCGGACAGGTTGGACTTGGGGGGAATGAGGGTTGACGGGTTATGGACGGAAACAAATTGAACTGACAGTATAACATCATTATTCGGAAAAGAAAAACCCTCTTTTTTCTGACATGCCCAAACCGTCAGTTCGCTCACAGGTTTTGCGAAAAAGAGTCTTTTCATTTTTGAACCACGAAAATCACAAAAATCACGAAAACCTCACAAAATACCGTTTGTTGTGTCTTTCGTGTGTTTCATGGTAAAAACAAATCCGTCCAACCCGGCTCGGTTCAAATCGCAAAACCAAACTTGTTAGCAGTCTGCCCAAACCGTCTTGCCAAATCGGTTGGGACGGAGTAAAATCGGAGGGAGTGGAAGAGCGGGTTTCACCCAATCCCGTAAAAAATGCCCAAGAAAAAGGGGACTACAGCATAAAAGTAGCGGGTTATTTGTGTCGGGGTGTAGTATTGACAGATTGACAGTTCAGCATCATTGACAGTTCAACAACGGAAAGGAATGAAAACATGGGAAAAATATTTTTGGGCGTGAATTTGGAATTTGTCCGACATGAGGATAAACCGTTTGAATGGGGTGCTGCAAAAGCGGCAGAACTGGGGTATGAGTACATCGAACCTATGGTCCATCTCGGTCGAGAATTGCTCAGTGAAGCGGGCTACTTTCACAGCGTTTCCATGTTTGATGACCCTTTACGGATTCGTCGAACGGCGGAACAGTACAAGGTGAAATGTTCCGCGCTCTCCTCGCATTGTCCACTTTGTAAACCGGAAGTGTCAACGGAATATCTTAAACAGGCGGTTCGTTTTGCGTTTGAGTGTGGAGCACCGATTCTGACGACGGATGAGGGGCCGAAAAAACCCTGGACGACGAAAGAAGAGGATTTTGTTTTGATGAAGTATGCGTTGAAAGAGGCAGCTGCACTTGCCGAACCGCGCGGAATTCAGATCGGGATTGAACCACATCAACAGTACACGGTTGACCCTGATTTGTATGATGAGATCATTGGATTGGCCGGTTCAACTGCAATTGGGGCCAATTTCGACACAGGAAACAGTTATTTGGCGGGACAGGACCCTTATGCTTGGTTGGAGCGGATTAAAGGGAAACTGATTCATTTGCACGCTAAAGACATTTCTTTGCAGCAATCGAACGCCGAACGGGGTCAGGTGACGGGAACGCCGGTTGGTTGTGCATGTGGAGACGGGGTGATTGATTGGGCCCGGGTGATTGCAATTTGCAAACCTCTTCCGCAAGACTTGGTTTTCAGTGTGGAATGTGGAACTGTTGAACAAGCAGCCCGAAGTATCGAGCATTTGAGGAAACTTTTGTAGAGGATAGGGTATAGGGAATGGGGGATAGGGGAGGAGCAATCGCTTTGTTGCAATAGAACCAATCATCCGTCAGATTGTGTTTTCTGCCCTTCTCAATTCTCAATTCCCAATTTTTTCCCCTATTCCCTATCCCCCAATCCCTACACCCTACCTTCTGCCTTCTTTTATGTTATGTCGCGGCTTGAGATTGAAGAGACCGAAAATTTCGTCCTGATTCATGCCGACCGATTGGTTCAGACCGCGAGCACCTGAAAGAATTTCTTCGGAGAGTGACCGTTTCTCCTCCAGAATACGGTCGATTTTCTCCTCAATCGTTCCTGATGAAAGAAATCGGGTTACTGTAACCGGACCTGCTGCGCCAATTCGATGTGCGCGGTTAATTGCCTGATCCTCAATCGCCGGGTTCCACCAACGGTCAAACAGGAAGACATATTGAGCGAATTGGAGATTCAGACCGACACTTCCTGCGCCGTAACTCATCAGGATGATCTGCGTGTTCTTGTCTTCCTTGAACTGTTTAATGACTCCATCCCGCAAACGGGACGGAATTTTACCGTGATATTCAATGGGGCCAAATCGCAATAAATGTTGTTTCAGGAAAAATAACGTCTCGGTCCATTGACTGAAAATGATTGCTTTTCGACCACTTTCGCTGACTTCTTCGAGATCGGCAATGAGACGTTCGAGTTTGGCACTTTCCCCGGTTGCGGGGTCATAATTGCAAATTTGTTTCAGCCGCATGACCAGTTCAAAGACGTTTTGAATGGAGATGCCCTCTCCCATTTCATTTAATCGTTGCACGCCGGACTCTTCGGCCAATTGGTAGGACTCTTTTTGTTCGGGGGTTAAATCAAGGACAGCATCCCGCATCATTTTGGGGGGCATGTCGGTTAGGACCTTATCTTTGGTCCGTCTTAGAATATGGGGACCGACAATACTGCCGATTTCGGACGGTTTCAAACCGGATTCGAGATAACCGGGGGAGAGAAATTCAAATATCCCAACGAGGTCTTCTTGTGAATTTTCAACGGGAGTTCCGGTCAACGCCCAGTTGCGCCGACGCCTGATTGCCCGAGCTGCTTGTGAGGTTGCACTCGATTTATTTTTAATTCGTTGTGATTCATCCAGAATCACCAAATCAAAAAGAGGACCGCCCAAACTTTTATCAAGGTCATAATACTCCTGATCGCGGTTGAGCAGTTCGTAATTGGCGATTTTGACCGGGACATCTTCCAACTGCCAAATCCATTTTCGACGTTGAGGTCCCCCCTCGATAATTTGTACCGAAATTTCTGGGGCCCAGAGATCGAATTCCCGTTTCCAGTTTGTGACAAGCGGTTTGGGGCAGACGAAGAGGACACTGCGGACTTCGGCATTTCTCAGGAGGAGCCGGACGGTTGTAATCGCTTGCATGGTTTTCCCAAGTCCCATTTCGTCGGCAAGAACGGCGAAATGAGCACTGTATAAATAGGCAATCCCTTCCCGTTGATATTGAAACGGTTCAAAGGGCATTTCCAATGTTGGTTGGGACAGAAATACTTCAAGGGGCGGTTGCAAAATGTACTGCAACCGGTCTTCGAGCTTGATTGCATCCGGGGGAATCTGAAATCGTGTAACTGTTTTTGGACGGTTCCGTATTGTATTCTGTTCGTCCGACTGCTTCTCTAAAGATTCTTCCTCCAACCGGTCTGACTGTTTTTCCACATGATGTGAAAGGGTTACATCTGGTTGCGTTTTTGGGACTGTTGGAAAAGTTGGTTGTTCTAAGGTCGGACAAAAAACATAACTTTTCGTTTGAAACGGAATTCGGTCAACAACGGGCAGAGAAAAAACTTTCGGTTGTGCGATCTTCGGAGTTGACATGGAATGGACATCAACATCGACGGGACGTTCAAGCGAACGGTTCCAACCGGTTGTGAAAATATCAACGTCTATCGAAAAATCGTCAATCGAAGTTAATTGCATCATGACAGAGAAAGACGGAAGATTATGCTTTTTTTATGCCGCTTTTTGCGCTTCTTCAAGAGCAAGTCGTATTCGTTGAAACGGTTCACTGTAATCAATGGATTTGGCCCAATCATTCAGTTGACCAGCAATTTCACTCAGACTGCTTGCCCGATCATTGGGTATCCAGATCGACGAATCGGCAATCTGTTGTTCTTTCCAACGTAAAACGGACAGACCCGGCATACTGGAAAGAGGAGTGAAGCGACGTCGGGGATGAGAAGAATGAGAATGAGATGATGAAGTTGATGATTGAGACGGGGCAGGTATTGCAAAGGGGATCGTTGACGTTTCTGTTTCGTCAACCGTTGTTTCCAACAAATCGTTTCTTTGCGGTTGTTGTTCGAGCATCAGGACTTGCGGTTTTTCATTGGAAATCTCCTCCACTTTCACTTCTTCCCAAGGAGCAACATAGAGAACAGGAATGTCGGAGGAATCCTGAACGGCGAGAACAGCCGGTTGATCGGTCAGGACAAGAGCAAGATCGGATTTGGCGCGACGAAGAAGCACCTGAGCAATCTGTTCGCCGTAAAGATACGGTTTTAAGGTGTTGCCGTATAAAATTTCCTGCGCTCGATTGGGGCGAACAGGAGCGGTACAATGAAATTCAACGGGGCGACCAACGAGAGTGAGGACGAGAAAACCGCCGACCATACCGAATCGCGGATGTTCGATCACTGTCATAAAACCGAGTTGGACGTTCTTCCCTGAACCGTTCACCGACATGTATTTTGCCTAATCGTTAATTTTGCCTAATCGTTAAAAACAGGTGTTTTTATCCTGTTTAACACGAATCATTCTTGCGTCCCTTTGTGTCAATGTCTATCTGCTCTCTGCAAGAGTATACCCTTACAGACGGGATCGGGTATTGTGGTTCAAAACTTTAGATGAGGAAAAGACCTTGAAGACTTTCAAAAAAATCTTCAAAAAAATTAAAGACTTTTTTGCCGGGATACTCGACTTTTCTGTAGGAAAAGCCTTATACTATGTTCTTACGCAAGAATGATTTTGTAAGAACAGCATCTTCGCTCTTGCGTAATGTTCAGTGCAACGTGGAGTATACCGCTAAAATCGCATGTGCTGTTATGAAGGTAGACAGCATGAAAGACGGATTACATTTTGGGCGCGCGGAACATTGTTCCCCGACTCAACAACAAATACTCTCCCTATTCCCTATCCCCTGGTCCCTATTCCCAACCTTTTATTCCCCAACCTTTTATTCCCCAATTCAAAAAAATGACCGTTGACAATAGTTCCTTTCAACGTTTTTATACACAGATTGATGTTTCCAACGAACCGGGCAAAGAAATTATCGCTCACCATGAACCTCTTTTAGGTGAAATGTGTGTTTTGATGCGGTCAATGGTCGCTGCTCAGGACCGACAAAACGAATTGTTGGAAGAGTTGGTTGGTCAGATTTCTATGGTACATCGACAACGCATGTTTGAATTGGCTGCATGGAAACAGGCAAACCCTGAATTGGCTGCTTATTGTAAAATGGCAGCTGAAAAGTTGGGTAAAATTCAGACCGACGTTTTATCGACGATTACAGAAGAGGTTGAAGACAGTTATGAGTCCTTTATGGACAGTGAGTTCATGTTGGGAGAGTTTGTTGACCGTTTTGGTCCGAGATTTGCTCATTTGAACGGACTTCTTCAGGTTTTGGCCCAACTCGGTAATGCCCCAGATTTCCCCGTTGCACATCCCCAATCGGCAAAATAGTTTTTTCGCTTTTATCACACATCCCCTACACTTTTTTACACCGCGAAATGAAAAAATTTGCTCCTCTCGCCTTTTTGTTGTTCTTGTTGTCTTTTCTGACGCTCTGTTCGACTGCAATTTGGGCAGAAGACGTGTCTGGTCAGACAGGCGAACTGATTCTTTGGAAAGATGGTGCTCCTAACGCTCTTGGAAGTGAGGAGAAAGATGTTCCCAAATTGTTGCTGTATCCCGCTCCCAAAACAGTAGACGGTCTGAACAAGGCCGTTCTCGTTTGTCCGGGAGGAGGATATGGCGGATTAGCAATGGATCACGAGGGGGACCAGATCGGCAAATGGTTTCAGTCAATCGGTGTTTCAGCATACATTTTGGATTACCGACATCGTGGAAAAGGTTATGGACATCCGAATCCGCTTTTAGATGCACAACGGGGAATTCGGACAATTCGGGCAAATGCGGCTGATTGGGGGATTGATCCTGAAAAGATCGGTATTATGGGTTTTTCGGCGGGGGGACACCTTGCGTCAACAGCCGGAACACATTTTGACGCCGGAAAAGCGGACAGTTCGGACCCGATTGAACGGGTTAGTTCGCGCCCTGACTTTCTGATTCTCTGTTATCCTGTCATTATGTTTGACTCGGCGTTCACCCATAATGGAACACAGACCAATTTGTTGGGGAAAGAGGCGTCGAAAGAGCTGATTGATTCCTATTCTAATGAGAAAATGGTGACGGAGAATACTCCGCCGACGTTTCTATTCCAGACAGATGCCGACAAGCCGGTTCCTGCCGAAAATGCGGTTGCGTTTTATATGGCACTTCGCAAGAACAAGGTCCCGGCCGAGATGCACATTTTTGAGCATGGTCCTCACGGAATCGGACTTGCAAAGGGAATGCCCGGGAATGAGGTTTGGCCCGAACTCTGCCGTATTTGGCTCAATTCACGTTAAATCATTTCAAACACTTTCACATTAGACTTGTTTGAGAACTCAAATGATCTTGCCTATTTTGTCAAATGAATGTATTTTTGGCAGAATAGATAAAATTCTCTGAGTATTTCAGTCGGTTGCCGAACAAGTCTATTAACAATTAACAATTACATCGCGCCTTTTATGTCTCCAAAAGATTGTATTTTAAGTGCATTACGCCGACAAAAACCTAGTCGGGTTCCTATGTTTGAATGGTTCATTGATGATGCTGTATTGACTGCTCTTGTTGGAACAACGGACATTATTGAGGCGGTTGAGATACTTGACCTAGATGCTGTTAACATTCGGCCCAATTACGAGAAAAAATGGGTCGATTCAACGACGTATGTGGATGAATGGGAGATTGAACGCAAGTTGACCGGGGATGTTCTCGCTGCTGCAACCTCTTTTCCGATCCCTGATGTTAAATTGCATCGTCATTACACCTTTCCAAATCCCGATCACAAAGATCGATTCAAGTCGCTCGAACGAGCATTGGAAAAATATGGCGATCAAAGAGCGATTGTCCTGAATTTGCGAGACGGTTTTTCGGACATGCGGGATTTGTTGGGGTATCAAAACGCTTTAATGGGAGTGTTGCTCGAAAAAGAAGCCTACTCCGAACTCCTCAAACGGGTTGTCCAATACAATTTTACGATTGCCGAACTCGCGGTCAAACGGTTCGGTGTCGAAATTGTTGCAACAACGGATGATGTCTGTACGGCAAACGGTCCCTTGTTCTCTCCCAAAGCGTATCGTGAGGTGTTGTATCCCGGTTTTGCCGAAATTATGCAAGGTTATAAATCACTCGGTCTTCTCATCATCAAACATTGTGACGGAAATATAAGGCCGTTTCTCGATCTTTGGTTGGATGCTGGGATTGACTGTTTGGACCCGATTGATCCTTGCGCTGATTTGGATATGGGCGAAATGAAGGAGAAATACGGCAATCGGATTTGTTTGAAAGGAAACATTGATTGTACAGGAAATCTTTGTGAGGGGACGCCCGAACAGGTCCGGGAAGAGGTCCGACTTTGCATTGAAAAGGGGAAGGGGCGAGAAGGGGGACTGATTGTTTCTTCAAGTAACACAATACATCGCGGAGTTAAGCCGGAAAATTTCCGGGTGATGATCGAGACGGTCCGCGAATTTTGAGGACTTCTGCCGAAATAAAGTGGAAACACAGGAGAAGGGTTTTGAGAAGATGGAAATATCACCTTCCATTTACGAACATGCAGCCCGATTGATCGGCGAAACACCTTGGAATGTTTCGCGCGATTCGGAATTGCTTTTTCAGGCACATGCAGCCGCATATCGTCTGTATCATCATACGCCGATTATGCCGGGGATTGATATTTACAATCTTGAGGTTGAAGCATACGGCGCAGAAATTGAAAAACCGGTTGATTCGGCAATTCCGGCTGTTCGGAATCCGCTTTTTCATTCACTTGACCAGATTTTCCGATTGCCGCAACTGGATGTAACGCGAGATGGTCGTATTCCAATGCAGATTACGGTTGCCCGACGTTTGAAACAGACATTTCCTGACGCAATCATTCGGGTTCCGATTTGCGGACCGTTTTCGATTGCGAGTAATTTGCTTGGATTCAACCGACTGATTCTCGAAGTCGCCGATCAGCCGGAAAAAGTCCGGGATGCTCTCCTGTTTCTTGCAGAAGGACAATTGGCGTTTGCGCAAGGAATCAAGGATGCAGGTGTTGACGCAACATTCTTTGAATCGGCTGCATGTCCTCCTATGCTTTCTCCGCGACAATTTCGGGCGATTGAACTTCCTGCTTTGAAACGGATTTTACAGGGGATGCAGCAGATTATGGGTCGTCCGATTCCTTGTGTGATTGGGGGAAATACGGCGAGTATTGTTTCGGCAATGTTGGAAACGGGGACGAATTATCTGATTTGCCCGTTTGAAACGAATCAGGCGATTTTTCTCGAACATGTTAAAGATCGGTTGGACGTTCAAATACGGATTAACGGTGATTTACGGATTATTGCGTCGGGGTCACTTCAGCAGATACGCCAAGAAGCAGATCGGGTTATGGAACTGTGTCGCAATCGTCCCAATTCCTGTCTTGGAACCGGCGCTCTTCCTTACGAAACACCCCCGGAAAATGTTCATTACCTTTTGGATTACGTTAAAAATAAGGATTAGGGGACATTGAGAATTACAGCGAAAATGGAATATGCTTGTCTTGCAATTTTTGAATTGGCGAAAGAGCAATCTTCATGCAAACCGGTTCGGATTCAAACCATTTCCAGAAGACATCAGGTCTCTTCACGTTTTTTGGTTCACATATTGCGGCAATTGAAAGAAGCCGGTCTTGTTGCGAGCATTCGCGGGGTATCTGGGGGATACCGTTTGATTTCTCAACCGGATGAAATGACATTGGGACAGGTTATGAGTCTCGTTGAGGGACCGATTGGTTCACGTCGAAAAAAAATTCCAACCTCGGATTTCCAACAAGTCCGTTGTGTTCTTCATAAGACTTGGGAGACTGCCGAACAAAAACGGCAGGAATACCTTTATGGAATCACGTTTGCCGATTTGATTGCACAATGTCCTCAACCGACTTTTGAGGATATTGACCGACTGATCACTTCTCCCGCTCCTCAACCTGTTCCCGAAAGTCAAATGAATCCAATGAAAGAGGATTGCAGACGGGAGTATGCTTAGGACGTGTTGACACAAACTGTTTTGGAGCAATGAAGATGTCCGATTACATCGTTATGGGGCAATGTATAGGAGCTATTTCGGAGCAAAAAACAACCTAATTTGCCCAAGTGTTTTTCCAAATGCCCCATTTTGATAGTGTCAACACACGTTAAGAACAATATGTCTTTGATTGTCCCAACTCTTTGTCAACGATTTGGACCGCGATCTGATGTTTATCGTTCGGTTCTTGGGACGAATCCCGAAAAAACGGACCTAGAAAACTATTATGTGTCGATTCTGGGAACCTTGACTCAATTCTGGTTGGGAGCGGCGTTTGCTCCTGTTTCAATCACCTTGCAAAAAAAATGGTTTGAAGACCTGCAAGTTCCTGTTGAGGTGCAAGACCATTTTGGTCCGTTGTACCAGATTCTGTTTTCCGCAAAAGAACGTCAAAAATCGGGAGAATTTTACACCCCGAACTGGTTGGTTGAACATCTGTTGCAACAAATGTCCTGTTCAATCGGATTTCGGGACGACACTGAATTTTTTCAACCGGTTCTTGACCCTTGTTGTGGAAGTGGAACATTTCTCCTTGCTGTTATTCGGCACTTGAAAAATGCGGGAATACCAAATGAGCAGATGTATAACCTGATTGTCGGGTTGGACAAGAACCCGATTGCGGTTTTGACCGCGCGGACCAACATTGCTCTTGCACTGTCTTCTCCTGCAAAGTCCTCATTGTCTTCACAAATTCACATTTATCCTTTTGATCTTCTGCATGATGATAAAACGACATTGCAACAACGATGTTCGATTGATTGGCAATTTTCTTCAATACTTGGAAATCCTCCTTGGATTAACTGGGATCGATTTGCGAACGATCAACGTCGTTCCCTGCATGAACATTGGCAACAATACGGTTTGTTCAATCTCTCCGCAAAAGATGCCCGATATGGAGGGGCCAAAAAAGATTGGGCTGCTCTTATCCTACTTCGCGTCGTTGACCTTTTTTTGCGTGAAGGAGGACATCTTGCGTTTGTCCTGCCCCGCTCACTCTTTCAAACCCGACTCTCAGGTTCAGGTTTCAGACGGTTTCAAATCGGAAACGGTTCCCCCTTTAGGATGAAGCGGGTTGACGATTTTTCAACGCTTTCTGTTTTTCCCGGCGTTGCAACTAAAGTTGTGACCGTTCTGCTTGAAAAAGGGAGCAAAACCCTATTTCCCGTTCCCTACTTTTGTTGGTCTTCCCCCAATCAAGCAACAGAAAAGATTGCGCAACCTGTTGACGCAAATAATCTTCAATCACCTTGGATCATTCAACCCAAAACGTCGGCGAAAACAGTCCTTACAACAGATGTTACACAAAATCATTCAGCGGACCTTAACACTGATGTTACAACAGATGTCCGATCAACCAATCCACATCATCAACAACAACAACCGGCATATCAAGGGTACTTGGGTGCAAACACGGGCGGGGCAAATGGAATTTTCTGGGTTGAAATTCAATCAGGGGACCAACAAACGGTTGTGATTCGCAACAATCCAACACTTGGTAAACGTCTCATTCCTCAAGTCAACGCCGAGATTGAATCTCAGCTCGTCTTTCCCTTGTTACGTTGGAAAGACATTCGGGCCTATGATTATAATGAACCAACATTAGGGATTATCATTCCCCAAAATCCAGAAACGAGAAGGGGTCTGGACGCAAACGTCATGCGGGTTTCATTTCCCCAAACATTGGCGTATTTGCAGCAATTTGAAATGATTCTTCGAGATCGGGCTGCTTTTCGCAAGTATCAAGCATCTGCGCCCTTTTATTCCATGTACAATGTTGGGCTTTCTCTTTTCGCAACGTATAAAGTGATTTGGCGTAGAATGGATTCGGTCATGCGGGCTGTTCCCGTTTCCTCCTACACACATTCTGTGTTAGGAAACCGATTGATAATTCCTCAAGAAACAACAGCATTTATTCCTTGTGAGTCGGAAGACGAATCGTTTTATCTTTCGGCTCTCTTGAACAGTACAAAAATAGCCGATCAAATCAGCGGATTTTGCCCGGCCGGGACAAAAGGATTCGGCAGTCCCGGTCTGTTGCCGTATCTCAATCTTGAAAAATTTAACCCGAACAAGGAAGAACATCTTTTCTACGTTGAAACATCGAGGAAAAAATGTCTCGAAAACGGATTGAAATGATTCTTAAATGAACAGAGCTGACAGGAAGGGGAATCAATCAACGTTTTGTAACCGTTCACGGGAAATGAGAATTGTCGTATCATTCTTAGCACCAAAGGTGCGTAACAAAATAGACAGCGGTTTTAACCGCTGATGTCAAAATGTCAAAAATATTCGCCCTGTAAGGGCGAAACAATGAATTGTCCTGCCCCTTCAGGGCAGAATAGGGTGTGTGA
>JBOFQB010000020.1:0-48338 GCA_051660685.1 Thermoguttaceae bacterium | reverse complement strand
TAGACAGCGGTTTTAACCGCTGATGTCAAAATGTCAAAAATATTCGCCCTGTAAGGGCGAAACAATGAATTGTCCTGCCCCTTCAGGGCAGAATAGGGTGTGTGACACCAACCCGGGGTTTCGCTGCGCTTCACCCCGGGCTATTTTGTTCCGCCCCGTTGGGGCGAAGATTCGATTTTTTATCCTATAAAAAGGTGTACCAACTATGTTTTCTAAAATACCCGTGAATGGTTACAATAATTTTTGGATTCCCAAAAAAGAAGGAGGAACCGGTTGATTTGCGAGACGCCGATATTTTCCTGTCTTCCTCTTCTTTCCTCCTACCTCCTTTTTACGCGAGGAACGATGTTCCTCGGCTAAACGACAAATTTCCCCCCTATTCCCCATTCCCTATCCCCCAACCCCTATTCTACCATGCTCCCGATTTTACAAATGCAACGTGTTACCAAACGGTTTGGTCGTCAAACCGCGCTCGAAAATGTCTCCTTTTCGGTTGACCCGGGAACAATTTTTGCCCTGCTCGGAGAAAACGGGGCCGGAAAAACAACCGCGATTCGGATTCTCCTCGGTCTGCTAACCCCCGATGAAGGTCGATCCGAAGTCCTCGGTTGGGACAGTCAGAAAGATGACCTTACAATCCGTCAACGGGTCGGTTATGTCCCAGAACAGCCAACTCTTTATGATTGGATGACCGTTCTCGAAATCGGTCGGTTTTTGTGTGCCTTTTACCCGGACGGTTATTTGCGGGAGTTTTTGCGGACGACCGAACAGTATCAGCTCCCCCTTTCCGCCAAAATCAGTTCCCTCTCCAAAGGAATGAGAGCAAAAGTCTCACTTGCCCTTGCTCTTGCATTGGACCCCGAATTGTTGATTTTGGACGAACCGACATCGGGTCTTGATCCGTTGGTCCGACGTGAGTTTCTCGAAAGTATGGTTGAACGGGCTGCAACGGGCAAAAGTGTCTTTCTCTCCTCACATCAAATTGCTGAAGTCGAACGGGTTGCTGATGTTGTTGCAATCATAAAAAAGAGCAAGCTGATTCTGGTTGAATCGCTCAACACGCTCAAAGAGCAGGTTCGATCTGTCACATTGACCTTGAAACAGGAAGATGCGACGTTCACCATTCCGTTTGAAACGGTGATCCAAGAGCAAAAACAGGGTCGTCAGGTCAAGCTGATTGGTCGCAACCTGAATCCGGCTGTTGAATCGCTTTACGGCGACGATTCCAGTGTCATCCAACACGACATCCGCGTCCCCGACCTTGAAGAAATTTTTATCGCCTACATGAACTCCTAATTGGTATCCCGCTTTCCTCCCCCCTATTCCCTATCCCCCATTCCCTATCCCCTACACTCTACTCCCATGTCACCTTTTCGCAACCTGTTTTGGAAAGAATACCGTCAATACCGGTTTTTGACCCTTTCGATCCTCCTTGCCTGTATCGGATGTCAATTGGCTGCTTGCCTCTTAACTCGTTCCTCCGATTGGAATCTTTATCAAATTCATCTCACATACGACATCGGTTGGTGTCTCGTCTATTTTGGTACTCTCACGTCCATTATCTTTTCCAAAGAAAAAGAAGACAAAACCTTCTTCGTCCTCCGTTACGCCCCGATTCGGTCAATCGACGTTTTCAAAGCGAAAATGACATGGTTGTTTCTGAGTACCTTCATCATTCTCTGTTTCGGTTCCATTTCGCCAATCATCATTGCGGCAAGAAGCTGGGACCTCAGTTTTCCCCCCTTTTTCCACGTCATTGCGGTTTCCACACTCGGCCTTCTACTCTGCTTTAGTTGGGGAATCTTCAG
This sequence comes from Thermoguttaceae bacterium, assembly GCA_051660685.1. GTDB lineage: Bacteria > Planctomycetota > Planctomycetia > Pirellulales > Thermoguttaceae > JAVBSX01. The sequence goes on along the minus strand of JBOFQB010000020.1, from coordinate 46,530 downwards.
TTCAGTTGTGTTTCAAAAACAGATCGCCTCATTATTATCGACGATCATTGGGATCATAACAACGGGTTGGCTCGCTCCGATTCTTTACGAGTTTGTTTTTCCGATCCCCAACCCTTTTCCTCAATACGAAGTCTCGCCGTTTCTCCTGTTCGCTCTCTATCAAATTCTAATTGTACTCCCCTTTGGTTTGATCGGTCTTTACAAAGCCTTACATTGGCTTGACCGCGATATTGTTCCCCGTTTTCATCTGTCCTTGACAGATGACCGGGCAAGTGCAGTCAATCGGGCTGTTCCACAACCTGTCCTCAAACGTCCCGCCAAACCTTTTCTTGCCCTGATTTGGCTCGCTTACGCTCAATCCCGAACTCTTATCCGATGTTCTCTCCTCATTCCTATTACAGCTGTCTTCTTCTGTAGTGCGTATAACACGGCATTGAAAAAAAATATGGGTATTAGTGAGGTTTTTTCGAGCATCGTAAACCTCTCTATGTACTGTTCCTTCATCATTGCGGCTATTTTCTGTGCAAGTACCTTTGCGGGGGACAACCGCAACAATCAAATCGCGGTCCTCGCACAACGCGGAATTCGCCCCGGAAAAATTTGGTTCAGCCGCATCCTTCTATTTGGCGGTATTTATCTGGTCTATTACCTGTTCTGCATCCTTTGTACGCTGATTGTGAACGGTTTTGGTAAACTTGAAATAAATCACGGCACATTTCGTATCCTCTTTTGTGGTCCGCTACTTTTCCCGTTTTGTTTCGGCCAACTCTGTTCCATCTTCTCTCGCAGTTTCATCAAGGCACTTGGCGGATTCATTTTCGGCTTGACACTGTTCTATATGTATTGCGGAATAATGACATCTGTCCTTGATTGTTCCCCGATCTGGACCGTTCTCCCGATTCTTCTCGGCTGTCTCGTTGCATCCCGTTTGCATTGCCCCGATTGGTTAAAAGGACAGACCCTCTTTCAAGCCCGAAAAGCGGTCTGGTTGTCGCTGCTCCTCCCCCCGCTCCTCATCCTCTTTGTCGCAACACCCCTCGTTCGCTGTTATTCCGTCCCAAAAGTCTATCTCGGGTATCGTCACTTCCAAGGACTGGACCCGGGACCTGTCTATTTGGATGACGATGAACAAATCCTAGATGTACTGAAAGACCCTAATCGTTCGATGAAAGAGTACGATCTAGCATGGACAAGAGGTCAAATCTTATGGAAACATTCGATTTTCGGCGTCCGACCTTTTCGATATGAGGATTATCATCATCAACATCTTTCGCCCAAGAGCGACGCAACCCCTGAAGAATTGCGGGACCATCTTCAGTTTCTCCTCACAATGCCGCAAAATATGGCCCCATTGTGTGATGTTGTTGCCCGAATCAATGCACAACAGCGGGATATTCTTGCATATGCCCCACAACCGGACAAGAAAGGGTCCCATTCCACTTTTCACGCTTATTTCCGGTTGCCTTGGATTGACATGATTCGTCTGATTCCTTGGGAAAAAGCCCGATTAAGTCAACGACTTGAGAACATGTTTCAGCTCGCGTCTAAACAAGGCGACCAGATCGATCAGCAACTATTTGGTCCATTTCACGGCAGAGCGGCGTATGATTTTCTGGAACAGGAATTAGACGAAAGTGATCGAGATGAATACGGGAATGTCAGAAGAGATGATTCTCTCGATACAATGTTGGATTCTTTCACGAGACAGCCTTTTGAGGATATACGTCCTTACAAGGTTTATGAACGTGAAACCAATCGTCAAGCCGCAATTCTCGAAACGGCTTTGCAACTTTGGTATCTTGAACATGGTGAATTGCCGGAATCGTTGGAACAGCTCAAGGGGACCTACTTGGACACACTCCCGCTTGTCCCCTACACAAAATTGCCGTTTCGACTGGTCCGAAAGGAACCGGGCAAAGATGGTTCCCCTTCCCCTTACCTTTCAGCTCTGATTTCTTGGACACCAGACCACAAGACCTACACGCTCGGTTTTATGCCTGTCTCTGTGACCGTTGAGGAAGGGGATAAAGAGGATGAAGAGCAAAAGGAGGAATAGGAATAAGACTGCTAACAAGTTTGGTTTTGCGATTTGAACCGAGTCGGGTTGGACAGATTTGTTTTTACCACGAAATACACGAAAGACACGAAAAGCTGCATTTTGTGAGGTTTTCGTGTCTTTTGTGATTTTCGTGGTTCAAAAATGAAAATGACTCTTTTTCTCAAAACTTGTTGCGGACAGGATGAGGAATAAGAACCCTTCCTCCAAAAATGACTTGGCCGTTTCCCTGTCCACTACCCCTCATTCTTTACAACTCGTTCCCCCTTTTTTCCCGTTCTCGCAAATCGTTCAAGCTGTTCAAACCAAAAACTTGTAGAAAATACGGTGTTGTACCATACAGAAAGGGGCGTCCTAATTCTTCGGACCGACCGACAATTTTGATAAGATTTTTTTCCGATAATTGCCGCAACACTTCACCACATTGAACACCGCGAATGGACTCGATTTCGGCTCGTAAAACAGGCTGTTTATAGGCAACAATCGCAAGTGTTTCCATTGTTGTTGAACTGAGCCGAACTTCAATCGGGACTTCCTGCAACCGGACCAACCAAGGTGCAAATTGGGCCCGTGTTCGGAGTTGGTATCCTCCTCCGACCTCAACGATACGAAAAGCACAAGGTTGTTCATCGTAACGCTGATTGAGTTCCCGCAACAAACGTCGAACCTGAGAACCGTCTTCCAGATCAGCAAATTGCGCCAATTTACGACTGGAAAGGGGTTCTCTTGCGAGAAACAACACGGCTTCAAGTCGCGCCATATCATCATCCCGGCGTAATTGATTGCGAAAAGAGACGGTTTTATCATGCGTTGCAAGACCATCTAAGGTGGACCGTTCAGATGTCAATCGACTCTCTGCTCGCAACGGAGCTGACATTTCCAACGAATCGGGATTTTCATCCCGATCTAATCCGTCTCTCTTCTTTGAACCTCTTTCAAGACGAAACAGTTCATTTCGGGCGGTCTTACAAAACCGAAGAAATGGATTCGATTCTGTAGATTTTTTGGATTTTATGGGAAATGACATTCAACAGTGTCCGGTTTGTGCCGAGCTAAGTGCGTGCGCGTAAATAACCTATCTCAATTGCAGATTCATTATTGATTAAAGTTCTGTATTGATTTCGTGTTTTTGGTGTATTTCGTGGTATACAAGAACCACTAAAAACACGAACCTCACGAAAGGAACAAATGAAAATGGATCAGTTATTTATGCGTGGATGCTTAGAGAGAAGGTAGGAGGTAGGGAATTCCTTCTTCCTCCCTATCCCCCATTCCCTATCCCCTACTCCGCTTACGGTTTTTGTCCCTTTTTGAACTTGCCATATCCCATAGAAAGCGGTTCAAAGTCCCCAACAATTGCAACATTGGCTCGATCTGGTATCTGTTCCTCAAGTCCGGCGAGCCAATATGTCGCGTTGACCAACAATCGGCGGAATCCTTCACTTTCCATGTCTTTTGCACATCCCATTGTTGAGGTAAACGCCTTACCAACCTGACCATTTGGCAGTTGATACGGTTTCGTCCAAGCAATCGGCATCATCGGGTCATTTTTCGGTCCCGAAACCGGTTGATCGGTCTCGTTCATTCCCGAAAGAACCTGTCCCAACAGGACGGGAACACAACCATCTGGAAGAGGAAGCCGAACGGTGTAAACATCGGTTGGTCCAAAAACATCTTCACAACCGTTCACCATTTTAGAATCAGAGTGAGGAACGCGAACACCCCGAGTCGCTTCAACCGCATGTTCTCCATGATGATTGATCCAGGTTTCTCCCAACACCAAACGACCGAAACCGTCCGTCCAGGGACCCCGACGATCTTTATAGTTGAACGAATATCGTGAAAATTTCTTTCCGGCCGGAATGTTGAACGCATGTGTCGAGGTCCGAATCCCCAAAATCGGTTTTCCCTGCATCAAATAACGGTCAATATGTTCCATCTGTTGATCCGGCAAATCACGAAATCGCAAAAACATCACAGCAACATCAGCATCGTCGAGATTCTCAAGACCGGGAATGTTATTCAATACACAAGGGTCAATCTCCCCCGTATTCGGGTCAATCGCATAAAGAACAATGCAGTCAAAACCGTGATGTTCTGCGAGAATTTTTCCCAATTGTTGGACCAATTCTTCCGAACGGTATTCCTCGTCTCCTGAAAGGAGAACCACTTTTTTGCCCGATCCCGGTTTTCCCGGCGTTCCTGCGAATTTCGTCCATGCTTGTTCGGTTGCAATGACATTCCAAGACAACAGTGTTATGAACAATCCCGTCAACAAAAATCTCATCATGTCCTCCTTAGAAACAGTAAATATAAACAACGATTGTGTTTTGGTTGAACCTATCTGTAATCCCGTTTGGGACCTAAACGTTTAACCGCGATACAACGTATCGCGCGTTCTGAACCTCAGCTCGTTTAACCGAACCATTTTCGGGGACGGTTTTTGACGGAATCGAGGTTGAGGACTTCGTTGACGATTCGGGTATCTTCGGCGATTTCAAAGTCAAACATCCCAGATAGGCAAAAATCGGCCCCGTTGGAAAAGGCGTATTCAAAAGCATTGCGCGGCGGAATCGCTCCAGCTGCCATAATTTTGAACGCAATCCAGGGAATGTCAATTTTTGACATGACTTCGGCTGTTTTTTGCGGCTCATAACACCACATCGAATCGTAATTCAAGGTTGCACTCGGGTATTGATGATGATGAAACGTCTTGATGTAGAAGTCCGGCTTGATTTCGTTCTGAACACAGAGTTCAACGGTGTTCAGACGATGTGCCGCAATACCAACCGGGAGGTCGTAGGAGCGAATGAGGCGGACAACTTTTTGGATCAGGTCTGGTCGCGGTTTCGATTCCGTTCCTCCTAAGTCCAAACCGGCCAATGAATCGGCTTGGACCCCCCAAAGATAGATCGAATCGACATCAGCATCAACCAATTGTTCACAAGCCCGGGTGTATTCGGCGAGATCATCTTTGACAGGAGCAGTCGGGCAAATGATCCATTTCATTTTTCCGCCCGCTTTTTTGTACTGCTTCATCATGTCAATCACCCCTTCTGCTGTATGAATCACAACAGCGTTGACTCCGTGTGATTCGGCAATCCGCATTGTCTCGAAAATCTTGTCAAGCGTGTTGTAATGCTTTGCCAGATTATAGGTGTACTGCAAATCCCGGGCATGTGTGTAATGTGTCAACAGATTTCCGCCAAGAAGCATACGACCGATTTCAAAGTTGGGACAGAGCATTCCGCTTGGAACCTGCTGAACCTCTTGCTGAGACCTTAAAATCGGTTCGGAAGGATTCGGCGTGTTGTTTTCAGCAGCCGAAGTGGTTTCGGGAGTTGAAGGATAAGCAACAGCAGCGAGAGTAGCTCCGAGAGAAGCAGTTTTGATAAAGTGACGACGATTGAACGATTGCGACATGAGGTTAGCTCCAGTTAAGCGGGGTGAAGAGCGAAAAACGACGGAAACCAATCACGTCATCATTCTAATCGGTTGCGAAACCATTCACAACAAAGCGGTTAAAAAATTTTTTAGGGAATAGGAGATAGGGAATGGGGAACAGTCTGTTAACAAGTTTGGTTTTGCGATTTGAACCGAGCCGGGTTGGACGGATTTGTTGACCACGAAACACTCGAAAGACTGTATTTTGTGAGGTTTTCGTGTTTTTTGTGCTTTTCGTGGTTCAAAAAAAGAAAATTTCTTCTTTTCGCAAAACTCGTTAACAACTGTATGGACGGTTGATTCCCACTTTTTTGGTCTTGTCCGCTTTTTGGGTTTTTGGTATTATCCCCCGACTCGTACAACAGCCCGTCTGTTTTGGCGAATTGGATGCCGCTTTGTTTCCGATCAAGCGAGAAAACAAAGATTTTAGCATCTTCCTCAAGTCAGGAAAAACAGGATACAGCTTATGTTCAACCGAAGAACCCTTTTTCGCTATACTCTGGGAGCCTTTTTTGCGTTTTCATCACGGTCAATAAATGCTCAGGAACAAACCAGTATTTTTGACAAACTGGATGCTGATACTCTCAAGAAGATACTCAGAGCAAGGACGAAAGCCGAGTGTGATTTTGTCGATCTGGTCGATTCTCTCAGAAAAACCGGCAAACTGTCCGAACGGGCTGTCTATGCCGCTTATCGATATGCAATGCGACACCGAACGTCCAGTCGTTGTCAGTATTTTATCCAATCCATACGACTTTTCGCAAAAGAAGAAGGGGTCATTTTGCCCAACGTCCAACGACCTGTTGCCCAATACTGATCGGTTTTGACGTGCAACTTCCAACTTGTTCATTCTTCCTTGTTTGCTTGACAACGAAAAATCCCCCATTTTGCCCGTTTTACGCCTTTTTCTGAATCTGAATTCTTCCCCCTTTTCTGCGAAATCATGATTTCGGCCCGTCGATCACTCCTCGCTCTCCTGCTCCTGCTTGGAACCCTCCTCGCAGTCAGCGAAGGTTGTGTCCGTCGACGTATCACCGTCCGAAGTGACCCCCCAGGTGCTGTTGCCTACCTCGATAATGTTGAATTAGGCAAAACGCCGATCTCGCGTAATTTCGACTTCTACGGAAAACGTGAACTTCGTCTGGTCAAAGACGGGTATGAAACCCATACTGAACTCGTCGCTCTCCCAGCTCCCTGGTATGAATGGGCCGGAATCGACTTCGTTTCCGAAATCCTTGTTCCCGGGGTCATTACGAACCAACATTATTTTGATGTTCGTATGCGATCTCAACAGATGATTCCCCCGGATGATTTGATCATGCAGGCGGAACAATTAAGGGCAACAGCACACGCAAGCGGGGCGTTTCGAGCAGGCAGTTCGACACCTTACACTCCAACACCGTATACTCCGGCCCCTTATGCGCCAACACCTTATGGTCCGGTCCCCTCAATTCCCGGTTCGTCGGCTCCGAGCATGACACCTGCTCCTACGCCGAATCCGCAATACGCCCCGGAAACATCTCCCAACTCCGTTGTTCCCTACAATCCTTATCCTGAAAATCCTCAGAATCAGCCGGGTCCCCAGATTCAACAGTTCCCGACGCAACCGACTCAACAGTTCCCCCCTCAACGTCTTCAGGTTCCAACTCCAACGCTTGCCCCAAATCAGCAGAATCCCTGATTTTTCTATTTTTACTAATTTATCACGCTTGCCGAAAATTCCGTCTAAATGAAATTTCCCGGATTGTTCGGTCAAGACGGATTTTCTTTCTAAAGTGCTGACACTTAAAATTCCGATCTGTAGGGTAAGTTCGATAGGACTCAGACGAAAAAACGGATTGTTCACTGAGGATGAAGTGAAACAACTGTTTTAACCCCAAAATCGCGGGTTGTTCGTCAAAAGTCGTATCCCCTTTTTTTGTTGAGTCTGTTTTCAAGGAAGAACAGTCAATAAAAAAAGGACCACCATTTTGAGAAAGATTTTGAGGAGTTTGCAGAATTCAGTTATCTTGCGGAAAAGACCGAACGTAGGAGTTTGAACAACTTTTCTGATAATAACTCAATTTAGCGACTTCAAGAAACCGATGATACTTCCGCGACTCAGAGATGAAGGAACTGAACTGGGACGCGAAGTCCTCAAATGGAGTTGAAGCATTAGATTATCGTTGCCCTGATCCAGATTTTGTCTTTCAACAAATGATTTGTTGATTGGGACAAAAAATAGGGCTGTGAATCGTTGCGAGCGAAAAGGAGAGTCGCTCTCAACACCTTATGGAAATAGAGTAAACAAGAACGGAGAGCCCGCAATGAAGGTTTTTACAACTGGTCAGGTCGCCAAGATCTGTAAGGTGGCCCCGCGCACCGTCAGCAAATGGTTTGATTCGGGCCGGCTCAGAGGGTATCGTATTCCCGGTTCGCAAGACCGAAGAATTCCCAGAGAATACCTGGTGAAGTTCCTCAAGGAACATGGGATGCCCTTAGGAGAGCTGGAAGATGAAACATTGGCAAAAGTCCTGATCGTCGCCCAGGATCAAGTCTTGATTGAAAATCTCAAGCGTGAATTACCCGGAGATCGATCCTTTAAGGTTGCAGTTGCTGCAAGTGGTTTCGATGCTGGTATTCAGGCGGAAAGTTTTCATCCCGACTGTATTATTGTTGACTTCTCGATTGGGAAAATGGAATCGCTTCAGATTTGTCAGAATCTGCGGCGCAACGGCGAATTTGCCGAAACTATCCTGATTGCCCTGTTGCCGGATGATGGAAGTTCAATGAGTTTTGATCGTTCGACGATTAACGAGACGTTCAAAAAGCCGTTTGATTCCTCACTTTTGGCCGAGAGACTTCGTACTCTCGTTGGTTCCAAAAAAGAGCTCGTCTAGTTCTTTAAGCCGTTCCCGGCTGATTGATGCCGGGTTCCTGAAGAATTTGGAGAGAGAACAGAACCCCCTATTTGTAGTAAAGGCCATTTCAGCATCTGCCTGAAATGGCCTTTTGGGGTTGTATTGCGGCTCAACAGATCGGTCGCTCCTTCGAGCTTCCTTGTTTTCTCTGGTGTGGTGTTTTATCTTTTCAACCAAATGTCTGGTGTGTTGTCTTGTCTTTTCAACCAAAACAATTTACAATCTCCAGAACGATCTTGTCGATTCAAGTTCGTTTCAACAAAAAATAGTCGAGGTGGGCCGGATGATCGCGCAGTCCCTTTTGCTCCCCAAAGAGAAAAAAAGGATTGGGAGGAAAGTCCGGGCATCATCGGACCACTGTAGTGGATAACGTCCACCAATCGTAAGATTAGGGAAAGTGCAACAGAGAGTAGACCGCCAAAGAGACGTTTTTCGGGCCGATTGGTCCGAAAATCATCGAATTGGTAAGGGTGAAACGGCGAGGTAAAAGCTCACCAGTAAGTCGGGTGACCGATTTAGCTTGGCAAACCCTACAGGATGCAAGGTTAAACAGGGATGAGGATTGGTCCGATCCGTCAACGTCCCGGGTGAACCGCTTGAGGAGTTGGGCAACCAACATCCCAGATAAATGATCGTCCTTCGCAAGAAGACAAAACCCGGCTTATAGGCCCGGCTCGACTTGTTTTTTGGTTGGTTGGGGATTTTCCAGAACCCCCGACAGGAAAAGAGGTTCCTTCCCTAACGATTTGACAGTTTGCTAACAAGTTTTGGTTTTGTGACCTGAATTGAGTCGGGTTAGACAGATAGGTTTCACCACGAAAAACACGAATGACACGAAACACTGTATTTTGTGAGGTTTTCGTGATTTTTGTGATTTTCGTGGTAAAAAATAAAAATTGCTCCTTTTCGCAAAACTTGTGAGCGGACTGTACGATTTGGCAAAACAGCACGTTATTTGATAAGGTTGATAAAGTACAGATGAAAACAGAGACACAGACGGAGACACAAACAGGGATGCAGACGGAGATACAGAGTGCGATACAGACAGAGATACAGGATAGGGCGAGGGAGTTACTCACACAAAAAACGGTTGATCTGGTAATCGGTTATGGACAAATGATAACCGGGGGGGTTGGGCCGGTTTTCCTGACCGATCCCAAAGATTGCGGGCTTTTGATCTGGAATGATCGCTGTTCGGAAAATCTAACGGTTTATCTGAAAAAGAAAGAGGTCAAAAAACAGGGCAAAATCGCAATCATTGTCAAAGGTTGTGACGCGAAAACCCTTGCGGTTTTGGAAGCCGAACATCAGATTGACCGAGAGAAACTGGTTGTGATCGGCGTTGTTTGCGAGGGGGTGATTACGGCGAAAAAAGGGGAGGACTTGGCGGAAAAATGTCATTGTTGCGAAGTCCACAATCCTCTTCACTGTGATATGGTGATCGGCAAACTCCGGGAAAAACCCGTTTCCTACAGTTCGGAAGAAAGGTACAGAAAACTGGAAATGCTCCGCGCAATGAGCCGGGATGAGCGTTTGGCGTATTGGACGAAAGAATTTGACCGTTGTGTCAAGTGTTTCGCGTGTCGTCAAGCCTGTCCCCTCTGTTATTGTGAAGTTTGCGTTGCCGACAAAAACCGACCGTATCGTTTTACACCGTCTTCCAACTTAAAAGGAAATTTTGCTTGGCACATTGTCCGGGCTTTTCATTTGGCTGGACGCTGTGTCGGTTGCGGAGCTTGTGTCACTTGTTGTCCCGTTGGAATTGACCTCGGTTTACTCAATATGACACTTGCGCAAGCGGCGGAACAGTTTGACGGATACCGCGCGGGGTTGGATCGCAACGCTCTTCCGTTGATTGGGACGTTCAAACAGGAAGATCAGGAAGAGTTTATTCGTTAGTGTCTGCGCGTAAATAACCTATCTCAATTGCAGATTCACAATTGATGAAAGTTTTGTATTGATTTCGTGTTTTTGGTGTATTTCGTGGTCTAAAAGAACCACTAAAAACACGAACCTCACGAAAGGAACAAATTAAAAGGTATCCGTTATTTATACGCAGATACTAGGGATACCGATTTCAGTATTTCCGATCTATTGGCGAGTGAAAGTAGAAGTCATGTCAGACGCAAAAGAACCGGTTGAGGATCGAGACAAACAGGCGGAAGGGGCGGTCAACCGCAAGAGGGTCAAGAAGAAATCGTTGACCAAGCGGATTTGGTACGGACTATTCCAGCACTTTTTCCTGCTCTGCTTTGTCGTCCTTTATGCGGTCCGCTACTTTGGTCGTTCCAACATTCCCAAAGAAGGAGGGGTTCTGCTCGTTTCCAATCACCAATCGCATTTTGACCCTCCTTTGATTGGGGCAGGGATTCCGCGACAGATCAATTATCTTGCTCGAAAGACATTGTTCAAGTTCAAACCTTTTGGATGGATGATTGACTCCTTAGATGCAATTCCGTTGAACAATGCGGGGATTGGTTATGAAGGGATCAAAGAGACGATTAAACGGCTGAAGAATGGGGAGATGGTCCTAATGTTTCCAGAAGGTCAACGTTGTTGGGACGGAAAAATTGCCCCTTTTAAGTCCGGTTTTTTGACATTGGCATTGCGAGGGAAAGCGTCGATTCTCCCTCTTGCCGTTTCGGGGGTATACGAGAGTTGGCCCCGTTATGAAAAATATCCCGGTCCCGGTCAATTACGGGTCCGTTTCGGCGAAGTGATTCCTTACGAGGTTGCCCGAAATATGGACCCTGACGAGTTACATACGTTGGTTGAACGGAAAGTCCATGAACTTTTTGAAGAACTGAAAATAGGGGATAGGGGCTGGGGAATAGGGAATAGGGGGGAGTGAAGAAATTTTGTCGTTCAGCGCAGGACAATGTTGTGCGCGTTTTGGGCGGTTCAGAACGCGCGATACGTTGTATCGCGGCTAAACTCATATTCCCTCCCTAATCCCTATACCCCATTCCCTATACCCTATCCTCTACTCCCTAACCCCAAGAAACTTATGAAAAAATCATTACTGTTTTGTGCCGTTTTACTGTTCAGCTGTGTCGCAACAATGTTTGTTCGCGGGGAAGACCCGAAATCAAACTGGTATCGAGGAAGTTTGCACATGCACTCCTTCTGGAGTGACGGAAATGTCTTTCCCGAACAAGCGATTGATTGGTATAAAGACCACGATTACAACTTCGTCATTTTGTCCGATCACTCCGATTTGCAGTTGAACGCAGATCGTTGGAAGGTGATTGACAATCCGAGTCTGGAAGAATTGGTTCAGCAATTACTGGACCGTTATGGATCGGATAAAGTGCAGATTCGGGAAGTGAACGGGCAAAAACAGGTTCGTTTGAAGACGGTCTGGGAATTTAAGGAACAGTTGGACATTCCGGGCAAATTTCTGGTCATACCCGGACATGAGATGAACAGTGGTATTAACGGAGTGACGCTGCATGGAAACGCGATCAATGTTGGTTCAACGGTCCGTTTTCAAGCCGGAGAAACCCTCAGTGAATCAATCCGTTTGAACGCCCTTGCCGTTCGTGATGCAGGTGCTCAGGAAGGTCGCGTTTCGTTTTTCATGCTGAATCATCCGGCTTGGCCGTATTTTGACATTGACGCAATCAGTCTCGCAAATGTGCCCGAAGTCCGTTTTTTCGAGCTAATCAATGCCGACGGAGGACCAAGTGCGGGGGAAGAAGGGGAAGAAACGTTTTGGAGTCGAGAAAACTATTATGACGCGGTGAACGCATTTCGGGCGGAAAAAAAATGGCCGCTTATTTATGGAATTGGAACGGATGATACACATAATTACCTCTCGTTTAAGGACCGAAGTGCGAATCCGGGTCAATGTTGGGTCATGGTCCGTTCGGAACAGCTTGACCCGACTTCTATCTTAAGTGCAATGTATCGCGGGGATTTTTATGCAACAATGGGGGTTGAACTGGAAGAGGTGTCGTTCAAAGATAAAACCTTGAGTGTCAAGGTCAAGCCGAAAGACGGACTAAAGTACACGATTCGTTTCATTGGAACGAAAAAGAATTTCAATCAGGAACTGACACCGCTTACGGTTGAGAAGAAGGATCGACGACCTGAACGAAAGGGGTATACTTTCTCGAAGGACATTGGTGTTACTTTTTCGGAAGTGGAAGGAACAAGCGGTTCGTACACGCTCAAACGGAACGATCTTTATGTTCGGGCCGTGATTGTTTCTGACGAGAAGAATGAATCACAGGCGAGTTATGAGCCGGATTACCAAACCGCTTGGACCGTTCCCGTTCGGTAAAGAAGATGTTTATCTTCCCCTGTATTCCCAAACCCCCATTCCCTATCCCCTACTCCATGTCTTCAGTCCCGACATTTCAGATTCTCTTGGGAATTGCCGGATTGACCTTATTGGTCCTGATTGCAAGGTATGTCCTGAACTGCATCAAAAGGGGGATGACATTTGTTCCTCCGACGAAAGAGGAACATCTTGTGGAGTTTGAGCGAATGATGCAGAAAGGGGCAATGAATCGTCTGGAGTTTATGCAAATCAAGCATAATCTCTCGCAGGAAATTGTGGAGCGGACGAAACGGGAACAGCAACACAAGTCACTTGGGTTGCCGGAATCGGCGAATGTTGCGATTTCAGCCGCTTCACCCTTATTTCAGGCGATCAACGAGGAAGACCCGGAGAAGCAGGTTGAACCGGCTGAAGAAATAGAACAGGATGAACCGGCAGAACCGGCAATCGTCCAAGAAAAGGCAGGAGACGACCATACAAAAGGACCTTTGGAATCGTCGCAATCTTAACGATGAGGGGCATGATTTTCGGGGACGATTCCGAGCGCGGGGACAGGTGTTTGCGGTTCAATCGGTATTCCTTCCCAATACCAGATGTTGCCTTTCTTCTCGACCAGACGTGAACGACTTCCGGGAAGAGGAGGTGAGGGGTTTTCAGGAATCCAATTCTCCAACCGGTTGATGTCGTCCTGAAATTCCGGCTTTGCAACCAAATTCGTCCATTCATTCGGATCAACCTGCATGTCATAAAACTCTTCAGAACCGTCGGCGTACTTGGTGTAGCGAAACTGTTCCGTCCGAACAGAATGATTGCCCGGACCATCTGAGGTGATTGCCGGAAATGTCCGGGGCGTCTTTACATCCTGCAATTGCGGACAGAGAGAATGTCCTTCCAACAGGGAATTTTCGGGCAAACCGCACAGTTCAATCAAACTGGGGTAAATGTCAAGCAGTTCAACCGCTTGATTGCAACGACCTTGAGGTGAAATGCCGGGACCTGCGAAAATGAGAGGGGATTTGGTCGAGGGGTCCCAAAGTGTTGTTTTGGAAAACAATTCTTTTTGGCCCAAATGCCAACCTTGATCTCCCCAAAAAACAATCACTGTTTTTTCGGCAAGACCTTCTTTTTCAAGAGCATCAAGGACGCGACCAACCTGATCGTCCATGTAACTGACGGACGCGAGATAGGCCCGGACAATTGGTTTCCATTGATTGTGTTCTTGGACCCATTTCATGCCGACTTCGGGCAATTTCCAATGAAGATACCAAGCGGCGTTGGGGACATCATCCCGGTCGTTTTCAAGATAGGGGGGGAGACACAAGGTTTCCTCGGGATAGAGTTCAAACCATTTTGGCGGGGCATAAAGGGGCAAATGGGGTCGGGCGAAACCGACACTGAGGAAAAACGGCTTGTCTTTCGGCATGTTCCTCAGTTTCTCAATTGCCCAATCAGCAACCTTGTAATCATCCCCCTCCTCATCCCGTTCAGGATAAGGTCCCCAATCAATCAACCGCATTTTGTCCGGGGTTTCAACAAATTTTTCAGGCGGGAGCGGGCCAAAACCTCCATGAAATCCCAGCTCGTCAAATTCCGGACGTTCAGTCTTGACTTTATCAAATTGGGTCCAATCGTGATAAATTTTGCCGGTTGAGACGGTGTAATAACCTTGTTCGGCAAAGTATTGGGGGAGCGTGAGATGATCCCGCCATTTTCGATCCGTCCGAAACCAGGGTTCAAGAGCATAAACCCCCGTTGTTGTTGGGCGTAATCCCGTCAAAATACTTGTTCGGGACGGATTGCAAATGGGAGCTTGACAATGAGCGTTGAGAAAAGCAACCCCGCGATCCGCTAAACGGTCAAGATGCGGTGTTTGGACCTGAGGATGACCATTTGCATAACCGACACAATCATTCAGATCGTCAGAAACGATCATCAGGACATTCAGTCGTTCAGCGGCGTAAGAGAAACAAGAGAAGGAAGTTCCATGAACCAGAATGAAAAGACAAAGCAGCAGAAGAAGGGGGGAGCTTGAAGGGGCGATGAGGCGAGGATTCATAAGGATCATCCGGGTTAAAAAACAAGGCTGTCTACAGTTGAAGGACATTCGCATTATACCGTAAAATCGCCGATCTGTCCAAGAGCCGTTCAATGATGTTTTTAAGGGTCTCACGGAGAGTACAAGGGACGATTGACCGCGATACGATGTATCGCGGCGAGCGCATTTCCAAAATCACTGTACATCTCACAGCACCAAATTGTCCGTGTGTGTCAGATGCCAAAAAAGCGTGAACGGTGTATGCCCCTTTTTGAACTACTCAAAGTCGTTCTTGTGTAGCCGCATAGCGGCGACCCTATTGTAGCCCGGGGTGAAGGGAGCAACGCGACCGCAACCCCGGGTTAAGTGTCCCCCAACAAATCAAGCTCCGTCGGAGCGACACAAATGTTTAGCCGCGATACAACGTATCGCGCGTTTAGAACTGCCCCAAAACACGCAGAACGTTGTTCTGCGGCTAAACGACATACTTAGGTCGCAGCACCTCACCCGGGGTTTCGCTGCGCTACACCCCGGGCTACAAAAAGGTCGCTGCGATGCAGCTAAGAGATGCAATCCTTGAATTTCAGGCGTCACAAAATTTCAGGTGTCAAAAAGGTGTGCAATGTGTATGCCAATTTTTGAAATGTTCTAAACGACCTGTTTTTTTTCTTTTTTTCCGCCCTGTGAATCTAGTCTTGCAACAGGATACCAAAAAAAGTAGAATGCGAGCCGTGTTCAATTTTTCAACCAATCCAAAACGAGGTTTTATTGAGACAAAATTCACTTGCGTTCTTTGGTTGTCGTTTTGGGCCCTATCAGGTACGAATGTAATGAAGATGAAAATGAATTTACAGTATCGGTTTTGGGGACTGCTCGCTGTTGCGATCATTCTGCTTGCACTTCAAATTGTCCTGACGGTATTGCAAACGAAATATGGGGACAAAATCATTGCTCGGGAAGAGCGGAGTCATCTCATCAGCTTGGTCGTCGATGAGTTTCGTATGACTTCACGCGACCTGACTCGGTATGCACGCGCTTATTGTGAAACACAACAAGAGGAATTTTACGAGTATTATCACGAAATTCTTGGTTGGCGAAGCGGCAAACAGGCACGTCCGCCTGAATTGAACCAACGTCTTACTCAATATGTGAAGGGAGAATGTGTTTCGCAAGTCGAGCTTTTACGAAGATTTGGACTGACGGAATCTGAGGTGCTTCCTTTTCAGCAAGCCCTTGAAATCAGTGAGCAACTGACACAAGTTGAGCAACAGGCGATGAATTCCGTTATGGAAGATAAATACATTCCCGGACCGCTCGAAAGAAACGAGGGGGAATCCATATCACGTTTCGCCGTTCAGTCACTTTACAGCACAGCTTATCAGAAAGACCTCAATCTGATTGCGGAAAAGACAAAACTCTTTTTGAGGACGCTTAACGAGAAAATGCTCGCCGACACGATGTTTTACAAAGAACGTCGTACCTTAATCATTACGGGAAATTTTCTTTTCCAGTTTCTGACCATGATCGTCCTCGCTGCTGCAATCAGCCTCTTTACTCTCTCACTTCAACGAGGGGTGATAAAGCGGACCCGATCTATGATTGACGCTATTCCTCTTGGAATTACGCTCTTTGACCGGAATTTTAGCCTTATCGATTGTAACATGCCGCTTTTGAAAATGTACGGCATTGCATCCAAAGAGGAGTTTCAGAGACGGTTTTTCGACCTTATGCCCGAGTATCAACCTAACGGAAGACGATCCGAGGAGTTGACGCGAGAACATGTCGCCAATGTCTTTGAACACGGTTTCTTGCGTTTTGAAGGAATACGTCAAAGACAGGATGGAACTCTTTTTCCGGTTGAAATTTCATTGACCCGAATTACGTCAGAAGGTGACCTCATCATCGTCAGCAGTACACGCGATTTGACGGAAGAAAAGGCGATGCAGGCGGAAATAGATCGGGCAAATGACCGGATGAAGCTCATTCTTCACGCAATGCCGCTTGGATATGACGCTTGGAACGATCAAGGTGAGCTTGTCGATGTCAATGACAAAATGATAAAAATGCTCGGTATTGACGATCAGGGGGACAAGAACAAAGAGTATTATAAGGGGCATTTTGATGAGTTTTCGCCAACATTTCAGCCAAATGGAATGTTATCAACTGAATTGGCGAAAGAAAAAATAGCGTTAACGATGCAAACGGGATACACACAGTTTGAATGGATGCACCAAACGGTCAACGGTGAACCCTTACCGACGGATGTAACCCTTGTACGTTTGGAACAAGAGGGTCGTTTTTTTCCCGTCGGTTATGTTCTCGACTTGCGTGAGTTGAAAAAAACGCAACGAGCGGTTGAGCAAAAAATGGAAGAGCTGCAAATTGCGAGAGACATTGCCGAATCGGCAACGAGAGCGAAAAGCGAGTTTCTTGCCAACATGTCGCATGAAATACGAACGCCGATGAACGCCATTTTCGGTATGACTTATCTTTGTCTTCAAACTCCACTTGATGAGAAACAGCGGGATTATCTTCTTAAAGCGCAAACGGCGACGACGAATCTTTTGGGGATCATAGATGACATTCTTGATTTTTCCAAGATTGAGGCGGGCAAAATCACCCTTGAAGCGATTCCTTTTTCGCTTTCAAAACTGTTGCAGGAAGTTCTTGACATTGTTGAATTGAAAGCCAATGAAAAAGGGATTTCCGTCCGAACACAATATGGTGGACTCATTTTTGACGATTTAATTGGTGATCCACTTCGATTGCGGCAAGTTCTTTTGAATCTCGTCAATAATGCAATTAAGTTTACCGAGGAAGGAGAAGTGTTGATTTCGGTTCTCAACACGAACCGTCCGGCTGAGATGGATGAGTTGGAAGACCTGAGTGAAGAGAAGGAAGTGGGTTTTTCAGGAGAAGAGATTGAGCTGATGTTTTCTGTGCGTGATACAGGAATTGGAATGTCCGAGGAACAGATTGCGAAACTTTTTGCATCGTTTTCGCAAGCGGATACATCGACAACGCGACGATATGGGGGGACGGGACTGGGACTTGTCATTTCGAAGAAACTGGTTGAACTTATGGGAGGTGCGATCCAAGTTGAGAGTGTATTGGGGAGTGGAACGACGTTTTATTTCTCGATACGACTTCGCAAACACCATGCAATTGAGCTGGAAGTTGAAGGGGTTGACATGTCGAATCTTCGCGTTTTGGTTGTCGATGATGATCCTTCTGCACGAGAAATCACCCGGGAGATTCTACAGCATTTCACGCCGAATGTGTCAACGGCGGATTCAGGAAAAGCGGCGATTTCGCTCTTGAGAAAAACCGTTTCGACGCCGGAAAAGTTCGATTTGATTCTTCTGGATTGGCGGATGCCGAAAATGGATGGTATTGAAACATTACGTCAAATGCGGGAATGTGCCGAGTTGCAAGAAATGCCGCATATCCTTATGGTTTCAGCGTATGACCGCGCGGAATGTCTGAATCAATCCCAAGGACTCGGGTTGTCGGGATTTCTGGTCAAACCGGTTTCACGTCTTTCCGTCCAACAGGCGATTATAGATGCGTTCAGTGAGATGAATAATGGAAACGTCTCCGAATATGACCCGAAAAACATTTCGAAGACATTGCCGAGAGATCGGTCATTACAGGGAAAAAAAGTTTTACTTGCCGAAGATAATCGGGTCAACCAGATGGTTGCCAAAGAGTTGCTCGAACGGTTGGGAATTGATGTGACGATTGCTGAAAATGGTGTTGAAACGGTTGAAAAAGTTCAGCAAGACGATTTCGATCTCATTTTGATGGACGTGCAAATGCCGGAGATGGACGGATTAGAAGCGACGCAACGTATTCGGAGTCTTAGCAAACCGGGAGTCGAGAAATTGCCGATTTTGGCAATGACGGCGAACGCGCTTGACCAAGATTACCAACGCAGCATTGATGTTGGAATGAACGACCATTTAACGAAACCGATTGACCCGGAGAAATTACGGAAAGCCCTTGAAACCTGGATCAGATAACGAGAGTCGTTGCATCTATCCTACCTTTTTTAATGCGGACGAAACATGAGGAGCGGAGTGTTCAACGGGTTAGGAACGGAGTGATTCAACGGGTTTCAGCCGGGCTGCGCGAAACGCGGGCAAGACTCCTGAGCAGATCGCAATGAAAACCGCCCCTAAGACGATCCAGATGATTGTCCCGGGTTGCACTATTGTTGGTATTTCCGAAAACGAATAGATCGCCGGGTCAAAAACCTCATGTCCCATTATCCTCGCCAAAACACTCGCTATTTCGTTGATGTACGCAACAAAAATCAATCCGCCAATCACGCCAACTCCGGCTCCGAGCAGACCAAGTGAAAGACTGTAAAGCAGGAATATTTGGGCAATCCCCAGTCCACTTGCCCCAAGTGATTTCAATATCCCAATGTCCCTAGTCTTTTCAACAACAATCATGTAAAAAATGGCGAGAATTCCAAATCCGGCAACGACGAAGACGAGGAAAAGCAAAACGTTCAAGAGGGCAATTTCGGTAAAAACGGCAGAAAGGAGCGAACCTTGAACATCACGCCAAGTTTGCACAGAATAGGCCAGTTGAAGTGAACCGGGAAATGCAGCACGGATTTTGTCCCGTAATTGGTCCAGATTGACCCCCGGTTTCGCCTTAATCAGTATCTCTGTCGCCCGACCTATTCCCGTTTCAGGGTCAATCATCCCTTTCAATTGCTGCAATTTCCGAATTGGGACAAAAACAAAACGGGTATCCTGATCGACCATTTTGCTCTCAAACAGGTCGACAACGGTAAAAACATCCTGCGCCGCTTTGATGTTCCGACCCGCAGTCGGGAACATCAGAACAACATCATCTCCCGGTCGAAGAAACAGCGTATCTTCCACAACACTCGTTCCCGTTGTCGAGTCAAAATCACTCGTCCGGTCATACAACGCAAGACCCATTCCAAGAATCACCCCTGTATGTTGCTCTTTTGCCGGGTCAAAAGTGTCCCGACGATCCGTCTCGGCATGAATTGCAAACGGGTCGGCTCCCAAATCAACCTCTTCAGAAATCACCCCGGTTTCCGTTGATTCATTCGGATTGACATTCACAACCAACGGACCTGGGTCATACGGAGAGGGAAACGGCAATTCGCCCGGTTCTTGTTCCTGTTGAATAGGTGTCTGAGGTTGCAATGATCGCTCCAATCGCTCTCTTTCGGCTCGTTCCTGCTCTTGGATTTGACGCCGCATTTCTTCTCGAAGACGACGATTTCGTTCACGTTCGGCAACGGTGATACGACGATAGGACCAACCGGCATCTCCCAATTCGGGTCGCAAATGTTGACGATTGCGACTGTCAGGACTTGCAACATCATATCCGTTTTCTTTGAGGAGAAAACTGATTTGTCGGCGATTCTCAGGATGTTGCAGATACTGCGACATGGTGCTGACGGAACCTTGTGTCTCCTCGTCGATTCCAATCAGCTGAACCTGTTGCGTCATGTATTCATCTCCGCAACGATACTGAAGAAAAGCGAGGGAAATGACCGTCGGGGTGATCCCCTCAATCTCATTTCCGGCAATCTCCATAATCCGTTTGATATGCCCCTCAGGATCGGGAATTCCTTCCAGATTACGGACCTTAAAAATCACGTCCGAGAGCATCCCATGTATTCGGTTCTCCATCTCGGTTGTAAAACCGAGCATAACGGCATTGACAACGATCATTGCCCCAACCCCAAGCGTCACGCTTGTAATCGAAGCGAGCGCAATAAACCGGGTCAATAAGTATCGCCAACTCAGGAGAAGTTTGTACATGCAAATAGGGGATAGGGAATGGGGGATAGGGATTAGGGGCAGGAGTTTTTCGCCTAACCGCAATACAACATGTTGCGCGCTGTTGAGAGATACGAGAATTGAAAGAAGAGAATGGAGACGAAAAAGAGCAGGAAACAGGACCCTGTTTCCTGCCCCCTATCCCCCATTCCCTATTCCCTCATCCCTATTTAGTACGGATTCAGCATCTCATGGACCTGTTTGGTTCCCCAAATGCGAACCTCTTCGATCATCGTATTGTCCGGCAAATCAATGCTGTTGACAATCATGCGAGCAAAATCTTCCGAAACGGGATAACCGGCGAGCCAAGAACCGTCAATCTGGGCTGCATTGCAAAAGTCGGTTTGAGCAGCACCGGGAATAAAATTGGACGCACAACCGCCCCAAGTTGCCATTTCTTTGTGTAAACAGCGGGTAAAACCGACCATTGCCGCTTTTGCAGCTGTATAAACACCCCAACCGGCCCAACCTCTATGTGCGCAAGCACTTGAAACGTTGACGATTCGTCCGCTCTTTTGCGGTTTCATCACTTTGACCACTTCACGACAACCTTTGATGACGGACATGATGTTCACCTCAAGAATACCCTGAATGTCTTCGTCCGTCATCTCTTCCGTGTTCGCAATCTTCATCCCCGCTCCATGATTGTTCACCAAAACATCAATCCGCCCAAATTTCGCAAGCGTTGTCTCAATGAGCAATTTCCAATCACCTGTTTTGACAGCATCTGCCCGAACAGCGAGCAAATTCGGACCGTTTCCCAAATCAGCAGCCGCTTCACTCAATCGTTTCTCATTTCGACCCGTTATAACAACTTTTGCCCCCATTTCGAGCAACATTCGGGCTGTTTCCAAACCAAAACCAGAACTCCCCCCTGTTATGATTACGACTTTATCCTTGACATAGTGCTTCATTGTTTTCCCTTTTTTCTAAAAAATTGTCTTCCTCTTGAGCAATTCGAGCAAACCTCGCATTGCGCGTGAACGATGTGAAATCCATCTTTTGATTGCCGGATTCATTTCTCCAAACGTCTTCTTGTATTCCACAACCTCAAAAAGCGGATCATAACCAAAACCGTTGGAACCAAACGGAGTCAAACGAATTCGTCCCCGACAATAGGCTTCACTCCTCGCCTGTTCTTGACCGGTTGGATCGCAAAGAACCATACTGCAAGTGTAAAATGCCCCGCGTTTTTCAAGCGGCGTTTCACCTAATTGCTCCAACAAAAACGCATTGTTCTTCAAATCGGTCGCCCCTTCTCCAGAAAACCGGGCCGAAAAGACACCCGGTTGACCGCTTAACGCAAGAACACTCAACCCGCTGTCTTCACCAATCACCCAATGTCCCAAAAACTTCGCCTGTTCCGACGCTTTTTTCAACGCATTCTCGTAAAATGTTGAACCATCTTCAACAACATCATGTTTTTGCTCAAAATCAGCTAAGCTGAGAACATGAAAACCAAGCGGGGCGAGCAGTTCCTGCATCTCCCCCCGTTTCTTTACATTGCCGGTCCCCAAAACAATTGTCTTCATTTGTCCTTAGTGTCTGCGCGTAAATAACCTATCTCAATTGCGGATTCCCTATTGATTAAAATTTTGTATTGATTTCGTGTTTTTGGTGCATTTCGTGGTATAAAAGAACCACTAAAAGCACGAACGTCACGAAATGAACAAAGTAAAATAGATCGGTTGTTTATGCACACAGATATACGGCAAACGGTTAGAAATGGATTGTTTTCCGATTGGAACGCGGGCATCCTGCCCGCACATTTTTTTCTTGATGCAGGCAAGATGCCTGCGTTCCGACAAAATGTCCATTTTGTACCCGTTTGGGGTATACTTATTACGGTTCATTTCAAACATTTTTTAATTCTTTCGATTCGGCAGGTACTGAACTAGCCCAATAAGCGTTTGATAAGCAAGGTGAGCTTCTTGCCCGCGTTTCCCCCCCTCTTGTTCGGATTCCGCAAGATCAGGATCGAAAACAGCAAGAACCTTACATGCTTTTTCCACTTCCTCCTGAATCCCTTGCCGGGTCCGTTCAATCCCCAAAAGTTCTGGAAATGCCAATTTCTTTTGCGCCGAATCCTTTCGTAAACGTTTTCCAACCAAATCCTCTTCACCCAAGCAGTCCAACAAATCATCCGTCATCTGAAAAGCAAGACCAAAATGCTGACCGTAAGCGTCCAACGCAAAGAGGTGATCTTCACTTGCCCGACCAACCAAACCGCCTAAACGCAATGCTGCCCTAATCAACGCCCCAGTTTTTCGCTGATGTATCGACTCCAACAATCGAATTCGGTCCGCAACTCCTAACCGTTCAATCGTCTCTTCGGCATACATATCATCTGCCTGACCCCCAACCAATTGAGCCGGTCCCGCCGATTCCGCAAGAACTCCGCAACAAGCACCTGCAAGAGATGCAGACGGAATTCCAAGTGCAAGCGTTTCAAACGCAAGTGCCAAAAGAGCATCTCCCGCCAAAATCGCAGTCGCTTCGTCAAATTGAATATGACAGGTTGGACGACCTCGCCGCAAATCATCATCGTCCATTGCAGGAAGATCATCATGAATCAACGAATAAGTATGGACCATTTCAATCGCGCAAGCAGCCGTCATACTCAACAAACGGTCCGCTCCACAAAGATCGGCTGAAATAATCGTCAAAAGCGGACGAATCCGCTTACAAGGTGCTAAAAGACTGTACCGAATCGCCTCTTCCAATCGCCCGGGAACACCAAAACGGGCTTGTGAACATTTCGCCAAATGTTCATTCACCAATCGACGCAATTCGTCAAGATAACTCTGAATTTCAGGTCCGGCAAAGTCCATGATTGGTAAAGGGTTGGTATTGGGTTGAGTTGCGATGTACCTTGACTACGACAACGGCATAATCACATATTCATAACCGTCCTCTGTTCGACAAAGAACAGGATCAGCGAGAGAAAGGTACATCGTTACAAGTTTGCCCGAATCGAGAACCCGCAAAAACTCCGTCACAAATTTTGGGTCAATCTTCAACTTAATGGGTTCTCCCGAATAGGTGATTGGCAGTTCGACGGATGTTTCGCCGACTTCGGCTCCAACCGCATGTAAGACCAATTTGCCCGATTCAAACTGGAATTCAACACCCGGTTGATTCTCCGTTGTGACAAGTGCTGCTTGACGAACACCGCTTAACAGGGCCCCGCTGATAATCTCAACCACAATTTTATTCTCTGTCGTTGGAATGATACTTTTCCAACGCGGATATTTTCCCTCAATCAACCGGGTCATAATGACCGCTTTGTCCGTTTTGAAGAACGCCCGACCATTTGCAACAGCGACTTGGATCGTGTCATTATCTCCGGCTGCTCGTTCAACAAGTGTAAGGGCTTTAGGAGGAAAAATAGCTGTTCCGTCCGGGAGATGACCGCCGACGGATTCGGCACTTCCTTCTTGATGTGCTAAACGACGTCCATCTGTTGCAATCGTTCCCAATTGATTCTCGGAAAAATCAAACAGGACACCTCCTAGAGTATACCTCGTGTTGTCAACGTCAATCGCAAAAAGCGTCCGTTTAACCAGTTCGGCAAAAATGGTCGAAGAAACAGTATGATAGGCAACTTCAGCAAAAGGTTCAATTTCGGGAAATTCGCTTCCATCTTGCGTCGGCAGTTCAAAACGACTCCCTTCACCCCGGATAATTGTCTTTTCGTTGCTGCTGTTGTCGATTTCCAGTTCTTTGGAGGAACTCTCCTGCAAAATCTGACGAACTAATTTGGTCGGCAAAACGGCCGTTCCCCGTTCTAAGACCTCACAACCTTCAACGTTCATCCGAATCCCAAGATCGGTGTCCGTTGCTAAAAGCAGGACCTCATTCTTTTCCGCTTTCAGCAGAACGTTTTGTAAAATCGGCTTGACATCTTTCGTCGCTGCAACCGACGCCGCCAATTGAAATGCCTGAAAAAATTTCTCTCGTTCGCAACGTATTTTCATGTTCTTATTCGTTTATCAGTTGGAAAACCACATTTCTGCCAAATCAACACAACTCTTTTTGAACCCGTCAAACTCCAAAAACAGGACATGAACGGAATCCGGCTTAATGCCCCTCACGCGCCCCTCTCCCGATTACATTTCGGGCGATTATAGCAGAAATGCTTTTTGGGCGGAATTGGCTGGAAAAATTTTTTTCAGATCACCCAACTCATTTTCACGTTCTCAACCAAATGTTCACACCCTAACCTATGTATTGTTCGCTCAACCTAAGGTCAATTCCATTTCAACCGTCCAAGAATCCGTTTCCTGGGGTTGGATCAACCAATGAGGTTGCACACAGACTGATTGGTGTACGAGTTCAAATCCTCCTTCCGACTGACTGACCGATTCAATTGGAAAAGCGTAAAGATTGGTTGCACGCGAAAAAGTCAAATCGGCCCGCAATCCCAACCAATCATCGAGT
Source organism: Thermoguttaceae bacterium (assembly GCA_051660685.1). Lineage (GTDB taxonomy): Bacteria > Planctomycetota > Planctomycetia > Pirellulales > Thermoguttaceae > JAVBSX01. The sequence goes on along the minus strand of JBOFQB010000020.1, from coordinate 21,536 downwards.
AAGGACAATTCACCTGCATTGTACAAATCGAGATTGGTACTTAAATTTCCCAGTTTCTGACTTCCATTTGTCAAAAAATAACGATCTTCGGCATGTCCGGGCATTCCGGCAAAATTCAACTCAACCGCAAAATGCAGTCGGTAATCAGTCGGCAATCCGTCCAGCTTATACGCGATTTCAAGCGTCTTACTCCCCGCACTTAAGGTGATTGCCTTTTGAATCTGAAACGTCGCTCCATAAGCAACCCCTTGTGCAGTCAGCAAAACCTGAATCCGACCCGGTTTACGTCGAATCACCGAATGATAAGGGGTCAGAACAAACGAACCATGTTGTTGCGCTGTTCCCAACCGAACCGGCTCAAACTCAACATCTGCATCGTAAAACAGGTCAACCAGACTTTTACGAGGATAAGTGTCATACTGTATCCGTTGATCCAACCCCTGTTGTTTGAAAACAACCCGATTCCCCCCCGAATCGGTCCCGCCTTCTCCTCGCATGGAATGTATCAGACCATGATACGATTCCGGTCCCCGCGTCATTGTCGCCAAAACATTATGACAGATAGGGTTCCAATCCAATTCGTAAATCATCCCCCCACAATGCGGGATGATCCAACAGGAAAGATACTCGTTCGCCAAACGAATTTCATTCTGTCCGTCAAAATTAAAATCGGCAACATCCGTTTCAACCCAACTCGTTTCTGTTCGCTCCAACGAATCAAGCAACGAATCCGCCTGAATCAACTGATGATAAACCGCATTCCGTAAATGAGGCAGGTAAATCCCGCCAAATGCACCATGCCAATAAGCACAGTTACATTGTCCGCGATATAATGATTCTTTCGCCCGCTCAAAAATCTCCCCTCTTTCATCTTCGTCCAACAATTGTTCTTCAAGATGGTGTAAACGGGAACTAACCGACATCATTCGGGCATACATCTCGTTCGTCTCAGGATACCGAACCTTGAAATTACGCCAAAATCCGCCCCGTATAAAACGTCGAATGGACGACCAAATCGGTTGCGACTCCAATTCGTTCTTGAGCCGTTTTAATTCACTTTGAGCATCTGGGGGTAAAACCCATTCTGTCATCTCACGATAACTCCCGTCCGGCAAATAAATGGTTCCAAGCGGCGTTTGAGTTGCAAGAACATCCGCAAAAGTCCTCGATTGCAACCAACCGGCATTATCGGAAAGAGCCTGAAAAAAACGATGCAACCAACGTTCTTCAAAGACGGAACCGAACGTGTTGGGCCAATTGCCGAATTTCTCCCCGTCATCTGCATGAACCAGAATGGAGCCGGGTTGTTGATCCCCCTGTTGTGCAAAATAATCAATCGTCTCTTCAATCGTCCGAAAAGGAATCAAATACCGTAATCGTTCATTTCCGGGAAAAATGGCAAGTGTTCGACCATTATCTTCGGACATGTAGTATTTCCAAAGCGCGGACTCAGGTAATCCGGCATTTTTGAAATGAAAGTCATCCAAAACCGTAAACTGAATACCAACGTCCTGCAAATCTCGGACATAGGACTGTTCCCATACTCTTTCCGGGGTCCATATCCCCAGAACTTCAATCCCCAGACGTTTTTTCAACCAATCACGATACCGTTCGATTTGACCAATTCGGTCACGTGAAGGGAGCATTGCAAGGATTGGTTCGAAAAAGGGACCGCCGATAATTTCGATTCGACCGGATTGGGCAAGTTCGGCAATTCGGTCAAGATATTCAGGATGTTGCTCGTCCAACCATTCAACGAGCGAACCGCTTGTATGGAGTGAAAGTTTAACATCGGGATACTCGGCAAAAACGTCCAGAAACGGCAAATAACTTTCACGATACGACTGTTCGATCAGATGCCCGAAATTTCCAATCGGCTGATGATTGTGGAGAGCAAAGATGAACGAAACCGGATTCGGCATAAAGGAGAAAGTGGAAGAAAGGACACCAAAAAAGGGCAACAAAGCGAAAAAAAACAGGCGAAAGGACAGGAACAGGTCCACTATAAAGACTTTTGGCGGTTTTGACCAGAACATCAACCTGATTGAAACCTGTATTGTGAAGAAATTCCCTGTCCCCAAACATGATGTTCGACATAACCGTCTGAGTCTTCGTAAATGCCCCCCTTTTGCTGACCCTCACATTTATTCTGCCCTCTTTCCTCTCCTCCTGTCTTCTCCCCTCCTTCAAATTCGTTGACCAACACGATAAGATGGTCTCGTTCGTTTGAACCTTGCCCCTTTTTTTCTTTTATTGACAATGAACTCGACACGATTACAAGAATTGCTGGACCATTTCCCCGCAGAAAAAATTGCCGTTGTTGGAGATTTCTTTCTCGATCAGTATTTGCTGATTGATCCGGCACTTGATGAACCGTCCGTTGAAACCGGTTTGACCGCTTATCAAATCATTGGAAAACGTCATAGTCCAGGAGCAGCCGGGACTGTTGCCAACAATCTTTGTGCTCTTGGTGTTGGGACAATTTTTGCGGTTGGAATGACCGGGCAAGACGGGGAAGGATTGGAGTTGCGGACGCAATTGGCCCGATTAGGGGTCAATATGGATTATTTGTATGCGTGTGAAGAACGATTTACCCCGACCTATACCAAACCGATGTTGCAGGAAAAAGGGGCGAACGGAAGAATCATTGAGCGGGAACTGAACCGTCTTGACCTTAAGAATCGTGAAACTCTTCCGCAATCGGTTGAAGAGCAGATTGTCCAAGCGTTGCGTGAATTGGCAGGAAAAGTTGACGCGATTATGGTTATGGATCAGGTTTCTCAGGAAAATTGTGGAGTGATTACCGAAAAGGTTCGTAATGAACTCGCCGAATTAGGTCGTCAAAGGACACCTAACGTGATTTATGCCGATTCACGAGAACGGATTGCGCAGTTTACCGACATGATTATCAAGTGCAACCATTTTGAGGTCGTTGCATCCTATTATCCCGAATATGATCAATTGAACGGTTTGGCAAAAGATCAAACCCCCTCAGATTCGTTGATTGAAGAGTGTGGACGAAAAATGGCGGCGCAAACCAATCGAACTGTTTATGTCACGTTGGGACCTCGCGGAATTTGGGTTTTCGACGAAAACGGTCAGGAACAGGCAAAACTTCCCGGCGTTAAAGTTGGAGGACCGATTGACATTTGCGGGGCGGGAGATTCGACCTCAAGTGGTATCGTCGCAACCCTTTGTGCAAAAGGTTCGTATGCTGAAGCAGCTCAAGTCGGCAATTTAGTTGCGTCGATTACGATTCAGCAATTAGGAACAACGGGAACGGCGAAACCCGAACAGGTTCTTTCGGCTTGGAAAGTGGGAGAATAGGGGATAGGGACTGGGGGATAGGGAATAGGGGGAGAATTGAGAATGGAAATGTAATTTGACGCATGATCGACAGTATTGCGTCAAAGCGAGAAGTGTTCCCCCCTAATCCCTATTTCCCAACCCCTCATGTCCTAAGGTGACAACACAGAAAGAGGGAAACCGCGACCATACATCGTTAAATCCTTGAAAAAAACCTGTCGAGGAGGTCGAACGGTTCCGTCCAGAACAACTTCGCAACGACTACTTGTTCCGGCCCGGTCAAAGTAACCAACGACTTGAGAACGAAACACATCTCCCCCGCATGTTATTTTGTTCCAGATTTTTTTGAGCGTGTTCAGGTCAATCAGGTTTTCGTTGAGCAACCAAACCGGATGTCTCATCTCATTCGGCCTGTTTGCAGCAAGTGCAGCACGTCGTGAAAGAATTTGAACAGCAACATTGTTGTTGATTCCCGGAACAGCTCTTAGAACTTCGATTGGAGCTTCATTGATGTTGACCCGACCAATCTGGACAACCTCTTTGTTCGTCGTTCCGTAATCTAACAGACGCAAAAAACGTTCTTTTCCTTGCGTTTGATTCGATATGAACGGATTACCCTGTATTCCGGGAACGAGAACGTTGAGCAAATCAAGTGGTGTTGTCAATTGAAACGAACCCGGTTTGCTGAAATCAATCGCGGTTCCGTTCGATGAAGTGTTTGCCGAATTTGTCGTATTTGCCGGACTGATTGCGGTTGACGAAAGAGGGGTTTCTGGAGAAATGGAACCGGTTGGGGAGACGGAACCGGTTGGAGAAACAGAAGAAGTTGACGCAAGAGGGTCAATCGGACCATTTTGACGAAATAGGATTACAAATCGAGCGGTTTCCTCGTCAACCGCTTTTGCAATTTCTTTGTAAAGATACTCCAAATTCGTCTCATTAAGGTCAAATTTGGGGATTCCAAACGGATTGACCTCCTTTTCAGCACTTAACGTCGTCAAGAGGTAACACCAAGGAAGAATGTTGGAACTGGAATTGGGGCTGTTTGACGAATCGAAACTGTTTTGCAAGGAGAACGGCAAGGAACCGGGGAGACTGAATTCCGGGGAGTTGGAACCGGGGGGATCGGATGAAGCGGAATCGAACAGGGAATTCGGTTGAGCAAACGAGGTAACGGATGTCGCATCTCCTGAACCCGACGACCGATTTGCCGAATTCAGGACCCCGGAATCCGTCGTTCCTGAATTCATTGTTCCTGAGTTTATTGTTCCTGAACTCATTGTTCCCAAACCGGCAAAACCAGAACCGGCTGTTCCCGACGAAGCACCGATTCGCATTTCTCCTTCATCTCCAAAAGGATTGATCGCTTGCCCGGAATCACGTCCCAAAACCGAGCCGGAAAAATTGCCGGAATTCATACCAGAATCACTTCCTGCAACCGAACCGGACGGACTGCCTGAAATTGAACCGGACGGATTGGTATTTGTCGTTGGACCAACATTATTTTCAGTTAAACCAACATTGTCTGACGAAGCGGCAAGTGAAGATTGTTGGTCCCCGACAAAGCCCGAATGAGGTGAAATCGGCGAAACAGGACCAGAAGAGTCAAAAAACGATTGATTTCCCAAATCCTGATTGCCCGAATTCGCTGTTCCTGCCTGATTGGGGAAAGAATTCGGCGCAAAACCAAAACTAAAGGTTGCATCATTCCCAAACAGAACCGGTCGTTTCACGTCCCGGACAAGCAACAATTCTTCGAGAGAAACGGGAACAGCATTGCGGGGACCATACGGAACGCCGATTCGTTGATAATACTCCAATTCCGCCCCAGATGGTCTTGCAACATTATCCGGGTCAATCCAATCAAGAATCGAATCGGCAATACTCGGGGTCATTCCAGGAAGTGACATGAGGGCTTGACGACCTTGACCGGGCGATTCCAACTCCCATTTCAAAACAGCAGCGAGGTTGAGACGACTCGATTCGTTCACCAGACCATAACGAGTACCAATTACGGCTCCGTTTTGAATCAACGGCGAAAGAAGTGTTGTTCGGAGAGTTCCGGCATTACTGGTTGCAATGCCCGGCATGATCTCGATCCCGGCAAAATAACGCGGATTGTTTTCGATTCCGCCGATCTGCCGACGTTCCTGTTCGGTCATGCTGACAACCAATCGGGCCAATTCGACGCCCGACTGACAACCTTGATTAGCTTGAATCTCATTGCCCCGAATTCGGGTTGCGGATCGTTCGGTCATCATCAGGGCAACGAGCGCAAGAGCACCCAGACTCAGGATTGCGACGACAAACGCAACGAGGTAGAGCGCGAACCCGCGCCGCTTCTTCCAACCAGGATGACGTTTTTGATTCATCACCTACATCCGCCCCAATGTTAAGAGCATTTCTATAATCGGCCTATGTTGCGAGGAGGTGCAAAGGAGTGAAGAGGGACTGGGCAATCGGGGATAGGGATTAGGGAAATACAAGACAACAACGTCTCGCAAGTCAAACGGTTACACAGTTTTGTGTCATTCTCCTATTGTTGGGTTCTATTCCACCTTCAATTGCCAATCCTCTATCTCCAAACCCCAATTCCCAAACCCTAATTCCTAATTCCCTAACCCCTGTTCCCTAACCCCTATCCCCTATCTGCCCCTTTCCCAACATCCGGTTGATTCGACCCCCTGTCCATTCTGCTGCTGTTTGCAGCAAAACAAACAAAACCGGAGTCACAAAAATACCGACCATTGTTTCCGTCAACATCCCCCCGCAAACGGCCGTTCCAATCGCTTGTCGCCCCGCTGCTCCTGCTCCTTTTGCAATCACAAGTGGAATCACCCCCAAAATAAACGCATACGAGGTCATCATAATTGGTCGCAATCGCAAACGACCTGCTTCATAAGCGGCCTGAACGATTCCTTCCCCTTCCAAACGTTTATCACGCGCAAACTCCGTAATGAGAATCGCATTTTTCGCGGACAGTCCGACCATAAGAACCAAACCGATCTGCGTGTAAATGTTGATTTCTGGAGGAGCCCCGACCAATAGTGTTCGGACGAGAACCCCGCAAAGAGCTCCTGCAACACCAAGTGGAACCGCCATTAAAATGATAATGGGGGTTGACCAACTTTCATATTGGGCGGAAAGAACCAAAAAGGCAAAGACAATCGACAGCACAAAGATAATCATCGTCGAACTGCCGACACTTTTTTCCTGAAATGTCATTCCCGTCCAATCAAAACCAAATCCATCTGGAAGTGAATTGCAAACGTCTTCAACAACAGCGATCCCCTCTCCTGTACTCTTGTCAGGTCGAACGACCAACATGATTGCAGCAGCGGGATAAAGATTATACCGTGTCAACTGTTGCGGACCAACTTCAAAGCGTAATGAGGCGAACGAACGGAATGGAACCATTTTTCCCAAACTGTTTTTGACACGAAGACTGAGAATTTTTTCTCCATCTGTCCTGAATTCTCCGTCAGAAAGAAGCACGACCTTAAAAACACGGTTAAACATGTTAAAGTCATTCACATACGTTGAACCAAAATTCGCTTGAAGTGTCGCAAACACTTCATCAAGGGTGATTCCCATTTGTTTGACTTTTTCACGATCAATGTTCAAAAAGTAACGGGGATAAGAAGCGGAAAAACCACATTGTCCCGCAACAATCGTTCCATACGGTATCTCCGACGTTTTGCCAAACTCTTTTGCCTGTAAAATCACCTCTTGCGCGGTTTCTGCAAGAGCTTGACTGCCAAATGGTCGTTTGTCCAACAATTCCAGTTGCAAACCGCCTGCATTTCCAAGACCCATAATCGGAGGAGGTGAAAACACAAAACAACGGGCTTCAACGACTTCGGAAAGGACCTCTTCCACTTTGTCCCGAATACTGTTCAAACTGTTTTGGGGATCACGCCGTTCTTCCCAAGGTTTTAGGGTCAAAACCCCAAGTGCCGCATTCGAAGCATTACCGTTATCCAACATGGAAAAACCGACGACGAAAAGAGTATTGGCGATCATCTCGCTTGATTCCGCAACCAGTTTCTCAATTCGATGAACTGTTTCAGCTGTTCGTTCTTTCGATGCTCCGTCGGGCAATTTGATGTCAATGAACAACACCCCTTGATCTTCATTGGGCAAAAAACCGGTCGGCAAAACCTGAAAACCTTTGTAAAGACCGAAAATGAGGACGAACCAAAGACCGAGAACGATGATTGCGCCGAAGATCATTCGTTTGACCCAAAAAAGATAAACATTGGCGACAGTATCAAAACAGAAGTTAAAAAGACGGAATCCGACAAATTTTCGATGAGGGGCAATCGAGGGACGCAGGAAAATAGCGCAAAGTGCGGGAGAGAGGGTCATTGCGCAAACGCAGGAAATTCCAACAGCAGCCGCAATCGTTAGGGCAAACTGTTTATAAATCTGCCCGACAATGCCGCTTATCATCGCGGTTGGAATGAAAACACTCATTAAAACAAGAGCGGTTGCAATAACCGGTCCTGCAACCTGATCCATTGATTTGTGTGCAGCCGATTTCGAGTCCAGTTTCTCTTCGTCAATAATACGCTGAGTGTTCTCCACAACAATAATCGAGTCGTCAACAACAATACCGATCACCAGAATGAGTCCGAAAAGCGTCAGGGTATTGATTGAAAAACCAAAAAGCATCATAAAGAAAAAAGCACCAATCAGCGACACGGGAATCGTCAACGTTGGAATCAGTGCAGCCCGCCAATCCTGCAAAAAGACATAAACCGTCATAATCACAAGAAAAACGGCAATCACAAGTGTCTCGACCACTTCGGCAATCGAAACCTCCACAAAGGTTGTTGCATCATAAACAATGACGTAATCCAGACCGTTGCGAGCCAATTCCCGCTTCATACCATTGAGTGCTTTTTTCACCCCTTCTGCAACCTGAAGTGAGTTAGCACCAGGTCGTTGCATGACCCCAAGAGAACAAGCCGGAACTCCATTTGTCAACGCATCTGTTGTATAAGAAATAGACCCCAATTCAATTCGGGCAACATCTTTCAATCGAAGTATTTGACCATCTTGCCCAATCCGTAAGACGACGTTTTCAAATGCTTCAACCGAACTGAGACGACCGAGTGTAATAATCGGCATGTTCAGTTTCTGCCCCGTTGGAACAGGTGCATCTCCAATTCGACCGGCTGCAACCTGAACATTTTGCTCCTGTAAAACCCCGAGAACTTCCTTGACCGAAATGTTGCGAGCGGTCATTAGCTCGGGATTCAACCAAAGTCGCATACTAAAACTCTTGGTGTCAAAAATGTTGACATTACCAACACCCTCAACCCGGGACAAAACATCCTTGATGTACAACGAGGTGTAATTGGAAAGATAAAGAGCATCTTTCGGTTCTCCCGGGTCGCTCGCAACCTCTTCGGTCGCGGTTGCCTCTTCCTCTTTATGTGAGGAACCTGTAAACCAAGAAATCAGTCCCCCAAGAAAACCGGTTGATTCCGCTTCTCCTTTCCCCCCCGCTTGTTTCTTCGATGAAGCGTCAATGACACTCAAAAACATGACCGTGTTGGTCGATTGTTTTTGAACCGTCACACCTTGTCGTCGAACTTCTTCAGGTAGAACCGGTTCGGCAATCTTAACCCGGTTCTGCACATTAACGGTCGCCATATCAGGGTTGGTCCCAACTGCAAATGTAACCGTTATTGTACAGTTTCCATCACTTGTACTCGAAGAGGAAATGTAAATCATATCGTCAACACCATTGACCTGTTGTTCAATCGGTATACAAACGGTGTTGACGACATCTTCGGCACTTGCGCCGGGGTAATTCGCTGTAATCACGACGGAGGGGGGAACCAAGTCGGGAAACTGAGCAACGGGCAAAGAGGAGAGGGAAACAAGGCCGACCAGCAAAATGACGAGTGAAACGACACAAGCGAAGACGGGGCGATTTATAAAAAAATGGGCAATCATTGTACTTGGGTCTAAAGAATCCTCTTCAATGGATCATGGAGCAAGGAAGGGTTTTCAGCAAAAAGTCTGAAAACACCTACTCCAACAATACTGAATTGTGACGAAAGGGAAATGCAAGTCAAGACCTTTCGGAGAAAAAACGCAGGACAACGGCGAACGCGACAGAATCTGTTCAACGAACAATAGAAGCGGCAAAGTATCTATTCCCGTTCGGCTCGGACCGACTGAGAGGGAGTGTCAGGAAGTGTATGGACGGAAAAAAGAGTATAGACGGTCAAAGGAGGAACGACAAAATGCCCAATCTGCCCCGTCTCCCTATTCAACCCTCTGTTCGGGACTTGCATTCCTCTTCCCCGTCTTATACTGCAAACGGTTAGAAAGGGTTTGTTTTCCGATTGGAACGCGGGCATCCTTGCCCGCACATTTTTTTCTTGATGCAGGCAGGATGCCTGCGTTCCGACAATATGTCCATTTTGTACCCGTTTGGGGTATATTACCACTATACAGCTGCTTTGTTAAAATATGCCGATTATAACGATTTTTCCTGAAATTCCGATTTTGAGGATTTTTTCTTAATGAAATCGGCTTATTCATTCGATCTTTATGGATAATGATTAAGGCGCAGAAATGCCCAGAAAACAGATTTGTCAATCTGGGCAGAATAAGTGCTTTGTGAAAAATGGAAATGCGAAATTTTGTCTTTTTGTTCTCCGAGGAGACCAAAAAAGTGCAAATTTATCTATTCCATTGTTTTTATTGATTTATTACAATCCGTCCCGCTCCACAGTTTTGACATTATCCCGTTCAAAACGACGGAAACAAGGAAGTATCGACAGACCTGGTCCATTCACAAGGATAGTGAACATGATCGTTCGTCCCGAAAGGAGTATTGCGTTGAAACCTCACGCTCGAATCAAACAACTTCTCGGCCCCATGAAAGGGGTATTGGCAACCGTTGTATGCGTTGGAGGATTTTTCCTTGCAACCAGTCAAGGTGTCTCAGCCCAGTCGAATCAGCAATTACCCCTTACAGGGAATTCGACTGCTCTGTCCTCGACCCCAGTACAAGGAATAACACAGTCTCAGCAACCGGCATTTCAACAGCCGACACAAGACATTCAGGTCCGAAAAGACCAGTTGCTCTTGAAATCACGTCGCGCTTTAGCAGAAGGTGATGTTCCGTCTGCTGAACGATTTGTTGCCGAATTGCGGGAAATGAATTTGACGTATTCCCCGCGAGAAGATCAACCGAATCTCATTGCCGAGTTGATTCGTCAACACAAAGAGGTGAATGTTCGGATGATGAACGAAGGGGCAACCGAGTCGAATCGTAAAGCTGTTGCCGACCTCCTTGCCCGGCAATCTCTCGGATTGCTTTATAAGGGGGACCTTGAAACAGCGGAAAAACTCGCTCTTACAGCGGATGCTCAGGGGGTTCAATTCAGTCCAGAAGCGGTTCAAAAAGGTTTTGACCCCAAATCCATTCTCCAACAAATCCGCGACATCCGTCTCGCCAATCGTTCGAACACACAAGGAGTGTACGCAAAAGACATCGAGCGTCAGCCGGTTTCTCTTGCGGTTCAGAAACAGATTGCGCAAGCGGGGGAACTTCTTGCAAAAGGTCGGGTCGAATTATCAGCCGGACGAACAGAACAAGCTGAACGGTATGCTCGTGAAGCAGCCGGGCTTGGTATTCCCGACTCCAGTTTTCCGCAAGGAGTTGATACCCCGGGTCGACTGTTGAGCGATGTTGCAGCGAAACGGCTTGGAAACGCCAATAATCCAGTTGGAAATAACATTATTCTTGCAGGAACCCCGAATTCGGGTCAGGGACTCCAACAAGGGGTGATTCCCGCCGTTTATGATGGTCGGAACGATTCAGGTTCCATACAGCAGGTTAGCAGTATTGAAAACAATCCTCTTCGTTCGATTCAGGGAGAAGCGACACCCTTACAAGCACCAACGGTTCTTCCCCGGGGAGAAATGGGCGGATTGCTCGATCAATCGGAACGGTTTGAGAAAAATCTGACGGAACAGATGAACACAGAATTGTCAAAAGACATTTCCGCTGCTTATCGATTACGTTCAGAGAATCCAGATGGAGCTTTGAACATGTTACTTGAAGCTCGGGCGAAGATTGAAAACTCGGACCTTGACCCTTATATCCGTCAACAGGGATTACGTCAGATTGATTTTGCGATTGATGCAACCCGACGATTCCGGGAACAGAATCGTCCTCAGTTAGAACTGAAGGAAACGAACACGCAGATTTTGGAAGAAATGTCCGCCCGACGAGATGAAAAGGATTTCATCGAGCAGAAGATCAAAGAGCTTTGCGAACAGGTTTCTCGCTGTCTCGACGAAGGACGGTATGAGGACGCTCTGTATTTGGCGAATAAAGCGAAAGAATTTGCTCCTGAGCATCCAACCGTCAAATTGCTCTACACAGCAACGAAAACGCAGAATGATGTCCGGGCGTTTGACGAGATACGACAACGCAAGGAAGAAGGTTTTGTTGGGGCGATGATGGACGTTCAACGGGCTGCAATTCCGTATAATGGAACCGATCCACTTCAATATGACGCCAAACGTTGGGAAAAAGTTCGCGGACGTAAAGGAATGGACGAAATGGTTGGTTCTTCGCGTCCTGAACGGGAACTGGAAATTCTGCGCAAGTTGGACATGCCGGTTCGACTCGATTTTGAAGATGAAATTCCTTTAGGTGAACTGATTTCCTACTTGCAGGGATACACGGGAATCATGATTATGGCGGACTTGCCCGCTCTTCGTGATGTCGATGTGACGACCGATCTCCCGGTTCGGGTCCAAATTCCCGGGGACATCAGCTTAAGAAGTGCGTTAAATCTGACATTGGGTCAACACAAGTTGACGTATGTTGTTGAAGACGAATTGTTGAAAATCACAACTCCGGCAAGAAGTCGGGGGAAACTGACAACCCGGTTGTATTATGTTGGTAATCTGTTCGCGCCGAATTCCAATCTGTTCCGAACCGACGGGGGACATTCAATGGAAGCGGCATACGGCCGGGGTATTGAAGCAGCGGGCCGATTACGGTCGCAAATGCTCAATGGAACACAACCGGTTGGAGCGGGAAATGAGACATACCGAATTGATCCTTCGATTATGCCGCAAATCAATCCAGGCGGATTGAATGGGGGAAATGCGTCTCTTCCGTTAGGAGGAGGAGCAGGGGGAGGAGCGGATGTTGAGTCGATTATCAACATGATTAAGAACATTACGGGAGAAGACAATTGGGATGAAGAGGAAACAGGGGCGACAATTGAGCCGTATGAAAATGGTTTGTCCATTGTTGTCAAGCAAACAGAAGAGATTCATGCCGAAATTGCCGATCTGCTCAAACAGTTGCGTAAGATGAATGACACGCAGATTACGATTGAGGTTCGTTTTATCACGATTACGGATGAATTTTTTGAACGAATTGGTATGGACTTTGACTTGAACTTCACGAACAAGGGAGCACAAGGTCGGGGAATCAGTATTGATTATCAAAAGAATGATGACGGAACCTACAAAAAGGACGCAAATGGGAACTTGATTCCAATTCAGATCGGGGGAGACAATGTTGTGGTCGGTATGTCCACACCTGGTGTCTACACGAATGATTTCGGTATCCCGCTCTCAGCAAACAGTTATGGTCCGGCAATTCCACCTTTTGGCGGTTTCCAACAGGATGTCGGTTTGCAATTTGGTATGGCGATATTGAGTGACATTCAGGCCTTCTTCTTTATGAGTGCCGCTCAAGGAGATTCGCGGGCCAATGTGATGCAAGCACCGAAAGTGACGTTGACGAACGGTTTAATGGGGCAGGTTATGGACATGACGCAAGAACCGTTTGTAACGAGTGTCAACCCGATTGTCGGGGAATTTTCCGCCGCTTATCAACCGATTATTACGATTCTCAATGAAGGAACCGATTTGCGGGTTCAAGCAACCGTTTCTGGAGATCGGCAATATGTCCGTTTGACGTTGAATCCTGTGTTTAACACGATAAAGAACCGGACGAAGGAATTTCGTTTTACAGGTTCGACGGAATCATCGACGGAAGAAACCTCGAAGTCGAAGGGGGAAGATACTGAAGAGCCGGAAGAGAAGAGCAAGAAAACAACATCGGCAAATGCGGGTGTTACGATTCAGCAACCGGTTCTCGCATCCTTTACCGTAATGACGACGGTAACGGTTCCTGACGGAGGAACAATCGTTTTGGGGGGTGTCAAACGACTTCGTGAAGGTCGTCAGGAATACGGTACACCAATCCTGAATAAAATTCCCTTTGTCAATCGGCTCTTTATGAATGTAGGGGTTGGACGTCAACAGGAAAGTATTTTGATGATGGTGACTCCGCGAATCCTGATTCAGGAGGAAGAGGAACGGTATATGTTGGGACAAACGCCGTAAAGGGGCCTCAATGTTGGACATGAGGTAGGACTTGTGATGTTGGAAAGCCGTTTCTGACATCACAAGTCCTTTTTCTTTTTCTAGGTGTTCACTCCCCCCTTTCCGACATCCTTTTGTCGTCCGGGGTGAAAATTTTTGCAGCCCTTCTATCCCCGACCTTGCATTGCCCTTACAGAGCGTTATGATACACTGAGATTCCTAGGTTTTTTTGCCCCTTTTGTCCTTTTGCCCCTCCGTCATCTGTTCTATGTTCAAACGTATCCTCATTGCCAATCGTGGAGAAATCGCGCTGAGAATCATCCGCGCTTGTCGGGAAATGGGAATCGAAACGGTCGCCGTTTATAGCGAAGCAGATCGTGGTGCTGCTTATCTGGAACTTGCCGATGAAGCGATTTGTATAGGTCCCGCCCGCGCAACGGACAGTTATCTGAAAATCGACCGGATCATCAGTGCAGCCGAAGTCGGTGATGTCGCCGCAATTCATCCCGGTTATGGTCTGCTTTCTGAAAATGCCCATTTCGTCGATGTCTGTCGCAGTTGCAATTACGAATTCATTGGCCCAACCGCGCAAGCAATGTCGTTGTTGGGAGATAAGAATTCGGCCCGCGAAATTGCCCGCAAATCAGGACTCCCCTGTGTTCCCGGAAGTGACGGTCTCATCAAGTCGGAAACGGACGCCTTACGATTCGCTAATCAGGTCGGTTTTCCCGTCCTCATCAAAGCGTCGGCAGGAGGAGGTGGGCGCGGAATGAGGGTCGCCCAGAATGAGGAACAGTTGAAAACGGCGATTGACCAAGCGGTTCAAGAAGCAAGTGCGGCATTTGGAAATGGGGAGATATATCTCGAAAAGTACATTCGCAACCCCCGACATGTTGAGGTGCAGATTATCGCCGACAATTTTGGCAATGTGCTGCATCTTTGGGAACGGGATTGTTCGATGCAACGACGACATCAGAAGTTGATTGAAGAGACTCCCGCCCCTCTTATGAAGGAGTCAACACGTCGAGCAATCTGCGAATCCGCCAAAAAACTGGTTCAAGGAGCCAATTATACAAACGCCGGGACTGTCGAGTTCATTGTTGACGAAAACGAAAACTTCTATTTCATTGAGATGAATGCCCGAATTCAGGTCGAGCATCCGGTTACGGAACTTGTGACGGGGATTGATTTGATTAAGGCCCAGATTCTGGTTGCAGCGGGAGAAAAATTACCTTGGAAACAGGAGGACATCGTACATCGGGGTTGCGCAATTGAATGTCGAATCAACGCTGAAGACCCCGATCATCAATATCGACCTTCTCCCGGAACAATCAGCCGAATGATCGTCCCGGGCGGTTTTGGCGTTCGTTTTGACTCTCATGCTCACGCCGGTTATACCGTGAGTCCCTACTACGACTCCATGATCGGCAAGTTGCTTGTACATCAACCGACCCGGGATGAAGCAATTGCGTGTATGTGTCGTGCTTTGCAAGAGATGCGAATTGAGGGGATCAAGACTTCCATTCCGCTCCAACTTCGTATTTTGCAGCATCCTGATTTTCGAGCCGGTCGAATCCATACAGGTTTTATCGAGCAAACCTTTGGAAAAAAGTAGACCGTTTTGGAGACAGTGTAAGAAAAGTCGTCGCTGCATGAAAGTGACTGTTTATGCGGGGACATTTTGTCGTCAGCTTGCTAAGTCGTTGGTTTTGCGACCTGAATTGGGTTGGACGGACGTTTTTTACCATAACACAACCTCTACGAGGTTGAAATCATTGGGAAAAGTCGTCATCTATCATCATGGAATCCCGACGGGATTGAGGAGATATGTATTATTTTTGGGTCGTTGCAATGCTTTTTACACCTATTTTCAGGGCAAATAACGTGTACTGATCCTGACACACACCTCTCCTGTTACCTTCCCCGGACGGTCCCTGAAGAACCCTCTTTTTTCGTTCGGTCAAATCAGGGTGTAAAAAATTCCGCTTTACGAAAAACATAGCGATTGTATCGTTTCTATCTGGTTGCTGAAAAAAGATTCTCAAGAATACCGCCAATAATTATTGAAGTTTTCTCAATTCCTGTTAAATTCAGCGTATTGAAAGAAGCGTTTGAGACAGTATTCCAATACAAATGGTGTTCCAGACCCGCGTGTCATTAGAATTGTCTCATTGTTTCACCCAATCTCCGTCAAACACAACTGTGCTGTTAAATTTTTGAACCTGTTCGGTTCCTTGTCGTTGAAAATTCCCGACTCAAAGAGTCCATTCAACGGGAAGACCGAGAACACGTTTCATCTTTTTTGCAGTGTTAGGTATAAAGAGGATTCTGCCCATGTTTGATATGTCCTGCACAACGGACGAAATTGATGATCTGATTCGCAATGCTGAATTGTGGACCGAATTGGAACCTTATTACGATGAAGCAATCAGTCGCGTCGATGTTCGTCATCTCTCACTGAAGTTGGAAAACGAGTTTCTCGCGTCCATGCTCGATTGGGAAACCGCCCCAATTGTCCCTGTTTATCGTTGGTTCGAGCCTGAAATGCGACTCCCCAACCCCGATCCTCTTAACGATGAAGACCTTCATTCCATTCTCAATGATACTGTCTTGAAACTGTTTGAGAAAAAAATCATTCTCGATTTTACCGACCATCTTTCGGACCGCGAGCTGTATCGGTTGATCTGTCTTGACATTCTTCCTTCCCGGGAGAAAAAACTGGACAATCGGAACAACTACATACATTGGGATTGTTCTCATGCAGGAGGTAACCCGAATATTTGGTTGACGTATTACGCTTCTGACGAAGATCGGGAATGTTGGGCCGATGTTTATCGTCAACCTTTACCTCCCAAAAAGGTTCCTGTTTATCACCGAGATTGGCCCCAAGACCCCCTATTTTAGAAAATTTGAACGATGAAACAGATAGAAACTCTTTCTTGGATCGGTGATTATCAAACAGGTTGTCTCCGTTTAATTGACCAGACCCTTTTGCCGACAGAGTTGTTGGAAATCGACTGCAAAACCGTTGAAACGGTTTGGGAAGCAATCAAGCAACTGAGAGTCCGGGGAGCACCCGCAATCGGTATTTCAGCCGCTTACGGTGTTTGTGTCGGTCTGCAACCGGTTTTAGGACAACATGTTTCGGAGTCTGAATTTTTCTCACACCTCGAAAAAATCGTCTCCTATCTCGCGTCAAGCCGACCAACAGCGGTCAATCTATTCTGGGCGTTGGACCGAATGAAGCATAAAGCGCAAATGTTGCGAGGAGCAAACGAACCGGAACAGATTGCGGTTGCCCTTTGGAATGAAGCAGTCCAAATTCATGAAGAAGATCGACAAATCTGTCGTCAAATCGGTCAACACGGCGCAACTCTTTTGCGAGATGGAGATACCTGTTTGACGCATTGTAATGCGGGGGGACTTGCAACAGCGGATTACGGAACAGCACTTGCTGTTTTTTTTGCGGCAACGGAATCAGGAAAAAAGATTCAGGTTTACGCCGACGAAACACGCCCCCTTTTGCAAGGGGCGAGACTAACATCTTGGGAATTGATGCAACGGGGAATCGACGTGACCTTGATTTGCGATTCCATGTCGGCTTGGGTTATGCGTGAAGGAAAAATCAATGCGGTCATTGTCGGGGCTGACCGGATTGCGGCAAATGGAGATACGGCCAATAAAATTGGCACTTATGGTGTTGCAATCTCGGCTAAAGCGCATAACATTCCCTTTTACGTTGCTGCACCTGTCTCGACGTTTGACCTCACGTTGGAAAATGGGTCAGGGATTCCAATTGAGGAACGATCCGAGACGGAAATCACTTGCGGTTTTGGGAAACGGACTGCTCCTGAAGGTGTCAAGGTCTACAATCCGGCGTTCGATGTGACTCCAGCCGAATTGATTGCCGGAATTATTACTGAACGGGGAATCATCTCCCCGGTCAACCGCGAAACCGTTCGGAATATGATTGCAAGGTGAACCCTTTCTCTCCCGTCTCTCTTATTTCTTGGCCCTTGAACGGAAAGATTGTTTCGGTAAAATACTGAGGTCGGTTGGGCGGTTCCAACCTTACCTCATTGTTTCTTTCAGGAAATTTCCAATGCAACAACGCGCCTATAATTTTTCAGCCGGTCCCGCTGTTCTCCCCTTACCTGTTCTCAAAAAAGCTCAGGAAGAACTTCTTGCTCTTCCCGGCGTCGGGGCTTCTGTTATGGAGATCAGTCATAGATCCAAACCTTTTATCGCAATTATTGAACAAGCAGAAGCGAACATTCGGCAATTACTCAATGTCCCGAATAATTATCAAGTCCTTTTTCTGCAAGGGGGTGCTCTGCTGCAATTCGCAATGATTCCGATGAATCTGCTCAAAGGACCAGCCAAATCAGCGGATTACATTGTGACAGGTTCTTGGAGTAAAAAAGCACTCAGTGAAGCCAAAATTGTCGGAGACGCTCATGTTGTTTGGGACGGAAAAGGAACGGAATTCCGGCGCAAACCGACTGCGGAAGAATTAAAGTTGAATCCGGGTGCTGCTTACTGTTATTTTTGCTCGAATGAGACGATTGAGGGGATTACTTGGCCGACAGAACCGCAAACCGGTTCTGTTCCGCTTGTCTGTGACAGTTCGTCCGATATTTTCAGCAAGCCGGTTGACGTTTCTAAGTACGGATTGCTTTATGCTTGCGCCCAAAAGAATGCAGGTCCGGCCGGTGTTACTCTTGTTATTATCCGGGACGATCTGGTTGAACGATCCGACGAAACGATCCCCTCTCTGCTGAACTACAAAAAAATTGCCGAGCAGAAATCAATGCTCAACACTCCTCCCTGTTTCTCGATCTACATGGTCAAATTAGTGACCGATTGGTTGCTCCATGATCGGGGCGGTTTGGAAAAAGTTTACGCGGACAATAAGGAAAAAGCCCAACTGTTGTATGATGTGATTGACCAATCGGGGGGATATTACAAGGGACATGCGGAAAAGGCATACCGTTCGATTATGAATGTTCCGTTCCGACTGCCGAGTGAGGAGTTGGATAAGAGGTTTGAAACAGAAGCGAAGACGCACAATCTGATCACATTGGCGGGACATCGCAGTGTTGGGGGACTTCGCGCGTCGATTTACAACGCAATGCCCCGCGAAGGTGTCGTTGCCCTGACGGAATTTATGAAGGATTTTGCGAAAAAGAATAGTTAAATAACCGGGAAACGAGGACGATATGCCGAAAAAACAAGAAGCAGCTCCGATTAAAAAGGGAGCGAAACCCGTTTCGAATCCGAAGAGTCAGAAAAAGATTGAGACGCTTTACGATAAGAATCCCGAACTCAGGAATGCGGTTTCCCAGATTGAAAAACAATTTGGTGAAGGAGCGATTATGTCGCTTGGGATGGAACACACGCCAAGTTTGAGCGGTATTTCGACCGGGAGTCTTACGCTTGATCTTGCACTTGGGGGACATGGAATCCCAAGGGGGCGGATTATTGAGATTTTTGGCCCGGAATCAAGTGGAAAAACGACGTTGACCTTGCATATTGTCGCTAATGCTCAAAAAGGGGGCGGAATTGCGGCGTTTATTGACGCTGAACATGCCCTTGATCCAAGTTGGGCAAAGCGACTTGGGGTCGATCTCGAAAGTCTCCTTGTCTCGCAACCAAGCAGCGGGGAAGAAGCAATGCGAATTGCTGAAATGCTCGTGAAATCCAACTCTGTTGACATCATCGTTGTTGACTCCGTTGCTGCTTTGGTTCCCGAAAAAGAACTGCAAGGAGAAATCGGCGACTCGCATGTCGGTCTTCAAGCCCGATTGATGAGTCAGGCACTTCGGAAATTGACCGGAGCAATCTCGCGGAGTAAGACATCGGTTATTTTCATCAACCAGATACGGGAGAAAATTGGGGTCATGTTTGGGTCCCCTGAAACAACGCCGGGCGGTCGGGCGTTGAAATTTTACTGTTCCTGTCGAATTGACGTTCGACGGATCGGTCAACTCAAGGAGGGGGAAGAGGTTGTTGGACAACGGGTTAAGGCGAAAGTGGTGAAAAACAAGGTTGCACCTCCTTTTCGAGGGGCCGAATTTGACATGTTACATTCATGCGGCATATCGTATGAGGGGGATTTGCTCGATTTGGCGATTACGAAACGGCTGATTATTAAATCCGGGGCTTGGTTTCGTTATGGAGATGTCCCGCTTGGTCAGGGACGTGAAAAGGCGCGACAGTATTTCAAGGACAATCCTGATTTTACGAAGCAGATCGAGGTCCAAATCATGGAATCGCTTCTCGAAGATGGAGGAGTAAGCATCTTCGCCAGTTCAGGGGATGATTTGTGAGGAAACCCAAACAGGAGGTTGACGGGTTGGGAGATTGAGAGGGGAATTATTGGACGAATTCCCTGTTCCCTATCCCCTATATTCGATCCTCAATATCCGATCCCCTATAACACGATATGCCTGATTTTTTATACAAAGCAAAGACCTTAACCGGGGTCAACGTTTCAGGGAAATTGGCTGCGAATTCGCGTCGTGAAGCTCTCGATGTCCTTGCGCGACAATCCCTTTTCCCGAGTTCGGTTGTTGACGCCAAAAAAGGGCAAATCAACATCAATTTTGGCGGTCGTCGCATTTCCCCGACCTTGATTGCCGCAACTCTTTCGCAATTGGCCGATTTACTTGAAAATGGGGTCCCGGTTTTGACCGCTTTTCAGACGCTTGTGAAACAGGCGACGCAACCGGGATTGAAAATGGTTCTCAACGATCTTCTCGATCAGGTTTCAGAAGGGGAGTCGATTGACAATGCGTTTGCGTCACATCCTAAGGTTTTTAACGAACTGACAATCAGCATCATCCGGGCAGGAGCTGAAGGGGCTTTTCTCGAAGATTCATTGCGTCGAACTGCTAGGTTTCTTGAACAACAAGGTGAAATGCGGTCCAAAATTATCGGCGCAATGACCTATCCCCTGATTCTCTGCGTCGTTGGTTTCCTCCTCGTGACTGTCTTGGTCACTTTTTTTGTCCCCAAGTTTGAACCGATGTTTGACCAAATCGTCCAACAAGGGGGACAATTGCCCGCTGCAACCGTTTTTCTGCTCAGTGCTCGAACATTTATTGCGACATACTGGATGTACCTTGGAGGAGGAATCGCAATTGTTGCGGTTTGGGTCAAAATGCAGGCAACAACGAAATGGGGACGTCGGTTTTTGGACCGTTGGAAGTTGAAAATACCGATTCTGGGGACGATCCTGCTCGAATCGGCGGTTGCCCGCTTTTGTCGTGTTTTTGGAACCCTGCTCGAAAATGGTGTGCCGATTTTGCGTGCTCTTGACATTTCGAGCAACTCGACGGGAAATGTTCTCCTTGCAGAAGCGATCACCAAATCGGCGGAAAATGTTTCTGCCGGAGAATCACTCGCCAAACCTTTAGCCGAAACGGGGATTTTTCCTCCTCAGGTTATGGTCATGATTTCCGTTGCCGAAGAATCCAACACTCTTGAATCCGTTCTTATTGGCGCAGCTGATACGATGGAACGCCAAATCAGTCGGCGTCTCGAAACGATGCTCCGATTGCTGGAACCTCTGTTGCTCCTCGGTATGGCGCTCGCCGTTTTGTTTATCATCCTTGCTTTGCTTTTTCCCATTTTTCAAATGGGGGCCAACTTCCAGTTTTAATTGGCAGACTGCTAACAAGTTTGGTTTTGCAATTTGAACCGAGCCGGGTTGGACGGATTTGTTTTTACCACGAAACACACAAAAGACACGAAAAACTATATTTTGTGAGGTTTTCGTGACTTTCGTGATTTTCGTGGTCCAAAAATGAAAATTGCTCCTTTTCGCGGAACTTGTTAGCGGACTG
>JBOFQB010000019.1:0-7436 GCA_051660685.1 Thermoguttaceae bacterium | reverse complement strand
GCCCTGACAGGGCGAATATTTTTTGACATTTTGACACCGGCGGTTAAAACCGCCGTCTATTTTGTTACGCACCTTTGGTGCTGAGAATAGGACTCCAATTGTCATTTTCCGTGAACGGTTACCAAAAATCTTTATCTATTTTGCCAAACATACACTGATTTGACAACATAGGCCAGATAATTTGAGTTCTCGAACAAGTCTAATGAAGAAGTGAGGCAAAATAATAATTTGGAGTCCCCAAAAAACAGGGAAACCGGTTGACTCGCGAGACGCCGTTATCTTCCTGTCTCCCCCCTATCCCCCATTCCCTATCCCCTATTCATCCATTCTTACGGCTCGCCAAATATGAGATGTTTGATCTGCGCAACCGAATCTTCCAACACGGCCGGTTCGTTAACCGATTGTTGCAAGTATTGGTCAATCAACGGTTTCATCCGAATCGCATGATCGATTTCGGCATTACTCCCCGACTTGTACGCCCCAATCGATATTAAATCCTCATTGTCCAAATAAACCCCCAATAAACGTCGTAACATTCGGGCTGCTTTGAGATGATCGGGGTCGCAAATATCCGGCATAAGTCGGCTAATGCTCTCAATCGGGTCAATCGCCGGATAATGCCCCCTCGTACTTAATTTGCGCGACAACCAAAGGTGTCCGTCCAGAAGACCGCGAACCGTATCTCCAATAATATCGTTTTTATCATCCCCCTCAACTAAAACCGTGAAAAACGCCGTTATGCTCCCTGTTGCAGCCCGACCAGCCCGTTCAACCAATTGCGGCAATATCGCAAACACAGAAGGAGGATAACCGCGTGTCGTCGGCGGTTCCCCCGCCGAAAGACCAATCTCTCGTTGTGACATTGCAAGTCGCGTCAAGGAATCCATAAGAATCAAAACGTCTTTGCCCTGATCCCGGAAATACTCGGCAATTGACATTGCCGTTTGGGGAGCACGAACCCGCATAAGAGCCGGTTCATTCGAGGTTGCGACAACGACAACGCTTTTTTTCAGACCTTCTGGTCCCAAATCACGCTCAAGAAAGTCATTCAATTCTCGTCCCCGTTCACCAATCAGCGCAATGACAATAACATCGGCGTTGGTATATCGGCACATCATTCCGAGAGTAACGCTTTTTCCGACCCCTGAACCGGCGAAAATGCCGATTCGTTGACCGCGACCGCAAGTGAACATCCCGTCAATTGCCCGAACTCCCGTTGAAAGAATGGAATTGATTCGCGGTCGACTGCAAGGATCGGGCGGATCATTTCGGTAAGGAACGCGATCATGCAGAACCGGTTGGGGACGACCGTCAACAGCGCGACCTTCTGAGTTAAGGACCCGGCCCAAGAGATTGTCGCCAACTCGCAACCAGGGAAATGTCTGTGCAAGCGAAACTCGATTCCCCCGTCGAATACCCGTTATATCACTGTAAGGATAAAGGAGCGTCTGATGATCCCTAAACCCTATCACTTCAGCAAGAAGCGGTTCCGTTCCCGGTCGTTCTATATGAGCAATTGCCCCGACAGGAGCGGGAAAACCGATTGCCGCAATCGTTGTTCCGAGTGTTTCAACAACACTGCCAATTAGACGAACTGGCATGATCGTTGCAATTTGATCTTCAAGGTTCAACATGTTCCTCGACAGGAAGGGGGGGGGAGATAGGGTCAGCGCACTGTTTTAAGCAATATAGTCAAAGTACGTATGTTGGGAATGTCAGGTAATAGGGCTTTGCTTCATCATATTGGCATTTCCCGAATGTCGTAGACATTCCGTTATGGTAGTAACGGATTGCCCCTAAATCTCCAACTCCGTATGGAGTTGCGTTATGGTCATTCCGCATTTATTAAACCATAACGGAACCCCGGCGGGGTTCAGATTTTGTTTTTATCCCTTTTCTACCATAACGCAACCTCGACGAGGTTGGGGAGAAACATTTTATTTTTGGGTCATTGAATGTTGTTTACACCTATTTTCAGGGCAAATAACGTGCGCTGACCTTAGGGGGGAGAGGATGAAGGAGTCGGGATACACTGTTAATTACTCTTCTCTTTATTCTTCACGCAAAACGGCGAACGAAACGTTCCATATCCCGGATTCAGCACAGAGGAGCAGAACGGGTTCAACCTCTTGATAAGGGACACCTTGCGCAACTCGCAAGAGAACCGGAATGTTTTCTTCTCCCGTTGTTTTCCTGACCCGAAAATACTCCCTGAGTTTCTCAAGCGAAACCGGTTCAGTTCGCAAAAGAAGCTGACCTGAACCAGGAATGTTAATGATCTCCTTCCTCGTGATGTCCTCTTCCGCTTTTTGACCCGTTTGCGCTGTTGGAAGTTGCATCTCAAGCGAAACTTCCTGCTGAATGAAGGTACTTGAAACGAGAAAAAAAATGATGAGCAGAAAGACAACATCAATCATGGGGGTCAGATTGATCGACGTGACATGATGTCGTAAAAAACGTGAGGTTTGCATCTCCACTTAATGCCGAATATTTAGGTCGTTCGTTCACCTCAATACACTCTTGCTGCTTTAACGTCTTCAAAATCACGCAGATGATAATCAATCCCGACGTAATCGAGGACGTTACAAAGAGCGCGAAGAGCGACCCCCATACCGTCCGGCCCGCTAAAACCGCCGAACTGACCGCCCCCTTTTAAGTGCGGTTCCAAATCGAAAAAGACCCCGGGAACCCCGCGATTTTTCAGTTTCTCTTCCAAGGAAGGTAAAATCGTCGCAAAATCCCGAAAAATCGCTTCATGTCCCGTATAACCTTGATCGGCAGGAACAAAACCTTTCACCTTGTCCTCATCAACATGGGTCCCTTTTTCCCTTTTCCCCGGATTTTGATAATCCTTGATGTGCATCCAACCCAAACCGTCCTTCATCGACTCATACTGCGCAAAAATATCAAGCGTGTCATAACCTTGCATAATCAGATTTCCCCCGTCAAAAATCAGCAACATCGCCGGATGATTGACCTGACGAAACAGTTCGGCGAGAAGAAAACCATTATGCCCAACCAAATTGGTTTCAACCTCAAGACCGAACGTCAAATCACTTCGATGACAGGTTTCAGCGATTCGACCAAGCTGATCACTTGCCTGATTGATATAGTCTTTCGGATCACTCCCTTTCGGCGGATAAAAGGAAAAACCGCGAATCAGTTTCGTTTCAAAAGCATGCGCCAGATCACACGCCATTTTAACGTCTTGTTCGAGATACTTTTCAAAGGGGACATAAACATTGCTCGTTCCATCTTCCACATCAACCAGTTTGATTTTTCCAATAGGGGAACCGAGTGAAGAGACGTTAAGTCCATACTGATCCTGAAACTGACGGATTTTCTGTATATCCGTTTTCGTCAGCTTCATTACATTTTTGATCCCCTCACCAAGATTGACAAATCGAATCGTGTAATACTGAAGTCCAAGAGCTGCAAAAACAGCAAACTGCTCAGAAATCGTTTTATCAGCAACACCTTCGTCCGAAAAACCAGACAGAAAAACGCGGGGTTTGGACATGGTAGGGAATGGGGGATAGGGGATTGGGAAGAGGGGAATTGGAAACATCTTCAACGCCGTTTGGCGTTGCCGATTAGCAGAACGCTAACCTCCTCCAACAAGCGTTACTATTTCGATCTGGTCATTTTCGGCAAGAACCGTTTCCGCATACAAACGGAAGGAGACAACCTGCCTGTTTCGTTCAACAGCGACATATTTCCCGGTCAAATCAAGTTCCCGCAATAAATCGGCAACGGTTTGACCCTTGGAAATACATCGCGGTTCTCCGTTGAGTGTAATCATCATTGGATAAAGACCTTTGACTCCAAGTGAATTATTCCAATTTCTCTTATTCCAACGTAATGACGGACATGGTGTAAGGGGCGTCAAACGCTGAATTCATCAAACCGGGAAACGGCCAATCAAAATTACAAATAATCATTTTGTTGCCGATCACAACACATTCACAAGGTTGGTCAAGCAAACCGTCACTTCCATCTGTATCACCGTTTTCCCAAATCAACTCAAACTTCGGTTTTTCTCCCGCTTGAACCGGCTTAAAGGCGCGAATTGCATTCTTCTGCGAATCGTTAATGTATATCTTATCCGTCCTTGCATCATAGAAGATTCCGTCACAACAGTTGAAGACTTCTCCCCCCGCATGTATTTTCTCGACCGTTGCTTTGTTTTCAGCGTCAAAAACAACACGATACATTGCCCCATCTCCAAAATTGCCGAAATAAACAACTCCGTCCGGGGTGCAGGTCATTCCGTCAGCACCCGCACTATCATGTCGGTCAATATCATCCGCCTGTTCAATCACAACCAATCGCGGGTCCGTTCCATTTGGCGCAACTGGAATTGTCGCAACGTCACCTTTTCCGGCATTCAATGCTTCCTCTTGGGTGAACATCCAGATTCCGCCCGCGCCCCAACGATCTTCCAGATCAAGGAACGTGTCCGTCACAAGCAACTTGTCATTCATCCAAAGAATCGCGTTCGCCAATTTTAACCCCGTTGCAACAACCTGAATCTCCCCGGTCGGTTTACCCTCTTCCATGATGACCCGCAAAATACGCGATTTGTGATCCTTGTTGAAAAAATACTGATTGTCACATACATACAGATTACCATCTGGTCCAAAATCAAGCCCCATACACCCCGTTTGTCCCGTTTCCTCAAGAACAGGGAACTCAAGCAACTTCGTCATGTTTCCGTCCAGATCAAACGAAACCAGAAAACCCCCATTTTTTTTCGGTCCCTCATTATTTTCCCGACCATTAAAATTCGGACAACACATGTAGATCGTCTGCTGATCCTCAGAAACTGTCATTCCGTCAGGATTGTGCAAATAGTCCGGCAAATTCGCAAAAAGTTGCGGTCGGTATTGCTCTTGCACTTTCTTTCCCTTTTGTCCGCGCGGAAGAACCTGTGAAACGGCTTTGCGAACAGGACGAACGACGCGATTTTTCGTATTTTCAAGAACGGTTCCCGCCTTTTTCTCCACTTGACGTTCTGCTTTACGAACAGCTTGAACATCCTCTCGGACAACCTGACCGACTTTACGTTCGATCTTGCGAATCGGTTGATTTTCGGCTCCTTGAGGAACAACAGGTAAATCGGCAACCAACACGGATCGGGTTGACCAGTTCGCCGCAATCGGTTCCGTTGTTCCGGGCGAGACTTGAGGTGGAGGAAGTTCTTTTCCGTCCGTTTTCTTTTCAACAGCCGGTTTTGTTCCGTCGGAACAGGCGGGACAACAACCGAAGAACCCAAAAAGCGGAAGAACAAGGAGCAGGGGGAGAATATGTTTCATCATGATTTTTTCTCGTGAACGATTGAATAATAAGGGTGTTGAAAAACGGGAAGGGAAACAAAAAAGGGAGCCTATTTGACTCATTTCTGAGAGAAAAACAAGGTGTTTCAAAAACGCCTAACCGCATAGACACGGTTGATTGCGTACAAGAACGCACAACCCTGACATGCGGCTAAACGTGCAAAACCAAAATACGGACAGAACCAATTAGTGTGCTGCTTCTCCGCCCGTTGTTCCAGCAGGTGTAGGAGGAGGAAGCGTTGCATCCTTTTTCTCCGTTGTTTTTTCTGCAGCCGGTTTCGCGCCCGGTTCCTTTTTCCCTCCTCCGTCGTTGCAACCGACAAAACCGATCAGGGAAACACACACAATCAAGCTGAAAATGTACTTCATCATCATTGAACTCGTTTGTTCTGGGTGAAAGACAAACAAATCAGCCGATCACGCGATCTAGCTGATTCCTTAAACAATACTGTATTGTACGCTTAATACCGGTAATACTCCGGTTTGAACGGTCCTTCAACAGGAATTCCAAGATATTTTGCCTGTTTCGAGGACAACTTGGACAGTTGGACACCGATTTTTTCCAAATGCAATCGGGCAACTTCTTCGTCCAATTTTTTCGGGAGCATGTGAACTCCAATCGGGTACTTTTGCGGTTCCGTCCAAAGAGCAATCTGGGCTAAAACCTGATTGGTGAATGAGTTGGACATGACAAAGGAGGGATGTCCGGTTGCGCAACCGAGATTCACCAAACGTCCTTCCGCCAACAAAATGATCGAATGTCCGTCCGGGAATGTATATTTATCAACAAGCGGTTTAATGTTCAGCTTCTTGATTCCTTTGACCGATTCCAAACCGGCAACGTCGATTTCAACGTCAAAATGTCCTATATTGCAGACGATTGCATCATTCGGCATCTTTTCCATGTGTCGCGCCATAATCACGTCGCAACAACCGGTCGTCGTCACAAAAATGTTCCCAATCGACGCAGCATCGTCCATTGTCATAACCTGAAATCCCTCCATTGCTGCTTGTAAAGCACAAATGGGGTCAATTTCTGTCACAATGACGCGAGCACCATAAGACCGCATGGAATGCGCACATCCTTTGCCGACATCACCATAACCGGCAACGACAACGACTTTTCCCGCGATCATGACATCTGTTGCGCGTTTGATTCCATCTGCAAGGGATTCACGACATCCATACAGATTGTCAAATTTACTCTTTGTAACCGAATCGTTGATGTTAATCGCCGGGACTTTGAGTTGCCCTTTTTCAAACATCTGATACAAACGGTGAACCCCTGTTGTTGTTTCTTCCGAAATCCCCTTAACCCCTTTCATAATCTCGGCATATTTCGGCTTATGAAGTAAGGCGGTCAAATCTCCCCCGTCATCGAGAATCATATTAAGTGGTTGTCCGTCCGGGAAAATGACCGTCTTCTCAACACACCAATCAAATTCTTGGTCGGTCAGACCTTTCCAAGCATAAACGGGAACCCCGGTTGCCGCAATTGCGGCTGCTGCATGATCTTGTGTGGAAAACTTATTGCAACTGCTCCAAGTTACGTCGGCTCCCAGTTTCACAAGTGTCTCAATCAAAACAGCCGTTTGAATTGTCATGTGCAAACAACCGGCGATTCGGGCTCCTTTGAGCGGTTTTTTGCGACCATACTTCTCACGAAGAGCGATCAGACCCGGCATTTCATTTTCGGCCAAATCAATCTCTTTCCGACCCCAATCGGCCAAACTCATATCCGCTACTTTGTAATGAAGCTCATTTGTCTTTGCTTTCTGCACAATAACACTCCTTTGGTTTTACGCAAATAGAATAATCAGGGAACAACAATCAATCAGCCGATTGCAAGAGATTGCATAAGTTAGAACAATCCAAAGAGACAACCAGCACAATCGGTCTGCGCAGTCTAACACGACCCTTGCGCATTGTCAATGAGCATGTTCGTCCAAGTGAAGAGGATTGCCAGTCCGCTAACAAGTTTTGAGAAAAAGAGTCATTTTCATTTTTGAACCACGAAAATCACAAAAAACACGAAAACCTCACAAAATACCGTTTTTCGTGTCTTTCGTGTATTTCGTGGTAAAAACATATCCGTCCAAC
>JBOFQB010000018.1:0-4859 GCA_051660685.1 Thermoguttaceae bacterium | reverse complement strand
TGCGTTCGAGCAATTTTTTGACGAGAGCTTCGAGTTCGGCGATACGTTTATCTTTGGCATCCATAATGACCGCAGTATACGTTTGATACCTCAATCATGTCAAGACCAATTCAAATTGCCGTGAACGGATACAAAAAATGTAGTACAAGATAATATTTCAATAATTCGATCATCTGTAGACAAAATACGCAGATGGTTCAATTTTATGGATGGTCACTAGAGCTAGTTTCATAACAGCTTTTTACTCATTTTGACACTGGATTTTCAGGCTCAAAAAAGTGAAAAATGGGTTATGAAACTACTTCTAAGAATCGTGCAACATAACAAACTATCTATATTAATTTAAATATTTTTCGATAATGGCATCATATTTGACAGATGGGGTTTGGATCATTACCGGTGGTGGCACATTTCCCTGTGGTTGCTTTTCGAGTTTAGAAAAAGCAGAGGATTGGATTCGCTCCAACAAAGTGACATGCACTGTTACAAAGTATCCCTTGAATCAATCGCTATATGATTATGCCATTTCAGAAGGATACTTTGTTCCAAAAAAAGAATATCAATTGTTGTCAAAATTTAAGGCAAAATTTTCATGTGCATCCGCAGAACATTATCATTATCAGTTTGACGAAGAAACTGGTGCAATTATTCATTGGCAAGGATAGATTGTTAAAAAACATAAGGAATATACAATGAGCTTCAAATCAAATTGGATGGTGTATGTACAGATGATGGAAGAGTTCTGTCATGATAAACTCTCCGCATCAAATTTTGTTGACAAGTATTTTGCACTTTGGACATCAGATCGTGATGCGGAAGATGAAATGACAAAAACATGGGATCGTCGATATGATCTTGAACTTCAAGATCAGCTTGATCGGGGAGAAATCAGTCGCGATGAACACAAAATTCGTTGGAGGAAATTATATGACTGCACTGAGGTTGAGGAGATGGTAGGACATATTTTAGACCGCACCTTTACCGCTGGTGATTGTTACTGGGAAGACATTCCCGATGAAGAGTTGAACCCGCCGCTTGTGATTAACGCTGAGATGCTGCGCGCAGAAGTACGCGAAAATCTGGACGAAATGAAGCGGCTACTCGCTTTACATAACGAAGAAAGAACATGAGACACAAAGATTCCCGTCAAACACACCGTACTTGACGATTGAGGATGAAACGGGTAATATACAGACGATTGAGATGATGGATGGGCATCCGTTTTGGGTCAGTAGCTCAGTTGGTTAGAGCAGGGGACTCATAATCCCTTGGTCGTGGGTTCAAGTCCTACCTGGCCTATTTGGGGGCATTTCCCTTGATACGGGGTGTCACTCCTTGCGCCAAACACCGTATTTTGTAAGGTCTGTTTTTTCCTGTTGTGTGAAATATCACCCCTTTTTCCTAGTGTTGCACACTCTTTTGCACACTCATTGGTCCATTCGGTTTGACTAACTCCTTCGCTAATCCTCTGGACATCCCTGCCCATACTTGTTGTTTTTTGGAGAAGCCCTTCAGCACTATCATCAGAATCATTGACATTTCCTGCTGGACTTTCTCCAATGGCCCAGTCGATGTCCGCAGGCAATGTTTGGACATAATGGGCATTGGCAACCTTTTCGGAATGACCCAGCCATTCGTTAATAACCCTAATTGGCAAACCAGATCGTTCCAAGTCATTACGGCAACTTCTTCGGAGATTCGCAAACAGTTTGGGCCAAGCCTCGATGTTCAGTTTCTCAAGTATCAATCGAAACGCCTTACTGAAATTCTTCTTGGCCCTTTTCCCTTCATCGGACCGGCTACTTTTGGGCAACATGGACCAAATAACATACTTCCGTCCTTCATCATCAGGGATTGATTCATACAGGTCTTCAAGGTAAGGTCGTAACTCTTTGAACATCGGGATGACTCGATAGGCTCCCCCTTGATGATGTTCCGTCTTAATGGACCTGAACTTGATTGCCGGTTTCTTGAGACCGCCCCAAAACCCTTTTTCGCCTGTAAAGTCAACATCAGACCAACGGAGTAAAAGAACTTCAGAGGGACATCTCATACCGCCGTATCGCATGAGAGCGACAAAGACTCTCCATTCGGCACTGGGACACCCAGCATCAATGATGCGGTCAATCAGTTCTCGACTGACATAAACATTCCTCTCTTCATTGGGCTTATTGGAAAGGCGAATTTTGCTGAAGACATTCTTACCGACAAGTTCTTTTTCCACCATATCGTTAAAGAACAATTTGGTCTGTCTAAAAATTTTATGGATTGTTGATTCGGCAAACCCCTGCCCCCGTAAATGGGCTGCAAAGTTTTCAGCATCCATTGCTGTTATTGTTTCTGGGTTTCTATCCTGTCCAAACCATGAATACAGTTTCTCGGCTTCCTGTCGATAGCTGACAAGAGTTCTGGCTTTAACCCGACCTTCACTCCGTTTGATAAACTCTTCGATGATACCATGAAGCGACAAGTACAATCTCGCTTGGCAAAGCCCCGCTTTAGCTATCTTACTGTGCAAGTCATCGTCTATCTCCTGCAACCACTTGGCCAACGAAACGTCAGGGTTCTTGTCTCCCAATCGTTTGTTGGCAACCAATTTGTCGAGATTCCGTTTGATCTCATTAAATCTCCAATCTGGCAATTGGCCAAGATAAATACCAATCCGATTCCCTTGATCCATAAACTGAAATCGTCGCTTCTTTGTTTCAACTCGCTTTGGCATACTATTTTCTTCCCTTTCTCTTGTGATCCGTTAATCTCTGCCCGTCTCTATGTCGTATCATAACTCTGGGTTGCAGAAAAGGACACGGCCTCCTTATCAACGAGACCGTGAAACCTTTTCTAACGAACGTGTTTTTTCATTCTGGTCTAATCTGTCCTGACCTTTTAGTCAGGACGTGAAAATGAAAAACACTGCGTACTACTGTGCGAACGTACTAACGTACTAACCTGTCTGGTCTGTGTTCACTTCTTGCGTCAATCTCAACCAGCTGCTTATTTGGCCGTTATGACCCGTCTTGGTGAATTCCTCGATTTTATTCTCGTCAATCAGTCGTTTCACGGCTGGATTCAGAACCTCAGGGTTCTTTTTGGACTGGCGCGATTTCTGGGCAATCATTGAACGAGTCATTTCAGACTCCTTCTCCAAGTCCTTCAAAATCCGTTGTTCATATCCGTCCACGCAACCGGGTTTCCCCCTTGCCGTCCCCAGCATTTGGTGAACCCGAACAGCTTCACGCCAAAACCAATCCGCGATTCTGATTGCCTTTTCCACTGTTTGTCGCTCAACGAAACATGGTCTGCTGACTTCTCTCTTCATTACAGAGACAATCAATTCACAGACATGGAGTACAAGAGCGATTCTCAATACTCCACCCCCCATTAGTTTGGCAAGGTTGGCTCTAACCGCCTCTTCGACTTGATCCAACAGCAGCCCATATTGATTGCGTTGTTGCTCAAATAACTGCACGGCTTCCTGCGACATCGCAAAAGTACGAGGGACAGGTCGCCCCGCATTGTTTGCAGAACGACAAGTGTTCCGCCAGTCCATTACAAATTGCTTTATTGATTCCGAAATTCCATGATAACCAAACCCCGGTTCAAGCCATCCATTGATCGTCAACGCAATCGTGATAATTCTGGACCAATTTTTACGAACATTCTCTGGCACTTCCTCCCCCAACCCGGGTTTGAAGGTATAATCAGGCATAGCGAACAGGAACCGCCCGACAAAACCGCTCTGAATCATATTCGGGTCTTTCCGAACCATCTGTTTCAGCACCCCCGGTTGGATATTACCAATTAAACTGACATGGGGGTTTTCCGCTTCGATGCTTCGGTCATCAGTCTTCCGATTGACAATGAACGGTTCCGCTCCATGAATTTTTAGCCAGACGGCTACATCCTTTTTTCCAAGTCGGTAGGCATCCATACTACCCAAAAGCCCCGACAGCTCATCCTGCACGCTAATAAGTCCCCGATACTGTTTGGAGAGCAATCGGATCAGTGCCTCTGTCGTCGCATCCTCAACAACGACTTGGTGTCGATGAGGCGGGACCGGGGGTGTACACTCCTTTCGGTCCTTTTTGGGCAATGCTTCATACCGTTTTTGTTCCTCTTCGTAGGTGATAATGGCTTCTTTGTACTTGCGTCCCAAGATTTGTTCATACGCACGAATAGGTTCCAAAACAACCTTGAGCGCACCCGATTTATTGGTCCCTGAAGGAGCAATGGTTGCAATCCACAAAATGCACGGTTGAATGAATTCATTGTTCACTTTTATGCTTGCACTGCTTCCGATAGAACCGGCCAAAACAGCAAGGCAACTGGTCGCAATGAAGGCTTCATCCACACGCACAGATTCGGCGGCTTTTCTGATAAAATCCGCAACGGGTGCGGGAAAAGCATCGACCGGAAAGGGTTCGGGAGGAAGCTGCTCAATCGACCGGTTATTGACCGGCTCGATTGTTTCACGCAGCAACCAACCTACTTCCTTGTTTGGCGGATTATCGCGTGCCGATTCTATCTTATGCCGAAGTTCCTGCTCTGACCAAGCTGGTTGACAGCGCGGATTGTAATAGTCCCAGAGTATCGCAAACGCCGTTTCGTCATCCAATTCAAAACCCCAAACCAACGCCGTTGTAACGGGGAATGTCTGATTGTGTCCCCCCTCGCCGGATACGGCAGCTGGACAGTTTGCAACATAGGCGATTGCGCGTTCGCGGACATTATCCGACGAGGGTGTCCAATGGGTCTGTGTGCTACTTGAAAAAGACGGTGCGACTCTCTGTTCCGGTTTTCTATTGATCTCATCCAGACGCTCCACAACATCGCCGGGAAGGTCAGGTAGCTCAGCCTTG
>JBOFQB010000017.1:0-14412 GCA_051660685.1 Thermoguttaceae bacterium | reverse complement strand
ATCGGCGCAGCATTCAACGGCATTTTTCCCAATTTCGGGCCAATGGTTTGCCGCTCATCGAGGACGTGACGGACTCGAAAATAAAAAAGTATCGAATCATGTTGCACGAGACGGCGTTACGGTTTACGTTGGATGAAGTAATTGCGGTTTACACAGGCCGATTATTTTTGGAACCGATGATGGGTTCGTATTTTTGGGAGGCGATGCAAAGTGCCCTGAAAAAGATGCGTCAATCGTTGGGAACACAACTGATACGATTTTTGGAACGGTCGATTGGAACCTTTGGCCGGACGGAATTTGGCTGGAGTGATTATCAAGGTCGTGGTGAAATGCTTGACGATTTGGCAACGGCGATTGAGAATCAACAGTGTGTGGTGATTTTGTATCAATCGCTACAAGATTCAGAGCCATCGAGGACGAAGGTTTCGCCTTATGGACTGATTCATCACGATGGGTCCTTGTATTTGGTCGGTTTTTCTCATAAGCGTAACGGAGTTCGGCATTGGAAGGTGGATCGGATGCAAGGGGTGACGCGGACGGGAGAGGCGTTTTCAGGAGCGGGGGAATTTGACTTGCAAGAACATATATCCAGTCTTTTCGGGATATTTTCTGAGGAGAAAGGCAAATCGCAGCAGACGGTTCGGATACGGTTTGATTCTGTCCTTTCGGGTCCGATTCGTGAGAAGCACTGGCATAAAACGGAACGGTTTTTAGAGGAGGCCGATGGTCGAGTGGTGCTGGAATTTGAAGTGTCTAACCTTCAAGTCGTCAAACGTTGGCTGCTCAGTCATGGTCGTCATGCGGAGGTATTGGGACCTTCGGAATTGATTGATTTGATACGGTCCGAGGCGTCACAAATGGCGGCGTTGTATGGCGGATGATTGAGCGTGGTTGTGGTGTGGGACGGGGGGATAAATGAAATGACACATTTTATAAACGTACATTCGATAGGTTATTTTTGATGGCGTATCACTGGTCTGACGACCTTAAATGACAAAGGAGGAAAGAAGTTCTCCACATGTTTGGATGAACTCTGTGAGAGTTCATGCCTTTTTTTCGCTGCCTTTTTCAAATCAATTTGGGAGAAATACGATGCTTAATTTTTTTGCCATGAGTCCTCACGCCAACGAACCGGTCGTTATGCCGAAAAACGACCTATTTGGCAATTCCGATTCGACGGACAATCCGTATCCCTCTGAATCGGTATCCCCAGATCACCCCCTTCCCGAGGGACCCTGTTGTCAACCCGATACACCGACTCAGGAGAAAGAACCAATCCTCATGCAAGGTACTGTTGAAACCGTCGAAAACAAAGAACCGGGAGGACCTGAACCGATTTTGCTGGAACTGAAACAACTGATGCTCCAGATGACGAAAGATTTTGAGAGCAAATTGAAATATGATGCGACGAAACAGGGGCAGATTGACAAGTTGTACAACGAGACGCAGGAGTACAAGCAGGGGATTATTCGGAAATTTCAGCAGTCATTGGTTCTTGCCGTCATCGAACAGATTGATGATGCGTCCAAGCAGATCGCCTTTTTTGAAAAAGTGGAATTTTCGGCAACCAATTTTACAAAATTACTTCGTTCCTATCGTGATATTACGAATAGTTTGCAGGACATGCTGACGGAAAAATTTAACGTCGAGCATTATCACAGTGAACCCCTTACAAAATTTGATCCGAAACGTCAACGGTCCCTCAAAACGGTTCCTACCCCTGATCCCAACCTCAATAAACTTGTTACATCTTCCCTTCGTCCCGGTTATGTTCTGGAAGAAGGACTGATCGTCCGCCCGGAACTTGTCGAAGTTTACCTTTTTGAAGGTGTGAACAAACCTGATTGATTCTCCATTATCGTATTGCAATCAACCAATCAAAACAGGTCCTTACAACTTACTGTTACAGTCTATGTCAGTTTATTTTCAACCCTTTAACCCAAAGGAATAACAATGTCTACCCCTTCCCAACGTGTTTATGGTATTGACCTTGGAACAACGTACTCGGCGATTGCCTTTGTCAACGAACATGGCAAAGCTGAGATTATTACGAATTCGGACAATGATCGAGTAACACCCTCGGTTGTTTTCTTCGAGTCCGGGGACAATGTGATTGTCGGAAAGATCGCCAAAGAATCGGCTAAAACCGATCCCAGTCGCGTCATTGATTTTGTCAAGCGTCAGATGAGCGACAAGGACTGGACGTTTTCAGTGGGCGATCAATCGTACAAGCCGGAAGAAATTTCGGCCCAGATTTTACGGCGTCTTGCCGGTGATGCCCAAAAAACGGGTGAACATGATGTCAAGGATGTCGTCATCACCTGTCCAGCCTATTTCGGTGATCTGGAACGGGAGCGAACCCGACAGGCGGGGATGCTTGCCGGTCTCAATGTGATTGAAATTCTGGATGAACCGGTTGCAGCGGCGATCAATTATGGACTGAATGAGGACGCGAAAGGGAAAAACGTCATTGTGTACGATCTTGGTGGAGGAACGTTTGATGTAACCGTTGTCAGTATTGGTGATAATCCCGATAAAAATGAAATCAGTATCATCTGTACCGAAGGGAATCATCAGTTGGGTGGAAAAGACTGGGATGATCGGATCGTCCAATTTTTTATTACGGAATACCAGGGTCAGACCGCCAGTTCATCGGATGTACTGGCGGACCAAGAAATGGCGTATGATCTGCGATTCAATGCGGAAACGGATAAAAAAACACTTTCCAATCGGGATAAAATCACACGCCGCATTTCCTTTGATGGTGAAAAGGCGGTTGCGGAACTGACCCGAGAAAAATTTGATTCCATGACGGAAGACTTGCTCGAGCAGACCTTTGCGTTGACGGACAAGGTGCTTGAAGAGGCAAAAACAAAGGGCATAACCAAAATTGATGCCTTTTTGCTTGTCGGTGGTTCAACCCGAATGCCGCAGATCAAGGACAAAATCGCTGCCCGTTACAGTCAGTCGCTCGGTATCACACCCGTCGAATTTGACGTTGACGAAGCCGTTGCAAAAGGTGCGGCAAAAGCTGGGGAAATTAATTTACTCACCCTTGCGGTCAATGCAGGAGACAAGAATTTTGACGAGATGACATTGGAGGAGCAGGAAAAGATTATCGAAGTGGTTGCTGAAGAAACCGGGAAGACGGAGGATGAGATTCTTTTGGCGGTCACAACAAAGTTGAAAAAAGTTGCAACAAAGAGTTATGGAATTCGAGCCTTGAAAAATGGTCAACCGATTGTCCGCAACCTGATTGTCAAGCAGACTCCCGTCCCGACGGAGGGGAGTCAAACCTTTGGAACGGCAGGACCGAATGCGGATGAAATTGATTTAATTGTTTTTATGAATAATGAATCAGCAACCGATGCGCCGCTTGAGATGAGTGACGAACTGGGGCAGGCGGTTTTCAAGCTCGATGGTAATTTGCCGACGAAATCGCCGATTGAAATTACTTTTAAGTTGAATGAACAGGGGAGTTTAACATTACTTGGGTTGGACAAAACGCATGGAAAGAAGGTAACGGCCAATTTCAAGGCGGAAGGAGTCATGTCGGAAGAGGAGTTCGAGGAGGCTCTTGTCAAACAACGTGATCTTCTCGTGGAGTAGTATTGCGTCGATCCTCTCAGACGCGCGGAACATTGGTTCTGCGCGTCTTTTGAAATCGTATTACGCGGCGATACGTTGTATCGCGGCTAAACGGGGACGTATACATCTATTTTTATTTTGACCGATATTCAACATCATGAAACCGTTTTTGAGCAACACGAAAAAACCGATTATTTTCGCCCTCGTCGCCGGATTGGGTTGCCTCATCGCCGCCATTATCGCTGAGCCTCTGTTCATTAGACCTCCCTTACGGTATTCACCTCCTCCTGCACCTGCCCCCGTGTTTTGTCTGACCTTTGATGACTCGCAGAGTATGAGTGGGCAGAAACGTAATGATGTGAAACAGGCGGCCAAGAATTTTGTCAACAAGCGCGATTTGGAAAAAGAAAAAATCGGTCTCGTCGTATTCTCAAGTTCGTCTCGAATTCAATTGCCTCTTTCACGCGATAAATCTCAGGTTCTTGCCGCGATTGATTCCTACTACGATGGAGGAGGTACGAGCTTTACTCTTCCGTTACAACATTCTATCGATATTTTCCAAAATGATCCCGATGTCAGTGATGCCGAAAAACGGGTTCGGGAAATCAACGAAAAAATAGGGGAGCAGAATAACCGGGATGCGGTCAAAAGAAGAAACCGAATGCCAATACCAGAGCAAAGTGTTTCCAAAATCGTGTTGTTTTTCACAGATGGTGCCAATAGCGACCAGGCCTCTGCCCTTCAAAAAGCGCAGGAATTGCGTGAAAAAGGAATCCTTTTATTTGCGGTTGCGACAATGGATGGGGATAAAAATTATCTGACACAGATGACCGGGGATGCGTCCCGGGTTTTTATGACGAGTGACCAGAACATTGCGGATACGTTTAAGAAGGTGGAACAGGAAATCGAGAAAATCGCACCTTCTCAGGGCAATTTGCTGACGGGCAAGCAATCCGGTGATCGAGAAGAGTTCAGCCGTATCTGGAATCTGATTCAAGCGGTCCTTTGGTCCGGTTTGCTCTGTTTCGGAATGGCATTGACCTTGATCGCGGCGCAAAACCATTTTCTGCGAAAACCGTTATTTCCGACCGAGCAGATTATCGCTGTTGCGATTGCATCCCTTCTCGCCGGTTTCGTCGCCGGAGGTGCGGGACAGTTGACCTATTCGGTGTTTGGCATGATCCGATTAGGCGAATTGGCCCGATTAGTTGCTTGGACGATTTTGGGGGCGTTGCTTGCACGGGGAACGCTCTTTTTCATTCCGAATTTGAACGCGGCAAAAGCATGGCAGTTTGGGGCACTGGGCGGCTTCCTGGGGGTCATAGGATATTGGGTGATGGCTTTTCTTCTCGGTGAAATGGGGGGGCGTTGGCTCGGAGCGTTCATTCTAGGAGCCGCCATTGGCCTGCTCGTCGCCTTTGTCGAAACCTTTTACCGAAATGTCTGGCTGATGGTCGTTTACGATCCCCGCAATATCACTCAGGTGAATCTCGGTTCCCAAACCGTTACACTCGGTTCCGGCAAGTATGATACCATTTTCATTCCCGATGTCCCTGAACAAGCGGGACGGTTTCATGTTGTTGGGGACACCATTTGTTATACCGATGTACACGGAACGCAATCATTGGCCGCAGGTGGTCGTCTCCAGATCGGTCCCGTCGAACTGGTTGTCTGTTCCAAAGACGTGCAGTTTTCCGCCTCCAAATTTTATCCCATGAAAATGTCAACAGCGAAGAAATTGCAACAACGGGAGGGGAGGGATAATGACTGACAATAACATTGACCTAAACTTTTGCCAAATTGGTTTTGATGTGGTATCACGGAGTCCAAAAGCGGCTGGGAGACCGCTGGAAAAAGTTCCACTCGCCCGGAAAAGGATGTCCATGCCAATCATTACACCACCAAGAATCATCATTGGTGCGTTGGATGAGTTCCTCGCGCCCCTGTTCAAGAACAAACCCCAACGGAAACATCTCGCCGAGTCTCTTACCGGCTTGATGGTTTCCGACACAAAACCGTCGCCGGTATGACCGCCGAAAAGCCAAAACACCATGACTTCATTTTTCACAAACGCAAAGAAACCTCTCATATTCCTGCTTGCCGCCGGTCTCGGATGCTTCCTCGCAGCAATTCTCGCCGAACCGATGCTGTTTCGGACTTATTCCGTTGAAACAACTGCCGAAAATGCTTTGTCTCAACAGCAATCCGTTATCAGTTTTGCTCTGCGGACAAAACATATTCATCGAGATAAAGACAAGAAGAACAATCCGAACGATGATGCCGTCCGAAGAGCATTGACGTATTTTTCCGAAACACAGCGTAAAGATGGTTCGTGGGAAATGGGCAGCAATGAAGTTGCGGCAACGGCGTTAGCGGCACTCGCGTTTCAAGGATATGGTGTTTCAACGACAACAGAAGAACCTATTTTTGCGAGTTATAAACCATCTTTGATAAAAGCGTGGCAATATCTTCTTGAAAAGCAAGACATGAATACCGGTTGCTTCCAGGGCGGTACTCAACTTTACTCTCATGCCATCTGCGCTATCGCGCTTGCCGAACACTTGGCAATGAGCAAAATCAAAACCGAAGTTCCCCATAAAAAAAGTTGGACAGATATGTTTCGTTGGTCTAAACCGAAACCTAAATATGTTTATAACGAAGACCCGACCCTTCGTAATGCGGCGCAGAAATCAGTTGATTTTTTAGTGAAAGCTCAATCCCGAAGTGGCGGTTGGCGATATACGCCGAACAGCGACAGCGATTTATCTGTAACCGGCTGGGTCGTCATTGCCCTTTTTTCTGCCCGTGCCGCTGGTCTTGACGTGCCGGAACACTGCTTCGATAACGTAAGACATTTTCTTGATTCCGTTCAATTCGACAATGGTAGTAAATATGGTTATACATCGGGTTATTTTTCAAGTAATGCAATGGTTGCCGAAGGACTACTGTGCCGAATACTGCTGGGATGGGAACAGAACGATCCGCGTCTTATTGCCGGTGTCAAGTATCTTTATGAGCCGAACCAATTCCCGAATTTTAGAGGACCTGATTCGTATTATTGGTATTACGTTTCACAAACATTGCACCACTTCGGCGGCGAGCGTTGGGCAAAATGGGATGAAAATGTTTGCTCAATGCTTGTAGAAAATCAAAATGCTAATGGCAGTTGGACACCGCCGAATGATGGACATTCAGCCGGAGTTGTTAATTCGACGGCTTTATCGGTTTTAGTGTTAGAGACGAATTACCGGCACGAGTCCGTTTATGACCGCAAAATGCCGGACAAATTGGTTATCCAGAAAGCATATTTACCACCGCTTCTGCAAGTGATTCTTTGGTCCGTTCTTCTGTGTTTCGGGATGGCGGTTTGTATCGTCATGGTACAAAATCACCTGATGCGCAAACCGATGATTGAGCAATCGCAACTGGTGATACTTCTTATCGGAGCCGTTGTGGGAGGCATTGCCGCCGGTTTCACAGGTAACACCGCTTACGATATTGTGCAGTGGGTGTTCGCAGGTCGTCTTGTAGGATGGGTGGTGCTGGGCGCAATACTTGCTCTTGGTATGTCCTTTTACATCGCCAATCTCGACCGTAAAAAAGCACTCATCGGCGGTTCTGTAGGTGGTCTGCTTGGTGTCATCGGGTTTGCCCTATTTGCCTACTTCGGTGAGATGCCGGGACGAATTGTCGGTGCAACCATCTTGGGTGCGTGTATCGGGTTTATGATTGGCTTTGTCGAATTATTTTACCGCAACGTGTGGTTGATGGTGCTGTACGACCCGCGAGATTTCACTCAGGTCAATCTCGGTTCCCAAACCGTTACGCTCGGTTCCGGCAAGTATGATACGATTTTCATTCCCGATGTTCCTGAAAAAGCGGGCGAGTTCAGCGTTCATGGAAGCGAAATACGGTACACCGATGCCAGCGGTATCCGAACGCTGGAACCCGGCAGGAGCATTCATATCGGCGGTGTTGAACTGGTTGTCTGTTCCAAAGACGTGCAGTTTTCCGCCTCAAAATTTTATCCCATGAAAATGTCAACAGCAAAGAAATTGCAACAACGGGAGGGGGGGAAGCATGACTGATAATAACATTTATATTGCACTGGAGCTTTTTCTGGACCCGCCGATTACCGATCCGGGTGCGCTTCAGCAGGATTTGGAAGCCCGAATCAGTCAATGGAATAAGCAAATCAACGCCAATCCCAAGTTCAAATCAAAGGTAACGATTGCCAAGACGTTTTTGAAAAAAGGTCTGACGAACCTGAAGACACAGGCGGAAACGGCACGCAAAGAAAAGCTGAAACAATTACAGCAGAGCATTGCCGAGCTGAGACTGGCGGGTTCCATCGATGCGGTGGGTCAAAAATTTCTTAAAGGCAAGTTTAAGGATTTTTTTACGGATACAACCTTGCAGAGTGAGGTGGGAGAAAGTGCAACCGAAGAAGCCGCACCTCCCTTTGTTGTGCCCGTTCAGCCTCAATCGCTCCAATGTTCAAAACCGATTTCAGCGGCTGAAATGCAGCATATTCAGACGGACTTAATGTTTGTTGAACAGGGACACTACAAAAATTTGTACGATCTACTTGGTCTTGTCGCAGCAACAGCGACCGAGGACTTGCTGGAAAAGGCCAAAGCGGAAGCTGACCGAATCCGGCGCATTACGAAAAAAGATACGGAAGCGGATGCCCTGAACCGATTGATTGGCAAGACCCTTCATTTTTTCAAGGAGGACTCATTGCGTATCGGTTACGACATGGCACTCAAACGGACGCCATTTGAACAATTGTGTGAGGACAAGTTCAAGTTAAGGTCCATCAAAAAAGAAATCAACTGGAGGATTTATGAATCGTCGATTGAGGAAACAATCGGGGTGGGTTTTTCTCAGGAAGAGGCCGTTTGGTTAGTGTATGAGTATTATTGTATTACCCGACAGTGTCCTGCACCGAAACCTGAATTAACAAAATCATTACGACCGACATCAACCTCTTTTGATAGGGGTTCATGGAAACCTTTTGTTGCCCTTCTCAACGATGGTGTCAAAACGGCTCAAACAGCAGTTGGGACGCTTTTCAACAACATTGTTCGTGATTCGGAACAAACCGGTTCTGTTCAGGCAATTTCATCATCAACGGCACGTCCTTCTTCAGCAGAGACGACTCTTTCTCCGGTAACAGCAACACCAGAGAGGACAGCAAGTGCGGGTCCCCAAGGGGTTTTGCAAGCACTTCAATCAGGTTTTCAATGGTTTCTTCACGCCATCAACAAGAAACATGAACCGCTTGCAACGCATAAGGTGATTACGCAATTTGACCCGGCAAGCACCAACAGTCTGCTTCAGGAATTGAAGGAAATTCAAAAAGATTTTCAACGTGCAAAGGGAGCACCGGAACAGCTTGCCGAATTGTTTCAACAAACGGATGCGTTGGTAGAAACCTATCGTTATCAATCGGTTTCACAGCAAGCTCTTTCTCAGTCTATGAAATTGCGTGCGGAAATTTGTCGTCCGCTTTGTGATAGAGCCTACGACAAACAGCAGTTTGATATTGCCCGGCAGTATTACAAAGCGATACTGGATGATGTGCCGACCGATTACCGTGCTGGAAAACGGTCGCGTGAGATTGACGAGTATAAGATGACCTCGTTTGAAAAGATTGAATCGCTCTTGTCTCAGAAAAAATATGAGGAATGTATTGCTACTCTTTATCAATTGAAATCTCGCTTGGGCCGTGATACGGAAACGATTGATTTTCTTAATGGGATTCCGGCGCGTATTGAACAGGCTGGAATTTCAAAACAGGTTCTTCAAGACCTTGCGGACCACAAAAAATGGCAGACGATGGACGCTCTGTTGGAAATGGCTCCGCCGCAGTTGCAAACGCTTTTTGCCAAGGCATGGGAATCCACTCGGCAACGGGTAGCGGAGTCCGATAAGGCGGTTGGCAAAATTCGTGAGGCGTTGCGTACCGGTCAACATGAGTTAGCCCAACAGATATTCAGCCGGTTGAGTGAATACATTTCCGATCACCGTGAACTCGAAATTCTCCGTCAGCAAGTTTCCAGCAGTCACGATCATGCACAAAAATTTAATCACGAAATTGATTTGCTGTGTACCAAGAAGCATTGGTGCCGCGCGGAAAATGTTCTGCGAAATTATTTGAAGGAAAATCCGGTCCAAGACCTAGAGTTGGTTCCGGTCGTTGAAGTGGTTTCCGAGGGATTTGAAAAATTTCAAAATCTTGTCCGATTTTGGCTGTTCGTGGTCTTGGGAGGAATAACATTTATTTTGGGCACCCCTATTTTGAAGCAGATGTTTACCACTCAATTGGAACATCAGGAAGGTAACATCTATTTTGCCGCCATTTTGATGACAGTGGTGCAGGTTCTCATCTTCTATGCGGTCTTTTACGTCCTCAACGGAGGACTGATCCGACTGTTGCCCGGTCGTACTGAAATTCCACCGACCCTGAAAATCAAAAGTCTGATTGGTATTGTAATCCTAATGACCGTTTCACTCTGTTTTGCTCGGTCGTACCCGGCATTGCCCAACTGGGTGAACGAAAAAATAGCATCCGCCTATCAGCAACAACGAGTAGCGATTCAAAATTCCAATGAATACTCCTCCTATGATTCGCTTGAGATGCGACTGCAATCGTCGGAAAATGCCGAGGGACTCATCAAGGGTATGTGCCTTATCATCGCATGGGTCATTTTTTACAGTGCTATTGTCCTCTATTTTTTTGCATGGACTTTATTCCTCTACTCCTGGATTCGTCGCTGTATTGGAACACACAACCGATCCCCCTCCCTTATCCTGTTTGGCTGTTGTTGTCTCGTGATACCCCTAGCAATCAAAGGATGGTTATTCTTTCCTTACGTCCTGATGTGGTGTATTGCTTCCTTTGCGGTTTTTCGTGATTATCGTGATGAACTGGATAGTTCTTTTGGCAGGGAGGACTTACGCGATTTTTTCAAGCGGTATATGCTCTTGACCTCGCTGCGTGAAAGTGATTTTGGCAAATCGTCCTTGTTGGAAACCTATTGGTACCATGACGTGGAACAACAATATCGTCAATGGTATTCGCAAGAATAAACCTTTTTTACAAAACAAAAGCAATGAGTAAAGCGAAAAAAATTCTGGGCATTGATTTGGGGACCACCTATTCCTGTGTAGCATCGATCAATGAATATGGACAACCGGAGGTGATCCCCAACGCCGAGGGAGAGCGAACGACCCCCTCGGTTGTCTGGTTTGACGGAAAAAAGGCTATTGTGGGTCAGGAAGCTAAAGAAATGGCCAACATTCATCCTGATAATGTCTGTACTTTCG
Organism: Thermoguttaceae bacterium; assembly: GCA_051660685.1. GTDB lineage: Bacteria > Planctomycetota > Planctomycetia > Pirellulales > Thermoguttaceae > JAVBSX01. Next base: position 3,492 of record JBOFQB010000017.1, on the reverse strand, counting down.
TAAAACGGAATATGGGCAATGAGGATTTTACGTTTGATGTCGAAGGAACCGCTTATACACCGGAACATGTTTCCAGCTTGATATTACGAAAACTGGTTCAGGACGCTCAGGCGTACCTCGGGGAACCGATCCGCGATGTTGTCATTACCTGTCCGGCCTATTTTTTTATCAAGGAACGTGAAGCGACCAAACGGGCTGGAGAGATTGCCGGACTCAATGTGCTACAGATTGTCAATGAACCGACGGCTGCGGCATTTGCGTATGGAATCCGCCCCAAATCGCAAGTCCAAGACCAATTCGTTCTTGTTTATGATCTGGGAGGAGGAACGTTTGATGCGAGTATCATTCACCTTTCTGAAACGGGGGTTGAGGTCATCTGTACGGACGGCGATCATCAGCTGGGCGGAAAAGATTGGGATGACCGCTTGGTTGCCCATTTGAGTCAATGTTTTACGGAACAGAATGGAGGTGTGCAACCGAATGATATTGAGTTTTATTATGATGTGTTACAGAAGTCAGAACAGTGCAAAAAGCAGTTGACAGACCGCAAAACAGCAAAAGTCACGCTTTCGTTTCAGGGGAATAAAGCGACGATTGAAGTGACCCGAGAAGAGTTTGAATCGTTAACGGCGGATTTGTTGAGCCGAACGATTGATTTGACCAAAGAACTGTTTGCCGTTGCGAGGAAAAAAGGGTGTAACCGTATCAACCAGCTCATTCTTGTCGGCGGTTCCTCCCGAATGCCGCAAGTTCCTGAACGACTCAAAAAAGAGTTTAACCTTGAACCACAACTCTTTGAGCCGGATGAAGCGGTTGCAAAAGGAGCGGCCATGATTGGCAACAATTGTTATCTGAAAGAATTGATGACCGAGAAGTTGAAGCGTCAATCGAGCAATTTGACGTTGGAAACAGCGACAGCGCAGGACTTGCAATCCGTTTCACAATCATTGGTTGATGAATACCAGTATTCGCTTGAGGTGGTGAGAGGAGCAATGAAACGGACCCAAAATGTGTCGAGCAAAACATTTGGGATCATGGTTCTCGGTGATTATGATGAGTCAGGGCGACCGGTTCTTTCTGTTTCCAATCTGATTTATCGCAACACACCATTGCCAATAGAATGTAAGGCGCAGTACGCGACCATAGCCGATCAGCAAAGCATTGTCATTATCGAACTCATTGAGAATTCCTGTAATGCACCGATTCCTCCTCAGGAGGAACCCTCGGTCTCGCTAGAAGAAACAACCACGTTGTGGAAAGGAGAGCTGCCGATCAAACCGGATTTGCCAAAGTATTCCCCCATTGACGTTACCTTTCAAATGGATGAAGAGGGACGTCTATCACTTTTGGCCTACGATCCGGCCAGTGGTGGAATGTTGCGAAAAACAATACCGGAACAAGACCGGCAAATGCTCGCTGTGATGAATCAAGTGACGGAAAAAACACGCGAACTTGTTGTCGAATAAATACCTCCCATACTTAACACCTCAAATTTTCATGTCTGCACAAAACAACACATCTGAATTTTACAAGGAAAAGACCCGTCAAATTCTCAACGAATTTAAGGAAACGGATTTTAAGAGCGAGATTATTCCGATAGACGCTCAAAATGCCGAAATGATTTTGCGTGACCCGACCTTTTGGGTCGTTTTTTCTCTTGGTGTTCTCCCCCTTATGATTACCTCTTTGCAGGATGGAGAGATGCAGCTGACCGGACTGCTATTTTTCTTTGCTTTACTTTGGGGCGGTATTTTTCGCGGATTTGTTCTCAAAAGCACCGACCATCTCATTCTGCCAGTCTTCGCTTTTTTCTTCACCGGACTGATCGGCATTTCGCTACTTCGTATCGTTTTTTCCTGTTTTCCCGCCTTTTACCTTAATTTACCTGACAGTCCCCATGTGATCCTGCGACTCTTTGGCTCCATTTTTCAAACGGGCCTCTGGGAGGAACTGTGCAAAATTATCCCCGTTGTCCTCTATCTGCTCTACAAACGTACCAAATGTAATCCAACGATGTTGTTGCTGATCGGTGTCTTTTCCGGTCTGGGATTCGCTGCTTTTGAAAATATCCTTTATAGTACCAGTAGTATTACAGGCACTATCGAAAAGTCTATCAGTGGGGCCCAAAATGGTGGGGGGGAAGGTCTCGTCATGGGGATCGCCGCCGGTGTTCACGGTGCGATGGTCAACGTCCTCCTACGCTCCATGTCCCTCGTCTTCGCTCATGCTCTTTGGACTGCTATTTTTTCCTACTACCTCGCCCTCGCGTTTTTGACCGGCAAACGTTGGTTCGTCCTCTGTCTCCTCGGTCTCTTCATCCCCGCCGTGCTGCATGGAAGCTACAACTGGTTCTGTGGACTCCAACCGGTCTTCGCTGCGGCCATCATCGCTATCAGTTTCATCCTGTTTTTCGGATACCTCTCGAAAATTCGTACCTACCTTAATCCTCCAACGTGTTTAGCCAACAATGAGTAACAAAGACCTGCAAACCCTTCCGATTACTTGGACCGTCGAAGTCACTACCCGGGAGAATAACGAACTGTGGTGTGAAGTTAAATTTCAAAACATTACCGATTCGCAATGGTTACAAGTTCGCCAGACCGCCTTGACCTATTCCAACATTCACCTGATGGAATGTCCCCCTCTCACCATCTCCTTCCTCAATCGCTCGTTTCAGTTTCACTTAGGACGTGCCGATGAAGCCCGATCCCGCCTGATGGAGGCCGGACAAGTGAGTGCGGAAGAAGGGGAACGCTTACGGTTGCGCTTGATCGAATGTGCCGAAGTGTTTCGTCGTTACAACCTAAGATTTGGCTTTTTTGATCGGCGATTGTTCTGGAAAAAAGGGGATGCGTGGCAGTTTATCCCGGCCTTTTGGCTTTCCGCGTGTGAGCATATCAAGTCCACACTTATGGGGCTGCCGCCTGAATTGGGCGGGCCAAACCACTCTGCTCCTTCAGCTTCGAGTGACATGTACGCCATTGCCTCCCTCTGTTTTCGCGCGATTACCGGCAAGGAATATAACCCTGCACAACCGCAAAAACCGAGCGAGGTGGACTCCGACCTGTCCGCATGGGATTCGGTTCTTGTCCCGGCGTTACAGACTGAACCGGGCGAGCGACCGTCCACAATCATGGCGTGGGGCAAGATCGCAGCGATGGGGGAGGAATCTTGGCAGTTGGTCGAATCGGGGGATTCGTTGACGTATGCGGATGGTTCGACATGGCGATCAACGCGGCGTTCTCCGTTGTTGAACCAGTTACAAGAGCAGCCGTGGATGAAGGATCATTTCTGGCCCAAAATAGTCATCGGGTTCTTCCTTGCCCTGTGCGTTCTGTGGATGGGAACCAAAATTAGACTTGTTCCATAACCTAAAAAGTGGTACAAAGGACTCACTACGTTTGGTAGTGTAGGGAATTCCAACGCTCTAGTCAAGGATGATTTTTATGGAACGAGTTGAAAAAAAATTGAAATGGTCCGACGAAACATTCA
>JBOFQB010000016.1:0-7839 GCA_051660685.1 Thermoguttaceae bacterium | reverse complement strand
TCGAGCGAACGATTTCGTGGATACAGGATTTTCGACGTTTGGTAGTTCGTTACGATCATAAAATATCAATGTTTAACGCCTATTTACAAACAGCTTGTGCCATGATCGCTCTCAGACGGTTATGAAATAGGCTCTAGAGCGTTGGAATTCCCTACACTACCAAACGTAGTGAGTCCTTTGTACCACTTTTTAGGTTATGGAACAAGTCTATTGGAGCGGCATGTAAACGACATGACCAAAAAAAAGTTCGTTAAGAATGTCTTGGTCAGGGAACGCAATGTCATGGAACCTTCTTAAACCGAGATCAATCGCTTTCTTTTCCATATCATCAGCGCGAAATTTGTCCAAGTTGAGCAACAACATCCCCGTGTTGAAATAGGGGCATTTGTGCGTCGTAAAAGAAGAAAACTTGCTTTCTGCGACAACCGCAGCATATTTTTCCGAAATATCTGTATTGTACAAGGAAGACAAACTGGTCGTAACAACCATGTCACAGTCCAAATACAAAACCTTTGAAATACTTGCGGGTAAAAGACGATGTAGTGCAAGACGATAATACGCACTGTATTTGTCATGCCATTTTGGTAAGCCGATAAAGGCATCATCCGAACAGGTGATGATTGAAATCGGAACACTCCACTTTTCACTCATCTGTACAAACTTATCCTTGACCAAATCCGTCAAATTGTCTCCGAGAATAACAAACGACAACGAATCATCGACCTCCTTGTTGACCAGAATAGAAGCGATCAAGGTTGCGGCATGAGGTGCATAGTTATCATCACATGCAAGACAAATAAACATAGTTGGTTGATTCATCCGGGCGTTTGACATCTTGTATTTTGTCAAAAAAAGAGTTAATTGGGGAAATTCAGTGAAACAAAGAGGGCATTTTGGCAGAATACAAAAAAACGCACTTTCGTGTCAATTGCAATTGAGGGGTAGATGAGAATTGCAACATATCCCGTTATCCTGTCATTCTTCTTATTCGGCATAAACAGACAAAACGGATTTCTTTGTGTATTTTCACATATCCTTAAATATCTCTAAACTGGTTTAATCGGAAGAGCCGATACAGCAGGGAGAGACATTCTCTCGTCATAGGGGAATGATTATCGATTGAGTAAACTTTGTGCTTTTTTAGAGCTAAAGGGACTGAAGATGAGGAAAAAACAAAGACTCTTCTGCATTGCTATTATTTGCCTTTGTTTGGCAAATAACATTGTTTTTGCACAAGGAACACAGGATAATACGGGCAAAGGAGATACCCCTTCTCTTTGGGAACGGACAAAGAATTTCTTTGGCGCCAACGAGAAATCATCCGGCAGTCAACAAACGGCATCTCCGAGCAATCAACAACCGTCCGGGAACGGGAATCCGCTTCGATCACAACCCAATCTGTCCGACAAGGCGGTTGCAGGAGCTCGTTCTACGCCCAATGTCAATCTTTCGGGTCCCGCCAATTCCAGTATTGGTGATCGTCGGGTCCAACTAGGTGAAATGTCGGGTTCATCGACCGCCCGGTCCGGCGTTCCTGAACAACCAACTCGACCCGGTCCGTCGATTGCACAAAATCAGTTGAATACGGAAAACACGCAATTTCAACAAAGTGAAAAAAATACGCAGAATCAGCAAAATGCGTCAAGTGCATCAAATTCACAAAATGAGGCATTTGCAACGAATACGCAAAATCCGCAGAATCCCAACACCAGGTCTTCAGCGCAGGATTCGGCTGCAATGTCAACAGGAAATACAGGTGTCAATACGGGTTTGGAACGTTTGAGTCGTATTCGGTCGAACGCTTTTGAAAAAATCAAGCAGGATCGTGATTTAAGCGGGTCAACTTCGAGCCGGACAATTCCCCGTTCGGTCCCCTCCTCAGAAGGTTTGTCTCCGTCCCTGCTTTCTTCACAAGCCGCAAAAGAAGACAGCATGACCGAAATGAGCGAACGTCTCAATCAGGGGACTTCAGGTCACACTCATTCCCCTGATTCACAGCGACGTGTTGCCCAAAATGACATTCAGCGTCAGACCGCTGTTGAACAATTGAACGAGACTGTTCAAGCGGAATCGAATTCCGCCAAATCATCGGTTCCAAAGGTTGCCCTTCCTTCTGCCGAATCGAATCTCCAATCGGTTCTCGAAAAACCTTTTGCCGATCAAGACGAGAAGGAAAAAATCACGGTTCACGCTAAAGTTGAATCGGGAAAAGTCGAGTCGGTTGTTGAAACCGTTGTGGAGACGAATGAAACGCAAGAAACAAAAAATTCTCAAGACAGAGTATTGGAAAGTCAACAGGAAAAACGGTCTGAAGGATCAGGGCGACGCTATGCAACAAACCCTGCTGTTCAAACGGACGAAGAGAAAGACCGTTATTCAGCCCCAAATGATGTTTCCGTTGCTTTGCCCCTCACCCCTCAACGAAAAGTTGTGAGCAACATACTCGAAGAGACGACAGAAAACATTGATTTGGATTCGTTGGAAGTGGAAAACTCCTCTCAACCGAAGAGGATTTATCCTCCTCGTTCCTTATCATCAAGCAAAGAGCGAACCGATCATACGCAAGTCAACGAAATGGATTCCAATAAGGGGCAATTGGCTGAAAAGCAGATTGTTGGAAAAAGCAAACATTCGGTTGCGCCGAAAGTTGCGCTGATTGACATTGAGATGACGGGACCGAACAGAAGGATTGTTGGTCAGGATTCCCCTTACGAGTTCAAAGTGGTCAATCGGGGAGGAGCAGCAGCGGAACAGGTTCTCATTGCAATTGAGGTTCCGAAATGGGCCGACATCAGCTCGACCGATTTTTCGGTTGGTTCCACACAAATTACCGAGAAAGATGATGAAATGAACATCATCAATTGGACGTTGAATTCGATGAAGCCGGACGAGGAGCAGTTCCTGACGGTTCATCTCATTCCGCGAGAACGCAAGACGCTTAACATTGCGTGGAATCATCAGTTCAAGCAACCGGACAACAAAACCTCGATTGAGGTGCAAGAAGCCCTTCTGGAAATGTCACTTGACGGTCCAAGCGAAATGCGTTGGGGCAGTGTCGAAAAGTTCCGACTCCGATTGCGGAATCCGGGAACCGCCGATGTTGAGGATTTGCAACTGACGCTTATGACAAGCGGTTTAGGGTCGGCGGACGCACAAAGTCGATCATTGGGGGTTTTGCGGGCCGGAGAAGAAAAAAGTCTCAACATTGAAGCATTAGCGAAGCAGGAGAATCAGTTGACGATGATGGTCCGCGCAAAAGCCGCTTATGATTTACAGGCTGAGAGTTCCCATACAGTTCAGATTTTGCGACCGTCCTTAACCGCTTTTATTGAATGTGCCGAGATGCAATTTGTCGGCAATCAGACGGAATACCAGATTATCATTCAGAACAATGGAACAGCACCTGCGGAAAATGTTGAGATTCGGGCAATGATACCGACAAGTGCGAAGTTTGTTTCGACGTCAAATGGTCGAAATCCGGCTGCAACCCCTTCCCAAGTCTTCTGGACGGTTGATATGATTCCAACAGGTGAGGAATTTGTTGGTCATCTCGTCTGCGAAATGGTCCGAGATGGTGATTGCAAACTGGAAATCACAGCGCAGGAAAAATTGCCCAAAGAACTGATTGGAGCAACGACCGTTGCGTATGGTGTCACAAAAGTCGAGAGTATTGCCGATTTGGCGGTCCAGCTTGGAAACCCGCGAAGTCCGGTTGAGGTTGGGAAACTGGCTCCTTACACCATAACGATTACGAATCGGGGGAGTAAAGCGGCAGAAAATGTCGAGGTGATTGCGGCATTTGCAGAAGGGGTGAGTCCGATCAGTGTTGAGAATCATCAAGCGATGATATACGACGACAGTGACCCTGAACGGGGCGGTCAGGTCTTTTTTGAGTCGATTCCCTACATTGGTCCTCAAAAGTCAATGACCTTTAAGGTGAACGCAAAAGCGAATGTCCCGGGCAATCACAAAGTCCGTCTCGAATTGTTCTGTGAACCGATCAACACTCATTTGGTTTATGAAGAGGCAACCTACTTCTACACGAAACAGTCGCAAACGCAACCGCGAGATGTCATTGGCGGTCGGAACACGACAAACAACCGTTAACACGGCCCAATCCTTGGTATAGACAACAGGTATACTGGAAACGGTTAAAAAGGGTTTGTTTTCCGATTGGAACGCGGGCATCCTGCCCGCATATTTTTTTCTTGATGCAGGCAAGATGCCTGCGTTCCGACAAAATGTCCATGTTGTACCCGTTTGGGGTCTATTGCCCAAAGATGAAGGGAGCCTAAGCGACCGAAACCCAAACGTCGTTAGCGTTTCAGAATCGTCGCAGCCCTCTCTTAAAAAATGGCGTTGTCAATCAACCGGGTTGTGCCGATTCGAACGGCTAAAAGGGCGAGAATTTTCTGCGACTCAGAAAGAGTTTGAAGCGGTTGGAGATTCTCAGGGTCAACAAGGGCGATATAATCAAGGACCGCATTCTCTGCCGATTCGATGATGTGCCGCATTTCCGCAAGAATCTGCTCCCGATTGTACACCTGTTCGTTCCGAATCCTTTTCCGGGCATGATTCAAACTTTGTGAAAGAACGAGCGAATCAGCCCGTTCTTGCGCGGAAAGATACCGATTGCGACTGCTCATTGCAAGTCCGTCTGGTTCCCGAACCGTCGGACAGACCCTCAACTCAACAGGGACATTGAGGTCGTCGACCATTTGTCGAATCACACAAACCTGTTGGTAATCCTTTTGTCCGAAAAAGGCAAGATCAGGACCAACGATGTTCAGCAGTTTGAGAACAACGGTTGCGACCCCGCGAAAATGTCCCGGTCGATGTTCACCTTCCCAAAGTTCGGAAATGGGCCCAACCTCGATGAACGTCGCGGAATTTCGGGGGTACATCGTCTCAACGGTTGGAAGAAAGAGCAGATGTGCGCCGACCGAACTCAACAGCATCATGTCTTGTTCCAACGTCCTCGGATACTGCGCAAAATCTTCATTGGGACCGAATTGGGTTGGATTGACAAAAAGGGAGACGACGACGCAATCGGACTCTTCGGTTGCACTCTGGACCAGACTCAAATGTCCAGAATGCAGCGCGCCCATTGTCGGGACCAAACCAATTCGTTTCCCCGCTTTTCGTTCCGTTAGTAAAAATTGTCGCAATTGCGGCAATTCAGTGAAGACAGGGAGTGTTTGCATAATGAAGCGTCTCCAAAAAACGATCCAAAACCGTCCAACGTCATTTAAGGTTTAGCGCGCAATACAACATATCGCGCGTATCTTTTCTCAACCGTTGAGCCGCGATACAACGTATCGCGCGTTCTGAACTGTAAAATAACGCGAAGAACGTTGTTCTTCGGCTAAACGACATCCCTATCCCCTACACCCTATCCCCCATTCCCTAATTCCTCCTACACCCAACCGCGCAGTTTACACGCTTGAGCAACCCGGGCAATGGAAACCAAATAGGCGGCATCCCGCAAATTGGTCTTGTGCTTCTTCGACATTTCGTTGACAGCCGCAAATGCCGCAGTCATTTTGCGGTCCAATCGTTCCTGAACCTCTTCAATCGACCAATAATAATTCTGGGCGTTCTGACATTGTTCAAAGTACGAAACCGTCACACCTCCTGCATTAGCGAGATAATCGGGCAAGACAATCACGCCGTTCTTGTCCAAAATCACGTCCGCTTCAGGTGTCGTCGGTCCATTCGCCAATTCACACGAAATCTTGCACTTGATCTTCGCCGCATTCTCTTTGTTAATCGAATTTTCAAGGGCCGAAGGAAACAGAACGGCACATTCGGTTTCTAGGGTTTCTTCATTGGTAATGTCCTTAGCTCCGGGATAACCTTTCAGGACACCCTTTTCATTCTTGTACTTAATCAGATCGGCAATGTCAAAGCCGTCTTTTTTGTAAACTCCGCCCCGCGAATCACAAGCGGCAATCAATTTCAAACCGAGCAGTTCTGCGCCCAAAGAAGCGGCATATTGACCGGCATTACCGAAACCTTGAACGACCATCGATTGACCGTTGAGATCAATTCCGTTTGCTTTTGCCGCTTCTCGGGTCACATAAATACCCCCGCGAGCGGTTGCATCGCCCCGACCTTGTGAACCGCCAAGTGGAATCGGCTTGCCCGTTATCACTCCCGGATGTGCTTCACCCAACATTGCTTCAAATTCGTCCATCATCCAAGCCATAATTTGCGGTGTTGTATAAACATCCGGGGCAGGAACGTCTTTGGTGATACCGATTTCCCGACCGATTGCGCGAACATAAGCGCGAGCGAGACGTTCTTTTTCCCCGTCGGACATGGATTTGGGATCACAGATAATACCGCCTTTTCCTCCTCCAAGAGGAATGTCGACGACCGAGGTTTTCCAAGTCATCCAACAGGCCAAAGCGCGAACGGTGTCAATTGTTTCTTCAGGATGCCAACGAATTCCGCCTTTTGCCGGACCGCGAGCTGTGTTGTACTGAACACGGAAACCCTGGAAGACTTTTGTCATTCCATTGTCCATTTTGACAGGTAAAGAGACGTGAATTTCTCGTTGGGGATTGCGTAAAAATTCGTGCGTTCCAGAATCAAGACCAAGTGTTTGTGCCGCTTTGTCGATCTGCTGTTGCGCAACCGTAAAGGGATTGTAAGCTCCAGACATGATATTAAGCCTTTTCGTAAGGTGTGTAGAGAGTAGGGGAGAACATAGAGTCACTCCAAAAGGAAAAACCAAATTGAGAAAATGGTATTACATTTGACCTATTTTTTCAAGGAGGGATACAGGAAAATTCTTCAAAGAGCAGACTGCTAACAAGAAAGAGCAGACTGCTAACAAGTTTGGTTTTGCGATTTGAATCGAGCCGGGTCGGACGGATATGTTTTTAGCACGAAACACACGAAAGACACAAAAAAACTGTATCTTGTGAGATTTTCGTGTGTTTTGTGATTTTCGTGGTTCAAAAATGACAATGACCCCTTTTCGCAAAACTTGTTAGCGGACTGCTTCAAAGAGGGAGAGACAGGAAAGCGAGGACAAAAGAGAAAAAAGGCAAAGACAAGAAAAAACGGATGGAGAGGGATTCGATTGCATCGACGTAAACCCTCAAAAAAACGGCACTTGCGTCAATTGCCCATACGGGGAGTTCCCAAAAGAGGGACCAATGCCCTCCGATTTGGCAGAATTGGTTGATATTTGGACAACTCTGACGAACAGTCAGAGAGAGGTTATCCTCTCCATTGCAAACGCCAATGGGCGACCAGCCTACGCCTAAACCACCAACCAATGGGCAGCAAAATGGGGGACTCTCGTACTCAAACCAACCATATAAGGAGTTTTCATATTATTCTGTTAGTATAGACAATTTGGGTAGCATGGTAACAATTCAAGTTATTCGAGGAATTCAAGTTTTCCTGAATAACTTGAATTGTTGTTTGGTCCTTAATTTTACGGTACTTGCGAGGGTTTTACAGTGAGGAATTCAAGTATTCAAGTTTTTAGGTGTACAGGATAATAACCTGAATTCCTGATCGTAAAACCAGCATTCCCAACACCTCCCAATGTGAAGCCCAAAGGTTCTAACGGAACCGTAGAGGGCAGACAGGAAACCACGAACTGGGCCACGATCATGTGGTCGGCGAACCCCCAATTCGCTTTTAACACAGTCGCTGCGAACTCGTAGAGAGCGATTGGCGGCGTATTAGACTTGTTCCATAACCTAAAAAGTGGTACAAAGGACTCACTACGTTTGGTAGTGTAGGGAATTCCAACGCTCTAGTCAAGGATGATTTTTATGGAACGAGTTGAAAAAAAATTGAAATGGTCCGACGAAACAT
>JBOFQB010000015.1:0-6413 GCA_051660685.1 Thermoguttaceae bacterium | reverse complement strand
GGAGAGGATAACCTCTCTCTGACTGTCAGTCAGGGTTGTCCAAATGTCAACCAATTCTGCCAAGTCAGAGGGTACTGGTAAGGATTTTGGTAAGTCACCGTATGGGCAATGCACGCAAGTGCCGTTGTTTTCAGGGGTTTTGTAAGACTGATTCGACTCCCCTAGGGGGTATTGCTTTCTTTCCTTAAAACCCTACAAAATACGGTAAAAGCCTTGTTTTGTAGGGTTTTTTCATAAAACCGTTTTCCGTTTTTTTCTCTCTTTTTCTTTATTTTTCCCACCGGTTTTCCCACCGGTTTTTAGTTTTGCCCACCGGTTTTTTTCAAAGCCCGGTCAAAATCCCCCTCCGTTGCATGAAGGTAATGCTGCATTGCAACCTTGCAGGATTGCCCCATCCATTCCGCCGCAACATGTGAGGGGTACGCCGTGAACAATTCATTGGAACGGCTCCCTCGCAGATTGTGAAAGACCCGTTCCCACTGTTCCAAACCGGCCCTGAAAATAATCCGGGCAAAATTCGTCCGCATGTTCGCCGACGTGTCTCGATACCGCGAAACGACAAACGGGGAATCGGTCTTACCAGCCCGCAACGCTTCCAATTCGGCTCGCAGTTCCGGGAACAGGGGGATGATCCGGCTCTCCTTTCCGACATGTTGGGCTGTTTTGGGGGAATGGATTTTTACCTTCCCATCCTTCCAGTCCACATCCTCCCACCTCAACGCCAACGTCTCCGACGGGTTCCGCAACCCTCCGATCCGACAAAGGGCGATGATCGTTCTCCAGTCCTAATCGGGGCAAGCGTCAAGCAGTTTTGCGTAATCGGCCCGGGTTACAAAGTGTTCCCGATCCTTGTTGACGAAACTGCCTCGCTTGACTTCATTGAACGGGTTCCGGTTGAGCAAGCCCTGTTTGACCGCCCAATTGAACACCGTTCGGGTTCTTGCAATCGTTCCGGTAATCGTCGCTTCAGCCAATTGCTGCTTATACAAGTGTTCCCGAAACAGTTTGCAAGTCTCGACCGCAAGTTTTGAAGCGGGGGTTTTTGGGTTAAAAAATTCCAAAAACCGTTTCTTTGCCTGTTGGTAGGTACTGATTGTACTCGGTTTAACCTTCACCTGTTGTAAAAAGCCCTCCCAGATTGATGCTAGTGAACGATTGCCGCTGCTCTGATGATTTTTGTCGTTGGCTGTTTGTAAAATGTGGATCATTTCCGGCAAGACTGGCTTGGTGGTTCCAACCAATGCGGTGTTTGAATTTTTCGTCGGACCCTTTCAATTTTTTTCAACTCGTTCCATAAAAATCATCCTTGACTAGAGCGTTGGAATTCCCTATACTACCAAATGTAGTTAATGTATTGTAACACTTTTTGGGTTATAGAACAAGTCCAGCATGTGAAAATGCCTGAGAGTTGTGCGTGAGGAAAGCAGTGCCGACTCGATTCGTTGCTTGAAAATGCGGATTGGACTGGCGTTTGAATCATTGTAATGTAATTTTTGGGAGCCGTACTATGAGTGAAAATCTTCGCATCATCGAAACTGGGAATGAAAGACTTGTCATCAAACCGGGATTTCCCGAAGCAATAGGATTTGTGGGGGCGGTCGGTTGCTTAGGGGCGTTGTCATCTCCGGGTTTTGAGCAAGTTCAGTATCTTTGGGCACTTTGCTCGTTGTTTGCATTTATTAGTGTTGCGTTTTTCAAAAAATCCAGTATTAACTTGCACATGCCGGAAAGATTGATGATCCTCGGATTTCTCGGATTCCTTGGCTATTTGGGATATATTCCCGGAATGGGATTTTTGAAAGGACTGCATTGTCTTTATTTCTTTTTTGGTTTTTCTGGTTTTCTGGGGCTTCCCAAAAAACATTTCTATTCGTATCCATTCCAGCCGTGACGTATTCAAAATCGGAGGCAATTCGGTGATTTCCGGTAAAATCGGACCGATGAAACCGTATATCTTGTATTCCCTCTTCATGAAGCGTTTCCGCCTTGCCGCAACCGTTTTCTGAAACGCTTCCGCTTCCAGTTCGTCCGCCGTTACCGTTACATTCGTGTCAACAATCTCGACCAGACCGTTTGCGTACTTATTGATATAAAATTCAACACCGGTTGGGTCAATGAGACAGTTACTTTTGGAGGGGATAAACAGCCGATTGTGGGGCGTTTCGGGGCTAGGATAGACGTACCAAACCGTTCGGGCAATCGCCGGAATTGCGGTACTTCCCAGCATTTTGTCCGACGAATTGGCCTTGACCGCCTTGCTAAAATGGGTTGTAAGAAGAAACGTACATCCCCTCTCATCCGCCAATTTGGCAATCGGCTTCAAAACCTCTCGCACCTCGGAATTATCGTTCTCCGATGCTCCCCCCCAAAAGTTGGAAACCGGGTCAACAATAACCAGCTTGACCGGCAAGCCGGTTCCTCGCTCCGTCTGCTCTATCGCCGCCCGTATCCCGTCAACATACTTCAAGGTGACTTCCCGTTCCTGTATGACGGTCCCCTCTTCGTCCCGACACTTGAAACAGTCCAAAACCCTTATGTTGTTTAGGTCGGCTCCCTGCGCGTTCAAACGGGGAATGAGAACTTGACTTAAAACATCCTCCCCATAGAAGAACAGGACGCTTCCTTGTTGACACGGTGTTCCGTCGGCCCAATCCCAACCGTTGGAAACAACCGCCGCCATGTAACAGGTAAAGAAGGTTTTCCCCCCTCCCTGCCGACTAGGGCTAACGCATCAAAATTTTGTTAATTTAGGAAGACATGTTGGAAAAATAGGAAACACAAAAGCCGGAAAGGAGGTGCGCAGCACCGTATTGACGGTAGTATTTTGGGACAAGACAAATAGGAGGTTTGTTGAAAAATGTCACAAACCGTCAGTACGCTGCGCTCCCTTCCGGCTGTTGTGTTTGCCTGAAACGTGTATTTTGACCAAATTAACGATGAATCCCTATTTTGATGCGTTAGTCCTGCCCTGTCTCCCTGCCAAAATGGCGGCGGTTCAAAACAGAACCATCCGAGGAACCTGCCAAAATAACAGTGATTCAGAATACAGAGTTCACTCCAAATAAAAATTTTTTCAGCGATATGATCAGCATTACCCACCACAAAAGACGTTGTTTTCCTTTGTCTCGCCGTTTTTATCCACTACTTTCTGCCGCATCTGTCTCGATTGTCCAAATTTTGGCATGTTTTTTGCTCATAGGGTTTTAAGGCGTTTGTCGACTGACAAAACCAGTCGGCAATAAGAGACTTTTTCTGACGATAGAGTAAATACGATGCCATTTGCCGTTGATTGTTTCAACGTGCTTACAAATCACATTCCAAGTGTGGTTACTGTTGAAGAAAAAATTAAAGTCTCTTCAAGAATTTGGCTGGAAACAGACCAAAAGATTGTTGGGAAAGTTGCGTTTATGATCCTTCTTCCACTTATTTTTTTTGCAAACACAAATATTAATTTAATGTTACAAATGAAAAAAGAAAGAGAGGTGTCTATGACCCGGAAATTTAATTTCGATTCAAGGATGTCTGTTGCGGTTAATACGGGTGTTGCGGGATAACGGACATTTTTTTACTGTAGTCTGCGTTTGGAAACCATGTGGGTTTTAACCGAGGAACAAGGGACCTAAGGGTACCTGTTCTTTCCCAATTACCCGCCAATTTTTGTACGAGATACTATGTCAATCTGTATCAAGGTTGAATCTCCAGAATATTCAACAATCTTGACGAACAGTTCGAGACCTTTGCGGGCCGAAACCTCAACAAGTGCCCCCTCAAACGTCTCGCAATCCTTGCAGATGTAAACGTCATAGAGGTCTGCCCCGCCCCGATAATGAAACTGGGAATAGACCAAAAAGCCCCTGTCTTCTTTCTGGTAAATCGAGTCCGTCCTGACCAACCCGGGAACAGAACGGTCCCGAACCGCCGCAAACAGCAGCCCGACCATCTCGACCCGCTCTCGGTCGATAGGTTGCCCCTTCGACCAAACCGGAAAACAAATTTGTTTGAACTCAAGCATAATCTCAACCTCCTTTCTGTAGGCTATCGCCAAATTTTAATAATTCCAAATACGTCATTGATTTTCCCAACGCCGGCCCCATAAACGGGCGGGCCGGGTAATTCTTCGCCGTTGTCGTCTCTGTACGAGCGTCCAATTCGCTTTTCAGTTCGTCATAGAAACCGCTTGCCCTTCTTAACCATGTCCTTGGCCTTGGAATAACTTCCAGTTCAAAATAATCTGTTAGTAACGGGTAGATTTTTGCGACAAATTTTGTTGCGTGAGACTGTGCAACTTCGGCAGCCGGACCGATATGACTTACGAAACAGATACAAAGTAAAACTAATAATGAAATTGCAAATTTTTTCATTGGTGAAGCCTTTCGGCGGGAATAGCAAAAATCGCGGGAGTTGTCAAGAGGAATTTTTGGACGTGAAGAGTGACCTCTCTCGCCTTGTTGTTCAAGACAAGTCGGAATTGACATTGGCCGATTGCCAAATTGGCGGATGAGAGGGGATGTACGTTTCTTCTTACAACCCATTTTAGCAAGGCGGTCAAGGCCAATTCGTCGGACAAGATGCTGGGGAGTACCGCAATTCCGGCGATTGCCCGAACGGTTTGGTACGTCTATCCTAGCCCCGAAACGCCCCACAATCGGGTTTACAGTTACGACACAATCAATGGCATTTATGAATACATAGAGGTGACTGAAACTTTTGCGTTGAAGTCAGACCACATCAACTCCTTGACAATTGAGGATGAAACGGGTAACATTCAGACGATTGAGACGACGGATGTACATCCGTTTTGGGTTGTTACAGATCAGCCGGATTTGGAGCGGGCGGCAAGGTCGGTTGTTGACGAAAGTGGTACAGTTTTATATCACGAAAATCTTAGCGGTGTCGGCGGTTTTTGGGGCGAAGCGAAAGATTTACGGGTCGGTGACGTTTTTCTCGGCTCGGACGGCAAGTTGTCGACGCTGATTGGTGTCACGCGAGTCGAGCAGACTGGCGGCATTGCAGTCTTCAACTTCACCGTTGAGGGTAACAGTAATTACTTCGTCCTTGAAAAAGATTTTGCCCTCGGCCAGACCTGCGTGCTGGTGCATAATTCTTGTGCAGTAAGTGGCAGACCATCTTACCAAACTAATATTCAGCATAATACACATTCGTCGCGTTATGTGCCGGGGAAAACACCAGAGCCAAAAAATGCAGCAGAAGTTTTCAAGCGTGCAGTCCGTGACCCTAAAAATCCTAGAACATGGTACGCAATTGTTGATAAAAAAACGATCTATCGATTTTTCTCGACAAATGAAAATACGGTACACTTTTCTGGATATGTTGAAGGAAAGGGAAATATTAAAAAGATAAGGAAAATGCTTAACGATATTTAGGAGGTATTACATGACAGAAGTACTAAAGTGCCAACTCACCACGCATAATTTTGGGTCGCGTCTCAGGTTTGGGATGATGTTTGAGTTGTCGGATTCACATGTGGGACATCTTGGTCATTATCTTGCGGGATCGGTTTGCTATTGGTTTTATGGCAAATCAATTGGAGATATTGCGTATGCTGTTCCCTTGGGAATGGAAGGTCTAAATGAAATACAATGGGTTCTAAGCAATGCCGACAAACGAAGGGAAATATGTTCTTTTTTCGAAATGGATGCACAGATGATTCTTGATGTCATGTGTGCCGACATGGATAATGATGCGGATAATGTCGCAATAAAAAATTCATTTGGTTTTGTAGGAACTTGTGAATTTTGGGACGCACATCGTATATCATTAGAATTAGATATTATGCAGGAACACCTGCTTCTCTATTTTGAAAATGAATCACAAGCTCGTGTCATTTGGTCGATGTTGAGTGAAGATAAAGAATGTTATATTCATCAAGGCGATTTTTTTCTGACAAAAGGAGAATTTGATAGCATTGTTGAAGAGGCATGTCATTGGCTTCAACAAGAATATGAAAAAGAGCTTACTCTTGATAGTCCAGACGACTGGTGGAATCAATTGAAACAATAGGTGTTACCCAATGTCATTTATGTTGCACTAAACTGTTTTCTGTTTCTTATATTTCAATGATCTGCTGTCCATGAAATCCATTTGCCATATCATCCACATCCTTGCCTTTATTGTTTGTTTTCTCGTTGGGAACTGCGTTTACAGTTACGACACAATCAATGGCATTTACGAATACAAAGAGGTGACTGAAACCATTGCGTTGAAGTCGGACCACATCAATTACTTGACGATTGAGGATGAGAATGGTAATATACAGACGATTGAGACGACGGATGTGCATCCGTTTTGGGTGGTGACGGACCAGCCGGATTTGGAACGGGCTGCCCGCAGTGTCGTTGACGAAAACGGAAGTATTTTGTACCATGAGAACATCGCAGCAGGGCTCAACGGCT
>JBOFQB010000014.1:0-37550 GCA_051660685.1 Thermoguttaceae bacterium | reverse complement strand
ATCGAGCGAACGATTTCGTGGATACAGGATTTTCGACGTTTGGTAGTTCGTTACGATCATAAAATATCAATGTTTAACGCCTATTTACAAACAGCTTGTGCCATGATCGCTCTCAGACGGTTATGAAATAGGCTCTACTGTTTTTCGTTTGCGCAAGCATCACGGTACTGGCCGTGCGGGCAATGATCCCCTCCTCACATACCGTTTCGGGAATTGTGAGTCCTGACGAAAATTGTGGTGTGGACAGAATGATTGTTTACTCGACGCACGCCAAAGTGCGATGTCCTTCCTGTATCAAGATGGAAAAGCTGACACGAAAAACACTTGATACGTTTTTTACCGACCAACAAGCCGCCAATGATGTTGAGTGGAAAGAGTTGGATTACGAAGCACCGGAAAATGCTGCATTTGCCGAGCGTCACAAAATTGCAACGGCAACGGTTTTGCTTGTTCGCATTAAGGACGGCAAAGAGGTCGAATCGAAAAATTGTGCGGTGGATGCGTGGAAACTGCTCGGCGATGAGGAACAATTCGTTGACACGTTTCGCACTCACATTGAGCGTTTCCTCGCCGCTGAAAACACCGCTCTGCCCAAAAGTGAATCGGAAGAATTTATTTTCGATTAAATTCAAAACGATTATTCAATGAACAACTCTTCACCGATTATCCCATGAACGATTATACACCGATGTTACGAGATACGCTTGGCATGTTCCTGTTTCTAGGGGCAGAGCTTTCCGTTTTGTTTATCGCCATTTGCTTTCTCGTTAGCCTGCTGCAATGCTATATTCCCGAATCGCGTATTCAAGCGATTTTAAGCGGAAAATATGGCTCCGGTTATTTTTTCGCCGCTTTACTTGGCGCCATCACGCCGTTTTGCAGCTGCTCGACCATACCGATGCTGCGTGGACTCCTCAAAGCAAAAGCCGGATTCGGTCCCGTCATGGTTTTTCTATTCGCTTCACCACTCCTTAATCCGGTCATTCTCGGGCTGTTCGCTGTAACATTTGGATTAAAAACGACAATCATCTACGCATCGATTGCACTTGGTATTTCACTGATCGCTGGTTATCTACTGGGGATTTGGGGCTTCGAGCGTTACATCATTCCTGAAAGAAATACGCCTGATGAGGCACAATCTTCCTGCTGTAAACCCTCTGCCTGTTGTGAAGCGAAAAGTACGTCCAATCAAAGTGCAAGACGTACTTTTCGTGCCAATCTGCGTTTTTCGGCACAAGATGCGTGGAGACAATTTCGTGACGTACTGCCGTACTTGCTGCTCGGTATCGGGTTAGGTTCCGTCGTATACGGGTTTGTGCCGAGTGAATTTATTGCAACGTATTCGAGTGGTGATAATCCGTTGGCCGTTCCCATTGCCGCCATCATCGGTATTCCGCTTTATGTGCGGATGGAAGCCCTGATACCACTGAGTGCCGTCTTGCTATCGAAGGGAATGGGGCTTGGAGCGATCATGGCACTTTTGATTGGCGGCTCCGGCGCGAGCATCACCGAGTTGATTCTCTTGAAATCAATGTTCCGAACCCAGATGATAATTGCTTTTTTGGCCGTGATTCTCGGCATGGCAATCTTTACGGGCTATTTGTTCCAATATCTTCTCTAGTCAATTTCATTTCATTTACAAAAAATATCATGAGTCATAAATCAAACACCTTGTTGGCGACGATTGCGGGCATCGGCTCTGCCGGGCTTGTTTTTCTGGGCATGGTAACGTGCTGCGGAATGCCGCTTCTTGCGGGGATTTTGGCAACCATCGGTGTCGGAGCATCTCAGTTGAACTTTCTTGCGAAGTATCAAGGCGTTTTTATGGGGATTGCCATCGTATCACTCATGTTTGGCTTTTACCAAGCCTATTTTGCCAGAAAATCCAGTTGCTGCGGCGGTACACCGACGAATCAAAAAAATTGTTGCCTCATGGAAACCGATGAATCCGCTGCGACACCAAAATCGTCTCGTTTTCAACAATTTCAAAAAATATTCCTGTGGATCGGTGCTATCATTGTCGGGGCGGCCCTTGTTTTTTCCGGAAACAAAGGTGTCACCGAGTCAACTACAAAGGAAGACAGAATCTTCAACCCATCGGATGATTTTATTGTCGAAGAATCATCGACTTCATGTTGTCCCTAATTTCATTTTTCCCTTTTACACAGATCGGAGACTGTACTATGAAAAATTATTGCTTGTTATGTGTGTTGTGTTTCATTATTTACGGGACGATCTCGTTTGCGGAGGAATGTTGCCCGGTGGATTACAAAACCAAGCCGCCCTATGATTGGACGCAAGAGCAGCTCAATAAAGAACTTAACATTAACCAGCAAGTCGATTCCGAGGGGAAGCCGATCATTACTAAACAGCCGAAAGATTATATTACCGTTATCTATTTTCACCGTTCGCCGGGATGTCAAACATGCCAACTGATGTCAAAATATGTATTTGAAACACTTAAAGAAAAATTTACTAAACCGCTGCAAAACAAAACGGTTGTGCTTGCGTATTTAAATTTTGAAGAGGCGAAAAATGAAAAAATTGTCAAACGACTGAAAATCGGTTCGCCGACAATGGTGGTGCTGCAAACTGTCAATGAAAAAGATGTGAAGGCAAAACGATGCGATAAAATCTGGGAACTCGCCGGTGATAAAAAAGCGTTCTTCCAATTCGTCGAAAACGAAGTGGCCGATTACGTCAAGAATCTCAATGAAAACGTACAATAACCCAGTTTAACATACAATGGAATGGTATCTCGCACTCACTGGAGCCGCTTGGCTCGGAATTCTGACATCGATTAGCCCGTGTCCGCTTGCGACGAATATTGCCGCAATTTCATTTATCGGACGCCGAGTGTCAAGCCCGATGGCAATTCTGTTTTCAGGTTTTTTGTACACCATTGGCAGAACACTGGCGTATTTATTGCTCGTTTATCTCGTGCTGGGTGTCATGATCGTTAGCGGCGATTCACTCGCCTTGTTTTTGCAGAAGCAGGTTCACCAATACCTCGGTCCGCCGCTCCTATTAATCGGCATGATGTTAGTGGGGTTATTATCGTTCAATAGAGGCGGTGCGAACAGCGAAAAAATGACAAAACTGGTTGACTCGCTTGGCGTTTGGAGCGCACTTCCCCTCGGAGCGGTCTTTGCGGTTGCGTTTTGCCCCACCTCGGCGGCAACATTTCTGGCGATTGTCATGCTCTGTTCACAGGAGGAATCTCGGCTGATTTTGCCGGGAATTTACGGCATTGGGACGGCACTGCCGGTGTTACTTTTTGCCGGCATCATTGCGTTTCAGGCCCATTGGCTCGGCAAAGCGTTTCAAATACTTTCCCGGGTCGATTGGTGGATGAGAAATATAACGGGAACACTGTTTATCCTCATTGGAATCTGGTTCTCTCTCCGTTACATATTCAATTTGCCCGTGTAGCGTTTTATCATTATTCCTTTTCAATAGACCGAAACAAAAATACTATGAAAAAATTATCAAGACGGCAACTGCTTGGCAGTACGGCACTTGCAGCCGGTACATTCGTTGGCGGAAACAAGGTTTTAACATTCGGCCAAACGGCCGTAACACCTCCTTTCCCTGAGGTTTCGTGGAAATATACCGTTATTGACCCGTTGGAAGCCGCAAGGCTCGCTTACGAGATTTATCCTGATGGTCACTGTATGTATGCTGCGTTTCGAGGAATCGTAACAACAGTTGCAACGGCACTTTCGCGGGCAGATAGTGTCATGTCGGCCCGTTTGCTTGAATTTCCCTTTTACATGATGAAAATCGGCTCAGGCGGTTTTGGCGGCATGGGTTCGCTCTGTGGTGCCGTTGCGGGCTGCGCGCAAGCCGTATCACTTTTTGTGCCAGATAAAGCGGCCAATAATATGATGGTGCAAGAACTTTTTCAGTATTACGAGATGGCATCACTCCCTTCTTATCTGCCGGAAAATGACGCCTTTCCGCAGATGGTTTCCGTCGAGTCCAAGTCGCCGCTTTGTCATTTATCCGTAACGGCATGGTGCAAAAAATCGGGCGAGGGAGTTTTTTCACCAATCCGAGCGGAGCGATGCCGACGTTTGAGTGCCGATATGGTCATTGCAACAGTAAATATATTGAATCGTTCTATTCGTGATGAGAAATGTTCATTTGCACCACTATCGGAACCGACCAAAAGTTGCGTTGACTGTCACGGTAAAGGGGGCGCGGCGGAAGACACCCTTGTAAAGATGAATTGTTCTTCCTGCCATGAAATTCCCAAAGAACACCCTATCCGTACCAAAAACAAGTAACCTTGTCCTCGGTTTTGTTCAACACGCGCGGAACGATGTTCCGCGGCTAAACGGGGGGGGGCTTTCTGACAATGACACGGTATCCGAGAACCCGGTCAACCGTAATCGGTGTGCCCGCCTCAATCCATTCTCCGTCCGCAAGAACATCGACCCTTTCAACCCCAAATGTCCCTTTTCCAGCCGGAATCAGCGGGGTACTCGCAATCCCCCTCTTCCCAACAAGATGCGAATAGTCAATCAGTTTCTCCTGCTCCCGGATGATCGTCATGTCCCCGCTCTTGTTCAGGCGGTGTAAAAGCCGAAAAGAAGCATAAGCAATGAACGACATTCCTAGAAGAGCAACAACGAGAATGAGGAGCGAATTCTGGAATTGCTGCAATTGGTACGGATTGCGAGGAATAATGAAGGTTTGACTGGCGAAAACGAGCGAAGCGAGGATTGCGGCTCCTCCTCCAATTCCAAAAAGCCCGAAACCGGGAATGACAAAAATTTCGAGGAGGAGGAAGAGAACACCAATGAGGAAGAGGAGGACTTCCAACCAACCGGCTGTACCGCCGAGAAAACGGCTCCAGAAAAAGAGGGTGAAACAGCAGATTGCGATAAAAGCTCCAACGCCGATTCCGGGGGTTTTGAGTTCGGCCCAGAATGCGGCAAAGCCAATCATCAGGAGCAAGACAGAAAGTCGGGGATGAGCAAGAGCACGAATCATCTGGTCAATCCAAGCCGGACCAACAAATTCCGGTTCTTTTTCGAGGTGAAAGAGTTGTTTGAACTGCTTAAAATCGTTGACGACCCGATTTGCCAAATGAAAGGAAACGGCTGCTTGCCCGATTGCGAGGAAAGGAGTTTTGGGTTGCGTCACAAGTGGTGCTCGTTGCCAATTGGCGGGGTCTTTTTGGACGGACAGTTCTTCCTCGCAGAAAAAGGCAAGAAGAGCCGGATTGTCTTTATTCGTGTATTGATAAACCGGGAGTTCAGGGTCAAGGATTGCAGCTGGAAGTGACCAATGTCGGAACATTTTCGGGGCGAGCGATTGCGAGAGGGAGTGAACGGCGTCCTGAATTTGCTCCTTTGTGAAAAAAGTCGCCCCATTTCCGCCAAAAATGGTTTCCGGTCCGAGAATGATTTCCTGACAACCGAGTGCAATGATTGCGGCGTCGGACCTTGCCTGATTCGGGATATAGGCAACCGTTCTGACCTTGTTCGGGTCGAGGTCGAATGCGAGGAAATGGGCAAGATTCAGGCTCTCGGCAAGAGAACCGCCCGGGGAATCGATCCAAAGACAGATCAGATCGGCCGGACGATTGTCGCGCGGTTCGATAGAATTCTGATTGTTGGGGAAATTTAGAAAATCATTGTGTTGAGCAACCGCTTTTTGAATTTGACGCTGAACTTCGCCGATTTTCGAAGAGGTGATTGGGCCGATCAGGTCGATTCGGACTGCTCGGGTAATGTCCAGAAACTCTCCCGCAAATGCAATCTGCTCGAGAGGAATTGCGAGAACTTGGACGATTTCGCTGATTCCGTCTTTTTGGCTGACTAACATATCAGCAACTGCTAATCTGGCTCGCAAATCGTGCGAGGAAAAAAGGCCGGGTTCGCCGGACGAAAGAAACGGTTGGTTTGGCTCTTGCAGGAGTTTGCCGGAATCGCGTAAGTGCTGTAAACCCTTTTGATCGGCCCAAACGGTTCCCGAATCCGTTTCGAGCGACCATAACTCGACCGAGGAATCGAGCAATTTTGCGAGAAAAGCGTCGGGAAACCGACGACCGACATCACGATAAGCCTGAAAAATCGTCGGCGTTAGATTCTTTTCGTCAACACCGGCATTTCCCATTTCAACGGAATCCGCCAGAATGATCTCTTTACACGCCAAAATCGGGAGCAAAGCATGACCTTGAATCGGTTGCGTGAGAAACGCAATTGTCCGAATTGGTTGGAATTTTTCCGACATCAAGAGCGTTGCAAGAGCAAAGGAAGGGGCAAATTGACTTCCTCGACCATACATTTCCTGATTTTCGGGGACAGAGAAACGGAGAAGGAGAATCGGCTGTTTTCCGCTCTGTTGCGAAACTTTTCCCAGTTCGGTCCCCAACTTCTCCAACGTTCGCGTCATCGGTTGAATGTTGGAGAGTGTGATTGGAACCCGAATGTCAAGGAGAACAACTTGTTGGGCAACTGATTGGGCGACAGGTTGGGCGACAGGTTGGACGATAGGTTGGTTGGGGGGTGATTCGGCTCCTGAAAGAGGGAGAGGGAGGAAACTGGAGAGTAAGACAGCAATTGGTAAAGAGACGAAAACGGAGAGGAACGCGAACGGAAAGAACGCAATGAGAGCGAGGAACCGCTGTTTCCAACCGATCCAAAAATAGGTTGTCAAAAACATTCAAACACCGTGTATCACTTATTCTGTGCAGGTTTTACCTCACATACCGATTGGACGATGCTCGATATTGTGAGGCGGCATAACCGCGAGTCCCGCGAGAAGCGGACTGGTTTGCGCTAGTCCGCGATTGCCCCACAGAACTCCAACATCCCTGACCACCCCGTCGATATGCTGCATTTTGAGACGTTGTCGACTGGTTTCGGACAACAGTTCCCGAAGATCGGTATGCACCTAACCGGTTTCCTCCTCCATAACCTCCAGACATTCTATAAACGGCCATATACACACCTCATTTCCTCTCTGCTGTTCTTCGGTCAAACATTTTAGCGAATCAACACTTCAGTACAATTCGCCTACACCTCCCAAGATAGCACATTATTGGCCGTATTCTTGACCTGAAAAGAGAGTTGAACGGTCGAATTCCGAAAAAAACCGAACAACCTTATACTATTTTCGTTATAACCGATACAATCGAATGCCAAATTGATCGGGAATACGGAAAATGATTCTGAAAAAGTTTCTGACATTTTGTTGACCGGCTCTGTTGACCGTTTAGCGCGGTTTGATCCGTGGTGTTGACATGAACATCTCGTAACGGCGTTGCTGCAATCTCATGTTCCGTCCTGTCCCAAAAAACATGTTGGTTAGTTAGTTGGTTACACACATAAGCAAACGTGTCATTTCCCCCAACCTCGTAGAGGTTGTGTTATGATAGATGACGATTGAAAAATAAACCGGAACCCCGTCGGGGTTCCGTTATGGTTTCACAATAGACTTGTTCGGCAACCGATTGAAATACGTTATTTTCAGGGTGGAAAATGAAATCTTCGCCCCAAAGGGGCGGAACAAAATAGCCCAGGGTGTAGCAACAGAGCGCAGCGAAGTTGCAAACCCTGGGTTGGGATTACCCTAGACAATCTGCCCTGAAGGGGCAGCACAATTCGTTGTTTCGCCCTGACAGGGCGAAGTCCGGGATGTATCACGACACAGCGGTTAAAACCGCTGTCTATTTTGTTCCGCACCTTTGGTGCTGAGAACTAGGACTCCCATTGTCATTTCCCGTGAACGGTTACCAATCCCCTATTCCCCAATCCCTGATCCCTACACCTTTAAGTTCCCCATTTTTCGCGGGCGAAAAATTTTCCAGCCGGACCTGAAACAAGGGCGGGGAGGAAGATTAAAGCGGCAAACAGTGCAGCAAGGAGCAGGACGAGCATCATAATGCCAAACATTTGGGTTGGGGCAAAGGTACTGAACGCGAACGCCGAGAGTCCAAAACCGCAAACCCAAGTTGTTTCCGACATCGCTTCTGCGCATTTTTCGTAAGCGTCCAACGTCGCTTCCTCCCTCGTTGCCCCTCGTCGCATTGCATCTCTGTACCAAGTTAAAAAGTGAATCGTATCATCAACCGCCATACCAAGCGCAATACTTGCTGTCATCATCATCCCGACATCGACGAGAATGCCGAAATAGCCGATGATGCCGAACACGAGGAAAATCGGAAAAACATTCGGGATCATCGTCAGAAATCCCCCTGTCGGACTTCGCAAAATGAGCGCAATAACCAACCAGATCGTTGTGAACGCCAGATAAATACTCTCGGTCAACCCAATTAACATGGTATGTTGTGTTTTGTAAACAACCGGGACCATTCCTGTATAAATCGAGGTGATTGCCTCTTTCGAGTGTACTTTTCGATCCGCCTCTTTCGCTTCTGTCATTGGTTGGACAACCCCTTTGACGCTGTTGATAAACTTGGCATAATCAATATCATCTTTTTTGAGTGCCCAAACCCTCATGCTGATTCTCCAAAGGTCAACACCATATTTTTGTTGCCAATCATTCACCGATTCCCGCAATCGAGCCAATTCATTCGGGGAAAATCCCTGAACCGTCACTCCTTCCGTTCGATACAGCAATGCTTCCTGATTCGTAATCCCCGCCGAACACAATCGAGCTGCTTCACTGATCGTCAAACCCATTTTTCCGAGCAACTCTTGAAACTCGTTTTCCCGACCGGCATAATCCGAACGGTCAAACGAAACCTTTTCAACCGTTAAGTAGTCCCGCATGTCGGCCCTTTTAGAATCCAAAGGACGTTCCGTCACGGTTTTCTTCAAGAAGCCGCTTAGACTTTTATTCCCCGTTTTTCCCGTTGGAGAGTCGAGATTGGGCGCAAACGTCGCCGAAGAAATGACCCCGCCGACCTCTTCAGGGAGATCATCGCGCAGTTTTCGGCAAATCTCTTCGATAAACTGCATTCGTTCAACAGTTTTCAGGTCACATTGAGCGTTATCAAACTTAATCACGACTTCCATAGGAACGAGGGGACCGAGTTGTTCTTCGAGCCAAGTGTAGTGTGTGATAATTTCCGAATCGCTTGAGAAGAACCGCATCATTTTGACGGATGTTTTGATTTGAAACAAACCGAAAAAGGAAACGAACATGAGGACGAAGCAGAAAATGACAACGGCGGTGTTGTGACGGATCAGAAATTTCCCGACCGTCATCCAGAATTTGAAGATAATCCCATCTTTTTGTGCAGCGAGTCCTTTTCCGGCATATTTTTGTGCATATTTTTTGGCCGGAAAGTATTCGAGAAGTGAGGGGAGCAGCAAAAAGAGCAAAGCAAGGGCGCAAACAACACCAAGAGCGGAATAGGTTCCGAACTTAACGATTGGAACCAAGTTGCTCATGTAGAGTGAACAGAGTCCAAAGACGGTTGTGATTGCGGACGCTAAACAGGGGAACAGGGCATGTCGGATCGCCCGTTCGGCTGCTCCGTCCAGTCCTCCTTCCCGAATTGCATCAAAATAGTAATTGATAATGTGAATCGAAGCCGCAATCGTCAAAACGTAAACCAAAGCGGGCATACTGAGCAGAATTGCATCACAATGTCCCCCGGTCAACCAAACCATTGCAAGTGAAATTCCCGCTGAAAGAACGGCGATTCCAAAGACGATGAACGTCAAGGTGATACTTTGCAGACAAATCCAAGCGATCATCAGACCAATGAGCGCGCAAATCCCCGCCAAACGAACCAATGTCCGTTCCCCTTCATAATCAATCGCAACATTGTCAATCGGCGGTCCCCCAAGTATGATCCCCGCTGTACTCGTTTCTCGCTTGTTAAAAAACTCCCAAAGAACCTGCCTGAAATCATCCCAACTGCGTTGAACCGACGTTCGATTGTCTACAAGAAGGGGCGGTTCAATCCCACATTCCCGGGCCAATTCCTTGATCTTGGCAACGACTTTGCGTAATTCCTTTCCCTTGATTCCCGATGTTAAGGTCACAATCAGGGCGGTTTTACGATGTACTCCATTAGGGTCTTCTCCTTGAACCGTTTCAGGACCAATCAGAATTCCGTCCAGTCGTTCGAGAATCTGTGCATTACTCAGATAAGTCGGACTTTGACGACTCGGCGAATAACGGTCTTTCATCATCCGAATCAATCGCGGACCGGTTAAAACCGTTTTGAAGTATTTCAACCCCACTTCCTCTTCTTGAGTCGGGGTGTTGACCGATTCAGCAACACGCTGTCCAATCCCCCCCTGTTCTGAACCAACCTTTGAATCCGATTGCGGCTGTTTTTCCAGACTGTTCCCTTGCAAAGAGTCTTGTTCAGCAAGAGGAGGAACATCATCAACAGCGGGAACGTCGTCCGCGAACACCATTTCCGCCGAAAGGGTCAATTCACTTTCATCACTCCATTCATCCATGTTGTCAATCCGTTGACCGGGAACCAGTTTTTGAGCGAGCATCTCCAGACGCGGATCATCAAGCGTACAACCTTCCCAACTGGCGACGATGAAGCTCTCATAAGGAAAATGCTTGAGAAACCATTGATAATCTTTGGTCTCCTGAAAATGAGAGGGCAACCAATCGGTCACATTGTTGGAGTTACTTTGCAACGTTCTTCGCGCCCCCATCCAAATGAAGGACAAGAGAAAAACGAAGACGAAGATAATCCAAAATCCGTAAACTTTGTAGAAGGTGTATTTCATAGGAGGGGGGACCAACGCAAATGGTTTCAGATTTCCACGATAAGGAGATGTGTTGGTTGACCACAAACTCCCAATGATTTTGGAGGGGGACAAAAAAACAATCCACATCCAGCTTACAGCGATTCAAACAAATTGTCCAGCGTTTTCCCTGTCCTGAATCGTTATAAAAAAATTTTTTTCAAAAAAAACTCTCTCAAAACAACGGGCATTTTACCTGATTGATAAAGTCACCTTAATCAATAAAGTCATTCCGTTGATTTGCCGCAAAACGACGTTCTGCGTGTTTCCCCGTTTAGCCGAGGAACAACGTTCCGCGCGTATTGAAATCACAGAACGCGCGATACGTTGTATCGCGGCTAAACATTAGGTCGCTCCGATAGAGCTTGTTTTGTCGGGGGGACGCTTACTTAATTATTTCATAAAGGGGCATACACATTTCATGCTTTTTAATGTGAACTCATTTTTAACGTTGATAAATGGGTAGTACACCGTTTTCCAGTTGCAAAATGGTCAGGTTGATCGATGTTGTGTAAGCCGGGCCAATATAACCTTGTGTCCAAGAACCGTCCGAAGAGACTTGAGAGAGAATTTTCTCAAACAAAACCCGTTTGTAGGCCGACCATTCTTCTCCCCCCTGTCGGTACTTGACTTGCGCAAAATAGTAATGCGCGTAATGCCAATGTCCGTCTTCTCGGTCCATTTTCATTAAACTCCGGTCACAATAGGCCAATAATTTGGGGACATAAACCGTGTCATATTCACCTGCATTGTAAAGACAGGCAATTGCGGCTGCACTAATCGGCGGTCTTCCCCCTCCTCCTGCCGAATTGTACTGAATTCCCCCTTCTCCTTCTTGTAGGGAGCAACGATGTATGTAACGAATCGCCCGGTCAATGATGTCTTTGGAAACCGGAATTCCGGCGTTGCGACAACCGCGAAGTGCCTGAACCTGCGTAATCGTCGTCGATCCCTCGTCAAAATCGTTTCCGTCTTTTGCGCTGACATACCCCCAACCTCCTGCTGATGTTTGCGCTTTTCCAATAAACTGGACTGCCCGGGTCAAAACATCTGCCAATTCGGCCCGACGATCTGCAACCGCCTCTTCTCCGAGAATCTGCGAAAGAAAAAGAACGGCAAAACCATGTCCAAACGTGTATCGATCATCCCGTTTGGGATCACCAATGAGACCGTTGGGGCGACTTTGTGCAATCAGGTAATCAACGGCACGATCCAATGTTGGAGCATATTTTCCTTGAATGGGGGTTGAACCTTCACAAAGCAGCGCGATTCCGGCCAAACCGGTCATTGCGCAAGGATACGACGAATCGGCTGCTTCCCAAGACCCATTTCCCTTTTGTTGACGGACCAACCAGTCCAAACCGCGAGAAACCGTTCGTCGCAACGGAACATCCTGCGATTGAGCGTGCAAGGACGACGTTGGAGAGAGGAGCAGAAAAAAGGGGAGCAGGAACAGAATCAGGCAACGACGGACAAGAAAGTAGGGGATAGGGGATAGGGGATAGGGAATAGGGAACAAGGGATAGGGAACAGGGAGAAGCATCCCTCGTTTTGCCGCAATATGCAGATCATGCGTCATATCCCCTTTATTACCCTTTTCCATTCTCAATTTTCAATTCTCAATTTTCAATTCTTCCCCCTATTCCCCAGTCCCTAACCCCTATCCCCTATTCCTTACACAAAGGGTTCAAAGATTTTTCGGGTCATCTCAAGACTTTTGCTGAACACCTCGCCTGATTTCATTGTGTTCGGCGTTCCCGATTCCGGGGCCTGTTCCAACACAATATACGGCTTGGTTTTCATCATTCCTGCAACCTGTTGGGCAACCCGATCATAATCAATGTCCCCTTCCTCGAACAATTCCGTCCAAATTCCGTCTTTGGATTGACGTAGGTGAAACTCGACGACCCGATCACCATACAATCGGGCATGATCGTAAGCCGCAATTGCCGAATTCCCGGATGCTCGGAATGACCAATGAACGTCAAAACAAAGACCCAGATTTTCCGGTTCCGTTCCACACATCAAATGATGAAACTCACGACCGCCGTTTTCCAATTCGGTTGTGTGATAATGAAAACAGAGGGCGAGACCGAGTTTTCGCAGTTCTGCACCCAATGTATTCATGTTTTGTGACTGTCGCGCGAGTTCACTGTCCGATTTGCCTGATTTGGGAGCCGGGTTAATCACAACAATTCGGGTTCCATACTCGGCTGCTTTTTGGGCGGATTCAAGAACCCGATCCCGTTCTCCTTGAGCAGCATCTTCATCATGGAGATTGACCCCCATGTAAATCGACCGCATATCCATGTCCTGTTTCCGAAGTGCTTTTCCGTAAAACGCTGAATCTCTGAGCGAACCAATCATCGGTTCCAGACCGTCCGCCCCACACTGTTTCATCTCAGCAAGACATCGATCAAGATTCTTCAGGAAATCGATCCCTTCACGACTGTAAAAAGCCGAAACCGTATACTGATTGAGGGCAACCGGCAATCGCCGGGAATCGTCCGAAAAGACTTTTGTGCCCGAACAATTCAAAAGGGATGCAGCCGCAACCCAACCGGCTGTGTTTGTCAAAAATTCTCGTCTTTGCATGTTCTCTGTCCCGAAAAAAAAGGTTCAAAACGTCCTGTGTACGTCCTGTGTAAAATGAGCAAAAAATACAACCTCTCCTTGTAAAAAAGCCCGACACAGGCGATTCTATACGGAAATCAATTTCGGCGAAAGTAGCGCAAAATAATTTACCTGTCTCTTGAGGACCCTACATTGACGGAACTGCATAACATCATTTATTCGCCCGATTATGCGTTCATTAGAACGGCGTTCCTGTTGTGCGCAATCGCTAGTCTTTCTTTCGGCATCATCGGCTCTTTTGTCGTCGTTCGACGAATCGGCTATATCGCAGGTGCTGTTTCTCATTGCGCTTTTGGGGGAATCGGAATCGGCCTGTATCTGCGTGAAGCAATCACAGCCGGTTTCTGGGGATTCACCCTCTTCACTCCGTTCGCAACCTGGATTGACCCCATTATCGTCGCTGTCCTCGTCGCAATCGGTTGTGCCCTCTTGATTGGTTTCGTCCAAATATACGGTAAAGAGAGAGAAGATACGGTGATTGGGGCAATTTGGTCAGTTGGTATGGCAGTTGGTCTCCTTTTTCTCGACAAAACCCCGGGGTATCATTCCATCTCCAGTTACCTTTTCGGTGATGTTCTCCTCGTCGCCGATTCCGATCTCAGGTTGGTTCTCGGTCTTGGTATCCTCGTACTCTGCATTGTCACACTCTGTTTTCGCCGTTTTGAAGCAATCTGCTTCGACGAAGAATTTGCCCGATTACGAGGAATCCAGACGACCTTTTATTTCCAACTCCTGCTCGTCCTGATCGCAATTACCGTTGTTTTCATGGTCCGCGTCGTCGGAATCATCCTCGTAATTGCAATGCTCACTCTTCCTGCTGCAACAGCGGGCCGATTGACCCAACGACTTCTACCAATGTCGTTCCTCGCGGTTCTGATCTGCTTGGTATCCAGTTGGATCGGTCTCTATCTGAGCATTCTGTGTAACTTCTCAGCCGGACCTATGATCGTCCTCGTTGCAGCCCTGTTCTATACCGTCACTCTGTTCGGTCAATCAGTCCCAAAATTCTTTTGTAATCGTTAAACTTTATCTAAACGGAACAACCCTGACATGAAAAGGGGATTTTAACGATTTTTTCGCTTGAACTTCATTTTCCGTGTAAACTATTTGGGGGTGTTTTTTCGATGATTCTGACAGTACGGAACGGGTCAATGCCTACAACAGTAGGAAACGGTTTGAACCCGCAACGGATTGAGGTTCCGTATAGTGCGAATTGGCGAACAAACCAAGGAAGGTCTGTTCAACCATTTTGTGTGTCTAATCGAGCAGGATGCTCGTGCAACACCGTCAAAAGAGTCAAATTCGTAAGCAGAGTGAGGTACTGCTTCACCTCATTGTTTCTGGATGAACATTCTGCTTACGGTTCACCCAATTTCGACTTTTTTTGACGCACACTCCAGAAAGGGCGAGGAGAAATTCAACTCCTCGCCCTTTTGTTTTTTGGCGTTTGCACATCTTTCCTATAACCTCCGCTGAACTGTTGATGAAGGGGGGATTGAACCCCGCCTCTTAAATGGTAGAATGTGGGCTGAATAAGATCATCGTTCTTCGAGCGATTGCGCTCGAAGTTTGTTTTTTGACCGACATAGACAAGAAAGATTTCAGAAGATGTACGCGATTGTTGAAGATGGTGGACGACAGTTCAAGGTTGAGACCGGACGACGCTTGAGAATTGATTATCGTGGTCCGCTTGAAGCAGGAACCCCCTTGACCTTTGAGAAGGTCCTCCTCGTGAGCGACGAAAGTGCCGTCAAAGTCGGTCAACCAACCGTTCAAGGTGCTTCTGTCCGAGCTGAAGTGATCGGCGACATCAAAGGTCCCAAATTGGAAATCGGTTGGTTCCGTCGTCGGAAAAATTCCAAAAAACGAACCGGACATCGCCAGATTTACACCCTTGTTATGGTGAATGACATCGTTTCCGGTTAGACCGTTTCCAAGAACGGTCGACCAAAAAGACCATGTTAAACGGCTCAACTTCTGACACCGAAAGTTATTTTCCCGATCCACTCGGGGAAAACGGCTCGGTTTCTGCGCCCGATTGTTCTTCTTCTGACCCGTTCCCTTCATCTCAATCTGAGAGTTCCTCCATCTCGGAGAATTCCCGCGAGATTTCATCCCGTTCAGACCGGTCTCCTGTTTCGGCCCGCGAAAAGGATCGACCGGATTTACAAACGGCTTCTTCCTCTGTTTCTTCCAACCTGCTTGACTCCTCAATCCTTGCGTCAACGGAAGAGGTTCATAGTGATGATTTCGATGTTCCGGCTCCTTCAGGTGCTTTTTTGCCCAAAGGAACCGTTTTAGGGCACTTCTGCATAACCAAATTTGTTGGGGGGGGGGGAATGGGACGCGTCTATCTCGGCGTTGACCAATCTCTGGACCGTAATGTTGCAATCAAGGTGTTGCAAAAACAACGTGCTCAGGATCAAGCGGCTGTTGCCCGATTTATGAATGAAGCCCGTTCTGCTGCACGATTGAATCATGAGCATATTGCACAAGTTTATTATGCGGGACAACAGGATGATATACCGTTTATTGCGTTTGAATATGTTGAGGGGGTCAATGTTCGCGCAATGGTCGAACAACAAGGGGTTTTTCCGCTTACACAAGCGTTGACGTACATGATTCAGATTGCAGATGCTTTGAATCATGCTGCATCACATGGAGTCATTCATCGTGATGTCAAACCCTCAAACATTCTTATCACGCAATCAGGTCGGGCGAAGTTGATTGATATGGGATTGGCGAGATTGCTGAAACCAACAGGTCCGGCTGATGATTTAACGGCGAGCGGAGTCACACTTGGGACCTTTGATTACATTTCGCCGGAACAGGCTCGTGATCCGAGAAATGCGGACATTCGGAGTGACATTTATTCGCTTGGTTGCACGTTTTATTACATGTTGACAGCGCAACCCCCTTTTCCAGAAGGGACGGTTTTGCAGAAATTGCTGCAACATCAGGGAGAGGAACCGCCTGATGTTCGAGCGGTTCAACCGAATCTGCCGATTGAGGTTTCTCTGCTGATTCAGAAAATGATGAGCAAAGACCCCCGACAACGGTTTCAAAATCCTGCTCTTTTGTTGCAGGAGTTGACGATCATTGCGGAAAAAGTTGGTTTACGTCCGACTGGTTCGGGAAATGCGATTTGGACAGTAACCGAGCAACGCCGATTACCGCGACTGTTCACACATCTTCCTTGGATTGTCGGTGTTTTGCTCCTTGCGATTGGCGTTCTTTTTCTGAAATGGTTTGAGGGGCAACATCCTGAGCAGATTCCTTCGTTTGAAACGGCTCATTCTGGAATGGAAACGATTCTCGATAGTGAACAGCCGGTTCCCCCGGTTCAACCCTCACCTTCTCCCCAATCGGATACTGTTGCTGTTGTTCTTTGGAATGGACAGGAAAAAGTGGGGGAGAACGGGGGAGAAAGAGGAACAGAAAAGGTTGTTGGGATTTCTGGACGAGCGGGATTGCCCCGATTGGGTTCTGGAATGACACTTCGTCCGCTTTCCTCCTCGCTTACGTCGTTACTTTCTGAGGAACGTGGACGAGTTTCTTCTTTGATTTCGGTCGTTCGACCGGGTTGGACAAGTATCAACACGCAGATGACGGATTCGGTTTCTTCTCCGACACTGGTTGTTGATCCGAACAGTTCTGCAACGGAGAAGGGTGTTTACTCAACATTGCAAGATGCAATTGCGGCATCTGGAAAACGGGGAACGATTGAGTTGCATTTTAACGGTGTCCTCAAGATGAATACCAAAGCCTTTTTGGCATTTGCGGGCAAACAGCTTCGTATTCAAGCGGGGAAAGATTTTTCGCCCGTTCTTTTGTTCCGACCAACGGATTCCCTTGAAGTGAAAAACGGGCGAATGAACTCCTTTTTTCTTAACGGGGGGGAAGTCTCTTTCAGCAAAATTGCGTTTGAATTGGATGTTTCGCCCCGAGTTCACGCTGTTCGTTGGTCGCTGTTTGAAATTCTTGGACCGACGCAATTGGAATTTTCTGATTGTTCGTTTGTGATTCGCAACACTCTTGCAGAAGGGGTTGATGTTTTTCATACGGATGTTGCCTTTTTCAGAGTGACATCATCCGGGACGACGGAAATAGCGGGATCACAATTGGGGGGGGGATTTCCGACGAATTCGGCGTTAATAACAGGAGGAGCCGGTCATTCAACAGCCGGTTCAACCGGATCATCCGGTTTTTCGGGTCCAATTGGTTCAACTCAATCAAGCGGTTCACTTCCGTCAACTAGTTCTCAACAATCAAGCGGTTCATTTCCGTCAACCGGTTCTCAACAATCAAACGGTTCATTTCCGTCAACCAGTTTTGCACAATCAACAGGTTCACTTCAATCAAGCGGTTCAACGGGTTTTTCGAACAGCTCGACAACAAGCAATATGGGAGTTGGTTTCTCCCAACGAGGAATACAGGACGGTTCACCCTATTTCAGGTCGTCCTCTTCGGGATCAGGAACAGATCAAATGGGAACGGAAAAGAATCGGGGGGAAATGGGACCTGATTCCCAAATAACCAATCTGGTCAATATCACGTTGAACAACTGCATTTTGCGAGGAGAATCAACGGTTTTATCAAGTGAAACATGTTTGCCTGTTCGTTTAACCCTTAACAATGCGTTTGTCGCAATTAGTCTGCCGTTTTTCAAGGTCCGCGAACTTTGGGGCGGAAATCCAAAAGAAAGTTGGGTTCAACTCATCCTCAATCACGTTTCCCTTTACAGTAAGGCCCCTCTTTCGAGCATCGTCAAGGAAAAGGGCGCACAATCCCTACCTCATCATTGGACCCTCTTGTACTCCGTCATTCGGCTGAATAAAAAACCGTTTGCCGAATTGATCGGTTTCACGTCCCGGGATGAAGCCCAACGTTGTCTTTCAACAGAAGGAGAAGGGAATTTTTTGCAAGGAATAACAGCAGGAGCAGAAATCAAAGCGGGTTTTTCTGCCAATCCTCTTGAATGGACATTTGAAGATTGGCGACGATCCGGCTTGAACAATACAACGGTCAATGCTGACATTTTTCAGGGGACGAGCGTTTTGGAAAACAGGGCGACGAACTCCATGATTCCAACGGATTTGGCGATTGCGCCCCGACAGGGAAATCCCGCTTATCAATCCGTTCCCTATTCCGAAGAGAATCGTCAGGAAAAAATTGACGCCGGTCAAATCATTCCCTTACTCCCCAAATTATTGCCCAACTACCTGCTGTAAAACCGTCCATTCCGGGAAAATAGCATCCAAGTTGGCCGATACAACTCATCTGAACATTGTTAAACGGTAAAACTGACGGAAAGTATTCCGCCGTTCTCAACGAGGACTTCCGGTTTGTGCCGGATTAAGTACGCGCGATATGTTGTGTTGCGTGTAAAGAAGCAAGAAGGGGAACGGAAATTCCTTACTTCTACCTCCTCCCTTCTCTCTTCTACCTTCTCCTTGTACACCGATGTAACATTGGTCTTGGTAAATACGTCTTGAAAGAGATGGTCTTTTTTTTTCGATGTCTGGAATTTTCCCGTTGAATCGGTTATACAGTTGAAAGGTTTTGTACCTCTTTCCCTTTTTTTTTCCAACAGGAGTTTTCAGAATGAATTTGAAAAAATTTTTTGGTCTACTGATTCTGTCCGCCCTCATCTCGTGTTGTGCGGTTTCTACATTTGCTGATGTTAAATTGCCCGCATTAGTTGGAGATAACATGGTTCTTCAACGTGATCTTGCCGATTCGATCTGGGGTTGGGCCGAACCGAGCGAAGAAGTGACCGTTCAAATTGCCGGTCAAACGAAAAAAACCGTTGCTGGAGAAAACGGCAAATGGTTGCTCAAATTGGACCCTATGAAAGCAGGCGGTCCCTTTGAAATGTCAATCAAAGGAAAGAACGAAATCAAGCTCAAAAATGTCCTGATTGGCGAAGTTTGGGTCTGTTCCGGGCAATCTAATATGGAATGGCCCGTAAAACTTTGTGATAATCCTGAAGAAGAAATCAAAAACGCCAATTATCCCAAAATTCGTTTCATAACGGTTCCCAAAAAAAGCACAACCAATCCGCAAGACGATTTTGCTGGAACTTGGGTTGAATGTTCGCCAAAAACAGTCGCCGATTTTTCAGCAGTCGGCTATTTCTTCGGACGCAAACTGTTTAAGGACCTGAATGTCCCAATTGGGCTGATTAACAGTTCTTGGGGCGGTTCGTCGTGTGAAACATGGATCAATCCCGAAATCGTCGATCAGTTTTCAGAATTTGGGCCGATCATGCAACGAAAGATCAAGAAGGAGGAAGATTCCTCGCTTGACCGTGATAATTTGAATGACAATCAGAATGCGGGATACTTGTACAACGGGATGATTGTTCCGCTCAAGAATTACGGAATCCGAGGGGCGATCTGGTATCAGGGCGAATCCAATGCCGGACGAGCTTACCAATACCGCAACCTTTTCCCGTTGATGATTCAGAATTGGCGAAATGAATGGGGACAGGGAGATTTTCCCTTCTATTTTGTTCAATTGGCGAATTTTATTACGGACCGCAATCGAACAGGAACGGAACCGCGAGAAGACGCTTGGGCTGAGTTGCGAGAAGCGCAAAGTATGACATTGCGATTGCCGAACACGGGAGAAGCGGTTACGATTGACATTGGTGATCCGAACGACATACATCCCCGGAACAAGCAGGATGTTGGACATCGTTTGGCTCTTCATGCCCTTGCGCGTGATTATCGACCTGAAGGGGCGGAACAAGGGGGTCGGAGCAGACAACAGGGGGGACAGGGACAACAGGTGCAACAAGGGGGACGAGGAGGAGGGGACCGGATTGCGACGGACGGACCGCGATTCCAGTCACTCAAGATTGAAGGGGATAGGGCGGTTGTCCATTTCCAACCGAGAACGGCAAATGGTCTTAAAGCGAAAGAGGGGGAACTGAAAGGTTTTGCGATTGCAGGAGCAGATCGCAAGTTTTACTGGGCGGACGCGAAAATTGAGGGGAATCGGGTCGTCGTTTCTTCGGCTGATGTTCCCCAACCGGTCGCGGTTCGTTATGGTTGGTCGGACAACCCGAGTTGCAATCTCGTCAACGGAGCCGGATTGCCCGCGTCGCCGTTTAGAACTGATTTTTGGCCGGGTGTAACGGTCAATAACAAGTAGTTGAGTTGGAATTCGTTTTGCCGTTTAGACTGTCAGACCCCTTTGAAAGGTGAAAAAGATGGAAACGACGGAGATGACAAATGTGAGGATGTCCCATTTTTTGGAGCTTGGCGATTGGGAATGGGACCATTCTCCCGTCGAAGATGAGGTTTATGTGCATACACTCGAAGAAGCAAAAGTCATTCGAGATGCAATTGCTGAATTGGATG
Organism: Thermoguttaceae bacterium; assembly: GCA_051660685.1. GTDB lineage: Bacteria > Planctomycetota > Planctomycetia > Pirellulales > Thermoguttaceae > JAVBSX01. The sequence goes on along the minus strand of JBOFQB010000014.1, from coordinate 16,849 downwards.
CTGGAGAAGGTATTCCACATCATGTTTTTGATTCAAAAATGCAAGACATACTTAGACAGTGAAAATCGTTTGGTCAAAAATTGCAGCCGACCAAATCCAAGAAATACTGTTGTATTACAATGTTCGAAATGGTTCGGCTCATTATAGTCAAAAACTTTATGAGGCGATTGTGGGAAAACTCTCACAAATTAATCATAATACGATTTTAGGAATTAAAACAGATATTCAAGGGGTGTATCGATTGCGGGTTGCCGCTTACATGATTGAATACTGTTTTCATGAAGACCTAATTCAGGTTTTGGCGGTGTTTGACGCTCGCAGTGATGTCAACGCCGACCAATTTGGCTTGTAATTCGATAACAAAAACGGGAGAAAACGTTCAACAGATTGGAGGTGAGGATGTACGAATTATCGCCGGAAGAAGCAGTCCGGGTCGATGCTGCGCTGAAGCGGATTGAGGCCGGAATCTGGGTTGAACATGAGGACATGAGAAAGGAAACCCGAAAATGGCTTTTGTCCCTCGAAAAAGGCTTAAACGTCATTCATAAGGATCAAGAATATGTCGCAAAACACTGAACGTCCTATTGTTGCTCAACAGGTTCTTGGGATTGATGTCAACCTGTACTGTATGCTGATGAATGGTGTCTGCTTTTTTTCTTTTTCTGGTTTGTTTTTTGTTATGTTGTTTCTTTGGCATGTCGGTTATGAAAAGGATGAACGGATTGACAGACAGGGCAGAGTCATTGCAAATGGTTTGTTGACTGGTTTGGTGCTGTTTGGGTTTTCAACATTACTTTCAGGAACATTGTTCGCTGGTTCTCTGAATGAGACAATGAACGATGCGAGTTGGTTGAAGCCCCCAATGTCCTATTTGTTGACCGGTTTGGCCTATGTTAGTACATGGTCCCCGTTGTTAGTCGGACTTTGGTTTTTTACGATTTGTCCCATTGTTGGAGCAGTACGGGCCTACAACGGGATTATTTGGAAGTATCCCCTCAGTTTTCCTTTTTTTCCTATCTCTACTCCCGCTCGTCCCTAACACCCGTTTGTTACTTCGGTTTGCTATAATGTCATTATGAGTAATGCAAGACCCCTTTGCAATTTGAAGAACCCTCTTGGTGATGTTTGGGATGATGAAATTGTTGATTCGGGTGTCGAACTTAACCCCCAACCTGTCAGTTGTGAAGTCTGCCCGGATTATAAGTTGTTGCTGCAATTCGACAACGGTGAAACACGGCAATTTGATGTGAAACCGTTTTTGAAGAGGTCCGCATTTATTCACGAACTCGCCAATCTCTCCTATTTTAATCAGGCTGATTTTGTAGATAATACCATTTGTTGGCCGAACGGTCAGGATTTTTGCCCAGATATGCTCTACCGACTCAGCACTCCCGTTCAGCACGTCTGTACCGCGCAATGATTTGGTCTCACTTATTCGCTTACGAAAAATTCATTTCACTATTCCCTATCCCCCATTCTCCAACCCCTATTCCCTACAATGAAACACTTTGTTGCCTTTTTGATGTTGGTCATCTTGTTGACCGTTTGTTCGTCAGTCGTTGCGCAAGACACTGCGCCGAAAGAGCTGGACGCTTATCTTAACAACGGAGATACGTCGTATGCTTGGAAATTGCTTGAAACCCAAGATGTGGAAGGAGCCAAAACCTTTTTGGTCGAGTTGACCTCGCAAACTTGGCATGATATTGTCTGGAAACATTCGCTTTATATCGTTCAACCCAATGATATGGTCGAGTCCGATTACGCGATTCTGTTCATTACAGGCGGTTCGGGCGGAAAAGTGATTGGCGAGGGGGATCGGACACTTGCAAAACAATTGGCAGTTGGTTCTGGAATGACAGTCGCAATGTTGACCCAAGTTCCCAATCAGCCCCTTTTCGGCGATCATCATGAAGATTCGTTGATTGGCGAGACGTTTTTGAAAGCGATTGAATCCAAAGATTGGAGTTGGCCGCTTTTGTTTCCTATGTGCAAAAGTGCAATTCGCGCAATGGACGCTGTTCAGGAAGTCCTCAAAAAAGAAGAAAAACGGGACATTGAGGGTTTTGTTGTGACCGGGGCGTCGAAACGAGGTTGGACAACTTGGTTGACAGGAGCGTCGCAAGATAAGCGGGTGATTGCAATTGCGCCAATTGTGATTAACACGTTGAATATGAAAGCGCAAATGCCGTATCAGGTTGAAACATGGGGGGAATACAGCGATCAGATCATTGACTATTCGAGTCGGAATTTGATTCAAGAGGAGGAAGATGCTCAGCGGATGAAGCTGAAAAATGGAATTTTTGAAATGGTCGATCCTTACTCTTACCGTTCCCGGTTGAAACAACCGAAATTGATCGTCAACGGGGCAAATGACCCTTATTGGACCGTTGATGCAATGAAGTTTTATTGGGATGATTTGGCTGACCCGAAATATACGATTACGTTGCCTAATGCCGGACATGGACTGGACGATCAAAAGATGAAAGCTCTTATGACGATTGGTCTTTTTGCGCGGTTTGCAGCACTTGGAGAAGATTGGCCAAGTTTAAGCTGGGATCGGAAAGTTCTGGACGACAAATACGAGGTGTCGGTTTTTACGGAAATTCCGGTCAAAGCAGCGAAACTTTGGACAGCGACGAGCGAGACGAAAGATTTGCGAAAGTCGAAGTGGACGAGCAAGCCGATTGCTTGGCGCGACGGTTACTGTCGGGTTCTCATTCCCCAACCAGAAAAGGGTCATATTGCGTATTATGTGGAGTTGGAATTGGATGCTCCGATTGACATTAACGGGAGTCTGACAACGCAAGTTTGGTTGGACGGACAATAAGATAGGGGATTGGGAATGGGGGATAGGGGGGAGAAAGACAACAGTGTTTTGCCTGATCTGCCCGGTCAGGATGCTCGCGTTCCCCGGGGTTTTTAGATGTACCCCAAAATGTTTTTGGTTTTTTAACTTTACTTTCTTACCTTTTTTAGAACTGAGAGAAATTTATGAAAAAATTTGTTCCACTGTTTTTGTTGTTGGTTCTCTTTCTCGTTATTCCGGCAATTGGTGCTGAACAGGCGACGATTCCGCCGGATTTGGACAATTACCTGAATTTGGCGGACAATTCGTTTGCTTGGAAATTATTGGATGTTGAAAAGCGGGAAAATGGGACGAAGATTTTCAACGTCGAGTTGACCTCGCAAACTTGGCATGGAATTGTCTGGAAACACGCCCTTTGTATCGTTCAACCGGCCAAAGTGTTTGATGAGAATTATTGTCTGCTTTACATAACGGGCGGAAACAATAAGGAAGGTGAAGCGACGCCGAAACGGGGTGAAGATGAGACGAACATTATGATTCAAGCAGCCGAACAGTCGGGTATGACGATTGCGCTCTTGTTTCAAGTCCCCAATCAACCGCTTTTAGGTCCTTATGTTGAAGATGCGTTGATTTCGGAGACGTTTTTGCGGGTTCTCGCGGAAAATGACACAACTTGGTCGCTTTTGTTCCCTATGTGCAAGAGTGCTCTTCGCGCAATGGACGCCGTTCAACAGGTTCTCAAACAAGAGGAAAATCGCAACATTGAGGGTTTCATCGTTGGAGGAGGATCGAAACGGGGTTGGACAACTTGGTTGGTTGGAGCCGCACAAGATAAGCGCGTTATTGCGATTGTTCCGATTGTGATTAACACGCTTAACATTCCGAAACAGTTGCCGTATCATGTCGAAACATGGGGTCGATACAGCGAAATGATTAACGATTATGTTGTTCGGAATTTAGTTGATGATTTAAACCCTGAAAAGGCCAAGTTGTTCCCGATTGTTGATCCGTACTCGTACAGATCGCGGATTACCATGCCGAAATTGATCGTCAACGGGGCGAATGACCCTTATTGGACGGTTGATGCAATGAAGTTTTATTGGGACGATTTGGTTGGTCCGAAGTATTCAATTACATTGCCGAATGCAGGACATGCACTTGACGATCAGGTGATTAAGGCACTTTACACAATATTGACCTTTGCCCGTTATGCCTGTTCGGGAGGACCTTGGCCGGAAATGAGCTGGACCCGGGATGTTTCGGACAACGATTATACGGTTTCGGTCTTTACGGAAATTCCGGTCAAGTCGGCTAAAGTCTGGTCGGCAAAAAGTGGATCAAAAGATTTGCGAAAGTCGAAGTGGACGAGCAAACCCGTTGCTTGGCGCGACGGATACTGCAAGGTGACGATTCCGAAACCGGAAATAGGTCACATTGCCTATTATGTTGAACTTGAGATTGAAACGCCGGACGGAATGACCGCGCATTTGACGACTCAGGTTTGGCGGGACGGAGAGTAGTGTATAGGGAATAGGGGATTGGGAATAGGGGGAAAAAGACAATGGTGTTCCGCGAGTCAACCGGTTTTGCCTTTTTTGTATTTGACTTGTTCGAGGACTCCAAAAATTCTGCCCATTTTGTCAATTGAAGGTGTTATTGAAAAAATAGATAAAATTTTTTGAGTACACCAATCGGTTCTCGAACAAGTCTATTCTCATCACCTTTCCCTTTGTTTATTCCAATACTATGATCCGACAATAATAACCATAATAATAACAATAATGAACATGGAGAATCATATGAACCATAAAACGACGAACATAACGCGGCGTTCGTTTCTCGCGGTCGGCGCGGGCGCGGTCGCTGCTCCCCTTTTTCTGCCCGGACGTATTCTCGGCAAAGATGGTACGACCTCACCGAATAGTCAAATTGTGAGCGTCTCAATCGGAATGGGCAATCGAGGAAGCGAAATTTTGGGCAGTTTCATGTCCGAACCTTTTCGCACAATCGGCATTTGCGATTGTTATGAACCTCATATTGAACGGGCCAAGATTCGGGTCAACGCCCAATATCGTAATCAGGACTGTTTGACGTTCAAAAAGTATGAAGACATTCTCGAACGGGATGATGTTGATGTAATCGCAGTTTCAACGCCCGATCATTGGCATACAAAAATAACGGTTGACGCTTGTAAAGCGGGGAAAGACGTTTTCTGTGAAAAGCCGCTTACGTTGACATTGGCGGAATCGCAACAGATTGTTGAAGCAGCCCGCAAAAACAACCGCATTGTGAGCAGCGGAAGTCAACGGGTTATGGAAGATTACGGTTATATGGCCCCGATTATCCAAAGTGGGGCAATCGGTGATGTTCAAGAAGTCTTCATTGGTCTTGGTCCTGCCCCCAAAACCTGTTATTTGCCGGAAGAACCGATTCCAACGGGTATGGATTGGGATCGTTGGTTGGGACAAGCTCCTTGGGCTCCTTATAATCCTGAACGATGTAGCGGAAATTATGGAGGGGGTTGGCGACAGTATGAAGAGTATTGCAACGGTTTTCTTGCCGATTGGGGCGCACACAAATACGGCGGGGCCCTTTATGCTCTTGGTCTGGACCTTGAAGACCCTGTTGAGATTCTCCCGGCAAACACGGAGAAGAACCCGAAAGAATTTCTGTGTGCGTTGTACAAGAATGGAATGCGATTGTATCATGGAGGAGGTGACATTAAGTTTGTTGGAACGGAAGGAACCTTTGAGCATGGTCAACCGCTTAAACCGAAAAAGGTCGTTGATGTCCGGCGATATTCGGGGGGAGCGAACAACATTTATCAGGATTTTGCCTATTGTGTGAAGAACCGGGTTCGACCGTTTCAAGATGTCGCGTATGGTGCAAGAACAGCGGCGTTCTGTATTCTGATGAACATTTGTTACAAGTTGAACCGACCCCTTCGTTGGAATCAGTCGGAATATCGATTTGAGGGGGATGAACAGGCAAACCGGATGATTTCTAGGGCCCAACGTTCACCCTACACAATCGAGGTGTAAGGGGAGTGAAGCGAGCGATTGAATGGAAATGGGGGACAGGAGGTAGGGGATAGAGGATAGGGACTGGGGAATAGGGGGAAGAATTGAGAAGAGAGAAGGGTCAAAAAAAGGAATCTGACGCATGATCGGTCCTATTGGGGCAAACAAGGATTGATCCTCAGTCATCTCTCATCCCCCCAACCCCTATTCTCTCCTTTTCTACCTTCTTAGCGCGCGATACGTTGTATCGCGGCTCAACGGAGACTCCTTCTCAATCCCCTATCCCCTATTCCCTAACCCCTACTTTTTACAAACACATACTCTTTTTTTACACACTAAAAAACACACAATGAGACAGGAAATGAATTATAAAAGGACATTGGGGACACTCGTTCTGTTCCTCACTTTAAGTATTGGGGCGATTGCGCAGGATTCGGCCCAAATTGCAAGCGACTTTGAAAAATGGTTGCCGCAAATGAGTTCGTCGGACATTCAGGAAATGGAGACAGCACAGCAGAATTGGCAGAAAATCTGCATGAAAAGTGGGGTTCCGGGCAATGAATCGCTCAAAAAAGAGGTCAATCGGCTGATGATAGAGCAACTGGAGCAGAATATTCCGGTTGTGACAAAAGTCTGGTTGCTGCACCAACTGACATGGACGGGGGGAGAAGCGGAAGTCGGTCCAATTGCGAAACTGCTTGATAATGCGGAGATTCGGATTCGAGACGGCGCAGCCCGCGCTCTTGCCGGGATTCCCGCTCCTTCAGCTGCACAAGCGTTAAAAGACGCGGAGAAACAGGCGAAAGAGGCGGAGTTGAAACGACTTCAGGATGCTCTTGAAGCGCGAAGTGCAACACCGGCTCAGTTTCCCCCGGAATCCGAAATGCCCCTTGCTCTTCCTTACGCCAAAGAAGAGAACGTTGCCGATTGGATGAAAGGGTATGACAAAATGAATGATTTTGACAAAGCGAAGACCCTTGCTGCAATCTCAGTTCGTCGGGATCAAAAGTATTTCCCGCTGATTGTCGACGCTCAGAAAAGTTCAGACCCTTATCTGAAGAAGGTCGCAATTCTCGCTCTTGAAAAAATGGGAACCGCCAAAGAACTGCCGTTTTTGCTCGGAGATGCAGTCGCATTTGATCGCGGTTTAGCAATTCGTGTTCTCTCGAACATGACAGGACCTGGTATTGATGATGCTTTGCTTAAAGCAATCAACGCAGAAACCGATCAGGAGAAATTTCTGGTTCTTGCTGAAGTTCTTGCTCGACGTAACAACCGAGATGCAATGAACGCAATTGTCAACATGTTCAAAAGGAAAGATTTTGGCAACATTATCGCTCTTTGCAAATGTGCTGAAATGATTGCCGTAAAAGAAGATGCAGGTACTTTTGTTGACGCTTACTTGGCGATTGAAGACCGTTCACAACGGGATAGTGCCGAGCAGATTGTTTCGCGCTTGTGTGAGGGAGATGCCAAACCGGTTATTGCGAAGATCACGGATTCCAACAAATTGGAATTGGTCCCGCTTTTAGGTCGGGTTGGGGGTCCTGACGCTCTTGCGTATCTCAAGAAGGAATCCAGTTCGAAAACAGCCGGGATGCACGATGCTGCTGTTCGGGCTTATGCCAATTGGCCGAATGCTGTTGTTGCTGAAGAACTCCTGCAAATTGCAGAAGATGCGAATGAATCGGACGCGAACCGGATTGCGGCACTTCGGGCATTCATTCGGGTCATTTCCTTGCCGGATGATAAAATTGGCATTTCCATTTCGGGTCAGGACAAATTGGCAATGATGAAAAAAGCAATGTCGATTGCAACCCGATCAGCCGAAAAAGGACTGATTCTTGAACGTCTGAGCGCAATCCGCGAAAAGGAAAGCGTCGAATATGCCCTTGAATTTGTCGATGATCCTGACGTTTCAGCAAGTGCTTATCGCGCAATTGTTGAAATTGCACACCATGATTACATGCGTCGGGGACACAAAGAACTGTTTGAAAAGGCTCTTGATAAAGTCATTAAGAACTGCAAAACCCGGACACTTGTTGAACGGGCGAAAAAGTACCGCGACAACATGTAGTAAGAAACAGTAAAAAAATAAAATCGGTCGAATTGCTGCTTGAGAAAGGGGGAAATTTTGACATTATCTCAACTTGCAATTAACGGGCAATTTGTTTTTGTAGCTGCATAGCAGCGACCTTTTTGTAGCCCGGGGTGAAGCGCAGCGAAACCCCGGGTTAATTGCAGCACAAAAAATGAGCTGCGTTAGCTGCGATCTGATATAATGACACACGTCAACATGAGGTATTTTTATTTAGGCCGCTCCTAACGGAGCTTATTTTGTTGGGGGGACGCTTAACCCGGGGTTGCGGTCGCGTTGCTCCCTTCACCCCGGGCTACAAAAAGGTCGTCCCTACGGGACTACAGATTGATTTTGCCCAAAAGGTTGGTTTCACAAAAAAGTTTGTAAAGCAAAACACAATCGTTATTTGTTGACTGTTTCTAATCCGTCGTCTCTAACGTCCTAAAGATGGAGCGAGAGGTCGTCCTGAACAACAAGGTCGTTGAGCCGGTTCAGGGCGTTTTCTGCTTCTTGGAATATGTCGGAACGGACCAGTTCCTCTCCTTCTGTGAGTTGCGCGAGCATCGTTCCCCAGACTTTACACTGAAACCATTTGAAAAAATGTCTCGCCCGGTTTTTCGCGTACTCCTGCTGTATGTTGGCGAAAAATTTTGCAGCACCCAACTGCAAACCTTCCCCCGCTTTGTACGTCAGGAGTTCGCCGCTTCCTGTTATTCCGCTAATAAGTGCCGCTTGTAAAATGCCTGTACTCAGTCCCGCGCCCAATCCTGCAACAAGGACCCCTCCTGAAACAACGAGGGAGACGGTGATGACGGGATGAGCAACAGCAGCGACCATATCGAGTGAACGGATTACCTTCATTGCAGCCGGGTTAGCATCCGAAAATCGTCGCAACTCCTGTCGGAAAAAAGCCCGAAATTCGTCGTCAATCTCAGGAAGTGATGCTCGCGCTGCTTTTGCCTCTTTTAACAAGGTTTCCCGTTTTTCCCCACTTAAAAGATTTAACAAAACACCTCGCAACACCGGATTGTCCGTTTTCGCAAGTCGCTCAACCTGTCGCAAGGTTTTTTCAACAATTTCCAGAACCGTTGCTGATTCCTGCTTGTCAAACTCCGACATGGGGTCAACCGGTTGTTTGTGAACGAGGTAGTTCCAACCTTTTTTGATCGGCCAAGAAATGACTTTTCCGGCGTTTTTGTAGGCATGATGAATCGTTTGCGACCATTTGGGTCGTCCTTCATCGAACCATTGACCGATTTCTTCGACCAAGACACTTGCAGGTAAGCTCGGCCAATTGATTTCAATCCCTTCTGCATTCTCAAGAGTCTTTCTCGCTTCTCCCCAACGATCCGCTTCTCGACGTATTGTTTGCAAGTAAGCGTCCACTCCCGCTTCCTTGTCGCAAATCACGCGAAGAGCACCCCGTAATGTCTGCAACTTGATCGTCTCAAAATGAAGCTGTGAAAGAAGTTGCGTAAGAGGCGTCCAACCGGATTCCAACGTTTCCCTGATTGGTATACCGAAGATAGGAGACGTTGAAACCGCCTGATCCTCTCCTCGGTTGTCAACGGACACCCCTTTCATTCGGGATCGCAAGGTTGGAAACTGATTGAGCGACTCATCTGATTCGGCTGACCTGTTTGGTTCGGACGATTCGTTTGTTTCGGTTGACCCGCTTGGTTCGGACAACTCGTTGGATTCGGTTGACCCGTTTGATTCGGACGATTCGTTTGTTTCGGCTGACCCGCTTGGTTCGGACAACCCCTGTTGTGCTATATCTCCCAACGAATTTTCAAAATCAGCCTGAATTCGCGGTTCCGTTGCCTTTTCCGGCTCTTGCGGTCCTTCCGAAACTTCGCCGTTCCCCCTTTTGTCCGTCTTTCGCTGATTCCAATAGTGAAATTCAAGATTCAGATTGGCAACAGCATCCCGATCATGCGGTCCAATCAGGACATCAATCGGTTCCGTTCCCGTTTCAAGCTGGAATTGCTCCTTCCAAATCGGTATTTGCGACAAATCATTCGGAACATCAACCATGTTAAAGAGCAGAATAACCGGTTTTGAAGCGGCACTTGCGTCGCGGAAAAACCGTTTAACAGCAGCATCCGCATATTTTTCTTCTGTCACAACGGCAATGATTAAATCGGCGGTTGCGCGAACGGCATACGCCCTTTCCCAGTTGACTTGGGCGTCCGAATCAATGTCAGGAGTATCAACAAGCAGCAGTCGGGGAGGAATTCGGGCCCCTTTCCGCCAAAATAGAAAATGTTCGTCCGCTTCACGAAGTGGATCATCCGGGGAAATCCAAGGTGAAATTGTAAAAGAACTGAAATGTCGGGCGAGCATCATTTCGGGTGTTTCCTGCTCAAACCCTTGCATTTCGACTGATTCATTCGATTCGGGGATCAGACAAACCGGATGTTTTGTTCCAGCTGCACGAAAATCAGCCGAACTAGCCTGTTCGCCCGCAAGATGATTGAAAATGACCGATTTTCCGGTATTTGTCCCTCCCATAACGGCAACAACGAGATAAGGCCGTTTTGCAAGTTGATGAAGCAGTTTGTGATTGAGCAGCTCAAACCAATTCTGCTGATCGGGTTGATAAACCCCAAGAGGTTGCACCCTCTCACAAAGTCGCTTCATTGTTTGAGCGAGCGAAAAGACCGAGAGACTTAATTCAGCGAGGTGAGACAAGCGAGGTTCTCCGTTAATCACGAACAGCAAGGGCGTAAGCAACGGCGTGAGAGGAACAGTGTGAGAGCGAGATGAGCAACTGGAAAATACCTTTTTCCCGGGCAATCAGCTCGGCACCTCCGTAAAGTTTGACCCGGGGTTGACCGCTTGTGTCGTTCCGTACTTCAACGTCGCGCCAGGTAATTCCGGCAATCCAACCGGTTCCTAATGCTTTTAAGACCGCTTCCTTGACCGCCCAACGACCAGCATAATGCTCTGAAGACCGTTTCTTGGCGGAACAGTACGCAATCTCGAACTCAGTATACACATGGTCAACGAAATGGGAACCATGTCGTTCTATCATTCCGGCAATTCGTGAACACTCGATGATGTCCGTTCCAACCCCAAGGATGTCCATGATATAAAATCCTCAGGAAACGGCCGCATAAACGGCGTTTGCACTTTGCTTTTCTGACGCTTTGATTGCTTCGTAAACTTCATGTCGATGAACGGGAACATCTTTGGGAGCTTCAATGCCCAAACGTACCTTATCACCTCGAACGTCAACGACGACAATGGTAATGGAATTGTCGATCACAATACTTTCATTTTTTTTCCGTGAAAGTACCAACATGGTAGTGTTTCCTTCCTTCTGACAAATGGGGACAATGTCTGTTCACTTTTCCAGACCGAATCCAATCTGCCCCGCCTCATAGGGCCCGCACTCCTAATGTTGCTTGGAAAACCGTAAATGTCAAACAAATAAGGGGTTAAATCTGTAGAGATTTGGTCTTTTCGCGGACAATTTGTCGATTATGACAAATATAACACTTGAGGATTTTTTATGACAAACTGGAAAAAACACAAAAATCCCTACAACCTGTATTGACATGGGGGGGGAAAACGGTTATTTTAGCGGGACCATTGCAATGGAGCTTGCGCAAGGATGTGCGGCTATTTTGATTGGACCTTGCATCTGGGGCGGTTTGCTTTTTTGAGTGACCTGCTCTGCGGTCCGCGTAGTGCTTTAAGTTGACAGGACGTTGACGGACCACTTCGAGAACAGGGTTTGGGAAGATTTCTCTCCTTTATTTTCCCAATCTCAGGCCTATTTGGCCCTAGTGCCGTTTTTGGAATGGAATTCTAAGACGGCCCCTTATTTTCCTATCCCGGTGTTACTTGGTCTGGTCGGACGAAGTGGACCGGTTTTTTTTTTTGATTCTTTTGGGAAGACGGCTTGAGATTTGTCGGAAATAGCGGTATTCTTTTGCAGTCGTTCGATTCAATTCCCCGGATTGGTCCCCTTTGGTTTGTTCCCGAATCGACGAGTTTTCTTCCTGTTTTCCCGAATCTCATCATGCTTTTCTCTCCGTTTTTCCTCTTCCTTTTTTTCGCAGCTGAACAGTCGGCGTTTGATATTAACCCGGTGTTGAATGTTGTCGGTTCGCTCATCTATGCCTTACTTGCCCTTGTCGCCTTTTGGGGTGCTTACAGTCTCATGTTGATTTGGCGAAAAGTCGCTCAATTGCGGTTCCGTAATGAAGAGGAACAGGACCAGTTTCTCAACGGAGTGGAAGAATTGGTCCGAAAGAAGGAATACGCCACAATTGTAGAACACTGTGCCGATGATTCGCGTGCTCTTGCCCGATTGACGCATCTCGCCTGTAATAATGCCCGATTGTCGCTTGCTCGTTTGCGTGAATTGTTAGTTGAACGATACCAGAGAGATGTGACAGCGGAACTGGATTATCGTGGTGCTTGGGTTCAGACGATCATCAAAGCAGCCCCGATGTTAGGTCTTTTTGGTACAGTCGTTGGTATGATGGGGGCGTTTAGCAAGCTGAGTGCAACGACTCAGGTGAGTCCAGACAAATTGGCAGCTGACATCAGTGTTGCGCTTATAACAACGGCATGTGGACTTTCAATTGCGATTCCGTTAATTCTGGCGACTGCGAGTGTTAACAATCAGATTAGCAAGTTGGAGGACCTGACGGGGACGGGTATTCGCCGTCTTCTCGACATTTTCAAAGGGAAGGAAGGTTGAGATTAGAGGAAAGGGTGTACTTGAAGCACTGTTGGAATCACTTGACAAACTTCTGGGGCGTACATTCGATCAACTCTTGACCTTTTTCACTTTCGGAACAGACCTTCTTGAAAACCAACTCGATTCTGTTTGCCCCATTGTCGGTAATGTTGGTAAAAAGCACTTCGCGGATTCTTCATCGTCTGTCGCAACAACGGGCCGATTTTGGGTTGGTTGACCTGTTTGCCTTGATTCATCCGAGCTGCATCAGGAGGACGTTCGGCCAGTATCTGCAAATAATCGGCCAAAATTTGATGCGTGTCCGACGAATAATGAATGAAAAAATGGGTCCAAGCCCAAGATTCCAAATACTCCCGATTGTCCATATCTCCTATATCAACCAGTTTCTCAAGACGGTCCAACGAAGGGATCAAACCAAACATGTTACTCCGCTGTAATCGGCTCAAATAAGGATTGGAAAAAGCCCGATCTGACGGAGAGGGTTCAAAGTATTTGGCTAATCCTTCATCCAACCAAATTGGGACATATTCGAGACTGGCGTGAAGAACGGCATGTGTCATTTCATGTCGAAGATCAATCTCGAAATCGCGTGTTTTTTGGAGTAAGACAATTCCAGGACCTTCTTTTTTGACATAGAGAGCGCGACGGTCCCGGGGAGCATCCGCAAATTCCTTGACCAGAAATTTCAGATAACTTTTTTCTGAGGAAAAAATACAAAGTTCAATCTTTTCTTTAGCAGGAGGAATTGCCAAATACTTTTCCAAATCATGTTGTAACTGGTCCATCTCATTGATAATCGTCTCCATTTCGTTCAAAGGTCGGTCTGATTGACAAACAACGACCCCGCAAACTTGCGAATAGGGGAGATACGACGTGTAAGAAGGGGTCAGGTCGAGTTCCCGACGCAAGGATACGTCAAAGGGAATGACAGAAACAGCCGAGTCGGAATCGTTGGGATAACGTTCTGAAACAGCAAAAACGTGATGGTGTTCAAACCCGTTTAAGGGCAAGAACACGATGATTCCTGTTAGAATGAGAATAAAGTGAAATCGCATAAATCCGTTGAATAGACCAAACTGCTTAATAACGATGAACCTTTTTCAGGAACCAGAATCCGATCAGGCCGAGAAACAGATTTCCCAACCAGATAAAATCCGGGGGAACGACACCGTTTTTTGTTGCATCCAAACTGAACATTAACAAGGGGTAGTACAAAATCAAAATGGGGATAAAGCAGGCGAAAAAACTGGCGAAGACGTCCGATTTTTTCAACCAGATTGCGAGAGGAGCGCCGATCCAGACGAAGAAAAAACAACTGAATCCAGAAGACCAACGTCGGGGCGGTTCCAGATAGAGTTTGTTTAATTTTTCCCGAATCTGTCGTTCCTGATCGGCAAACTGATTCCAAGACGGGGCACCGAATTCCTGATAATCCCCGACACAGACCGCAAAGGTCGCGTTCGCTGCCATTTTATTCTGAATGGACGTTCGTTTTTCCAACTGTTCATCGACTGCAACCGGCAAAGCGTCCATTGACAGGTCGGACGGACGGTCACTTGCCTGACTGCCCGGCATAAGCGTTCCTAAGGACAGGGTTTCTTCATAACGATTAGCGGAAATCTGGACATTTTCCCCCGCATCTCCCGCGAGATTGTACAGAATAAACGTCAACGTTTCTTTACTCGGATCAAATGCCAGTTCCGCCCAAAGTGCCGAAATTGTTGCAGGAGGATTGGAAACCCTGATTGTCGGATTGATTAACCGTTTGTTCTCGACCCCTTTGACCATGATCGAAAAACCACTTCCATCTGGGGCCAATTGGTGATTGTTTCGCAGATTACTCAAAATGTACTCTTCGGCTCCTGCAACGAGAACCCTCGTCATTGCCGGTTTTCCCCAAGTGACTGCCAAATCATTCAACCAAACGGTCAGCAAACTAATGAGAATAGCAAAGAGGTAAACCGGCCAAAGAATTTTCCAAGGCGCGACTCCGAGTGATTTCAGGGCTGTGATTTCATTGGCAGATGACATTTTGGCGAAAAATGTTGTTGTCGCCAATAACAGTGTCATTGGAAGAGTGAAACGAAACTGATCGGGCAAAATAAAGGGGATCAGCCGAACCGCCAAAGTGAGGGGGATTCCATTTGCAAGGGCTTCTCGTACAACCATGATAATGACCATAAGAGCGGTCAAAACAATGAGAGCAAAGAGGAAGGAGCGAATCAGCTCAAAAAGGATATAACGATGTATGGTTTTCATAAAGGATCGAAGACCAAGTGATGGGGCAAATGGATTCGGGACGGTTTGACATTTCGGACGCTGAACAGGCCGATTCGGGACAACCGGCGAGGAAGTCTCGGAAAAAACAGCCTAAACGTCAAGAGCAATTTTTTCAGAGGTGTTTCTCATCGTTTCGCCGCAGAACAATGTTCTGCGCGTATTTTCTGTTCTATTCCCAAAAAACAACCGCCTATTGTTCCCCGCTTACAGAAACTCTAAAATGGGTCCGTTCGCTTATCTCGGTTGCTGCAAACCCGAATGGTATTTGACGAACTCGTTGTCAACATTACAAAATGGGATGCAGATACCGAAAGTTCAGAACGCGCGATACGTTGTATCGCGGCTAAACGTCCGGTTCTCAACTGTAATGAAAGGAATTCCTTATGAAAACATCGAAAAATTTTGTGCTTTGTCTATTTCTCGCCGCTTTCCTCATTTGCCCTTTTGTCGCAATCGCCCAAGAATCGTCGGTTCTCCCGCTCAACGTTGTTGATTTTGGCGCAATCGGAGATGGAACGACGGACAATACGGCTGCTTTTCAAAACGCCCTTGAAAAAGCAGCAACTTCGTCCGTCCAAACGGTTTTTGTTCCGCGCGGAAATTATCGGTTCGACGGTTCTCTCCATTTCCCGCAAGGTGTCACCCTAAAAGGAGTTTGGGAATCCGTTCCCGCGCATAATGGTATTCGGGATCGCGGATTGATTAAACCGACGGAAGATGGAACAACATTTTTGGTCTGCGGTAATGCAGGTGCTGAAGAGAAAGAACCGTTTATCACATTGAATACTAACTGCACCCTAAAAGGGGTTTGTATCTATTATCCCGATCAACTCGAAGATGATGTTCCAATTGCTTATCCTTGGACAATTGCAATGCGGGGAAAGAATCCGGCAATTCTCGATTGTGAACTGCTTAATGTTTACAAAGGGATTGACACGTCAACGAGCGAACGTCATTTGATCCGCAACATCAGCGGTCAACCCCTTAGAATGGGAGTGTTTGTGGACGCGATTTATGATATTGGACGGATCGAAAATGTCCATTTTAACCCTTGGTGGAGCATGAAGCCGAAATTATTCAATTGGCAAATGGAAAATGGAGAAGCCTTTGTCTTTGCCCGAACAGATTGGCAATATGTCTTTAACACTTTCTGTTTTGGATATGACAAAGGGTATCGTTTTATTGAGACGCCGACAGGAGCGACGAACGGGAATTTTCTGGGGATCGGGGCGGATGATTGTCGGACTGCTTTACAAGTCGATCAATCAACCCAAATGGGCATATTGATTACAAACGGCGAATTTGTCTCCTTTCATGGACCGGACCCGACAATGGTTCGGGTTTTGGAAGGAAACAAAGGTTCGATCCGTTTTGTCAACTGCGCCTTTTGGGGACCCTGTCGTCAAATTGCCGTGATTGACGGAAAAGGAACGGTCGGTTTTTCCGATTGCACCTTTGTACATTGGGGATTTCAGGACAAAGCGGACGGAAACGGCAAGGAACGGGTCAATGTTCCGGCAATTCAGGCACTTGGCGGAAATGTGATGATTCTCGGTTGCGAATTCCAAGAGGGTCGTCGTCACATCCAAATTGGCGAAAAAATTCGCAAAGCGGTAATCGCCAATAATATATTTCGGGGTAAAATGCGGATCGAGAATGAAGCGGGTGAACGTCCCTCCATTGTGTTTTCTGCGAATGTTGCCGATCAAACAGATGAATAAGACGGTCTACACAGTAAACGGTGTAACCAAAGCAACCGCGCGAAAACTGTCTTGCCAAACTTGTTTTGGTGAGGTAAAATACAGATGCGGAGTTTGGCAATGATTGACCCTTTTTGGCAATTGCAATGACGACGGAAACGGACGACTTGATTGAGGCGGGGAAACCGTTTCGCCCGCACGACCAGTTCGGACGGAAAGTCGTCGGCGACCGGCTCATCGCAGCCG
>JBOFQB010000013.1:0-2496 GCA_051660685.1 Thermoguttaceae bacterium | reverse complement strand
TCGAGCGAACGATTTCGTGGATACAGGATTTTCGACGTTTGGTAGTTCGTTACGATCATAAAATATCAATGTTTAACGCCTATTTACAAACAGCTTGTGCCATGATCGCTCTCAGACGGTTATGAAATAGGCTCTAGTGTATCTGTCCCCGACCGGTATCCGTTATTGTGAACTTTCTCAATGCGGATTATGACATCTGACTTCCATTCCTTCATAAATTTGAAAGTTTGTTCAGCAATGTCTGGATAATAGTCCCACAGACATTTGGCAAAACCTGCCCCCCAGATAAAGGGAGAGAATACTCCCACGATCACGGTATTAACAATCACCCTGACTTTTTTCGTAACTTGTTTTAACATCCTATTTTCCTTTCAGTCCAGTTAGCAGACCATTTCCATCAATTCGGGCATGTTTTCCTCTTGAGCCCGTTGCTTGACCCGTTGATCGATGACTTTATAGTCATCAACCGTAAAGGAGTCCAAGCGGTGTCGGAGAAGTTCGGCCCGAATTTCATTCGGCACATCGTCCCAACGCATCTCTTCTTCCCGTGTTATCAATTGCCCCTGATCGTTACCCATATCAATCAAAACCTGATGTTTTCGTGTTACGATACTGGTATTTTTTTTGATATAAGTTGATCCCATCCAACGGATTCCTTTTTTGAACAAACGGAATGCGTTCTTGAGAAAGCTCTCGCTCTTTTTGGCTTTACCGTCCATCCATTGAACCAACGATTCCGTCTTGCTAAAGTCAATCCCAAGTCCCCTGAGAATCTCCAGAACTTTGGGTATGGCCCAGAGAAGGAGCAAGGTCAGGAGGACGTACCAATACGTTGAAATGAACCATGTAGCAAACATCGTCCCGGAAACAAAGAGGACTGTTGTTGCTAGCGGGTTGGCTGCAAGCCAGACAAACAGTGAAGGAATAAGCATAGGGCACCTTTTTTGATTGGGTGAGAGAAGGAATTATTCTATTGAACGATGATGAGTTTTTCTTGTTTGGACTGATATTGTTTTTCCACAATTTCTTTGACATCTACCGACGCAATATCAGCCTTCTCGCGTATCGCCTCAGCCCGAACATTATCTGGCAACTCATGCCAATTGACATTCGTTTCTGTGATGGTCGTTTCCTGTCCCATCCCATTGTCCAGTTGAATCAGTATCGTCGTCGTTTTTGTCGTCGTTGTCCCCCGAATGTTGTCATATTTCACCTCTGTTCTCAGAAATTTTTGCATAAACCAGTCCATACAAGATTGATAGGCGGATTGGGCCGTTTTTTTTATTTTGACAATTCCTTTATCGAGCCAAACAACAAGTTCGGCAAATTTATTCCCCCATTCGGTTCCAAATGCTTTTTCGATAAGGTCGCGGAGGGTGGTATTCAGGAACTCCCGAATGTTATTCCAAAAATACGACAATGTGGCGAGAAGTAATACACCAGTGATAAGACAAAGAACAAGTGACATCTGTGTTTGGGGGGTTAAGGGGGGACGAGTGAAACGGTAAAGCAGTATTCTGGTTTTGTTCAAAATTCTTTCCAGAAAGACCAGAAAGCGGCACTTTTTCGGGCAAGAAAACCCAAGAAATGAAATCAGGGCGTCTTGACCGCGCTGATTCCGCTACCCCCGCCAAGGGGCAAATACCACAACACCGACCAGACGCCCCTTTCGGGGCGCGATCACTATTGTTGGTATTACTCCTGTACTTGGCGGTATTTGCGGAATGCAACAATCGCTTATGCGAAAACTAATTGAAATTCGATAATTTTTTCTCTATACGGTTCTCCAAAAGTAGGATGGGGACAAGGGTCAAAATCGACCTGAGCGGGGCATTCTAGCACGGTGACTGAGGCGATTGCAAGCCCGGTTGCAAATTTTTGAGGGGCGGTGATTTTTTTTTGGCGGATTGGGCAAGATGAAACACACGGTGAAACCGCTGAAAACCGTCTTGCCAAACCAGATTTGACGGGGTAAAATAGGGGTAGTCGTTGGTACAACACCCTAAAAACCAACCCGCGAAACAATGCCGTCCAAAAAGAAAATATCACAGTCTGAACTGACAACGGAAACCCGAGAGGAACTGCTCAGGGATTTCAAAATCCGGCCAAACTCGGACATTTTTTTCGCAACCTATTTTTCTGACCCGAAGCACGAAAGTGTGCTTGTCAACTTTATCAACGCCGTCCTGACCGACTCCCACGATCCGCCCGTTGTCTGTGCTGAGGTACTCAATCCGTTTAACATCAAAAAGTTTGCGATTGACAAAAGCATGATTTTGGACGTTCGGGCGAAGGACAATGGCGGACGGATTTTTGACATTGAGATTCAGGTGTCGAATCATTTGGCGTTTAAGGAACGGATGTTGGGGTATTGGGCGGACACCTATTCCGGGCAGTTGTTTCGGGGAGGGAATTATCTGTCGCTCAAGCCGGTCATATCGATTATTATTGTGTTTGACGATATATTTCCCGAACTGGAAAGCAGGCATCAATTGT
>JBOFQB010000012.1:0-21147 GCA_051660685.1 Thermoguttaceae bacterium | reverse complement strand
TTAGAAAAAATCCTCAAAAAAACCAAATTGGGTTATGAGGTTTTTCCTCTGAAACTCAACGGTAAGGAACCGGCAATATCCGGTTGGAAAGAAGCAGCAACAACAGATGAACAGACGATACGCGATTGGTTCAACGAGTATTCCGGTTTCAACTGGGGGCTTCATTGCAAGGACATGATTGTCCTTGACGTTGACAAGATTGAACAGTACGGGAATCCGTTTGTCGGGCGAGAAGATTTTGCCGGGGTTCCAACGCAGGTTACGCCCGGTGTTGGAAAACTCAAGGACGAAAACGATAATTCAATCGGCGATTTACCGGGCTTGCATTATTTTTTCAAGCGGCCAGAAGGTAAGGACTGGGGGAATAGTGCCGGGAAGTTTGAGCAGAATGTTGATATAAAGACCGACAGAGGTTACATCGTCATTGCTCCCTCGACGATTGACGGTAAGCCGTATGAGTTTCTGATAGACCTGCCGCCGATTGACGAACTCCCTGACCTTCCCGACGACGTTGTGAAGAGACTGGATGAGATCAATAGTAGCAGACCATACGCTTCTACACCAATTCCCCGCGATCCGGTGAGGGAGGGAGCTGGGGAGCAGTTTGTCTCCGGTTCGACTCATGTGGTCCAACAGGATTATTGGGGAGATGAGGACAGGTGGCCCCATATAGCGATGGAGCAGAGACGCAAACGTGCAATCGCCTATCTCGCCTCAATAGACCCGGCGGTTATGGGGGAACATGGAAGCAACCCCACTTTTTGGGCCGCTACTGCCCTTGTCTGTGGATACTGTCTGGATGACGAAACGGCAATGGACATTCTATGGAATGAATACAATCCCCGCTGTCAACCGGAATGGTCTGTAGACGAACTCAAACATAAGGTGGAAGACGCGAGGGCAAAACCGATTAAGAGAAGAGGGTTCCTGCTGGATAAGGAGACGGATGAGTATGAGGATACGGATAGGGAACGGTTTCTCCTGCTATGTCAGGAAATGGAGGAGGGCTATGATCCATTTCCAATCGAGGTTTTGCCCCCCGTTATTCAGGACTTTGTCGGATACACTGCTGATAGGATAGGCTGTGATCCCGTTTTCGTTGTTAGCCCACTTCTCCCTGCTCTCGCCGTAGCAATAGGCAACACTGCGGCAATACAGATCGATACTATGTGGAAAGAGACACCCATCATCTGGACGGCTACCATCGGTGATCCGGGAACAGGTAAATCAGCACCCTTTGCCGGTATCACCAAACTATTCCACAAAACAGATACTCTGAAAATGGATGAGCTGGATGTGGCAAGGTCCAATCACGAGATACATCTACGAGAATGGGAGGCACAGACGAAGTTGTTCAAAAAGAAAAAAATCGCACATCCTCCAAAGAAACCTGATAAACCATCCCTCAAAAGGACGATCACCGCCGACGCAACAGTTGAGGCCGTCGTAGGTATCCTACAGGACAATCCAAGAGGAATCGGTGTCATGTGTGACGAACTGTCAGGCTTTCTGAAGTCGTTCGACCAGTATAAAAAAGGCAACTCTGACCCATCGTTCTGGGAGGAAGCGTTTGAGGGTGGAAGATACACGGTGGACCGCAAGGGTAGTGGTTTCACTCGGATTCAGTCGTGTTCTGTCTGTATCTCAGGAACAATACAGCCCAAAGTTTTGGCGGATACGGTGCAGAAAGGTAACATGGCGGACGGTGGATTTCTACAGCGATTCCTACTGACAAAACCAAAGAGCCGATTCTGCACACGAAAAAAACGAAAGGATCGACAGCCCGATACGCAGGTCCATGAAAATTATGAAAAAATGCAGAAACTCTTTGACTCGCTGCTACGAAAGCAATGCGAATTCTGGCCGGATGGAAATGTTAAACCGCATACCTACGGTCTGACGGAGGAGGCAGATGAGTTTTTGGTAGACGAACAGAACAGGAACGAGACCGAATGGAATGTCGCAAGGACAACCATGAGGGGTTTTATCGCAAAATGCGCGAAGTTTACAGCAAGGATCAGCCTGATCCTACACGTTGTTAATAACCATTTCAAAAAAGAAGGCGGATTACCCCCAAGTGGGAAAGTTGAAATCAGTACCGTCAAGGCAGCAGCCAAAATAGTCCAATGGTATACGCGCGAACATGAGCGCATATACGGTTCATTGGGACTCGCGGGTGCCCTGAACGACACCGCAGAATGGATTCTGGGACTCCTGAAAAAAAATAAAGAGATGACGCTCTCGGCTATTTCACAAAGTAGCAGAAAGTTTAAGTCAGACCGGGAATCGCTAAAACCACATCTGGACTCACTGATTGGTCAGGGTAGGGTGGAAATGATAACCAAAGAGACAACGGTAGGTGTAGGAGGAAAACCGACTATCAGCTACAGACTAAAATCGTAAGTGGCCCAGTTGGTGGGGGGAGCAAACCGGTTTTGGTTTTTCGGTGAGAATAATCTCGTTTAGGGGGTTATTAGTACGGCTGTACTAATAACCCAAACGGTGTTTCGCCTTATAATTTACGATACTTGAGAAGTCAAACGGGGTGTTTTAAGGGTTATTAGTACGTTAGTACACTTTTAATAAAAAAGTCTACTAACGAATAAGAATAGGCGGGTAGGTAATTAGAGTTTAGAGTATCCCAGTTTAGTGGGGGTTATTAGGACATTTAGATACATAGTAAACTCCCTTATTTTAGATATATATAACTATTTATCTTATCCAAACAACCTGTTTTGACGCAAAAAAATAAAATTATCTAAAGAGTGTCCTAACGTCCTAATAACCCACTGGGGTACTCTGAAACACCGTAATTTATCGGTCCAAAACCCGTTTGGGTTATTAGTACGGCTGTACTAATAACCTCCCCCCCATGTCGCGTTTAACGCTCCCAACGGTCTCGTATAGAGTGATGACGGATTGCTGTACTTTTCCTTGCTCAGCCCTAATCACGCCGCAGGAGGGCTGTCAGGGGCATTGCTCTCTATCCGTCAGAAAGAGGTCATTCTCTCCATGTAAAACATCAATAGGCAACCCGCCTACACCCACATCGTCAGGCATAAGTATACACCGTATACTTACAATGAGGTCCCGTCAGTACAGTCGCTCATTTTTGATAGTCGATTGTTTTCAGGCCTGTTTCTCCGCTGATTGGCATACAGCAAACGGGGACAATTGGTCTGCTTTCCGATAACATCAGGACATTTACACTCCTACACTCCGTTTTGAATATGTTTTGAATATGTTTTGAATATAACACGGTATACCAATTAACAGTTTTTTATTTTAACCGAGGAATACAGCATTTTTAGACAATTCAAGTCAAACATGGGTAAAAGGGACATGGTGAAAAAGACTCTTCAACAGCAAAGAGGAATGTTGGCAAACAGCAACCGTAGACCTCGTTTTGAGTCAAGCAGCACGGCGAAGTTTACACATAGATTGGGGCGAAAATTTGACCCTCTGGGGTTAAGTGTCCGTTTGTGTAGATTGCCTCAAAAAGACCCTTGCTTTCGCTGAAATGCTATAAAACACGGGCTTTTTATTCCATCAGACCAGCAAGGTAACAGGTCCTTCAGAACAAAAAACATAATAAAGTCCTTTCCTGCTCTTCAAATTAACCTCAAGTGAACTGATGAGAAAATTGGGCTTTTTTATACGATGCGTGGTCATGCAACAACCGTTTTCCTTGCTTTACCCCGAGGGAAAGCAAGTGTTTACCTACCCCCCAGATGGGCTGTTGGAGCGTTGTTCATTCTGACATATCAGAGCGTAACTTGACAACAATCATAACGTCCGTCAACATAGATTCGACATCATTCCACTTACACAGATTGCCAACAGTAAGACGCAGAGATACAATATCTGTCTGCAAGTAAAGATAGAACCAAAGAACCAGATAAGGAGAGGATACTTATGCCAAAAAGAGTTGAAGCAAAGAAGCGGAATTTTCGGTTTACGAACAAGGATGGGGTACGTCGGAACGTCTATTTGGGGATGCTCCCTGATTACGAACATGAGGTTTGCAAACGGAATCTTGACAAGCTGGTTCATTCCTACCAATTGGGCAGCCCAATTATGGATTTGTCCCTGTCCACTTGGTTGCAAGGGATTGACGATGACCTACACGCTAAAATTGCCAAAGCGGGGCTTTGTGAGGGAAAGGGACAGGCGTTATTGGGGTTATTGACAGCGGAATTTATTGAAAAGCACAGGGGAGGGAAAGAGCCGGGTACGCTTGATATGTGGGGACAGGATCGGAACCGACTACTTGGTTTTTTCGGAGAGGCAAAGCCTGTCCCTTCGATAACCCGGGCCGATTGCGAAGTCTACAAAACATGGCTGTATGACGAAAAAGGATATGCGGACAGTACGGTTGGAAGGGCCATTCGTAATGCCAAGATGTTTTTCGGCTATTGGGTTAGAACAGGTCTATTATCGTGGAATCCTTTTGAGGGGGTGAAGTCAAGTAATGAGATTGACGAAAGTAGGAATCACTATATCCCTGTTGAAACAGTCAACCTTGCAATGGAGTATTGCCCAGATGCTGAATGGAGGGCTATTTTCGGTCTTGCAAGGTTTGCCGGATTGAGACCGGGGGAAATTTTGGTTTTGAAGCTGAATGACATTAAATGGGATCGTAATCGAATCATTGTCCCCAGTCCTAAAACCAAGCGGTATAAAGGAGGTGGGCAACGGGAGATACCATTATTTCCTTCGCTACGGACGATTCTGTATGATGTTTGCGAGCAAGCCGAGGTTGGGGCGGTTTACGTCCTTGACCGGCTTCGCAGACGGTCTGTGGGATTGAAGAACGGACATAAGCCGAATCTTGGGAAAATAGTGAATGACATTTTTGAGAGGGCAGGAATACCGAGGTGGACGAAGCCGTTTGTGAGTATGCGAGGGTCCTGCGAGACGGATTTGGCGGAAAAATATCCGATTCAGACAGTGACTGCATGGATTGGCAATAGTCCGGCAGTGGCCCAAAAGCATTATTTACGGGTTTTACCGGAACATTTTGAGCGGGCGTTACGGGAGGAAGAGTCCCCAGATAGAGAAAAAAAGATTGGGCAACCCCAAGTTAAACCCAGTTGGAGCGAGTTACCAAAAGAGTTACCAATAGGAAAAAAAAGGGGTGGTATTGAAGACATTGGAAATAAACAGGTCTTACAAAACACGCCGTGCGGCGTATTGAATACCACAGAAAACACTGATTATTGTACAGAAACTACCCGACAAGGACTCGAACCTTGAACGAGGGAACCAAAATCCCTTGTGTTGCCAATTACACCATCGGGTATCGTTTTTTCAAAATACAGACCCAAATGACAGGTAAGATACCTGAATTTGAAGCAGCACAATCAAAAACACCCGGGTCAGTCTAACATTTTCCCTCATTTTGGCAATAGGGGGATTCGCTTTGCGTTTGCCCGACTCCGGTTTGCTAACAAGTTTGGTTTTGCGATTTGAACCGAGCCGAGTTGGACGGATTTGTTTTTACCACGAAACACACAAAAGACACGAAAAAACCTATTTTGTGAGATTTTCGTGACTTTCGTGATTTTCGTGGTTCAAAAATGAAAATTGCTCCTTGTCGCGGAACTTGTTAGCGGACAGTGCCCGACTCCGGTTTGCGCCGGACGGGAGCACATGTTTACCAACCGATTCGGGCGAGAATCTGGTTGGCCCGCTCAGCAACTTGGGCATTTTCAACCAGTTCCGGGGCATGATGTGGTTTTGTGCGAGCATCAATGACCAGAGAACCTTGACAACCCCAATGTTTGTCAACCGTCAACGCCCCAATCCCGTCCACATCTTTCGCCGGATCACTCTTCGTAAAGGTGTTCCAGAGAAAATCACGGAATGTTGACCGATTTGCTTTTTCGTCCAGCAAAACAATCAGCGGAAACCGGTTAATCGCGTCATTCGGGCGGAATTGGTCGAGAAAACGTCGTCGCTGTTCTGTACCAACTGTTGAATTGGCAAACATCGGGCCCGAAAAAGTCAGAATGCCGGGCAAAACCAATTGCGGATTGCTAAATTGTTCTGACTTTGCCCGATTAAAACAGGGAAGAAGGTCTTCCTCAAGAGAATGGGGCAATTCACGAATCGGGGACCCGGCTGCACAAAGGACCAATTTTGACCCTCGATGTATCTCCCCCCCCGAATAATCCAACGAATCCGCGTTCGTCTGCGTCGTAAAATGCAAGTCCCGCATTAAATCGACCCGACGTAAGAGATGCTGAAAAAAATAGGGAACATCTTGAGCGGAAAGGGACGGATCATCTTCCTGAGCAAGGAGAAAAAGGTATTTCGCAAGGGAAAGTTGACCACAACCTAGAATTGCACTTGCAAGTGTATGCAGTTCGGCAGATCGATTCCGCTGTTTGAGGTCATACGGATGATACCGTTCAGAACCGATTGCCAATAAAAGAGGATGAACACCCGCTTCATCAACGGCGTGAACGGCGTGAACGCCCGGAATTTTCTTTGGGATCGCGTCTCCAACCAACTCGTGAATGAATTGGCCGATTACGGAATCTTCTTGAGGAGGTTGTCCGACAACGGTAAAGGGCCAAATTGCATCATTTCGATGATAAACTTTCTCGACATGAAAAACGGGAAAATCATGCTGTAAGCTGTAATATCCGAGATGATCGCCAAATGGACCTTCAGGTGCAACACGGTCTTGATCGAGATACCCGCAAAGACAGAAATCGGCATCTGCATAGATCGCAGTCGGCAGAAAGGTCCCCTCTTCCAGAATTGCCGGATTCTTTTTCCGTCCCCAATTGGGCAAAAAATTCCAACTATTTAGAAACGAGGTCCCGAATCGGAAAGTCTCCCCTTTTTCCGGGGAACCGTTTTCTCTTCCCCCTTGCACCTGTCCTATCATTCCCCTCTTTTCGGTCGGTTCACCAAAATCAGCTTGACCATTTTGGGCCGGAATCATCGGAATCCGGTGTTGCCCCAACATTCCGGCAAACGTCAGTTCACTCACATTTTCAGGAAGCGGCATAATTGCAGCAAGAGTCATTGCGGGTGATCCGCCAATAAAAATGTTGACTGCAAGAGGACGTTTTTGTTGGATTGCAGCTGCATGATGTGCGGCAATTCCACGATGTATCTGGTAATGCAAACCGGCTTCCTTGTTTTGACGATACTGATTTCCGGCGATTTGGACCCTGTACATGCCGAGATTGGAATTCAGTAAACCCGGTTTGCCCGGCTGTTCGGTGTAGACTTGAGGTAAGGTGATGAATGGTCCTCCATCTTCCGACCATGAAACCAGTTGGGGCAGTCGGTCAAGTGTTGTGACGTTCTGCAAGACGGGACCGGATCGAACCGGTTTTGGTCGGGCATTGTAGAGGGTTTTGAGCAGAAGATAAGACGATTGAGCCGATTTTAGGGGTTGACGCCAATTCCACTTTTTTTCCAAAAGTGCGGTTCCAACCGCAATTGGGTCGGCTCCCAGTTGAATGACCTCCTTAAGCGGTTCAATTGCCCCTTTGAAGAGAAATTCCAACCGATCCTTACTCCCGAACAAATTGGAGATCATTGGAAAGGAGCACGGAATTCGTTGTCCTGAAATTCGTTTACCTTTTTCGTCAAAAGAACAGGACGAATAGACATTGGAGAAGTACAGAGCGGGTCCGTTTCGCTCAAAAATCCGACGTTGAATTGCGGCAATCTCCAAATAAGTGTCAACCGGCTCCTCGATCTGAACCATTTGCCCGGTTTTCAGCAGATCGGCAACGACATGTTGAAGATGATGATACGGCATACAGAACGTCGTCCATTATTTTGGCGTTATATTCGGCAGATTCGGCGTTACATCCGCTTGATTGGCAATCGGCGCAGCTGGACGACTTCGTTCGAAACCGGATTCCGTTGCAACCCTGTCTTCTGACCCCAATTGTCGGGGTTGTTGAAGTGCAAGAACCTGAACCTCTTTACTCTGATTGTTCAGAGCGAAAAATTGGAGCAAATCGTTTTTGTCAAAGCCCATTTTAATGGACTGACCGCTTAATGCCCCTTTTCCGACATAATTTCCCCCGCGAGGTGAACGAATGAGCAGTTCCCCGCCTGTTTCCACATTTCCGCCTAACTCCGCTAAAAACTGCCAAGTTTCAGGAGTTGTGTTGACCAAATCATCTGGCGAGACCATAAGGCGATTACCGACTAGGATTTGGCCGGAAAATTGTTTCCCTAGAAAATGTTCGGTTGCAACCTTATTTTTTGCAAAAATGAGACCATCATTTCGCAGAACGACCATTTCCTCGCCTGAATCGGGCGATTTCAAGGTCAAAGAGTCGGCAACTTCGAGTGATTTGACTTTGAGGGAGTCCACATTGACGACAACTCCCTGACTGGTTGACCAGACAACAGCAAGTGCAACTGCCCCGCCGACAATTGCCGAGAGAAGCGAATTGATGATTTTTTCACTCATAGTGCAAACGTCCTTGTTTTAGGTAGAATAACCGTTTTAGGAGAAGTCTATAGAAAAGGAAGGTGTGTCTTTTTTCTAACACGACGTGTCCCGTTTGCCTCATTGTACAAACTTTTGCATCATGTGACCAGACCAAAAAAGAGCCGTTTGAACATTTTTTTCTCTCTCTTCGTCGTTGCTCTTTATCGTTGAGACACAGAACAATGTTCTGCGCGTATTTTGGAGAGAAGGTAGAAGTTAGGAGGTAGAAGGAAAGAAGGGGGATGCAGGAAGATAACGGCGTCTCGCAAAGCAACTGGTTTACGTTGTTTTATGCAACCCTGTTTTTGGGGGTCCTTTCAACTTTCAATCGTTAATCTACTCTCCATTCTCTCCCAGTCCGCTAACAAGTTTTGGGAAAAAGAGTATTTTCATTTTTGAACCACGAAAATCACAAAAAACACGAAAACCTCACAAAATACCGTTTTTCGTGTCTTTCGTGCATTTCGTGGTAAAAAACGTCCGTCCAATCCAACTCAACTCAGGTCGCAAAACCAAACTTGTTAGCGGACTGCACTCTCTCCTAACTTCTACCTCCTTTCGTTGTATCGCGGCTCAACAGTTCAGAAACATCCATGGAAAACAGGGTAAAACAGCGATTTGTTCTATTGCAGCATTGTACGTCAAGTTCGGCGTTTCATTGGGACCTGCTTCTTGAACAAGAAAATGTTTTGACCGCTTGGTCCCTTCCCTCTGATTTTGGGTCTACATCCGCTGATTTACAGATGATTCGTCCCTTGCCCGATCATCGACGGTTGTATCTCGATTACGAGGGACCGATTTCCGGCAATCGGGGATTTGTTCGTCAGATTGATTCGGGAACGTATGAACAGGCAAAAGAAGAAGGGGGAACCGAGCTGATTCGGTTGCAAGGACATCGTTTTTACGGTACACTACGGATTATGTCTCAATCCGCAATTCATCTCGAATTTTTTAGCATGGAAACCGTTCTGTTTTTTTGTGATCGAAAGACCGACCCAGTTGATCGAACAGGTCAATTGAATTCAATCGCCCAACCCAATTCAATTGGTCAAGCCGACTCAACTGTTCAAGCTGACTCAAGTGCCCGATCTCAACGAACGGGTTTCGCTGATGAGACCGGTCAATTCGGCAATTCCGAACAGCGACGTGATAAACAAGACAAAATAGATAAACAAGATGAAGATGAAATAGACAAACAAAATGAAATAAATAAACAGGACGAAATAGACAAAACGAGCGAAATGGAACGTCGGGGAGAACGTGAACGTCGTTTTTTGGCGGATTTGCGGGACCAATTTGACGGGACCGTTTATGTTTTGCCGCATCTGTATGATTGTGAGGAAAATGGTCCGGTTGCACAAACAATCCGAGAATTGACCGGTCCTCTTACGGTCTATTCTTGGTTGTCCAACCGGGCAACATTTTGGTTGCTCCGAAAAAGGGGATTGCAGAATACGGACATTCGTTGTTATGATTTGAGGGAAGAGACGACGACACATTTGAGGACGAAAGGTCCGGCTCGGATTGTGCGAATCGACGAACCGACCAAGCGTCGTTGGTATCCCGTTCTCGATGATGACGCTTGTCAAGGTTGTCTGGAATGTGTCAATTACTGTATGTTCGGAGTTTATGAAATTGGTCCTGAGAACCAACCGATTGTCCAACAACCGGATGCTTGTCGGGACGGTTGTCCTGCTTGCTCACGACTCTGCCCCGCACATGCTATTATTTTCCCTGAATATGACGATCCAATGATTTCGGGCCGAATTGGTTGGGAATCGCTGTCTGAGTCCAACCAAACGCCAATCCCAAGTCAACCTGAAGTCTCGAATCGACCTGATCTTCCTAATCATCCTGAACAGTTCAAGCAGTCCAAACAACTCAAAATGCCAAATCATCCGTCCAACCGACTTGATTCGCTCGATCAGCTCATTGATTTGGCAGAAGAATAACACAGTAAACGGTCAAAAAGAGTTTGGTTTCCGACTGGAACGCTTGCATCCTGCCCCGACTGCTAAAAAGTTGGGTTTTGCGATTTGAACGGAGCCGGGTTGGCCGGATATTTTTTGACTACAAAACACACGAAAGACACAAAAAACTGTATTTTGTGCCGTTTTCGTGACTTTCGTGCATTTATGCGGATTTTAACGGTCCGCGCGAACTTTTTATGAGTGATTCCAAATTGTCCGTTCGTCCTTACAAAGGAACCCGGGATTTTTATCCCGAAGAGATGAGGGTTCGCAACTGGTTTTTTAACCGGATTCGTCAACTGCTTCAGTTGTGCGCTTATGAAGAATATAATGGTCCTATGCTTGAATCGCTCGACATTTATGCGGCGAAAAGTGGTCGGGAAATAGCGGAAGAGCAGACCTATCATTTCGAGGACAAAGGGGGTCGGGTTTTGGCGGTTCGCCCTGAAATGACACCAACGGTTGCACGAATGGTTGCCGCAAAAGTCAACCAACTCGAAATGCCGCTTAGATGGTTCAGCATCCCCAATCTTTATCGTTATGAACGACCGCAACGGGGACGGTTGCGCGAACATTGGCAAGTCAATGTGGACATTTTCGGCTGCAACAGTTATGAAGCCGATCTGGAGATCATTCAAACAGCGATTTTGCTCCTGAAATCGTTTGAAGCGGACGAAAAGATGTTTCAGGTTCACATTAACAATCGACGTTTTTTCAACGATGTTCTTGCCGCAATTTGCGGTTTGGACCGCGAAAAAGCGGTTAGCGTTTCCAAAGTCGTTGATCGTCGCGGAAAAGTCGAACCCGATGTGTATCGTCAACAGTTGTTGGAAAACGGCTTGAATGAAGGGCAAATGGACACGCTTGATTCGCTGTACTCGATGAACGTTGAAACGGCAGTCCGTTTTTGTCCTGATTCACAAGGAGCAAAGGAATTGCAAAGCCTTTTTCGGGGAATTGCGGCACTTGGACTGGACCGTTACTGTCAGTTTGATTTTGGGATTGTCCGGGGTCTCGATTATTATACGGGAACGGTTTTTGAGGTGTTTGATGAAGCGCCTGAAAACAATCGTGCAATGTTTGGAGGGGGGAGATATGACAATCTGGTCGATCTTTTTGTGAAGAACGCGAACATACCCGGGGTTGGTTTTGGTTTTGGCGATGTAACCCTAGAAAATTTTCTCGTGACTCACCAATTGTTGCGACATGTCGATCCAACTCGCATTAAGGTTCTTATTGCGCGATTTCCTGACATTCCGTTTGAGCAGTACAAAAAGGTTTCGGACATTTTGCGAGAGTCGGGCGTCGTCAATTCCGTTTATCTTGGGAGTAAAAAGATAGGGAAACAGATTGAGTATGCGGACAAAGAAGGTTATACGCATCTTGTTATTATGGGGGATCGGGAAGTTGCGGAACAGAAGGTTCTCATTCGGGACCTTGCATCGCGCAGTGAACAGGAATGTCCACTTGCCGGATTACCCCAGCTGTTCGTTTAACCGCGAAACAACATTCCGCGCGTAGAAAAGTTATAAATGGAAGGCGGTAATGAAGTGAGCGCAGCGAACGGAATGACGCTCAAAATGATTCATCGTCATGAAGCGTCATTCCGTTTTCAAGCGTCATTCCGGTTATCACGAGGGGGGACCGTTGACTGAATTTCCGTCGTTGCTAAAACAACGGTATGTCACACAATCATACGGAAAAACCCCTGTTGCAACAACTCTCACGTCATGTTCCCGTCCTGCTCGAAGAAACAATCACTTGGTTGTCCCCGAAAATCAACGGTTCTTACGTTGACGGGACATTGGGTGCGGGCGGACATACAGAAGCAATTGCCCGAAATGTCGGTCCAAACGGCCTAGTTTTGGGAATGGACCGCGATGTCGGGGCGATTGATCGGACTCAGGACCGGTTGAATCGGCAAATGCAGCTCGAAGGGGTCACTTGGCCGATTCGGTATGCACATGCCAATTACGCCGACATGCCGGATGCTCTTGAAATGCTCGGAATCGGGCAAGTCGATGGTATTTTGCTCGACATTGGTCTTTCAAGTGACCAATTGGCCGATGATGAGCGGGGCTTTAGTTTTGACGCAGACGGATTACTTGATTTGCGATTTGATGTGAGTGAGGGGATGCCGGCTTATGAGCTTCTTGACCGATTGTCTGAAGAAGAAATCGCCAACATCATTTACGAATTTGGTGAGGAACGGAAAAGTCGTCGAATTGCCCGGGAAATTTGCGAACATCGTCGAAACAACCAACCGATCCGAACGTCGCGGGAATTGGCCGAGTTGGTTCGACGTTGCGTTCCTGTTTCCCGACGAACGGATTTTTCGCGGGGAAAACGGGTTGCGACGATTGATCCGGGGACGCGAACTTTTCAGGCCTTACGAATTGCAGTCAACGACGAATTGGGTTCGTTGACCCGATTGATTGGTCAGGTTGCGAAATACCTGAAATCTGGCGGACGAATCGTTATCATCAGTTTTCACTCGCTCGAAGACCGAATCGTGAAAAATGGATTTCGTGACACCCCTGAATTGGAAGTCCTCACGAAAAAACCGGTCGTTGCAAGTGATGCTGAGATTGCCAAAAATCCCCGCGCTCGAAGTGCCAAACTTCGTGTCGCCCAAAAAAAATAAGGAAAATCGAGAATTCCTTTCACTAAAATCCGGACATTCAAAAGAAAATTTCCGAAAATTTCAAAAAGTGCCCTTATTTTTTATAAAACGCCCTTGACAGTAACCTGCTTTACGCTAGAATTGCGAATACAGAATTTAAGAGACTGCTTTGAATCGCTTTTCGCAATGCAAAGTTCCTTTCTGTTGGACCGTCGGGCCTGTCCCGGGTTTCTGTCGCTGTCTGTCGTCCTTCTTCGGCATGTCATTGTTTCACTGAAACGTCCCCCAGATCGTTGGACTTTTCTCGCTCCCAGACTTTTGTGGAGTTTTTTGGTTCGTGAACGTAGACGGATTTTGTTCGGAACTTTTCCCGGCCCTTCATCCTCGCACACAGTTAAGAAGACGTGTTTTCCCGTTTAGCCGAGGAACAACGTTCCGCGCGTATTGAGATTCGCGTCCCGCTTGGGCTGGGCTAAGTACGCGCGATACGTTGTATCGCGGCTAAACATTTGTATCGCTTTACTATACCATTCTCATTACCACTTATTACCCTTCTCATTTTTACGACTCTATCACAATCCTTTTGCATTCTTGATGAAATGCAAATCTTTATCTAATCTTTCATTAACAAAGGTGTTTCATGGTCAGAAAATCTTCCGGTTCGGCAACCGGCGAACAACGACGTCGCTCTCGTTCAGGGCGTCCTCAACAACAGCAACAAGGACAAGGACATGGACGTCATGGAGGTAAAAATGCCCCTCCTCCTGGAGCTCGTGCAGCCGCAAATAAAATAGGGATAAAAAAAGGGGGCAAACCGATTGGGACGTACAGTGTTCCGAACGAATCTGGCGATCCCGATTCCCTTTACAAGGTATCTGGCGTGCTCGAAATGCACCCCAATGGATACGGCTTTTTGCGCGACCCGAACAATGATTACACTCGTATTTTGAGCGATCCTTTTGTTCCGGGGAACATGATCGAGAAATTCGGTTTTCGTGAAGGTCTGCAAATGACCGCAATGATTCAGCCGGGCAAAAAAGAGCAAGGTCCGCGAGTCCGCGAAGTCCTCGAAGTCGAAGGGATTGCACCTGAAGAATACTCGAAAGTCCCCATGTTTGAAGATCGAACGCCAATCAACCCCGAATCTTGGTTGCGTCTTGAAACAGGTCGGGAACCTCTTTCAACCCGGGTTATGGACTTGCTAACCCCGCTCGGAAAAGGTCAACGCGCCTTGATCGTTGCCCCGCCCCGATCCGGCAAAACCATTTTGCTGCACCATATCAGTCAGGCTGTCGTCGAAAATCATCCCGATGTCAAAGTCGTTGTCCTTCTCATTGACGAACGACCTGAAGAAGTGACCGATTTTCGTCGGGCAGTCAACGCCGAAGTCGTTGCAAGCAGTCTTGACCGCGAAATCGAATCCCATGTCCGTCTCGCCCAACTCGTTATTGAACGATGTCGACGATTAGCGGAAATGGGTAAAGACGTTTTTCTTCTGCTTGATTCGATTACACGATTAGCGAGAGCGTTCAACAAATGGGTTGGCAATACAGGTCGGACAATGACCGGGGGTGTTGACATTAAAGCAATGGACATTCCGAAAAAACTGTTTGCGACCGCCCGTATGTTTGAAGGGGGAGGATCGTTGACGATTGTTGGAACGGCGTTGATTGAGACGGGGAGTCGTATGGACGACCTGATTTTCCAAGAGTTCAAGGGAACAGGCAACATGGAGTTGGTTTTGGACCGTCGCTTAGCGGAACGCCGGGTTTATCCGGCGATTGACATTGGACAGTCGGGGACCCGACGTGAGGAAAAGTTACTTCCTCCTGAAGTTCTGAATGCAGCGACGTACTTGCGTCGAACGCTTTCGACGATTAGTCCGGTTGACGCAATGGAGCAATTGACGAAACAGTTGGAGAAGTATCAGACGAATTACGAGTTTATCAAGCTCATTAACGGAGCGCAACGCCGCTTTGACTGAACGCCGCTTTGTAGAAACGGGATTCTATAACCGCTTTGACAGTTATGCCCCTTATTTTTCTAATACAAAAATGGGGGTTACACCAAACTGCCAATACTGGTGTGTGTACCGTTTTACGGTGTAGAGGACAATTCCGAGCTAAAATGGTTTTAGAAATTGCCCAAACTCACTTTGCCGACCAGTAAATGAAAACAATTCCTGTAAACAACGCAATCAGTCGGGTTTACGTTGATACTTCCGTTATTGGCGGGGTGTACGATAAGGAATTTGACTGGCAGACAAAACCGTTTTGGGAATCGGTACAACGCGGGCATCTCATTGTCCTCGTGTCGTCTATTGTTGAACGTGAATTGGAACCGGCCCCAGTTTGTGTGCGGGAGTTTCTCAAATGCTTACCAAGCACGCAAGTCGAACGAGTTGGTTTCACTCCGACTGCTGTTGAATTGGCGAACCGCTATATTGCTGAAAAAGTGGTCGGGGAAACCAGTCTTGATGATTGTCTTCACATTGCGCTTGCCACAATTTATAGAGCAGACGTGTTAGTAAGCTGGAATTTTAAGCATATTGTGAACGTTCATCGTATCCGAGGTTATAATGGAGTGAATATGCTCCTTGGTTATCCAACGCTTGACATTCGTACTCCTTATGAGGTGATTTATGACATTTGATAATGTAGTCTCGCCTATTGAACCTAGAGAAGGTTTCAGTGTTATGAAGATGAAACAGGAGGTGCAGATGCAAATATACAATGAAACAAAGGGGATGAACGTCGAAGAGCTTATTGAGTATTTTCGGCAAGGGAGCGAGCGATTTCACGCCCCGTCAAGCAGCGAACCCGCCGAATTGCAAGAATCGGTTTTTGCATAATCGTTTTGACAATTCATGCAGCTCCTTTTTTGTGCTGCACCTAACCCGGGGTTGCGATGCAGTTAAGAGATGCTGTCCTTGAATTTCAGGTGTCAAAAAGGCGTGAAATGTGTATACCAATGATTGTAATGCGGCTCAACGGGACAATATGATGGTGTCACACAAATAAAAGGTAAAACCAATGAAATTGTGTGATACCGTTGTCTTTCTTGATCCCCTTTCTTCACCCGGTCCTTTTCTCTCTTTTCCGACTTTAACATCCGGCTGATGTCCGGGCGGTATTTCTTGTTTCCCCTCTATAGTTTTGCCGGAACTTTTGGTAAAATGACCCAAGTTGTATGAGAGTTCACCTTCATCCCGGTCTCAGTACAACCTCACAACCTCGTTTTTTGATTTTGTAAAGACTTATCTTCTCCCCTTTTACATTTGCGAGAAATTATGCGTCCCTTCTATCTTTTTGTTCTGTCCATCTGCGTCATTTTCAGCGTTTCTGCCGCATTACCCGTCTCGGCGAATGATGACCTTTCTAATCCTGATTGGACGAAAGCATCTTGGATGTGGAGCAATCCGAGCGGAATCAATTCAGGAGGAGGAGAAGCCTATTTTCGGTTCAAGTTCCGACCGGAACAGCCGATTCAAGAAGCGACGCTGTTGATTACGGCAGATAACGGTTATGAATTGTTCATTAACAATAAGAAAATCGCCGAAGAACTCAGTGCTGCACAAGAACAGTGGGGTTCGGTCGAACGGTTTCGGATCGAAAAAAATCTGGTTCCCCGCGCTGCTAACTGTATTGCAATCCGGGCTGAAAGTTTGGGCGGTTCTTCCGGCCTTTTCGTCGCACTGAAAATTGTTTTTGAAAATGGTGAGGTTCTCGAAAAATTTGGCGGAGATGGTTGGATTTGTACTGAAGAACCGAAAGAAAACTGGTTTGAGCCGGACCATGATGATTCCAACTGGGGTCTCTCGGTTGCAATTGCTCCTTTAGGGGGAGGACCTTGGGGGGACCGTTTGGTTGTTTCGGAGACCGTTACAGACCCTGAAACGTTGAAAATTGAGCGGGGAGGATCGGGGGGACTGCGAAAAGTTGATTCCTATTCCGCTCCAACGGAGAATTTTGTTTGGCCGCATGGAATCGTTTTTCTGCAAGGTCGGGCTCCTGACAATTCGACGCCGCTTGCAACAACGAATTTCCGAATTGGTGAGACCCGGGCTTATTGGGAAAATGATGTTCCAGCCCCTTCAATCAGCGGTCACAAAATGTCAACCTTGATTCCAGCGTCCCCGGACGGTGTTTTGACGACCATTCTCGACGCCGGGACCGGTTTGATCGGTTCGCCAATCTGCTCTTACGACGGAGAAACGATCTATTTTTGCATGGTCCCGGCCGGTCAAACATTCTTTCACCTTTACAGTATTGGAAAGGACGGGGCGAATCTGACACAGTTGACGGACGGAAATTGGCATGACATTGACCCTTGTCTTCTCCCGGACGGTTCTCTGGTCTTTTCGTCAACCCGAACAGCAGCACGGGACGAATATCATGCGAATCCGGCACATTCTCTCTTCCGTTTGAACATGGATGAGGGGACGATTCGACCGATTACTTACCATATAACGGCTGATTCGGACCCTGAAGTGATGTCAGACGGTCGAATTGCGTTTGTCCGACATGACAATTTTCTTGAAAGGGCAAAGGTCGAGACCCATATTCATTGTGTCCGACCCGACGGAACGTCGGGGGAAATTTTAATGGGGCCGGATCGCGGGGCAATCGGTTATGATCTTGCTCGCGCAGCTGAACGGGATGCAGCTTGGTTGCGGAATTATGGTTTTGGAAGTCCTGCCCCTCTCCCGGACGGTCGGATTGCGGCTCTCTCACATGCTGGACCGGTTATTACGAAGAAG
Organism: Thermoguttaceae bacterium; assembly: GCA_051660685.1. GTDB lineage: Bacteria > Planctomycetota > Planctomycetia > Pirellulales > Thermoguttaceae > JAVBSX01. Next base: position 3,322 of record JBOFQB010000012.1, on the reverse strand, counting down.
AAAGAATCGGGAGAACCGGGAACTCAAGAGGGGGACGAAGCGGAAAATGGGGCGGAATCGGTTCCTGCAAGAACGACGGCAACGCCGAAAAAGACTGTTCCTTACGATGTCGTTCCAATGCCGTCTCGGGTTTCCATGATTGACATGTCCCCGACCCCCGATAATCGTTTGCTTGTCTCAACCCTGAAAAAAGCAATCGCCGTTGTTGATCCTCAAACAGGTGAAAGTGTCAAAATTTATCAAGGTTCGGAACCGATTCACAGTGTTGCGTATTTGGGAGAACGACCGACTCCGCGATTTTGGCCTGATTTTGTCGACGAATCGCTTGCCCCAACTGCTTGGGACACAACCGGTTATCTTTATTGTTCGGACATTTTCAATTCCCGGCAAACGAACGCAGAATGGTCGCGTGTCCGGGGTGCTCGAGTTTATATGGGCAAACCAATGACGTTGAGAAGTACGCGACATCAATACGGGCATGTTGGAACGGTCGGCGTCGAACTTGGGACATTCCCGCTTATGCCGGACGGTTCTTTTTACGTTGAAGTTCCTGCCGATTCCCCGCTCGCCTTTCAAGCGGTTGACGCAGAAGGTCGCGCTGTCGTCAACGAATTGAGCTGGATTTACACCCGACCCGGAGAATTCCGCTCCTGTATCGGTTGTCATAGTGAAAGGGCTGCAACTCCAGGATTTGGTGTTCCTCCGACCTTGCATCAACAGCCGATCAAACTGGGTTTGGACGGAAATCATCCTCGATTTCGGGCGAACAATGGAGCAAATGGGGGTGTTCTCAATCAACAGTTGGAACGAATGAGGGAAACGATCTCGGTTGACCTTTATCCTGATTTACCGTTAGAGAAAGGAGCGTTGGACGCTCGTCGGGGAAGAAGCGGCGAAGTCAATCGATTGGTTGCCCTCTTGAAATCGGGGTCAACCGGTTCTAACAACGCACAAACTGGTTCCAATAATGCACAAACCGGTTCCAACAACGCACAAACCGGTTCGAACAATGCACAAACTGGTTCCAACAACGTACAAACCGGTTCCAACAATGCACAAACCGGTTCCAACAATGCACAAACCGGTTCCAACAACGTGCAAACTGGTTCTAACAACGCACAAACCGATTCCAACAATGCACAAACCGGTTCCAACGGTTTGACGGATGCTGACCGTTTTGCGGCGATTCAGCGATTGAGCATCTTGCGCCCGCAAACTGAAGAGGTCCGCCAACTGCTTTGCGAAATGGTTGCGAACGACCCCAAAGACGAAGTTCGTATGGAAGCGGCCCTTGCTCTTGCCGGTTGCGCAAAACCCGATTCCGTTCCAACCTTGTTGACCGCTTTAAGCGACAAATATGAACCGGTTGCATGTGCGGCACATTCGACGTTGGAACATATGACAGGTCATGTCGGGACGCTTGAGGAGCGGACGAAAGATATTCCGCTGAAAGATCGGCGTGAGTTTTGGGAAAAATGGTTGGCGAACAAGACACCTGAGCAGATTGAGTTGCAAAACATTGCCGTTTTGCAGGGTCCTCACGATTGGGAGAAGATGGAAGAGGCGATTCGGACACGATTTGCGATTGACGCTCTCGCGCATTATGGAGGGGAAAAGGCGAAAACGGCGTTGCGCAATCTTCTGTCCGAACAAGGTTCTTCGCTTGACCTCCTCTCGAAAATCGCAATCGTCCGCTCTCTTGGTTTTCTCGGCGACGAAAAATGTATCACCCAGTTGACCCGAATTTTGAACGACGCTTGTAAAAAGAGAAATCCCCCTGCTCTTGACAGTCATGAATTTGGTTGGACCGCAATGCCGGACCATCTTGGAGGTGCGGTTGCCGAATCTCTTGGTCGAATTGCCGAATCCGGTTCCCCCGAAACAGTTGAAAAAATTGAATCCGCCCTCATCAAAGCGTTCGATTCTCTCGGTGATTTCTGGTTCTACTCCTTCCGTCTCGCCGATCACGATTGGTTAATGGGGTCCGTTTCGTCCGCCCTTCATAGTCGTATTCTCGAATCACTCGATTCAATCGGCTCAAAATCAGCCGGAAAGATTTTGGCGAACAAAATTTTGCGAAGTGTCCCGATTGATTCTGACCGGGGAATGTTACTTGAAAATGACGCTTATGAGACAGTTGCAGCCCGGGTTCTTGCAAGAGCCGGTCTTGCCGATTTTTATATTGACACAGCACTTGACTATTTGGAAGGAAAAACGGTTGAGGACGCAGAAATACTTGGGGCGATTACGGCTTCACCTCCTGCCGTTTCGACCGGGGTTTTGGAACCGACATCACGGGCTGCTCATTTGATCGCTGTTCTTGCATGGGACAGAGCAAATGAGGTGCAGAAAAAGCGGATCCGCGAAATTTTTGAACAGTTTCGCAACAAAGAACCGTCCCGCGAACGATCTTGGGTCTGTTTCATGCTTGCTCGTGCAATAGGTCGCTTAAACGATGATGACGCGATTCCGTATTTGCTGATGTCATTGAACGATGAAAAGCGGGAATTTGATTTTGGCAGTGCTCCCCCGCCGAATATTTTCTTAACAGAAGCAATGACGCCGCTTCATCGCGCGTCAACGGCGATTGCATTGGGGCGGATTGGCGATCCTGTTGCGCTTGAAACGCTTTTGAAAGTTGTGAACGACTTTGAGAACATCATGGATGTCCGTGATGCAGCTGCGATTGCAATTGGCCAAATCGCCGAACAAACACAGTCAAAAGGGGGATTGCTTGACCCGAAATTTGTTGCCGAGCTGGAAAAAACGGCGTTGACGTATCCCGAATTGTATCCGGGCAAATCGTTAACCGAATCGCTTCACAAAGCCAAACAAGGCGTGAGGAAATAGTTAGACGCGATACACTGTATCGCGTGTCCAGCCCTGCTCGGACATCATTTTCCTCCTCCCCGTCCCCCCCGTTTACCCGCAGAACAACGTTCTGCGGGTACTTAACCCCGCGCAAGCGGGCAGTTCTGAAATCTCATTACGCGCGATACGTTGTATCGCGGCTAAACAAACTCCGCCTCAAACTCGGCAAGTGAGGTACATTTGCAGGCAAGTCGGAACAGCTTTTCCAACCGATCCAGATCAGTCATCATCAAAATTTGCTCCGTCAACTGATAGGGCACTTTGTCAAACCGCAAATCAAGAGCCTCGGCAACTCGTTCCGCCCGCTCTCGCGCTTTGCCAATTGCAACACCTCTTGCCTCACCTCTCGCTTCGCCCAACGCAATGCCTCTTGCCTCACCTTCGGCCTTGCTTTTGGCGGCAGACTCTTCCGCCTCTTTCAGCATTTCCATCGCCTTGCCAAGCTCAAGAC
>JBOFQB010000011.1:0-16013 GCA_051660685.1 Thermoguttaceae bacterium | reverse complement strand
GGATGGTCTCGCACCCGCTGACGATTACTCGTCCCCACGCAAAACTCGCTTCCGACGGTGGTCAACCTTACCGGGCAGGCTTTTCCTGCAAGGTCTCCAAAAGGTTTGTACATGTTGACTTTACATGATTTTACTCCTTTCTAAACGGATTTGACTTGACACAATGATACCCAAACGCTTGATCGGTGATTTTGTCGAGATTCGGCGTTTTGGCATCTTTGAGTTCAATGACCGCTCTGACGGTATTTGCGACGAGAATGGCACCATCGGCTTTTTCGGCGTTCGTTTCGTTTTTCTGTTCGCGTCTGAGATTGAAATTTGGATTCGGCGAGAGCGTGTATCCGAGGACATCACCGAACAGAGCGCGGAGGAACTCCCCTTGCAGCGAGGTTTCTTTTTCGGTGCGGTAATTTTCCTGAATCTGCTCATTACCAAAGTGTTTTTGAAAAATGGCAAACTTCTTAGCAATGGATTCGGTGTCAAGCTGCTGTAAATACTGGGTGAGAACCGGTTTCTGGAACATGGACGATAGATGAGATGAGAATTGATTTTATGAGAAATGATACGCTGGGATCGCATGCATCCTACCTGCATTGTGCGGACAAGATGTCCGCGTTCTCAGGGCGTTTCTAAAAACTGACACCGCTTTCTCTGACACTGTCTGGGAAATTGAGAAGACCCTATAAAATCGGCACATTTGCTACCTGGGTTAATACCGGAATGTTGCGTTTTTGATGTTTTGCGCCCCGTGTTCGCGCAAGTGGCGGTTTTGGGTGCGTTCGGACGAAAAGGCACGGTCCGTGTTATACTGGCAAATGGGAAAAACCTGCCAGTTATGCCGAGTGAAAACCTGCAGGGAGGGGACCAATTCGGTCAGGCGGCATGTGAAGCGCGGTACGTTGTACACGCGGCTAAACAAAAAACCGCCGTAAGCGTTTATCAGGTCAATACTTACGGCGGTTTTTGAAAGTACCCCCTACTTGATTCGAACCTTTTTTGGAAAATACCTTCGGTTCCTTAGACCGAAAGTCCTCGCTGTCACGGCGCAATACCTCACAATGCTCTCAACCAAATCCTTGATCCGCGAATCGAGTGAAACTGTCGCCAAATGACCGACAACTTGCTCCAAATGGTCCGCAAAAGTCCCCTCTTTTGCCCGTTTTAACGATTTGACAACCGCCCGGGTTTCGGGGCGACCGGGCAGTTGTCCGTAATCGAATTTCCGTAAATTGATGACAAACACCTGAAATTGCGGGACATGCTTACGCAATTGTTCCGGGACCAATTCGTCTTGACGAGAGCGGCATCTCTAAGCTGCGTAACAGCGACATTCTTATCGTCTGGGGTGCAGCAAGTTAGGACAATTTTTCCTCAATCCCGTCAGGGATTGCCGAATGGTAGTCAACGATTGTCATGTAAATCCAAACCCCGTCGGGGTTTACGAATGGTCCCTCCTGACAATTTTTTTTATTTTTATAACAATTTGTGGAACCCCGACGGGGTTCAAATCATTATTTTTCCGTTTCTGCTACCATTCTGAAACACCTAACGGCGTTTGAGTCAACCCGACGGGACTACAAAAGGTCGCCGACGACTTTCCGTCCGAACTGGTCGTGCGGGCGAAACGGTTTCCCCGCTTCAATCAAGTCGTGCGTTTCCCTCGTCATTGCAATTGCCAAAAAGGGTCAATCATTGCCAAACTCCGCGTCAGTATTTTACCTTGCCAAAACAAGTTTGGCAAGACAGTTTTCGCGCGGGTTTTTGGCTGAGGGAACCGAACGGGGATTCGCCGGAAATTCTTTTGCCGGACCGTTGGGCGAAGTCTTTGACGTCCGAAATAGCGGCTCTTCTTACTCGATACCGTTTCGCTCTTTCTTTTACGGTGTTCTGGCCTTCTATCACGTTATCGACCAATTGCGTTCAACATTGAATATGCACTTCGTGGAACGGATACGGACATGCCGAGCGCATAAAAAAACACACCCCTAGGGGTGTGCAAGTGCTGCATCAATGCAGTGTCTTTCACAACGAATGTCATTTACTAAGATAAACGGACGAATCGCTGCTCGGATATACTGACATAAAACCTAATCGAAAATTTCTCACACGTCAATAGGGTTGTGCGGTCTCCACAAAAAAATATAATGGTAAACTGTGGTTGACCTTTTTGCCAACTTGGTTTTTTATCAAAAAAAAACATGTCCTACATTCTCGGTCTTGATCTCGGCGTTCAATCCATTGGTTGGGCTATTATCGTAGAGGATTCCGGCGTGAAACTCGGTGTGCGTTGTTTTGACAGCGGTACTGGAACAGAAACAGAAATTGAACAGGGGAAAGACGAATCACGGAACCTCGCACGAAGAGCGGCACGATTAGTGCGACGGAATCTTTGGCGGCGTAAACGTCGGGTCCTCAAGACGTTTAACATTTTACGGAATCACGGTCTGCTCCCTCTTGGTCATGGAATCGGTGATACGCCAGAACAAAGGCAAGAACGGATCAACGAGCTTGACAAACAGTTGTCCATCGATTTTCTTTCCAAAAACGACCGAATCGCTGCTCATCTGTTGACATACAAATTGCGTGCTCTTGCACTGGATGAGCCGCTTCCACCGTTTGCATTTGGTCGGGTTTTGCTGCATCTTGCCCAGCGTCGCGGTTTTTTGAGTAACAAGAAAACGCAAGGAAAAAGCGGGAAAAGTGACGAAGATCAGGGGAAAATCAAGGGGGATATTTCGGCGTTACAGACGGAGATAGAAACCAAGGGGGTTCGGACTCTTGGGGAATACTTTGCGTCGCTTGACCCTGAAGAAAAGCGGATTCGGACACGTTGGACGGGGCGAAAAATGTTTGAAGATGAGTTTGATAAAATTTGGGAAGCACAAACTTGTTTGAATCCAGCCTTAAATTTGACGGAAGAATTGCGGAAAAAAATTCATCATGCACTCTTTTTTCAACGTCCGCTCAAATCACAATCCCACTTAATCGGAAAGTGTCAGCTTGAAAAAACTCAACGTCGCGCTCTGCGTGCTTCCCTTGAAGCCCAACGATTCCGGTATTGGCAAAAAATTCTCGATTTGAATTACCGCAATGCAAACGGCGAAATCACTGAGTTGACACGAGAACAGCAGGATATTCTTGCCGAAAATTTGGAAATCACCGAAAAACTCACGTTTCCCGTGATGAAAAAACTCCTCGGCTTTTCAAAAAAGAAGGAAATGCCGAAAGAGGTCTTTACGTTCAATCTCGAAACCGAGTTGGAAGATGAAGAGACAAAAGGTGGGATTCGCGGCAACACGATAGGGGCGAAGATTAGAAAAGTTCTCGGTGAAAAGTGGGACTGCATGTCCGAAGAAGAACAAGCCCAACTCGTTGGTGAAATGCTCCAGTTCGACAATGAAGATGCGCTTGCGCGGCGGTTACAGAAAGCGTACCGATTTGACTCCAACACGGCAAGTCAACTGGCGGGAATCTCTTTGGAACCGGATTACGCGAAGCTCTCAAAAAAGGCGATCCGCAAAATTCTGCCGATCATGATTGAAAAACGTATTTCCTTCAAAACGGCGGAAAAAGAGATTTACGGCGAACAGAAGGATGCTTTACGGGAACAAGTTCTGGACCTTTTACCGCCGGTTCTCAAAGCAAAACCCGAATTGCGCAATCCGATTGTTTCACGCACCTTGACGGAAATGCGGAAAGTTGTGAACGCGATTATCCGAAAATATGGCAAACCGGAAATGATTCGGGTTGAGCTGGCAAGGGACATGAAAAAAGGGAGAAAAGAGCGTGAAAGTCTTACGAAAGAGATGAAACAGCGGGAGAAGCAACGGGATGTTGCGAGGAAAAGAATTCTGGAGGAATGTGGAATCAAAGACCCCAAACCGCGAGACATTCAAAAAATGCTCCTTGCGGAGGAATGTAATTGGGAATGTCCGTACACCGGAAAGGCTATATCACCTACAAATCTCTTTGGTGACTCTCCGCAATTCGACATTGAACACATTATCCCTTTTAGTCGTTCGCTCGACAATTCCTTTATCAACCTGACATTGTGTGATGTCCATGAAAATCGGCATGTCAAGGGCAATAAAACGCCCTTTGAATTATACAGCAGTGACTTGCAAAAATGGCGTGATATTTTGACTCGGGTCAAAACATTCCGGGGAAAAGCGGCTGCTGCGAAGTTACGCCGGTTTGAAATGCAGGAGATGCCTGAAGGTTTTACGTCACGGATGCTCAACGACACGAGGTACATCTCGAAAGTCGCTTGTGAATACCTCGCTCTGTTGTTTGGCGGACAGATTGATGCAACGGGGAAGCGGCGGATACAGGTTTCGAGCGGCGGAATGACCGCATATTTACGGAATGAATGGGATATGAATTCCATTTTGAACGATGGTGGTGATGCCAAAAACCGCGACGATCACCGTCACCATGCCGTTGACGCAGCCGTTATTGCGATGTGTGAACCACGAACTGTCCAACTTCTTTCCCGAGCAGCTGAAAGAGCATCTGAACTCGGCTTACGCCGCCTTTTTTTCAAAGGGGGGATTGAGGAGCCGATCCCAAATTTCTGGCAACAGACCAAAGATGCGGTCGATGAAATCAACATCTCATTCCGCTGCAACCGTAAGGCGAGCGGACAATTACACGATGCGTCCAATTACAGCGGACCGATGATCGTCATGGAAGGTGAGGGCAAAAAAGTAAAACAGATTGAATACCGACATATACGCAAGCCGCTTGCCAACATGTCCAAGGGGGAAATTGAAGATATTGTTGACCCGAAAGTCCGAGAGATTGTGCTGGACAAACTCGCACGACTTGACGGCGACCCGAAGAAATTCACCGAAAACGAACTTCCCATGTTTCATGGTCGTCCGATTCGTAAAGCCAGAATTCGCAAAAAACTCAGTATTGTTACGGTTGGACAGGGGTATCGTGAGCGGCATGTTGCGTCGGGCAATAATCACCATATCGAAATCATTGCCGTTCTCGATCCGGCGGGGAATGAAGTCAAATGGGAGGGAGAGGTGGTTTCTATGTTCGAAGCACGTCAGCGTCGCCAACGTAAAGAACCGATCATCAAGCGGGATCACGGGGCCAACAAACGGTTCAAGTTCTCTTTGGCAAAGGATGAATATATTGAGAAACAGACTGAAGACAACAAATGGGAACTATGGCGTGTTCATGGTTTGACGGGCAATCGAATCAAAATATCTCGTCACAAGGATGCTCGAAAAATTGCCGATATAGAAAAAGAATCGGGTACACGACCTGCGGTTAGTACGCTTCAAGGCAAAATCCGCAAGGTCTCCGTTGACTTGCTCGGCGAAATTCACCCGGCAAACGATTGATGTTTAGCCGCGATACAGCGTATCGCGCGTTTATATCTGCTCAAACGCGCGGAATGATGTTCTGCGTCTAAACATTCATGTTCCACTTGTAACGGAGATAACGGTATTGCGTAACGGCTAAAAAAAATACCGGCTATTTTTCCCAAAACCTCCGATTATTTTTTTGCTTTTCCCATGTTTCGGAATAACATTAGGGGAGAGAGGAGGATGGTCGATGCCGCGTCAGGAACATGTATTATCAGGTTACAAGGCTATGTGGCTCATTGCAATGTTTGATCTTCCCGTCAAAACGAAAAAAGAGCGCAAAGTCTACGCAGGTTTTCGTAAAACGCTCATCGAACTTGGTTTCTCAATGATCCAGTTCTCGGTCTACGTCCGGTTTTGCGGCAGTGAGGAGCTTGCTAAAACGCATCGCAAGTCGATACACCGAGCGTTACCGGCGGAGGGGCAGGTACGAATCCTGACATTGACGGACCGGCAGTTTGAAAAAATGGAAAATTATGTAGGAAAAGTGTTAAAACCGAATGAAAATGCACCTCGACAGCTTACTTTTTTTTGACATGGAAGGGGCTTTGACGCTTCAAATTTGGGGGTTTGGCGAGTTAGTAGTATATCCGAGCAGCAATTCCCCGTAAACCATAGCCAGCCCCTCCTGTTCCAAACCTCGAAGGTGAGTATATCCGAGCAGCAATTCCCCGTAAACCATAGCGATGTTGGGAGTAAGCAAAGATACGATTAGAGTATATCCGAGCAGCAATTCCCCGTAAACCATAGCCGGGTTGCCCCCGATCCGCCTTTTGGCAACAGTATATCCGAGCAGCAATTCCCCGTAAACCATAGCGGATCCGTCCATAATTCGCTTAGCGGAGGCAGTATATCCGAGCAGCAATTCCCCGTAAACCATAGCCACGCTTGACCGAGAATACGACGAAAACTAGTATATCCGAGCAGCAATTCCCCGTAAACCATAGCACTCCTATGCCGTTGTTGTCTTTGAATTTAGTATATCCGAGCAGCAATTCCCCGTAAACCATAGCCAACAATAACACCAATAACCCTTCACCACAGTATATCCGAGCAGCAATTCCCCGTAAACCATAGCAAAAGTTGCAGGGGAATAAATAACCGTAAAGTATATCCGAGCAGCAATTCCCCGTAAACCATAGCTTCCACAACGTCCCTGCCCGGTATCCTGTAGTATATCCGAGCAGCAATTCCCCGTAAACCATAGCCCAAGATGGACATGGTATGTTGCGATGCCGAGTATATCCGAGCAGCAATTCCCCGTAAACCATAGCGAACATGAGAACTGACATGTTGATAACTTGAGTATATCCGAGCAGCAATTCCCCGTAAACCATAGCTTCCCGACCCTCACGCTGCGATTGGCGTTGAGTATATCCGAGCAGCAATTCCCCGTAAACCATAGCATGGATTCCGAACAAAGGGAAATCTTTGAAGTATATCCGAGCAGCAATTCCCCGTAAACCATAGCTAGCACTGTTCGCCAGTGCGCCGCCATTACAGTATATCCGAGCAGCAATTCCCCGTAAACCATAGCGATGTCATCAATTGTATGCATCGCAGGAAAAGTATATCCGAGCAGCAATTCCCCGTAAACCATAGTGGGCAAAAAAGAGAGATTCCCCCCCCCCGTTCAAATTGCGTGAATTTAGGCCAATTTGCTAAGATAAGTAAAACATGCCACACCAGATTTTAGATTTTTCCCGCAATCCGGCCCGATTGAGAATGCGGTTGAGACAGCTTATCATTGAGCCGAAAGATGCCCCGCCCCAAACCGTCCCCTTTGAAGACATCGCCGTCCTACTGATTTCCCACCCCCAAGTAACCCTGTCGCAGTCGGTACTCGAAAATATCGCCGAATCAGGTTGCGTTCTCATTGCCTGTAACCGAAAAAGTCTGCCCGTCGGAATGTTTCTCCCTCTGACCGGTCATCATCAGCCATCACGACGTATTCAATTGCAGATCAATGCTCCCCAACCCTTGCTAAAACGGGCTTGGCAGCAGATCATTCAGGCGAAAATTTCGGCACAAGGAACATTGTTGCGACAACTCTTCGGAACGGATGTCGGGCTTCTTGGGATTGCGGGGCGAGTTAAAAGTGGTGACACCGGAAATTTAGAAGCACAGGCGGCCCGGCGGTACTGGAAACAGTTGTTTGCAGGGTACGATTTTTTACGGAATCCAGACGGAGACGATACAATCAATTTGCGATTGAACTTTGGTTATGGTGTTCTTCGCGGCATCGTTGCCCGAGCTGTTTGTGCAACGGGATTTAACCCGACGATTGGATTACATCATCACAATCAGTACAATGCGTATTGCTTGGCGGATGATCTGATGGAGCCTTTTCGACCACTGGTTGATCGTGTTGTTCGGGAGCAACTGGAAAAGGGTGGATGCCATCAACTGACACCAACGGTCAAGGAGGAACTGATTGCCCCTTTGTTGGGACGGTTTCTGCTGGACGGAGAACAACGAACGCTTTTTGATGTTGTGGGGCATCTTGCCATTTCACTGGTGCATTTTTTTGCACGAGAAACCCAATCGTTGGCATTTCCTGATTGCATCGGGTCCCAGTAGTGCCCCAACAGTATGAGCACGGTTTCAACGCCAAATCACTTGCAACCCGGGGTTGCGGCGAGTACGCCTTACCCCGGGCTATTTTGTTGCGCCCCGTTGGGGCGAAAATTAGATTTTTCATCCTTAAAAGGTGTACCAACTCTGTTTTCTAAAATACCCGTGAATGGTTACAATTTTTTTTAGAGGAGTCAAAAAATGAAAAAATTGCCTTTTGTACTGTTGTTCGTGTTCGTTTTGTTTTATTCATCAACTCTGTCCAATGCAGGGGATATTTTCAAAAAAGCGGACATTTTCAAAAAGGAAGAGCGTACTCCCTTGAGAAAGTTTCGGCAACATTTTTCGTCGATTACTTTTTGGGTACTCTACGGACCTGAGAAAAGCTATGATCGTCCTTTCAAGGCAAAGTATTTACTTTTTACCGGAGACCAGTTTAACCAGGTCTTTATTTCTGATGCGATAACAGGTGAAATTTTTCGGGAGTATGACTGTTATAAACCTGTTAGAATACTCGAGTTTTGTGGGCCGTTGTATGTTTATGACGAATCGGATGATGAATCGGATGATGAATCGGATGATGAATCGGATGATGAATCGGATGATGAATCGGATGATGAATCGGATGACGAATCGGATGACGATGATACCACAGAATTTAATCGGGAGCGTGAGGACTTTTTTTATCCACGATCCTCTATTGTCAGCATTGCCGTATCACCAGCATGTCGTTTGTTTGCCTACCGTGAAGGTCCGCCGTCATACAGAATTGCTGTTCGTGAAACCTTGACAGGTAGATACTTGGGCAGCGAAGGTTGCTTGGGTGAAACCTTATCTCTTGCTTTTCGCTCGAAGCCTCTTGATGATTGCGACATATTGGAAGTTATATCATCGGATTATGAGGGAATTTGTCGGCAGTATTATGCTTTCCCGAGAGACCCGTTGGAATTAAATGGGTTATCTAAAAAATATCTGTCACTGTCTAACTTCAAGATGAAAGATACGGATGGTGTATTAAAGAAAATGAATGACTGGACTTTTCCGACCTACCGTTCGAGTGCGAGTGGAACGACATTGGCGGGACCGAAAGGGCTTGAGCAGGCGATCTACGTTTGCAAAAAGAACGATGAAGTCTTTATGAGAAGCAGATTGCGTACATCGGAAAGACTGGAACGAGAAAGAGCCTTGAAGGAACAATCGAAATGAGTGACGAAATGTTCGCCCAACAAGTTTCGGTCCCACGTCTACAAAAAATTTCCCAAATTGCCCATTTATCCGTTTTAACCGTCTGTACCGGCGTTGCACTCTCCCTTTCGGCGATTATTTTTCGGTTGTGATCCTCGTGCAGACTGCTAACAAGTTTGGTTTTGCGCTTTGAACCGAGCCGGGTCAGACGGGTTTGTTTTTACCACGAAAGACACTAAAAACACGAAAAACGGTATTTTGTGAGGTTTTCGTGTTTTTTGTGATTTTCGTGGTTCAAAAATGATAATTGCTCCTTTTCGCAAAACTGGTTAGCAAACTGGGTTGTGATCCTCGTGGGGCTGTAATTGACTTCCCAGAAAAAACATGGTATAAAAAGGAACATTGAGAGTCGTTCGTTTGTCTGAACTTGACTTCACACCCTATGAAACCAAGAGAGGGACTCAACATGGCGAAGCATAAGGCCCATAAATTTCCCAAGTTACACAACGCCGCTTGGCCCGGGGTCGTCGGAAAAGGGGCTCCTGGAGCTGAACCGACAATCAGTTTGGATACGATGCTCGATTTGACCGCTGCTGCTGAAGTCGATGGGATCAAGTTTGACGGTTTCGATCTGTATTTGTATGAACCACATATTAACATTGACGGAAACGATGATGATATAAAGGTTTTGGCGGAAAAAGCCCAATCCCGGCAGTTGGAAATAGGAACGGTTGTTGCTCCGATTTGGGGAGGAACTGGGGGCGGTTCGGCAATGGGAGATGCGACGGAACGGAAAAAATTTCTCGGGCAAGTTCGCAAAGGTTGTCAGGTTGGACGTAAACTCCGCGATCTGGGCGTTCGCCCCAACGGTTGTGTCCGCATTGACACCTCTTGCGGGGTTGAGGATTGGTTGAAAGACCCTGAAGAAAACCAGAAAAAAATTGCCGCAACTTTTTCAGAAGCGTGTGAAATTGCGGCTGAGTTTGACGAAATGCTCGCCTGTGAAGGTGAAATCTGTTGGGGCGGAATTCATTCATGGAAACGGATGCTTCAGATTCTGGAAATGGTTGATCGACCCCAGCATTTGGGTTTTCAGGCGGATATGGCACACACCTTGCTGTATTTGCTCGGTTATAATGCGCCCGAAGATCGGTTGTTGCCGGAAAATTTCGATTGGGAGGACACGGCAACTTTTGATCGGGCGTATAAGAAAATGACGGACGCTTTGCGTCCCTGGACGGTTGATTTGCATATTGCCCAAAACGACGCGACAGTTCATGGAAGTGGGGATCACGATAAAACCGGGCGTCATTGTTTGGCGAAAGATGCAAACCGGAAACTGGACATCACGAAATACGCCGGATTCTGGTTAAAAGATGAAGACGGTCTGCTGAAACGTTTCAATCATATTTGCTGGGACGGTTGCATGTTCCCGAATTCCGTGATGATGGAACGGCAAACGTGGAACGACATTCTCTCAGCAATGATTGATGTCCGAGACGCTTACGGTTGGAAATAATACAACATATTGACAAAACATCGTCCAAAAGTTGGCGGAATTGTCGCAATAAGGACAAAATCGTCGATGAAGGAACGGGGTGTGGCGCAGCCTGGCTAGCGCGCCTGCTTTGGGAGCAGGAAGTCGCAGGTTCGAATCCTGTCACCCCGATTTTTTTTACAAATAAGTATTGATGACAACAGAGGTTTGTCGTTTAACCGCAGAACAATGTTCTGCGAGTTTTCCTCGTTTAGCCGCAGAACAACGTTCTGCGCTTCATTACGCGCGATACGTTGTATCGCGGCTAAACATTACATGTTCTTATTGAAGTTATGTTCTTTTTGAAACCGTTGCGCGTGATTGCGGCTGTATTGTTTTTTACAGCAATCACGCTTTTTTTTCTTGACTATTCCGGTTCTTTGCCGCTTCAATTGCATCATTTGGCCCAAATTCAGATGATTCCGGCAATTCTCGGGGGAACTTTGATTGCGGTTGCCATTTGGGTTGTTTTGACCTTTCTGTTTGGACGGTTGTATTGCTCAATCATTTGCCCGCTCGGGGTCGCTCAAGATGTGATCTCCCGAACTGCCAAAACCGTCCGGCCCAAAAAAAAGTACCGTTTCAATCAGGTTCACCCCCTGCTCAGATACGGCTTGCTCGCCCTTCTTGTGATTGGGTTGTTCGTGAATATCTCCGTTTTTGTCACTGTGTTGGACCCTTATGCCAATTTTGGGCGGATTGTCACCTCGCTTTTTCGACCAATCGTCCTGCTCGGGAACAATGTTCTCGCCGGAATTTCCCATTCTTTTGGGAATTACACATGGGTCTACATGCCAATTAACGTGAGTATAACGGCTGTTTTGGTTGCATTGGCCGCTTTGATTCTAGTCAGTTACATGTCTTGGTTGACCGGACGCCGGTTTTGCAATTCACTTTGTCCGGTCGGGACTCTGTTGGGGCTTTTTTCCCGCAATTCGCTTTACCGAATCCGTCTGAAAGCAAGCTGTATCGGCTGCACTCTGTGTGAAACCGTCTGTAAAGGTGAGTGTATTGACAGTAAAAATCGGGTTGTACACGCCGACCGTTGCGTCGCCTGTTTTAACTGTCTTTCCGTCTGCAAAAAAGAGGCGATCATGTACGGAACAGCCCGACAAATCGAGATTGGTCGGGAATTCGTTCTCGAACAACCGTTGGTTGAGGTGAAACAGGCGGTTGAGAGGGACCAAACGGTTGGGAGAAGTGAGCGGGTTGTTCAACCGTTCAAGGGGGCAGAACGTCGGACGGTTTTGGGGCGATTGGTCTGGTCGGTTCTCGGCTTGACTTTTATTGCCGGGTTCTTAAAAGGGGTCAGGTTGACTGCGACGGAATCGGGAAAGGGAGGTTCAACCGGGACGATTGGGTCGATTGGAAAAACAGGCGGTTCGGGCGGATTGACGGAACTTCCTCTTGGGGAGAGTCGGGTTGGTTATAAACTGACACATCCTGTTTTTCCGCCCGGGGGAATGATGATCGGGCGATTTCATCATCATTGCAACGGTTGCCAACTTTGTGTGAGTAAATGTCCGTCCGGGATATTAACCCCGGCAAGTACGGAATATGGAATTCAAGGTTTTCAACAACCGGTTGTGAAATTCCGACATGGATTTTGCAATTATGACTGCACCATTTGTACGCAAGTTTGTCCGAATCATGCGTTACGACACTTGACGAAGTTGGAGAAACACCAAACACAGATTGGTCAAGTCTGTTTTTTGGAGGAAAATTGCGTTGTCAAGACGCAAGAGACGAATTGTGGGGCATGTGCGGAACATTGTCCAACCGGGGCGGTCAAAATGGTTCCGTATGGAAAACCGGAATTGAGTTTGAAAATACCGGAAATAACGGCGGAATTGTGTGTCGGTTGCGGAGCTTGTGAATACATTTGTCCCGTCCGGCCCTATCGCGCTATTTATGTTGACGGAAATACGGTTCATACAGAAGCGAAACTGGCGTATGACCCTCATGCTGAACAGGAAGTGTTGGAAGTTGAAGATTTTGGATTTTAACCACATATAAAACATGACACGACGATTTGTCAATCAAATACGGGACAATGAAGTAATCAAGGAGGTTTATCAACTTGCCGAGATACAATTGCGACCGAATAAGAATGGTAATCTTTATCTTCAATTTTCGGTTTCGGACAAAACCGGGACGTTGGGCGCGAGATTCTGGAATGCAACAGAAGAGTTATTCCAACAGTTTGAGGTGAAAGACTATGTTGAACTTGAGGGGACAGTTCAACGATTTCAGGGATCGTTGCAATTGGTTGCGAAGAAGATGACGAAAGTGGACCCTAAGATGGTCAACGAAGAGGATTTTCAACGATACAGGCCGCTTAACATTGACCAATTACGGGCTAGGCTGAAAGAGGTACTGCGAACGGTACAGAACCCGGATTTGCGAAATTTGTGCGACTGTTTTTTGTTAGACGAGGAACTGATGTCACGGTTTTCAAAAGCTCCCGCCGGAATCAAGTTGCATCATGCGTATTCAGGCGGTCTGCTTGAACATTCCTTGACAATGATGGAAGCGATTTTGCTTCTTGCCCCTTTGTATCCCATGCTTGACCGGGATAGACTCCTTGTTGGTGCTTTTCTCCATGATTTTGGCAAGACGGAGGAACTCAATTATGAAGGGGAAATGTCTTACAGTCATCATGGACAATTATTGGGACATCCTTTTCTTGCGGTTGAGATTTTGCATGATAAAATCCGAGAAACAGAGAAGCTGACGAATCAGCGGTTTGATCCTGAATTGGGGATGCTTTTGAAACACTTGTTGATTTCACATCATGGAACGCTTGAAAATGGGAGCAGTAAACTTCCGATGACGCTTGAAGCGGTTGCGTTGTATTTTCTCGATTCGTTGGACGCCAAAATTGCGGAATATCAGAAACATATATTTGACGATCCTAATGCAGGAGGTGCTTGGACGAATTATATCCCGACGATTGACCGAAAATTGTACAAGGGGCAAGAGGTAGAAGGTAGGAGTTAGGGAACAGGGGCAGTCCGCTAACAAGTTTTGGGAAAAAGAGTCTTTTCATTTTTGAACCACGAAAATCACAAAAAACACGAAAACCTCACAAAATACCATTTTTAGTGTCTTTCGTGTGTTTCGTGGTAAAAACAAATCCGTCCAACCCGGCTCGGTTCAAATCGCAAAACCAAACTTGTTAGCGGACTGGGAACAGGGGTTAGGGAATGGGGGGAATATTTAGCCCGTTGTCAGCCGAATGTTGGACAAGCGGTTCCCCGGATTGGCAACCGAAGCGGCTGGTCTTTCGTCCGGTTTTGGGGTATAATCGTCCCTTCCATTGCTCCATTCACGCCGCCCAAATAACCGTCATGCCGCAACCATGAACCTTACCGTTTCCCCTCAAATCACGGAACAACTCCGCGAACTTATCGAACTCTTTCACGTCAATATTGCGCAGTACAAAGGTGCAAATTACGACGAAGCGAATACCCGAACCGATTTTATCGACAAATTTTTCGAGTTGCTCGGTTGGGATGTCCGCAACACTGCCGGTTATTCCGAACAGTACCGCGACGTGATTCGGGAAGATTACGTCAAAATTGACAACCGTCCGAAAGCCCCGGATTACGCTTTCCGAATCGGCGGATACCGGAAATTCTTTGTCGAAGCCAAAAAACCTTCCGTCAACATTCACGACGATATTGCTGCGTAAGAAAGGAAAAAAACAATGAATTCTATTGTTACGCAAAAAAAACGCTCTTGTGTCCGTAATCCATCACGCAAATTGCAACGTTCCCTCGGACAGTTTTTTACTCCGCCTGCAACCGCACAATTCATGGCAGAACTATTTCCGGCGATCTCGGACCAACATGTTGTACTATTAGAACCCGGTGCAGGGCATGGTTTTCTCACAAAAACATTCATTGAAAATATTCTGTGTAACGATTATCCAGCCTCTCTATCCGTAGATGCTTTTGAAATTGATGGTTTGTGTATCGATGCACTGAATAGTACATTGAATTCATGTAAAAAACAAGTAAAACAATCCGGCATTGAAGCACAGTTTTCCGTCAGGCACTGTGATTTTCTCATGTACGGAGCGGAAACAATCGCCTCAACAGACTGTTTTTGGCAGGAAAACTCACGCCAATACACGCACTGCATCATGAATCCACCCTACAAAAAAATTCAGTCAGCCTCTCCACATCGGCAGTGTGCGCGAACAGCAGGATTTGAAACAGTCAATTTATATTCAGCTTTTATCGGTATGGCGTTGCGTTTATTAACAAGTGGCGGCTATTTGGTCGCCATTGTGCCGCGCAGTTTCTGTAATGGGTTGTACTATCGACCGTTTCGAGAATTTCTACTGAAACACTCTGCAATTCACCACATTCATTTATTTGACTCGCGGAGTTCTGTTTTTCGAGGCGACAGTGTACTGCAAGAAAATGTCATCATTTCACTCGAAAAAAACGGCAAGCAAGGTGACATCGCGGTGTCCACGTCAACCGATGATTCATTTTCTGACTTGCAAACGAAAACATTTCCTTTCTCACAAATTATTCTCTCTGATGATACGGAAAAATATATTCGAATTCCAACCTCGGAACCGCACCGGAACATCGTCGATCATATTATGGCAAACAATACTTTAGCCGAGTTGGGAATTAATGTTTCAACCGGCCCTGTTGTCGATTTTCGTGTGAAAAATCACTTACGGTACTCCTATGAGAATGGCACCATTCCGCTTTTATACCCATGCCATTTCAAAAATGGTGTCGTCGCTTGGAATCCTGATCAAAGTAAAAAACCGTGTGCGATTTGTATTAACGACGACACATCAAAATGGATGTTCCCAAACGGTTGTTACGCAGTGACTCGACGTTTTTCTGCGAAAGAAGAAAAACGGAGAATCGTCGCCAGTATTTTGACACCCGAGTTGTTTCGTGATGCCCCATTCATCGCTTTTGAGAATCACTTGAATGTATTTCACTGTAGCCGTTTACCGTTGGAAGAAGATTTAGCGTTTGGTTTAGTGTGGTACATGAATTCCACGATGTGCGACACCTCCTTCCGTAGTTTCAGTGGTCATACGCAGGTTAATGCAACCGATTTGCGGTTATTAAAATATCCAAGCCGCAATTTTCTCACACAACTTGGAAAGAGCGTCAAACAAATAAAAAATCCGACACAGGAACTCATTGACACAGAACTATCTAGAGCCTATTTCATAACCGTCTGAGAGCGATCATGGCACAAGCTGTTTGTAAATAGGCGTTAAACATTGATATTTTATGATCGTAACGAACTACCAAACGTCGAAAATCCTGTATCCACGAAATCGTTCGCTCGAT
>JBOFQB010000010.1:0-5643 GCA_051660685.1 Thermoguttaceae bacterium | reverse complement strand
CCCCCCAAAATAGGTAATCTAGCCACCATGGATTCATTCCTTTCGAGAAAAAATTTTTGCAAAGTCCCGTTTAGCCGCGGAACAACGTTCCGCGCGTCCTTTAACGCTTCTGTACGCGCGGTACGTTGTACACGCGACTAAACGAAAAAACGCATCGATACGTTGTATCGCGGTGAAACGGGGGAAATTTGACACCACACGGAGTCCACTGTTTCTATGATAACCGAATTGGGGTTGGATTACAACTAAAAAAGGGGAATTTTCTTGAAATTTTTTTTGTACGCGCGATACGTTGTATCGCGGCTAAACGGGGGAGAAACGCGAGGTTCGTTTTGTCCGGCTGATGCCGGGCTAAATTCGTCTTGACCCGTTGTCTTGGAATAGGTACTCTTCGGAACCCCGTTGTCTTGTCGTTCAAAGTACACCGTCCGATACGGCAATGATCGTCCTTCCAACTGAACAAGATGTTATGGTTTTCCGACAGTACACCAAATTCGCCCCGTTGCTCTTTCTCATTGCTGCAACTTTGTTGATCGGGTGTTCACAACTTCGTCCTTTCGGTAAAGATAAGAAGAAACAGGGTGAGAACAGTCTTGCGCCCTTTGGTCGCGCAACCTTGATCCGCGATTACGCTTCTCCGTCCAACATGCACTTCGCCGCAATTGAAGGTTTCGGCGTCATCTGGAATCTCCGAGGAACCGGCTCCGAAGTTCCCCCCGGGTTTGATCGGGAGTACGTCCTCCGAGAATTGCAAAAACGCCAAGTCGCCCGACCTGAAGAATTGCTCAGTACAAAAAATACCTCCGTCGTTCGTCTCCAAGGAATTATTATGCCCGGAATGAGAGCAGGAGATCATTTCGATGTCAAAGTCGGGCTCCCCCCAGGGAGTTCGACAGAAAGTCTGCAAGGAGGAATTCTGCTTCGCACAACCTTGAGTGAAGCCGTTCAAATCGGTTTTACGGCAAAAACCGGTTTTCCTTTAGCCGATGTTGAAGGACCGGTCATGCTGAACCCCAATGCTGATCCTAAAGCCAATCCCATGTCCCTTGTAAGTGGTAAAATTCTCGGAGGAGGGGTCCTCAAAAAGAACCGTCCCCTCTATCTTCTCCTGAAAGATGAACATGTCTCGGAAATTATTTCCGACCGGATTGCCAAACAGATCAACGAACGATTTTTTACGAAGGAGAGTTATAAAACGAAGGGGGTTGCAACAGCGAAAACAGATCGGACGGTTGAGATACAGGTTCATCCGACGTACAAAGACAATATAGAGCGTTACATGCAGGTTTTACTCTCGGTTGCCTGTTATGAAACACAGACACAACGGGTCAAGCGGATTGACATGCTCAAGGAAGCCCTTTTGGTTCCCGAAACCTCGCAGGATTCGGCGTTGCAACTTGAAGCAATTGGGAAACATGGTATTGAACCGCTTAGGGCTGCTTTAGCGAGTCCCAATGTCGAAGTCCGTTTTTACGCGGCAGAATCTCTTGCGTATTTAGGAGAATTTCAAGCAGCCCGACCTTTAGCGGAGATTGCGAAGATGGAACAGGCATTTCGTGTTCGGGCGTTGAGTGCGCTTGGGAACATGAAAACGGAACTTGAAGCGTCAACCTGTTTGCGTGAACTTTTGAATGAAAACAGTGCAGAAACACGATATGGGGCGTTTAGGGCACTTTGGTATCGTAATCCTGATGATCTCGCAATTCGAGGAGAAATGTTGGGATCGGACAAAAGCAGTCAATTCAGTTATCATGTGTTGGAAACATCAGGTCCGCCTATGATCCATTTTACGAACAGTAAACGACCTGAACTTGTTCTGTTTAACTCCAACATCCGTCTCATCCCGAACTTCGTTATGGATGCTGGAATCTCCATTTTGGTTCGCAGTGTCGGACCCGATGAAGTCGTTGTTTCCCGAATCAATCCTTCTGGAATGGACGAACGTCGAACAGTGACGACTCACCTGGACGAAATTATTCGGGCCGTTGTTGAGTTGGGCGGAACTTATCCTGATGTTGTGCAGATGTTGCAGGAAGCAGCGCGACAAAAGGCATTACCTTGTCGTCTTGAAGTGGACAAACTTCCTCAAGGGGGACGAATTTATTCTCGACATGAAGAGGAGGAGGAATTCCCGGACACGGAAAAGAAAAAGGGATTCTGGGACCGTTTTCGGATGAAGAAAAGTGACCCGGCTGAAATTCGGGAATTCTCGGACGATTGACGCTCAAGTCATTTTTGTGTATAATTAACTCTTACGAGGGTCAAAAAATGGAAAAATTGTTCACAGAGACCATTCGTAAACCCCGACGGGGTTTGGGTTTATCTTACAATCGTTGACTACCATTCTGCAATCCCTTACGGGATTGAGGAAAATAGGGTCTATCATTGCTGCACCTTGGACTATAATAAGGTCGCAGCTAACGCAGCTTATTTTGTGTGCGAATTTAACCCGGGGTTACGCTGCGCTTCACCCCGGGCTACAAAAGGACAAAGGAGCAAATAGAATGAGTACGAGAAAATATGAATTTAGTTGGGATTTTATTGGCGATTTAGAAGCAGGACGCCCTCATCTTGGCAATATGGTTCGGGTTGAGCTGTATCGGCTTATGCAATATACTTTTCGTGATGTCCTCGAAAAACGGTATGGAACGGAAGAGGTTGATAAAATTTTTCTTGACGCGGGAAAAATGGCGGGAACGGCGTTTTTCGAGAAATTTATGATGCCCTATAAAGATTTGCCGTTGAATAGTTTTTTTGCCGAACTCCAACGGATTCTCAAGGAACTGCAAGTCGGTATCTTGCGTGTCGAAGAGTCCAATCCCGAGAATGGAAAGTTCACGTTGACAATTTCCGAGGACCTTGATTGTTCCGGTTTGCCCGAAATGGGTATGGAAGTGTGTACTTATGATGAAGGATTCATTGCCGCTTTGTTTGAAATGTATACGGAAACACCCTACAACGCCAAAGAAGTGGATTGTTGGTGTACAGGAGATCGAACATGTCGTTTTTCCGTCAACAAAACCTAAAATTGATTTGATGTCTGGGTGATTTGCAATGAATGATGATGAAGTGGTGTCGCTCATTCAACAGGTTCTTCGGGATCGATCCTGCCCGGACTTACCTGAACAATTAACGCAAGAGGGACAGGTTGTTGAACTGTACAACGACCTTGTTCATTTGCGGGCACGTTTGCTGGAATTTTCTCGGGGAGATTTTTCAGGTGAGGTCCAGATACGCGGCATCATCGCCAGTTCTCTGAAGTCCTTACAAGCCAATTTGAAACATTTGACTTGGCAGGTCCAACAGGTTGCGAGCGGGGATTTTTCGCAACGTGTTGAATTTATGGGGGATTTTTCGCAAGCGTTCAACAAGATGGTCGTTCAACTGGAAGAATCGACCAACACGCTTTCCTTTCGCGCGACGCATGATAAACTGACGGGTCTGCCGAATCGGTATTTGTTAGAAGACCGACTCGAAATGCACCTCGCGCAAGCCCGACGTAATCACACTTCCTTTATTCTGGTTGCACTCGATCTCGACGGATTCAAACCGGTCAATGACACTTATGGTCATGCAGCAGGTGATGTCCTTCTGATCGAGTTTGGTAAAAAAATTCGTTCCTGTCTGCGCGACACGGATACTATCTCTCGATTAGGCGGAGATGAATTTGTCTTCATTTACGATTGTCAACGAGGAAATGAACCGATTGCGGCCAAAACCGTTATGGAACGACTTTATAAGGCGTTTAGAGAACCGGTTGCGTTGAGCGATTCAATCAAGCACACCATTCATTCAAGTGCCGGACTGAGTGTTTATCCGTTGGACACGAACAACATCAAGCAATTGTTTGAAAATGCGGATGCTGCATTGTATGAGTCAAAAAAACGTGGAAAAAATCGTTATACAATATGGTCGGAAATGTCAGAACATGCAAAACAAATGCGAGGATCGACCTAAAAATCAATCGAATTCAGGTCTTGTTGTTCTCGTTCTCTTAGGACTGTTCTTGCTGACCGTTTGCACGTTTGCGTCTCTTCTAAGTCTTTATGCTTGGAACGGTTTGGATTTTTTGACGCTGAACATGCCGAGTCGGGAAACAGAAGAGGTTTGCGAGGACAGGACGCAACGGTCCCGACCGACTTCGCCGTACAAGGTCCGGGCTGTTTATCTGCTTGATTCGCAAGGTGAACAACCCGAAGAGCGGGAATTGCAAAACATTCGGTCGGCTCTGTTGTTGATACAATCTTGGATCGCCGAAAATATGCGGCAATTGGGGTATGGTCCGCAAACCTTTGTGTTGGACTCGGACGAAAACGGTCAAGTGGTCGTCGCCGTTCTTCACGGAAAAAAAACGGGGCAGGAATATTCGGCTCTCTCTCCTCATTCCGCTTGGTCGCAAATTTCTCAAGAGGTGAACCAACATTTTGCGGATCAAGAACCGGAAAAATACCTCAAATTCCTTGTCATTCCTTCTTTTGACTTTTTCAACGACGGAGTTGCTGCAACTGCTGAGCAATCTCAGGAACCGTTGCAACGGTTGGAATCGTCGCAACAACCGAAATGCCCGCAATCATCGGGTTCCTCACAACAGAATCATTCGTTGCAACGACACGATTTCTCACAACGACAAGATTTCTTGCAAAAAAAAGGGGACGAATTGGATAATCCTTACAACCTGGGAGGAGGAAACATTGCCCTGCTCGGAAATTCGCTGCTTGCTCAATCCGAATTTTGTCCTTCTTCTCCTCGACTGAAACGTCAATTAGGAATCGCTGTTCACGAATTGGGACATGTTTTTGGTCTTTCACATACCAATGATGCAACCGATTTCATGTCGGGCGGGTTTGAACATTTTTCGCCCTTTCCTTTTTCGGAGCAGACGCTTTATCCGATCACGCCTCTTCAAAATGAACAGAATCGGTTGGAGCAAAATCCGTTGGTACAAAATCAAGGTGAAGCAGAGCAGGATGAACAGGCCCCATTCCGTCTCGCCCCAGTCAGTGCATCTGCCCTGATTGTCAATCCCTGGTTTAAGAGTCAGCCTATTTCAACACCGACAGATCGCACATTGAGGGACGATTGGTTTTTGGCGCGGGAGAAATCGGCAAAAAAACAGATCAACGGGGAACAACAAAGGGAAAAGGCAAGCGAGAAACAAAGGGGGAAGGAGAGCGGTTGTACACTGATTGCCGACGACTTACGAGGTGCGGTCGTCGTTTCAGCCCAATCCGGGGTCGCACATGTTGGAATTGTGGAAAACAAGGTGATCGTCCTTTTTGCAGCTGCAACCCCCGACGAACTCAAAACGCGAACAGTTCCGACGGAGATTGCAATACCGTTTGGGGACATTTTCGGTGTTCTTGAGGGGAATTCTTTCGAGGTTCGCGCTCTCGATGTCAACGGTTTGGGCGGGGATGTCAAACTGGATGTCGAGTTGACCAACCCTGCATGGAAGACCGGTTCAAAGTAATAGACTTGTTCCATAACCTAAAAAGTGGTACAAAGGACTCACTACGTTTGGTAGTGTAGGGAATTCCAACGCTCTAGTCAAGGATGATTTTTATGGAACGAGTTGAAAAAAAATTGAAATGGTCCGACGAAACATTCAAACGCCGCATCGGAACCACCAAGAGAGTCTTTCTC
>JBOFQB010000009.1:0-19138 GCA_051660685.1 Thermoguttaceae bacterium | reverse complement strand
GTAAAAGGTCAATCATTTCGAGAAAGACTCTCTTGGTGGTTCCGATGCGGCGTTTGAATGTTTCGTCGGACCATTTCAATTTTTTTTCAACTCGTTCCATAAAAATCATCCTTGACTAGTGCGTTGGAATTCCCTACACGTACCAAACGTAGTGAGTCCATTGTACCACTTTTTAGGTTATGGAACAAGTCTAACAACTGGATGCAATATAGTGTGATGGGACAGTTGGGTGATATGCAAGCACTTGCTTCCAGTTACCTTGCTAACCTGAATGGTACTGGCGAGTTGAATTGGACATCCGCAAAAGCAGGTTGGGGCTATGAGGCTATTATTCTTTCATCTCAAGGTAACCAAACCCTTATTTCTATCGGTGAGGCTTCGACGGCTCCTGAACCGGCGACGTTGTTGATGCTTGGACTTTGCGCTGGAGCATTGCCGATTGCCCGACGTTTTCGCAGAAAGTAAAAGTAATAGACTTGTTCGAGAACTCAAATTATCTTGCCTATTTTGTCAATTGAATGTATTTTTGGTAATATTGGTAATAAAGGCAAATTTTTTGAGTATTCCAATCGGTTGCCGAACAAGTCTAATGACATCTTTCTGACGGACAGAGAGTAACGCCCACGACAGCCATCCTGCGGCGTGATTAGGTATGAGCAAGGAAAAGTATCAATACGCCGTCAATCGCTCTCAGCAAGTCCGCTAGCGACTGTGTTAAAAGCGAATTGGGGGGTTCGCCGACCACATGATCGTGGCCCAGTTCGTGGTTTCCTGTCTGCCCTCTACGGTTCCGTTAGAACCTTTGGGCTTCCCATTGGGAGGTGTTGGAGGATGTTGGTTTTGCGATCAAGAATTCAGGTTTTCCTATAAACGTGAAAACTTGAATTCCTTTCTGTAAAAGACCCTCAAGTACCGTGTTTTTAAGTGCCAAACAACAATTCAAGTTTTTCTAGGAAACTTGAATTCCTCCAAATAACTTGAATTGTTACTATACTACCCAAATTGACTATACTAACAGAATAATATGAAAACTCCTTATGTGGTTGGTTTGAGCACGAGAGCCCCCCATTTTGGCTGCCCATTGCTCAGGTATAGACGGGTTGTCGGTTGACATTTGCAATGGAGAGGATAACCTCTCGCTGACTGTTCGTCAGTGTTGTCCAAATATAAACCAATTCTGCCAAATCAGAGGGTACTGGTAAC
Source organism: Thermoguttaceae bacterium (assembly GCA_051660685.1). GTDB lineage: Bacteria > Planctomycetota > Planctomycetia > Pirellulales > Thermoguttaceae > JAVBSX01. The sequence continues at coordinate 17,935 of JBOFQB010000009.1, read as the reverse complement.
TCTTTTGGTAACTTGCAGTATGGGCAATGGACGCAAGTACCGTTGTTTTCAATGTCTACGTCGTTTAGTTCGAGTCCTTGTCGGGTAGTTTCTGTACAAGCGGCCCCCTTTGCTGTCTCACTCCTTGTCCGAAACCCCGTCTTTTGCAAGGTCCGACTGTTTTTCCTTGTCTTCTCACTTGAACGCCAATGATACATCGTGTATCAGAGGATACCCTTGTCTTGTTGCTAAGGAGTGTGTACACGATAAAATTGGGTTAGCGAGTTTCCAAAATCACTGTACATACACAACATCAAATTGTCCTTTAATTTTTGGCTTCCAAAAAAGCGTGAAAGGTGTATGCCCTTTTTGAAAGACTCAATGTCGTTCCTTTGTAGCCGCATAGCGGCGACCCTATTGTAGCCCGGGTGAAGGGAGCAACGCGACCGCAACCCCGGGTTAAACGTCCCCCCAACAAATCAAGCTCCGTCGGAGCGACACAAATGAACCGCCTAAACAGCCCAAACCTCTCAGAACATTGTTTTGCGGTTCAACGACAATGTTAGGTCGCAGCTAACGCAGCTCCGTTTTGTGGGGGTTCATTGAACCCGGGGTTGCGCTGCGCTTCACCCCGGGCTACAATAATGTCGCTGCTATGCAGCTAAGAGATACAGACCTTGAATTTCATGTCAAAAATACATGCAATGTGTATACCAATTTTGGAAATGGGTTAGCTGTGATACTGTTTTGGTGATTTGGGTCAATTTGTCCTTGCACAATTATCCCCGTTATGCTGAACGATCACACAAATTCATGCAACAGTCGTCCAAATTCTGTTGGTGTGAACATGCCCTAACAAATTTACGCAGTTGACTTATTCTGTGTATTTGGCAATAATTCGCTAAATTTACACATTGTCCCTTGTTCCTTACAGGTTGTTCGTCTGCTGATCTGATATTTAACCTGATATTAACTTTTGATCTGATATTAACTTTGTTCCATGTCCGAAATCTACGAAACCGAGAACTCAAAAGTCAAACGTCGCTCTTCTGCCGAAAATATGGCAAAAGCGCAAAAGGAAATCTCCGTTAGTGAATTTTTTGCCAAGAACCGGCATCTTCTCGGGTTTGACAATCCGCGTAAAGCATTGCTCACTTCGGTTAAAGAAGCGGTTGACAATTCGCTCGACGCTTGTGAAGAAGCCGGTATTTTGCCGGAAATTTGGGTTCACATTGAAGAAACGGGGAAGAATCGATACAAGGTTGGGGTTCAGGACAATGGTCCAGGAATCGTCAAAAAACAGATTCCTCTTATTTTCGGCAAACTCCTTTACGGTTCCAAGTTTCATCGAATGAGGATGAGTCGCGGTCAACAGGGAATCGGTATTTCAGCAGCCGGAATGTACGGTCATTTGACGACCGGAAAACCGGTTAAAGTGATGTCCAAAACCTCTCATCGTAAACCGGCTCATTATTATTTGATTCGGATTGACACCAAATTGAATCGCCCGGACATCTTAAATGGGGAGGGGGAAGGGGTTGACATTCCGCCCGGGGAAGAAGGGCGGAAAATGGTCCGCGATCAGGAAATAGAATGGGTTGACGTTCAGCATGGAACCCGGGTTACCATTGAAATGGAAGCGAAATACGTTCGCGGAAAAGGGAGTGTGGACGAGTATTTAGAGCAAACGGCAATTGCCAATCCTCATGTCACGATTCACTACACCGATCCAGAAGGGACTCAGAAAGACTATACGGCGGTCGTTGACGATCTCCCCCGCGAACCTGTTGAAATCAAACCTCATCCTTACGGTGTTGAACTGGGACGACTTGCACACATGATTCAGGAGTCCAGCGAAACCAGTATCGTGAAATTTCTGGTCGAATCTTTCTCCAGAGTCAGTCCCAGTATCGCCAAACAAATCTGTGAAGGAGCCAATGTCAGTGTCCGAACGACGCTTCCCAAAATAACCCGAACAGACGTTGAAAATCTGTATCACCAGATTCAGGAATCCAAAATTCCGGCTCCTTCAACCGATTGCATTTCGCCAATTGGCGAAGAACACCTTCTGCGCGGTCTACATCAGGTTGTCCCGGGAGATTTTTTTGCGGCTGCAACCCGACCGCCCGCTGTTTATCGTGGAAACCCCTTCCAAATCGAGGTCGGACTCGCTTATGGAGGAGGTCCAACCTCTCACAAAGTGTCCCGCGATCTGCTTGCTGAAATGCTCGCCGAAAGTGATGCTCGGACGTTGCGACTCTTTCTCATGTCAACTTTTGACGGTTTGGGGGGAGATGGGGCGGACCGAATCATCCAGAATGCCCGGTTGCGACCCCGCGTCTCTCCGAAAAATATATCCGAAAAAGAGATGACTCATCTGCATGAAGCAATGCAGACCCTTAATTTCAGTGAAACACAGGCAATGAACGTCTTCCGTTATGCCAATCGTGTCCCGCTCCAATTTCAAGCAGGTGCATGTCTTATCTCACAAACCGTCATGCAAATGAATTGGCGGTCTTACGGTCTCAACCAGACCCGAAATCAGCTCCCTCGCGGTCCTGTTACTGTCATTGTCCATCTCGCAAGTGTTTGGGTCCCCTTTACAAGTGAGTCGAAAGAAGCAATTGCCTCTTATCCCGAAATTCAAAAAGAACTCCGTCTCGCTCTTCAAGCAGTCGGACGTAAACTTGGAATCTACCTCAATCGTCGAGAAAAAGTCAAACAGCAGTCCGAACGACGGAGTATCTTTCTCCGTTATTTGAAAGAAGTTGCAACAGCGATACACCGAATTAACGGTCAAGACCGAGAGACACTTTACAACCAATTGTTGGAAATCGCCAAAAATAAGACATCTGAAGCGGACGTGCAATTGGGAGAAGATGGTAAACCCCTTGAACAGGAAGAACTTGATCTCGGGTCCAATGTCCTCATCGTCGAAAATCCCTGATTTTCGACGATTCCCGCATAGAAACCCAAGTCCCCCTTAATCGCGGTTCAATCATTGGTCGTTGAGACGCAGACAGAACAATGTTCTATGTTCTGCGCGTACTCTAACCGTTTCTAATCGGTCAGCTCTTCCAACCAATGTCGAAGTTCATTGTCATATTCGCTCGCCAAATCAAATTTGACCAATTGTCGTTGAAAATTTGCGGCCCCTTCTTTATACAAATCGGCCGCTTCTGCACTCGGAAACCGTTTGTTCGGGTCAGGTGCAATCAAATTACGACACATGGTCATTAACTGTTCGCTTGAAACAATTTCTTTGGGGAGAATGTGATGCAAATTTTGCGGGAGTGTCCTTTTTCGTTCGAGCAACGTTTTCAGGTCAACCCCTTCCTCACATCCAACCGCAAAGGGGGATGCTCCAGAAAGCATTTCGATCAGGACATAACCTAAACTGGCGAGATCGGATTGCGGGGTCACTTCCCGACCTTCTAGGACTTCAGGAGCCGCATAAGCGGGCGTACATGTCCGTTTAATCGGCGGAGAATCGATCTCGAATGCTGATCCAATATCAACAATTTTCGCATGTCCCATTCGTTTTAACATGATGTTCGCCGGTTTTATGTCTCCATGCACTATCCCCTGTCGATGTAACGCAGCAAGAGCACCTAAACATTCACGAATGATCGCAACCGCAATTCCCGGTTTGAACCGCGAATGAACAGGTCCCTCTGTTATGACCACTTCACGGAAATGGTGAAAGCGTTCGTCGGACAATTTGGACCGCATCTGGTCGAACAATTCACGTCTAAGCAGACGGTTCAGGTCAAAACCGTCAACCCATTCCATCTCCATCATCCGAATTCCCTGAAAGGAAATCCAATTGTTCACATCCAACAAATTGTCATGCTGTATCTGGGCAACTTTTGCGGCAACCCGGGCCAATTGTCCCATTCCGTCTGCATACTGACGATCACTTTCATAACGTTCAGGAGTAAAAACCTTGATTGCAACCGGCAAAAGGAACCCGTCACATCCCAAGCGTTCACTCAGAAAGACGATCCCTTGTCCCCCTTTTCCGAGGACTCTGGAAAAAATCAACGACTCTTCCCGATTATGAGAGCGGTCCAACAAAACCTGATTGTACGATTGGAGCAATTCTTCAGAACATTGAGCAGCTGGAGAACCGCCCCAAGTTCGTGTTACATTTCCCTCAAAAAAAATAGTCGTTGACATAAATAGATAGTACGAATGTTTTCAACAAACAAATGGAACATGACTACAAGGTCCAGGGACTGCGGAGAGGACGCGAGAGCATTTTTTTCGCTGCATCAGACGCCTCAATAAATTCCCGGGTGATTGGGTCCCAAACGATTTTTTCTTTCGTTCGGACTGCAATGTCGCAAAGATGACTGAGATTGTCACTCCGAACAGCATCGCGCAAGGTCGCAACCGGTTGTTTGTGATATTTGACCGCCTGAACGAAATCATTATAGTGATTGTTGCTCCGTTGCAGAAAAAGTTTCCGCCCCATTGATTCAGCCGGTTTGGGAGTAAAACCGCTAAAACGGTCTTCACGCTGCAATCGGGCACTTTCTTCTAACTTGATTGCAAGAAATTCCTCGTCATTACTCGTTGAAATTCCGCCCCGACGAACCTCGATCCAACCTTTATCCCCAATAAATCGGGTTCGGTCTCCTCCCGGTTTGAAAATGAGATCGACTGCGCCCAGTTTGATTTTCATGTCCCAGTTGTAAACAGCGTTGAGCAGATCGTTTTCCTGATAAACACCTGTTCCTTCAACCGTAATGGGACCGGACAAATCGGCGTCTGAACCCCAAATCATCATGTCAAGAGGATGTGCACCCCAACCGGCGAGATAACCGATTGACTGATCGTAGACCATGTAGGTTCCATCTGGTCGGCAACGGTCCTCATAATACGGTTTCATGGGAGCCGGACCAATCCACATTTCATAGTCAAAACCTTCTGGAATCGGGGCCTCTTTCTTGCTCCCCCCTCCATGTCCGTTCGGAGCATCCACTTCAATCGTGTGAACCGTCCCAATCACCCCTTGTCGAACCAACTCACAACCGAACCAACAATGCTTATTCTGACTCCGTTGCTGTGTTCCATACTGGAAAATCTGGTCCATTTCCTTGAACACTTTTTCACATGCCAGATTCTGTTCAATCGTCAACCCTAAAGGTTTTTCGACGTAGGCCCCTTTTTTGGCGCGAGCTGCCATAATTGCAATCGGAACATGCCAATGATCGGGTGTTGCGACAACGACGCAATCGACATCGACTCGGGCAAGGATGTCGCGGAAATCCTGATATGCTTTTCCCCCACATATTTCCGCGTATGTTTCACGTCGTTCCTTGAAACAATCGGCGACTGCAACACTCTGAACATCCTTACATTGTTGGAAAGCGCGGAACAAACCTCCTCCTTGATTTCCAACGCCGATATGACCGATTGTGACACGATCATTGGGCGCAGCCTGATCTTCGGTTCCAAAAACAGATCGGGGCACAATCAACGGAGAAGCGACTGCGGTCAAAGCAGCCGTTTTGAGAAGGGAACGACGACTGAGTGCAACATCAGTTTGCGATTGTTTTTTCATGGTTGTTACTCCAGAAAGGGGTTGGAAAAAAGAGCGAAAAAAACGGGCAATGAACAGGTCAACGACAGGTAATTTGAGAGGTAACAGGGAGAAATTTGGGCGAGAACCAGACTTCATACGCAGAATTATACCGTAAAAACCTTGAAAACGCAACGTACTGTCAAAGAAGGTTTTTTCACGCTTGAATGATTGAGGACAGACGAGGACAGATGTTGTGTACGTTGGGATTTCAGCGTTGCAAACGTGCGGTATAGGCACTTGAGCAGGATGAGACCAAAAACTCGGGATGCTTTTGAAGCAGTCTCTTCCTTGTTTTAGCTGACAAATAGACGTCTTTGGAAAAGACGGGCGAGAGTCGCACAACTCTACTGTTCAGTTCGCTAACAAGTTCCGCGAAAAGGAGCAATTTTCATTTTTGAACCACGAAAATCACGAAAGTCACGAAAATCTCACAAAATACGGTTTTTTCGTGTCTTTAGTGTCTTTCGTGGTAAAAACAAACCCGTCTGACCCGGCTCGGTTCAAAGCGCAACACCAAACTTGTTAGCAGTCTGCTCTACTGTTCATCTGACCATCTCTAGGGTTGAACAGTGATTGTGATTAGGGTAACATAGCTCAACGTATGGATCAGGTCAACATCGACTTGTTGTTTTGACCAACCATTTGTTGTATCCGTTGAAATGTTGGACCGATTGACACAAAATGGGACGAATTGGTTAATTGGTTGATCTGGGAGTTGACTGGGCGGTCAATCGGTTTTGTTCCGCCCCTTACACTGAAAGGAAAAAAGGGAAGAAAATGATGATGTTTTACAAAGTATGTCCGTGTTTACTGATTGTTTTTGGAATACTCACAACCCTTATGGTTGCCCAAATTTCGAGCGAAGAACCAAAACCGTTTGAATCGGGAAAGAGCATTCTTATCGTTGTTGCCAAAATGTCCGTCAAACCAGATCGAATCGACGATTTTCTGCTCCAGACCCGGGAAATTGTTGAGGAGACCCGAAAAGAACCCGGCTGTCTGACATACCAGCTTCTTCAGGACACTATTGATCGAGGGTCCTTTATGTTCTACGAAGAATATGCCGATCAAGCCGCTTTTGATTATCACGGAAAACAGCCGTATTTGGCGTCTTTTCGTAAGATTCGGGAATCCATGTTGGATGGTCGTGTTGAGCTGAAAATTTTTGAGGCAGTCCGCAAATAACCTTCTATTCCAAGTCTGCGTTCTATCAGATGACTGTCTTGGTCACATTAAAAGTTGGGATTATACCCCAAACGGGTCCAAAATGGACATTTTGTCGGAACGCAGGCATCTTGCCTGCATCAAGAAAAAAAGGCGGGCAGGATGTCCGCGTTCCAATCGGAAAACAAACCATTTCTAACCGTTTGCAGTATACATGCAAATAGTCAAAAATAAAAAATTTTACAAAATACCCGCAAACCGAAAGTTATTTCGCCGATTCGGTGATATACTTAACTGAATAAAGTTCTTTGCAATCCGACTGCCCGTTGAATCTGTTCGTTTCTTCTGTATAATGAACACTTCCGATGATTGTCGGTACATTACGCTTATTACGCAAAAAATATCCCATTACGCAAAAATTATCAGCCGAAAAATCAGCAATTGTTTACGTTTCTCGTGATTCCTTTGGAGATGCCCTTTGACATATCCTTATATTCCCCAAGAAGACACGACACTGTCTGCCGACATCTTGCTCGTCAATGATGACCCGGCAATTTTGCAATTGTTCGCCCTGCTCCTCTCGCAAAATGGACACGAAGTCCGTGTTGCAGATGACGGAAATCAGGCGTTGCACATGATTTTACAGGATTGTCCCGACATTCTGATTGTCGATTGGGAAATAGGAGGGATCGACGGTCCCGAACTCTGTCGTCGCGTTCGTCAACTACATCAACGTAAAGTTCTTCCCCATTATACCTATATTCTCCTTCTTACAGCACAGAAAGCAAAGAATGTCTTTCTTGAAGGTCTCGAAGCAGGAGCCGACGATCTGGTCGTCAAATCAGTTGGAAGTGCCGTTGATCTGCGTTTGGAAATCAGGGCCCGACTCAAAGCCGCATTGAGAACACGCAAACTTGAAAGGGACTTGGAGTTTGCGGCAAAGTTTGACGCAGGAACCGGTTTGTTAAATCGGGCAACCTTTTACGAATACGCCCAAGTTGTATGGGAGCGTTCGTTGCAGAACAAATTCCCCATTTCAACAATCATGGGGGATTGTGATTTCTTCAAAAGAATCAATGACATTCACGGACATACGGTTGGAGATGCCGTTCTCCGAGAAATTGCCCGATTGCTGAAAGATTTTTCCCGGACCTCTGATTTGATTTGCCGATTTGGCGGGGAAGAATTTTGCGTTCTTCTCCCGGGCTGTACTGAAAGTGTCGCTTGGAATTGGGCAGAAAGAATTCGCAAACAATTTGAACAGGTTCCCATTAAACATGGAGATAGGGATATTCCAACGACGATCAGTTTTGGAATTGCCGAACGTATGGAAGACACGCTGACGCTCGATCAATTGATTGAGCGTTCGGATCAGGCCCTACTCCTTGCGAAAGAAACCGGTCGAAATCGATGTCTCTGTTTCTCCAAAATGAACGAAGTCGGAACCGATTCCGAACATGCCCCGGAACTTTGGATGTTGCGTGACATTTTCAGAGACCGTTTAGCAGCCGACATCATGCTCCCCTTTACCCAGTTTGTCAACATCAACGATTCCGTTGCTCAGGTTGCCGATTTCTTCATCCAAACCCAGTTGGAACAGATACCCGTACTGAACAGTGAAGGTGATTTTGCCGGAATCATCGCCGAAAAGAATCTCATCAACGTGATTGGTAATACAGCACGTTGGGCTGAACCGGTTGGTGATCTCGTCAACACCAATGTTATTACATATCCGGCAGAAACTCCACTTCGCGTGATTTTTGACTTTTTCTGCCGTGTTTCCGCGCGACAGATTTTCATCGTCAAAAACAAAAAAACGGTCGGTTGTCTTTCACGAGGAATTCTTTTGCGTTGGATGAGGAAGACCTGGGCCCTTCTTTCTGGAAACAGTTCTCTGATTGTTCAGACAATTGAACGGGAAACCAAATCCGCGATGTTCCGTCCCAATCGCTCCATGATTGCGCTGCAAGAAGCATGTGATATTCTCGAAACGCGTCTTGACCAATTGGGAGCCGAAAAAGCATGGAAAACAAATCGCAATGAAATGAGCGACTTGATTTTACGATTGCAGGAAATGACAGATCGATTAGTCCGCTCAAGTGCTGAACAACAGGATGATTAGAGCGATCATTCCGATCTCATTCTTTCGCGTTTTACCTATCTTGCCCAAGTTTCTTGCCCGTCTCGTTTTTTTTGGTTTTGTCCCCCAAAAATTCTGAAATTCGTCTTGGAAGAATTGGCCAATTCTGCTAATCTGCTCCCTCTCGTACACGGTGAACATGATGTTCCCCTTTTGGTCAGGATGATCCCCATTAACCCCTTTCGCGTTTTTCTATATGAGTTCTCTAGGCCCGGATGAAGTCAAAGTGCAAGTTCGTTGGATGCTCCGTCGGGATATGCACGATGTCCTCGCAATCGAACGGGAATGTTTTGAATATGCTTGGAGTGAAGAGGAATTTCTTAACTGTTTACGAATGAGGAACTGTATTGGCGTCGTCGCCGAATTAGATCGCAAAATCGTTGGATTTATGATCTATGAATTGCCCAAAAACAAAATTCACCTTCTTAACATTGCAACATTGCGGGATTATCGCCGTTTGGGGGTTGCAACCCAGATGATCGCCAAGTTGATCGGCAAACTCACCAATCCTCGGCGCAGCCGAATCACCTTACAAGTCCGCGAAACCAATCTTCAAGCACAATTATTTTTCCGTTCAAGCGGATTTCGGGCAACGGAGATTCTCAAGGATTTTTACGAAGAAACGTGTGAAGATGCTTACTTCATGCAATACCGTCGTGTTGATTCGCTCACATTGGAAAATTTTAGCACGGACACAACCCAACTGAGTGCTGTCTCAAGATAGTCCATTTACAATAGTCCATCTGCAAACGGCAAGGGGATAATCAGAAGGGGGATAATCAGCGAACGACGGTTGATCCCCCCTGCTTCTAAAGATGCTCCAACATCGGATTTCCACTTTTCTCTACATTGGCGGTCGTTCGGGTCGAATCGTCTCAAGATATTCGGCCAAAACCTGCGATTCTTCGTCGGTTCCACACCAAGGGGGCATGTTGAAAACCGGTTCGTTCAAACGTCGGATTTTTGCCGCAATCGACTCGGCTGATTCGCCGACCAAAAGCGGGCCGACAGAGGAATAACCGAGTTCGTCGGCATGACAGTCATTACAGTGATACATGAACAACGCTTTACCCAGTTCAAGCCGATCCTGTTTTTCAAGAGTCAATATGTTGCAAACCGGTTTGATTATGTAGGATTCATGCACAAAACCTTCTGCATCAACTGTTTGTGTGACTTCTTTTATGGGAGCGGGATAAAATTTTCGGGCAAATCGGCTCGTCCAAAGACCCGATTCCAAATATCCCCCCTCTTCACGTCCTTTGTTGACCTCGCTTAATAAAATTTGATTGCCGAGAACCAATTGGTCCACAATAAAGGGTTTGCGAACCGCTTCACGGACAAATTCGCCAATACTGAAAGTGGTCATTCCAAAAAAGAACAGCGCGAATGCAAAACCGAGATTCATTGATTTTGGATTGCGAACAGGTCCCCAGAGAATCAGCAGGACGAGGATTGCCCCGATTCCAAAGAGCATTGCGAGGAATATATTCAGAGCAGCTGCTCTTTGCATTGCGAGCAGAGCAGCAGGAGGAAGGTTACACCACCATAAACCAATTCCAACGAGCAGAACGACCAGACCGAACAGAAGCGGTTTGGACATCCGTCCAACAACCTGTTCTCGCAATTCGGCATCCTCCTCTTTTTGCAAGGTCCAACAAGCGTGCATATAGACGTAAAGGGCTGCTAAAAGGAGACAACCGCCTGTTCGGACAAGGGTTTGCGGGAGAAACTGGACATTAAAAAAGGCGTCCCAGAAATTATGGGTTTCGGACCAATTGGCAAACAGACCTTGACTGTTAAGCATAAAAGCGGTTATGCCGGTTATAAGAACCAGACTGATCCAAGCAGCAAGGGCGTAAATCCAGACAATAATACGGTGTGTTTTGGGGGGCAAGCGGTCCCAATAATAGTACATTGCGAAACCGGCAACGATTTCGACGATGAAGAAAACCCATTCTATTGCCCAACCAAAGACGAACGTCTGAATCAGGGTTTCGGTTGCGAGCGGAGACGCAAGAGCAATCGTCCACCATATACCAACACCTGTAATTGCCCCAAATGCAACGGTCAACAGAACGAAAAATTGGGCGTGTTTCTTCCAATACGCCCGATATTTGGTGTCATTCCGCCGAATTGCCCGGGAATTTTCAAGGGCAATGAGGATACCTCCTCCAACAGCGTAATGCGAGACAAGGATGTGGACGACTGCGATAAACGCAATCAGCATAGGAGCTGTAATGACCGGGACATACCACCAAGGATAGTGCATCGTATTTTTGTGTTAAAATAGGCAAAAAAGAACGATTCAAACTGTCAATCATCGTCAATCGGTCCACTCAAGAACAAGCAACCGATTGGGGGTTAGCGACGGATTGGACCTCAAGGGACAGGTTATATTCTAATCTGGGGAAGTGAGGAATGAAACCCGGGTCAGTGTACTTTATTCGTTTATCTGCATCTATGATCCAGACTGCTAACAAGTTTGGTTTTGCGCTTTGAACCGAGCCGGGTTGGACGGATATGCTTGTACCACGAAATACACGAAAGACACGAAAAACGGTATTTTGTGAGGTTTTCGTGTCTTTTGTGATTTTCGTGGTTCAAAAATGAAAAAGACTCTTTTTCTCAAAACTTGTTAGCGGACTGATCTATTATCTGCATCTTGCATCTTGGGTCTTTCCAAAGAGACTCTGTTGACATATCATGGAACAGGGCGAGAGTCGATTTGGCCGACTTCGTTTACCATTGTTATTACTGACGAATGTTATTATATGCGAATTGATCTGACACAGGGTGCATTCAGGGTTTTGAAAAGGTCAGAACGGTTTCCCGATCTGGACAGAGGGGTTTCCGTTCTCAGTGTTCTTTTTTCTCTTTTTGCTGAGCCGGAATCCCGCGCTTACAGTTGGTTACATGAAATTCCGATTACCTTGTTGGAATTGAAAGAACATCTGGGAATGATTTCGGGGGACGAAACGGTTTTCGAATCGGTTGCAGAACCTGTTTCTGATGATGAACAAGTACACACTTTATCGGGTCAGAAGTTGGTCACTTCTTTGGAGAACGAATCGGCTTACAACGTCCAAAAACAGGACGTTGAGGAGGAGCATGAGGAGGTGCAACACGGCGTTAAGGAACAACAGGTTGGAGAGGAACATACAGAAAAACAACATACAGAAAAGTATTCTGTTGACGAGCAACACGCCGAAAAGCAAGATGTAGCAAAGCAAACTCTAGGGGAACGGCTGTTGGAGCAGATTCCGGTTCAAGATCGTGCCGAATTGTTCAAGAAGCAACATGTTTTTTATGGTCCCCCGGTTCCAAAACCCGGTTTGGCAGGAAAAAAATCGCCAAGTTTTCTACACTGGTTTCTCAACGAGCAACCTGTTCGGTTAGATAGGGTTCACCCCGATTTTGAATCGGCTCTTTACGTCCTGCTCAACCGTGTCCGTAAAAAAAGCGAAGTTCTCGACACCTCCCTTGTTTATGGTCCCGGAAATTCCGTTGTTAAAATCAAACCGAATTATGACCTCGGATTTGTTGAACCGACTTTTCAAATTGCAACCGAGCATTTACTTTTAGCGGTTGTACTTGCTGAAGATGCACTTGGAATCGGCCGTTGGTTGCGAAATAAAGGGTTGGACCCTCTTCGACTTTACGAAAAAATCGAGAATCTCTATAAGGTGTCTGAACCGGTCTCTTATTTTAACCCTGATCCTCCTGATTCTGCGGAAAAAGAGCAGACAAAAGATGAGACCGCTTCATTCGCCGTCTCGGACGAGCATGAGAACGAGGAGGGAGAACCGGTTGAACCTGATAAAGAGGTTGCGTTCTCTTTTTCGTTGGACCAATCGATTGACAACGATCCAAACGGTTTCGTTGGTCGTTCTGAACAGCGGAATTTGTTCCGAATCCTAGACGCTTCTGCAAATCGTGCTCAAGAAGCAGTCCGTGTCATTGAAGATTATGTCCGTTTTGGGCTTGATGATTCGGATTTGACCGGACGTTTGAAGAACTTTCGGCATGAATTGACCCGATTACTCCGTTTATTGCCGGAAAAAGACCGATTACAAGCGCGTGATACAGAGGAGGATGTCGGAACGGTGATTCAAGGTCCCGGGGAATACCAACGTCGTGACCTTAAAGAAGTCCTTGCATCCAACTTTTCACGACTTCAGGAATCACTTCGTTCTCTCGAAGAATTTGCCAAAATCATCTCGATCCCGCTTGCACAAGGTCTCGAACAGTTACGATACCATTCTTACTCGTTCCAAAAAGCAATCGTTCTATGTGGACAACAGCATGAAGGGAACCTGACAAGTGAAAAGCCGAATGAAAGGTCGAATGAAAAGTCGAATGTAGAACGGAATGAAGGACCAAACGGGGGGACGGAATGGGGGCAGAAATTGCGTGATCGACTGAATGAATCACAACTTTACGTTTTGGTTGATACACGCGAAAGTGAAGAGGAATTTTGCGAATTGGTACAAACGCTGATTGAAGCGGGTGTTGATCTGCTGCAATTACGGGACAAGAGGGCGGAAGATCGGCATCTTCTCTCGCGCGGTTTACTTTTGAGGAAGATGACAGCCCGAACAAACACGTTGTTCATCATGAATGACCGTGTTGACCTTGCTTTGTTATGTGATGCAGACGGGGTTCACTTTGGGCAAGAGGAGCTGACAGTACAGGAGGGGCGACGAATTTTGGGGGGCGAGAAGTTAATTGGTCGTTCAACGCACAACTTAGAGCAGGTTCGCAATGCAATGTTAGAAGGTACTGATTATATTGGAATCGGTCCGGTTTTTCCCAGTTGGACAAAATCCTTTGAAACATTTCCTGGTCTTGATTTTATTCGTGCAGTCAACACGGAAATAGCGGAACTCACTTGCCCGGCATTTGCAATTGGGGGTATAACGCTTGAGAATCTTGAACAGGTGAGAGCGACGGGGCAGTTCCGAATTGCGATCAGTTCTCCCATTTTAGGAGCGACCAATCCCCGGGAAATTGTCGAACAATTCAAACAAAAGTTGAGTGTTCCCCCCGTTTAACCGCGATACAACGTATCCCGCGTTCCTTCCCCGTTTAGCCGCGATACAACGTATCGCGCGTACATAAAAACAGTATCGCGCGTACATAAAAACAAGGGGGAGACAGAAAAATCAACTGTCTCCCCCTTCATTACTTCAGACATCTCTATCTTCTACAAGGTTAGAACCAACCGAGAGCAACGAGACTGCAACGGACGATGAATCCGGCGACGACGACGCTCACCATGCTCATCAATTTGATGAGAATGTTAAGACTCGGACCACTTGTATCTTTGAAGGGATCGCCGACGGTATCACCAACAACGGCCGCTTTATGCGGTTCGCTTCGTTTTCCGCCCAACTGTCCCGATTCAATATACTTCTTCGCATTGTCCCAGCTTCCTCCCGCATTCGCCATAAAAACGGCAAGGCAGAAACCGCACGTCAATGTTCCAACAAGCATACCAATAACTCCAGCAACACCGAGAATCAGACCGCCGACAACCGGCAGTGCGAGACCGAGAACTGAGGGGAAAATCATCTCACGTTGCGCGGCCTGTGTACTGATTCGGACAGGTTCCTTGTAATCTGGTTGCTGTGTGTAATCCATAATGCCCGGGAATTGTTTGAACTGGCGACGAACTTCTTCGACCATTCCTCGTGCAGCGCGACCGACCGCTTTCATTGTTAAGGCACAGAAAACAAAAGTCGCCATTGCGCCCAGAAACATGCCGACCAGCACTTTCGGGTTCATCAAATTACACGAATAATACGTCATCCAGTCCATCATCGACGCCCATTCAACAGAGGTCAGTTCTTCTTTTCCAAAAGAAGCACGCGGTTTATCGAGACCGCCGACTGATTCCGGCAACAGTGTTGCGACGAATGCTTTTCCATCTTCCGCTTCAATCAAACCCGGTTTCCTTGCCGACCAACCGGTCGCCCCTTTATGCCGCAATTGTTCGGGCATAACAAGGAACGTCGAGCAGGCGTAGTATTTCTCCGACCCTTTCGCGCCGACCTTGACCAGTTTCTCACTATGTTTTTCAATCTTCAAGGTCACTTTTTCCGATTGACCTTCATCGTTTGTACCTTCAACAATGGTCGCGTAATGAGCCAATTTGCCGTTTTCTCCATTAACCGCAACGGCCGGTTCAACACCAACAACAAATTGATCGTTCAACTTGTAATAACCCGGTTTGAACGTCTCACCTTCTTTGCCAATCATCTGAGTAACGGCGGAAGTTCCCCAACGTTCAAAACCGACGCGAACTTCTTCAACATAAGCGGCTAAAAGGGCAAGGGCGGTCAACGCTGCTGAACCGATTGCAAAACCTTTTCCGGTCGCTGCTGTTGTATTTCCAAGCGAATCCAAAGCGTCCGTCCGTTCACGAACAATCGGGTCCAATCCCGCCATTTCCGCATTTCCGCCCGCATTATCAGCAATCGGACCGTAAGCGTCTGTTGCAAGGGTCAAACCAAGTGTACTGAGCATCCCGACTGCCGAGATACCGATTCCGTAAAGCCCCATTGCGAACCAAGTCACGTCGTTGAAATGACCTTGTGCCGCAAATGCAAAGGAGAGCAAGGTTGCGACGCAGACGACGACAACCGGACACCAAACGCTCCACATACCTTCAGCAATACCGGCGATAATCACGGTTGCCGGACCCGTCAACGCCTGTTCCGCAACATCTTTCGTCGGTTTATGTTCATAACTGGTCGAGTATTCCGTCCATTTGCCGATCAACCAACCGGCTCCGAGACCGATCATCACGCTCACGCCGACACCCCAATAAGTGCTGGTCAACATGAACGCCGTAATCGGAATTGCAATAATCGCAATCAAAACGCTCGATGTGTCAATACCCCGAGCAAGAGCTTTGAGCAAGGTTCCCTGATCCGCTTTTTCTTCCGTTTTGACGAAGAAAACACCCCAGATCGACAGAGCCGTTCCGACTGCCGCCAAAATCATCGGCAAAAAGAGGGCACACAATTGCATCTGGGTTGCCGTATAACCTTCTGGAATCGGCAATGTCGAACCCGTAAACGCAGCAACACCAAGTGCGGCTGTTGCGAGAATGGACCCGCAATACGATTCATAAAGGTCGGCTCCCATTCCGGCAACGTCCCCAACATTATCACCAACATTATCCGCGATTGTCGCGGGATTCCGTTTATCATCTTCAGGAATTCCGGCTTCAACTTTCCCAACAAGGTCGGCTCCAACGTCGGCTGCTTTCGTGTAAATACCACCTCCAACGCGGGCGAAAAGGGCCTGACTTGAAGCACCCATTCCAAAGCAGAGCATGGTAACGGTGATTTCGAGCAAGCTCATGTCCCAATTCAGGTAAACCGGGAATATCCAGTACAAAACGCCAAACCAAAGCGTAATGTCCAGAAGACCAAGACCGACGACGGTCAGTCCCATAACGGCACCACTTCGGAACGCAACCTGAAGACCTTGATTGAGCGATTTTTGAGCACCTGCTGCTGTCCGGCTGGACGCCCAAGTTGCTGTTTTCATTCCACACCAACCGGCCAAACCGGAGAAGAACCCTCCTGTCAGGAACGCAAACCAGACGATTTTGCTCTGCATTCCGTAATAACCCATAATTGCAAGGAGAATACAGATGACGGCGAAGAAGACTCCGACAACCTTGTACTGTTGCCAAAGATAAGCGTCGGCTCCTTCCCGAACTGCTCCTGCAATGCTCACCATTTCGGCATTACCTTCGTCGGCTTTCATCATTTCGAGGTAGAATTTTCGGGCGTAGATCAAAGCGGCGACTGAACCGGCGAACGCGATCAGCCAAAGAAAGCCGTAAAAGCTGAAGAAGGAGACTTTTTGCCCGGCGTCAGCATCTTCGACAACCGTGTTGACTTCGGCTGCAACGGGAGCTGCTGTTTCGGCAACCGCTGCAACCGTTGCTGGAACGTCTGCAACCACTTCACCAGTTGCAACCTGAGCCGCATCCAGAAGTGAAGTGTTAAACGCAATCAAACAGAGGGCGGTTGTAAACAACAACAGCACGCTCAAAGGTAGTAAACGTTGAACGAATTTTTTCATAGTTCTTCCAAAAAAGGGTAAAAAAATTGGTTGAGTAAATCTGTATAATCTCTGCCGCGATACAACATATCGCGTGTTTCTTCTTCGTTTAACCGCGATACAAAGTGTCGCGCGTTCCTTCCTCCTAATTCTCTAACGCAGCTGCACCGCCGATAATTTCCGAAATTTCACTGGTAATCTGCGACTGCCGCGCTCGATTGTACGCCGTTGTCAACGAACCGATAATTCCGTCCGCATTTTCCGTCGCCGCTTTCATTGCGACCATTCGTGCAATCTGTTCTCCAACAGCAGCATCGAGGAAACATTTATAAAGTCGGATTCGGAAAGCGTAAGGGACGACATCATCGAGGATACTTTGGGCGGACGGGAGAAACTCAAACTCGGCATTGTGTCGAACAGCCTTCTCTTCACTTTTTTTGATGCTGACCACTTTTTCCGCTTGCGCCATTTGAGCTGCCTGTTTCAGTTCCGCCGCTGTTTTCTTCCGTTGCGATTCCGATTGCGCCAATTGGGCATCTTTACCGAGGAGTTCATCGTCGAGATTCCCCCCGGAAAACGGGAGCAAGGTTTCGACGACGGGATATTGTCGGCTGAGCGAGACGAATTTTTGATAAACGACATCAAGGCGGTCGATTTTTCCGGACACGAACTCCTCGTAATACCGACTTGCCAATTCGTCAACCTGTTCAAACGTCGGTTTATCTTCAAACTGAATGAACTCGTGATCCATTTTGACCTTACGGAACCGAAACGCTCCGATTCCCCGTTTTCCGGACACTTCGAGGTGCAAGGTTGGGACTTTTTCGTGCATCTCGTGCAACTGTCGGTTCGCCAATCTCAAGATACCCGAGTTATACCCCCCGCACATTCCGCGATTCGCGGTCAGCACCAGCATGGTCCCGGCTTTTACTTCGGAGCGTACTTCGAGCAACGGATGTCCGACATCCCCCCCCCCCCGAACC
>JBOFQB010000008.1:0-43807 GCA_051660685.1 Thermoguttaceae bacterium | reverse complement strand
TTCTTACACGAAAGTGTATCAGCCCATTTATTTGGCGGCAAACCTCCGACGTTGGTTCCGGCGGTTTCGCAATGATTCTTGATAGCACCCGAACGAGAAGTTCCCTCGCCTGTGATCAAATTCCGTGAACGCTTACATTTCAGCAGCATCAAAACGGCAAGAAAACACTTGTTTTCGGCGAACATAAAAGTGCGGTCCGACTTAGTGAAGAAGACGGGAATACCTGCCCAAACTATTGGCATTTCTCGACTTACGGCTTTTGTCCTTACGGCTGCACCTACTGTTATCTTGCCGGAACGCCGGGCGTGAAATTTTCGCCGTCCATCAAAATTTTTGTGAATCTTGGCGAAATTCTTGGAAGCATTAACAAATCAGCGCAGCGATTTTCGGGGGAAACAGCTTTGTATCACGGCAAGTTGCAGGACGGACTTGCACTTGATCCACTGACTGGTTACATGCGGAAACTGGTGCCATTTTTTGCGGAACATAAATTCGCAAGACAGATTTTGCTCACGAAATCGGCGGACGTTGAAAATCTGCTTGATCTTGAACATGGGGGGAATACGATTTTATCGTGGACACTTTCGCCGGAAATAATCGCACATGAATTTGAGCCGAACACTCCGGCGGTGTCAGAGAGAATCACCGCAATGCAAAAATGTGCTGATGCCGGTTATCCAGTTCGGGCCGTGATGATGCCGCTGATACCGGTTGAGAACTGGCTAGACATCTACGCTGAATTTCTGTCGCAATTGTTGCAAAGAGTGGAATTACAGCGACTTACAATTGGAGCGATATGCTCGTATAGTGGAGCGACACAGCTTATGAATAGGAAGCTCGGGGCGAATAATCCGATCAATAATCGAATGACAAATCGGGCTGAATCGGATGGTCGGATGCGTTATCCAGAAGAAATTCGCAAGTCAGCGTACCAGCATTTATTGGCGGTGTCAAAAAGAATACGTCCCGACTTGGAAGTCGGTTTGTGCCTTGAAACAGCGTCAATGTTCGAGCTGTGCGAACTCCAATCGGCTCTTGGAAAGTGTAACTGCGTATGGTAAAAAATGATGAATACATCTTTGCCTATTTTGCTGGAACAAGAATCCCACCGTCCTTCTGCGTTGCGGCAAAAGAAGTTTTGGGATTACCTTCATACTTGGCGAACTTTTCTTTTTCAAAAATTTTGCCAAGCCTCTGCCGGAGAGGTTTGTGCCGAAACCATTCAAGTGTTTTGAAAATGTTATTCGGTCGCAAGTTACTCCTTACGTTCATCACCTTTCGTTGTGAATGTGTAACGTACCATCTTCAGCGGCACGTCGCCGTTTTTGCTGCGGAAACTCTCGTATAATGGATTAATATTCAACCATATATTGTACGTTTTATTCGGCTTCAGTTCGACAAACATCGTACACGTTTTTTCGTCGCTGCTCCACTGAGCCCCTTTGTCGACTGGCGTTTTCGGAAATGTCGCATTAAAATCGAGGGAACACCAAGAACATCCGCCTCGCATCGGACAGTCGAACGTGACACTCACCGCCGAAAGTTTGGGATCGACGTTTTTCGCCCCGTTTGGCGGATTGAACGATTCGACTTGTGGTGTCTGTGTTTCAATCCCAAACTCCGCAACGTATTCCGGCGTGATCAACTCGTTCTGCCGCCGCACTAGTTCCGGCATGAAACTTTCCAGCGTTGGAAATTCGTCCCGGCGGCTTTCGTACTCCGTAAGCCAATCGACGAGCTGGTCGATCCAGTGGAATCCACCTTCTTTTTCGTATTTTAAATAATCCGTGACCCGACCTTTTGTTTCTTCGTGGTCTGCAAAATACCGAATCACGGTTGCGCGGACATAAATTTCGCACTGGACCACTCTTGGCTGGTTATAGGTCTTATGAAATGTTGTTGCTTTGTAGACCCGAAGATACCGATTCATAGAGGGTAACAATTTCCTCCAACTTTGAAGAACCAAACGGTTTGAAAACGAGTGCGAATATTCATGCACGATCATTGTCAACAAATAATAGTTTCCGGTCAAAGCTGGAAGTTCCTCGGAATCGACTTTGCTTGGACTGAGAATCGCAAAACATTCGCTCGTTCCATCCGGTCGTTTGAATCGGGGTCCGAACCCACCTTCGCACTGCAAATTAAAGATTAGAATAAATTCCCGCTGCGAGTCGTCGCCGAAAAATTTGGCAAACCAATCGTAATCAATCTGCTCGCAGTACAGGGCGGCACGTTTTTCGATCCGCTCAAATCGCGGCCTTTGTTCCTCAAAAAAGTCGTGAAATTTCGACTCTCGGTAAAAATCGTCCGCCAGTATTGCGAACTTTGTAAACCGCTCGGTGTTCCAGCGATGGTCGTCCGTCGCAATCTGATCGACATCGGTCCCGTCCCGCAATTCGATTTTTCCATCATCGATGCGGATCGAAATCGCCGCTACCATTACGGCATCTTGTCCGATACCGAATTTTGCTCGCAGTTCCTTCGCAAACTCGACGGCGGGATGTTCCTTGAACTGTTCGAACCGCTCCGACAGCAGATCGGTGTACGTTTTGTAATGGTTCTGGTTATACTCCGGCGCACCAGCCAGTCGGAAGATGAGGCTGACGAATTCGACCCGTTCATCGACTTTCGGCGCGGGCGGCTCGATGGCGTGAACCGTTGTTGTCGTGAGAAACAGCAGAGCTAGAGCGAGAACAAATTGCGAAAAGCGATTCATGAGTATGGGAACGTATTTTGTTGAAAACATCGAGAACATCCGTGTATTCTACCAATCTGCTCTTTACATTGTACCGAATACTTGCGGTTTTGCAAGGTATTTTTGGCAACAACTTGATGCGGTGATGCCGCCGATGGGACCGATACGACGGAGCATCAGAATGTCAACTTTCAAAAAAATGCAAATTCCGCGTCAGATCGCTTTTCCGCCGAAACAACTTCGGATTGAAGCGAAACAAATTGAAGTAACCTTGTGTAAAATTGTGGCGAGACGGAAACTTTCGGACAATGATTTTCTGAGATTGGACGATTTTGTTTCAGGGATTTGCAAGAGACATGGTTCTGCTTTGAATGATGACGGTCTTGGAGATAAGTTTGTACAGTAACCAACATGACAAAAAACAGTTTTGGCAGGTGTTCACGTAAGTTGCGGTTCCGTAGACTGAAAGTCCGCGCTTCCGACTATATTGGCAACGCTGCTCCCGACTCTCCTCAGGTCCTACGATTTACGGCACTTGACGCAATTTTTGACCCGTCCAGACGAGTTGTTGACCAACAATCTATTTCCCGGATAAGCCTGTTGATGAGGGCACCACTGCGGTCAAACATTGGCAAAAAGGCATTTTACCCCAACTCCGCCTCGAAATCGGCAAGCGTCTTGCAGTCCAAAGCAAAGTCAAAAAGCTCATTCAGTTTATCCAAATTGTCCATTTTGAACAATCTGTCGGTCAGCCGACTCGGCACCTTTTCAAAGCGGCGGTCCAGAATTCGGGCAACTTTTTCCGCCCGCTCCAGCGATTTACCTTCCGTCCGGCCTTCTGCCCTGCCTTCTGACCGCCCCAACGTAATGCCTTCTGTCCGGCCCAATGCAACGCCCTTCGTGTAAAACGAATTCGTAAATGTCACTGTCATGTCACCTCCCACTGTTTTCTGAATCGTCTGTTCCATCCCCAAAATATCCGCATCAGCCAACTCTTTCGCGTTCGACGACGCAACGTAATGAACCGCGAGTCGAGTCAGGTACAAATAACCCGGATCGTCTAAATACGGCTGGAGTTCCTGCAAAATCTCGTCGAAATTCTCCAACACGTCTTTCTTACGAAAAACCGTCTTCATAATCATCATAATCGGCCAAAATTCCGGACAATCAGGATCATGCGGCAGATTTTCGACCGTTATTTGCGACAAATCGAACAAAATTGCCCGCATTTTGACCTGATATTCGTCAACCCCAACCTGCTTGTGAATCACATCCGAAAACTCCGTCATTCCTCGAAACGCCGTATTTCCCTGATGCAGAATAATCGCTATAACCGGCGGAAGCCGCGTGTTCTTTCGCCACTTATCTATTTTGCCCATTTCGTTGACGTGACTTTGCATGACGTAGTTCGTCAACTGAGCAATTGTCCCGAAATCGTTCTGACTTTTATGCTCAATTATCACCCGAATGTACAGTTCACCCCCGTCGAAAAACGGGATTCTGTACACCCGATCAGCGTAAAAATCGTTAAATTTGAGGTCCAAATACGCCGCTTCCTCAACCGTCAAATTCTGTAAATCAAGGTTTTTCAACAGGGCGAGATCGAGGACGAGCTTCAAAAAGGCAATTGCGACGCTTTTCAGGGCAAAAGTCTGCTTGAAAAAATCGTCGTGCGTAACCTCAAAAGTCAGCCCCTCCAGCAAATTTTCCCTAGTCAACGGTTGCGGAGTTGACAATTCGGCTGATTCGACAGGCTTTTTCGTACTCATTTTTATGGGATTGGGCGGAATTCACTCTTCATGCTCTCCTATTTTACCCCGTCAAATCTGGTTTGGCAAGACGGTTGTTGACTGTGCAAACCGAACCAGCCGAGCGGCTTACCGTAAAACGTTGCAAATCGAAGCCTGTCAAACTTGCCCCCGCTGAATGTTGCAGTCGTCTTGATCTACGCCGCTTTGCAATTTGTCATAACTTGTCATAGCCAGTTGGCAAAATCGGCACAAAGCGTATATCCTTGCATTGGTGAAGTTGCCGAGGTTGCCGATTCCGCACAAATTCCCTGTTCCACCAACCGCTTCAAATCCCGTTGCAATGTCCGTCGGCTCGTTTGCGGAAACCGAGTTTCCATGTCAGAAATCGTGATTTTTCCCCGCTCCGTCATCAATTCAATCGCCGCCGTCTGCCGTTCGCTAAGCCGGTACTCCTTCGCTAAAACGTCCCGTTTAATCGCCTCCCGCCCCTTATGAGACACCTCCCGCATCTGCGTCGCCAGCCATTCGTAAAATACTCCAGCCAACCGGTCATGTCCATTTCTGCATCCCGAACCCTCTGAATTGCCCAATAAAACGCCGCTCGATCCCGGTCATAAAACTCGCTGATCGTGAATATCCGCTTGAAATCGTACCCGCTTCGGTACAAACACAATGTCGAAAGTAACCGCGATGTGCGACCATTGCCACCCCACCTCCATAATTCGTCGTTTTTTGTTATTAAAAAGAAGGTATTACTCACCCCCCCACCGCCCAAATAAATCGCGCCACCACTACCTGTTAGGACATAAACCGAACGCACATTTTTCATTATTTCGGTGTTATTTTCATCCCACTTATCCTTTCTACAAGCCGTATCGTTACCGTTAATATACAAGGAATTGTTACCGGCAGACGTTGAATTGAAGTAATAGACGGTATTGTCATCAATCGGTATCAGTCCGGCATTTGCCGCTTCCGGCTTGTCTTGTGTCTCCACTCTGCTGCCCCGTCCCGAACTCTCCATGACTTGCTGTAGAGTTGGGGCACTTGGCTCTTTATCTTCCCGCCTTGCTTTTCCCAGTCGTTCTTTGACTTGCTGTAGAGTTGGGGTACTTCGCTCTTTATCTTCCTGACTTTCTGTCCCAAACTCTTCAGACACCTGTGACATAGATGAAATAGGGGTCTCCTGTTGCGAACTCACGGAAGACGATTCGGCTTGGCCCGCTTGGCCTTGTATCATGTTGCGAATTCGGACGGCGTATTGGTCGATGCCGAATACGCCCCAGAGTGAGGCCAAAACCAATACAACCAAGAAGATGATGGCGGCAACAAAAATTCCGGTTCTATTTTTTGGAGATTTAACCGTTGCAGGAATCTCTTTTTGAGGTGTCTTCGTATTTAGGAGGGGCGGCGGTAAAGGGGGCGGAACGCTTTTTATGGACACAATACTTGGAAGAGGCGGCGGTGTTGGTGAAGCTGACGAATCCGTCGGGAACAACCCCTTGATTTGTCTCGCCTGTCCCCGGCGACCATCCTCTCGTTCCATAACCGTGTCCGGTACGATTACCCCTTGTTCAACCAACATTTTCAACTGTTGATTGTCAATCGGTCCTTGTCTCATGTTGTCAACATAATACCAATACCGGTATTTCCAAAGTCAATGATGAGGCTGACTTCTTTTCCACTGGCATCGACTGGCGGAAGGACATAAAAACCGCCAACATGGAGAGGTTTTGAACCGAGTAACTGCCCGATTCGCGCTATACCGGTCGCTCCGATATGGCATTGAATTTCATTACGGAGTTGCGCCCCGGCAGGAGAATTTGTGTCGATAACAAAATCTAACGTCAAGGCAGAATTATTGGTATTTCGTTTCAGTCGAACAAACGCACCAAATGTATTATCGCAACTCATCCAATCCGTTATTTCGGTATTCGCTATTTGAGAGGGACAAGCGATGTGATCTCGGATGAGCTGTACCAGTGGATTATTCCTGAACTTTTGGTCTCTGGCATAAGCAACAGCATTCTTCCACAACGCCTCAGCAGTTACTCCGGTGGGCAACGTCGTCAATGCAACATTTCGACAAATCTGGATACCGGTTTTTGGGATAACATGAAAATATGGTTGCATTAGCTCACCCCGTATTGTGTATAAAGTTTTTGAATGAGAGAACGTAAAGCATTGGTGGTTTTTATCAATTTTGCCATTTCTATCTTGTCTTCCTCCGATTGTTGGACATCAACTGAAATTTGAGTCGGAGCCTCAAAAGGAAAAATCTTGTACAAAATCTCCATTGTGTGCGTCGTCAATGTATAGACCACCAGATTTTTCACATACTCCTGATTACCAGTTTGGTAGAGAGTCTCCGTTGTGTATCCCCATTGTTTTTTGAATTCCTTGTACAGATGATTCATTTCACATTGAATAATTGGGATCGCTCCTTCTGTAGCAAACGATGACTTTGCTTGAGCCGTGAGATGTGTCATGAGTTGTGTACATAATTCTTTGAATAGCTCAGATAACCATTGTTCCGAAAAAGGTATCAACTCCATCTGTAACTCGGCTGAAGAGCTTGTTAAGCCAGATAGGAGACAAAGACGATTTTTAGCAAATTCCATTTTCCGCAGGGAAACTCCGCAATTGCTAAGATAGTCTTTGGACGTGAGCTGAGCCGATTTTTTTTTCGTTGCCCGTTTGTCTGCAGTTGCACGTTTTCTTGCACGCCTGCGATAATAATAAATTGGCATGGTAACTGTGTGTTGCTCTCTGATAATTCAAATTCATACTCCCTGAAATCCTCTTTATTGCGAAATTGCGGTGTCACATCCGTTGTTCACGAGATTGGCCATTTTTATGATGATTCATGCCGGACACCGACGGATGAATATGCTTGGGAGGTCTTGGGATTATCGAGACGGAAAACGGAAGGCGTAGGCGATGAGACGCAGCAACAGGATACACCCGCTTCGTCCTCTTTTGGCGAACCTCGATGGGGTTCAAAATCTTTTTTTTCGTCGCTACTACCATTCTGAAACGCCTAACAGCGTTTGAGAAACATTGCCAACATAACTTTGCGCAATCGGCTTATTTTTATAAATTAACGTATTTGTCCCAAATTACCGCATCCTCTCTAAGCGGAGTTTTCGGTGTTTGCAGAAAAGAAGCCGAATTCAAAATACACAAAATAGGTAAAATGAAGTTTTGGATTCCATTCAGAAATCTGTCGGCCCAATCTCTGTGTTCTCAGCCTATCAAGGAGAAACATCTCTCAACAAAATCGACAGTCCGCTAACAAGTTTGGTTTTGCAATTTGAACCGAGCCGGGTTGGACGGATATGTTTTTACCACGAAACACACGAAAGACACAAAAAACGGTATTTTGTGAGGTTTTCGTGTTTTTTGTGATTTTCGTGGTTCAAAAATGAAAAGACTCTTTTTCGCAAAACTTGTGAGCGGACTGACAAAATCGAAAAAAAAATAAAATTCAGTCATAATCTTACAACCGGAATGACGATAATACCGAGAGCAACACCTGTAAGGTTGACTTCAACCTCAGTTGTGCGTTGTCCCCCTTTTGTTCATTATTCCTTTGAGGAGAGAAAAAATGCAAGTGAAGGTCTACACGCCCAGGATTATTGACGTTCCGAGTGAATATTTGCCCGCTTTAGCAAAACGAGCAGCGGACAGTCTTGGAGATCGGGCTGGAGAAATCTCGGCAACTCGCGGTCATTTGGTTCGTCAAGCCGTTCAAGACGGTTTGTTGCGTCAGTTCGACGATTTAATCGGCGATGATGGAACGGTTGACATTGTTTGCGACCCGGGAATGGAAATTCCGCTTGAACTTGAAAACAGGACACTGACGTTGACGGAATTGTTGGACGCTTTGCATTACAAGCGAGCATGGAGCGAAATGAAGACTCACAAAGAAGCCGCTTAGTTGCTTAGAAAAAAGTTGCCCGGTTGTCTAAAAAAGTTACCTAGTTGCTTGTAAAGAAGCCGCTTTGTTGCTTACAAAGAAGTTACATTGTTGAGCTTTTTTGAACCGCACTTCGTTCACGCTGCGCCGTGTCCCGTCCCGATTTACGTTTTCCGTTGTCAGGTTTCATGAGCGATTATCCAAAGAAAACAACCTTATCCCCTGTTGCAACACGCTCTTTTTCGATCATCGGAGAAGAGAAGGAGTCAGAACAGGGCGGAAAGAGTTCGACGATGCAATCCGAAACAAAGCGGAAATGGTCGGTCGTTTCCGAACATGGTGAACGAATCGCTGCTGATGTTGGGGGAACCCCTGTTGGTACTGATATTGGGGCAGAAATGAGGGCCGAGATTGCGACGAATGTTGGTCGAACAGACGTTAAAGAATCAAAGCGATCACTCCGTCTTGTCTCCCCGGTTGATTCCGAACCCAAGCCCGTTGATTCGGGAACGAAAACTGTTGATTCCGGTCTGAAACCGGTTGATATGGGACTGGAAATGGGGGAAGATGCCGATTTCAGTGAGAGTATCGACGAAGAGGGGCTTGAAGATTGGGAAATGGAAACGAAAATACTGGAACCCAAAATGACGTCCCCGCACTTGACGTTTTATTCTCAGAACCGTGATGTTTACACGCAGGACGGTTTGAAATTTCCAACATCAAACACGCAGAGTCTCACAGCGCAAGATGTTGGTGATAAGACAAAACGACCGTCCCGTTCGGCTTCGTTATACACGCAGGATACCTGCACAAGTTTTTCGTCCGTTTCGTCATCCAACCCTGAATCAGCGGTTGCCGAAGTGTCTTCCGAACTGTTGTTGGAAGAAGGAATTACAGGTTTATTGACCCAAAACAGGGCGTTTGATTCTAAAGCGGCTGCAAAACGGCTTGAGATGATTTACACCTCAAAAACGGAAGCGGTCGAGAGAGAGCCGAAAAAGCCGACTGCGGCGTTTCGTTCGATGAACGAGGGGTTTGAGCATCCTTCAACGGTTGATGTTCCGCAAGAACTGTTTCAATCCTCAACGCTTCTATCCGAAGAAACCGTTCAAGAATCAATCCGTTTGGTCAGTGAAGAACATCTTGCACCACCTCCTCCTCATTTTACACCGATTTGGGGAAAACAACGAACACAGCGAACAGGTTGGGCAAAGACTCAGCCGGTTGAGTTGGTCGCAAAAAAAACGGCGGGACAATCAGCATGTGCCGTTTCAACATTCTCAGGTAAAATGGGTGCCGTCATTGAACGACGAAAAAACTCAGGAGAGAAGGGACTTGACGAATTGCTTGGTTCTTGGTCACAACTTTCCGAACAGCAGAAGGACGAAATCCGCGCAATTGTCCAACGTTGAGAAGGTGTTCTTTTGCCGAATCCAAATGATTCTTCTTCGCAATCAAAAAATGGTAACCATTCACGGGTATTTTAGAAAATATAGTTGGTACACCTTTTTATAGGATGAAAACTCTCATCTTCGCCCCAACGGGGCGCAACAAAATCGTTGGTGTCACACACATATTCTGCCCTGAAGGGGCAGCACCCTTCATTGTTTCTCCCTTACCGGGCGAATATTTTTTGACATTCTGACACCAGCGGTTAAAACCGCTGTCTATTTTGTTACGCACCTTTGGTGCTAAGAATGATACAACAATTCTAATTTCCCGTGAAAGGTTACTACGTTGCCAATATGTAATTGTGTCGCTCCGACGGAGCTTGTTTTGTAGGGGGAACGCTTAACCCGGGGTTTCGCTGCGCTTCACCCCGGGCTACAAAAAGGTCGCTGCTATGCAGCTCAGAGATACAGACATTGAATTTTTGGTTTCAAAAAGGTGTGAGATGTGTATACCAATGATTGAAATGCGCTAAAGGGGAAACAACCCCTCCTCCCCTCTTCCATACCCCTACCTCCTCCCTTCTCCTATGTTACAAATCGGTTCCCTGCTCGTTGATCCGCCCGTTCTTTCTGCCCCCTTAGCGGGTTATACCAATTACGCTTTTCGGGAACTGCTTCGTTATTTCGGCGGGGTTGGCCTGATCGCAACCGAAATGATAAGTGCCCGTTCGTTTCACGAACTGGAAAAGCGGGGAGCCGAACACCCTCTTCGACTTGCCGGAATTCGTGAAGAAGCCCGACCACTTTCCGTCCAGATTTGGGACAATGACCCTAAAACACTCGCCGAATTCGCTCATCGTCTCGCGTTCGATTACAAAGTCAGCGTCATTGACCTGAATTTCGGCTGTCCTGCCCGGCAAATCGCCGGAAAAAGTGCAAGCGGCTCTTATCTGCTCCAAGATGTTGACCGATTAGCGGAAATCGTCCGAACCGTTGTTCAATCCGCACATCCCGTTCCCGTTACAGCAAAAATCCGACTCGGTTGGACCCGAGATACAATCAATGCCGTTGACATTGCACAAGCGGTTGAAGAATGTGGGGCAGGAGCGTTGACGGTTCATGGACGAACAGCGCAGGAGATGTATCGAGGTTTTGCCAATTGGGAGGAAATCGCCAAAATACGCCCGCATTTGAAAAAAATGCCGCTCATTGGTAATGGTGACATCAAAACCGTCGCAGATGCGCTCGCCCGATTGAAGAGCGGCGTCGTCAATGGTATCATGATTGGTCGGGCTGCACTCAACCGTCCTTGGTTGTTTCGGCAGATTGCGCAAGCGTTGCGAAATGAACCGGTTGAGAGGGACCCTGATCTTGCGGAACAACGACGGATATTGGAGCATCATTACGAATTGGTCTGTCGGCATTTTCAACCTGATCTGGCGTTGTTGTTGATGAGAAAATATGCGTGTGATTATGCACAAGGTAAAAGCGGGGCGCGGTTTTTTCGGAGCCGTATTTCAACCGTAAAAAGTCGGGAGGAGTTTTTACAGGTCGTCGAAGAGTGTTTTCCACGTTTTTAGGAGAGATAACATGAGCATCCCGGGTTTGTCAATCATTGGCGAGTCGATCAACGATTCGGTTCCGTCGACGCGATTGCTGTTTGAGTCGGAAGAC
The DNA here is from genome assembly GCA_051660685.1 of Thermoguttaceae bacterium. GTDB lineage: Bacteria > Planctomycetota > Planctomycetia > Pirellulales > Thermoguttaceae > JAVBSX01. The sequence continues at coordinate 32,377 of JBOFQB010000008.1, read as the reverse complement.
TTTGGGGGATTGAAAGAGTTGGCGATTCGGCAGGAAGAAGGAGGAGCAGCGTACATTGATGTCAACGTCGGTCCCCGGTCCTGCGACTTCATGCAGAAATTGGTTCGTGAAATTCAATCGGTCGTGACGCGACCACTCTCGATTGATTCGCCCGATTTGACCCTTGCACGAGCCGGTCTGGAAATGGTCGACCTTTCACACGGTTTGCCGATCCTCAATTCCATCTCGCCCCTTCGTGTTGAAATGTTCGACCTTTACCGTGAAGTTCGGTTTCGTCCGATCTTACTGATTTCCGAACAGGAACAGGGGGGAGAACGTCGTCCGACACGGACAGCGCAAGAGACGTATGAGACGGGACGGTTTATGTTAGGTCTTGCGAAAGAAGCGGGGATTCCGGTCGAAGACTGCCTTTTTGACCCGGGGATTGCGCCGATTGGAATGGATTCAGAGGGGAACCTGAAACGGTTGCTCGATTCGTTAGTGTTGATGCAGAATGACCCCGAGTTTCGCGGTTCACATGTTTCGGTCGGACTGAGTAACTTTACGGTGATGCTCCCGCCTAAACGGACGGACGGAAGTCCCGTCAAAGGTCCGCTCGAAAGTGCCTTTTTGACCCGGGCTGTTCCTCTCGGTCTTGACTTTATTATTGGTTCGATCCGACGTTCATATAACCTGTTGGAACCGGATGATCCGGCAATGCAATGTTTGAGTGACTGTTTGGAACGGGGCGGTTTTGAGAGCATCATGCGGGTCCGTGAATTTTATGTTTAGCCGCTATACAACGTATCGCGCGTTATTTTGCGATTCTGTACGCGCGGAACGCTGTTCCTCGGCTAAACGGGGAGACGTGCAGAACGAAAACGATAAAGGAGAGGATATGGAACCACATAGTGCCGAAGTGACACGCCTTGTCCGTGAAGAAATGCTCGCCGTTCATGTTGGAAGTGGTACTGTTCGGGTTTTGGCAACCCCGATGATGATCGCACTTATGGAAGAAGCGTCGGTTCTTTGCGCAGAACCTCTTCTTTTGCCGGGCCAAACAACAGTTGGGACCCATGTTGATGTTGTGCATACAGCTGCAACACCCGTTGGAGGAGTTGTTCGGGCAAGGGCGGAATTAAAGGAGCAGGACGGTAAACGATTGGTGTTCGCCGTTTCGGCAGAAGAGATTTTGGGAGAAACCGAGGTGTTGCCGATTGGAAAAGGAACGCATACACGATATGTCGTCGTTCAGGAACGGTTTGGGGAAAGAAAGTAGGGGTTGGGGAATAGGGGATAGGGAGGAGGGGGAAGATTTGACGTTTAGCCGCGATACAACGTATCGCGCGTATTAAAATTTCATTACGCGCGGAACGTTGTTCCTCGGCTAAACGGGAAGACGCGGGAAACAGTCTCAATACGTCGTGACGCCCGGAATCGGTAAGGGGTAATCGCCCGTTTCCTTGTCCGGCATGACAGGTGCATCCTTCCCAAAACTCATGTTCGCAATGTCCGGGGCACATTCGTAATTGGACTTCCACACATCTTCGACTTTGAGATACTGTCCCGTGTCAACGGCGTACTTGCCCAAAAGCGGAACAAATGTTGCGTCAATCCCCCGATCCAACTCATACCAGGGTCGGTCTTCCCGAATCGCTTTGAAAAATAGGTCATGTTCCGTCTGATACGAGTTGTTCTGCTCGGATTCCGCTTTCCAAATCGTTTCCTGCTCGTTCCAGTCCTTGTAAATAGCAGGATGTGAAACCCCTTCTCCCAAAACAGCACATCCTTTGGTTCCGTAAAGGACGGAGCGGAAACAGGGCCAACAATTATCAACGGTTTTGGCTTGCATGACCATACGACGACCGTCCGCAAAAATGTACTCGACCATTGCCAAATCAAGCATCTGGTCTTTGTATTTGCGGGTGATCCGTCCCCCCTGTCCTTGCGCGGCAATCGGAAGACTGCCGTTTGCCCAACAGGCAATGTCGAGATTGTGAATCAAAGCGTCAACAATAAATCCCCCGGTTGTCCAGTCAAAGCAGAAAATGTTTTTAAGCTGGTGTTCAAGAGGGGTCAAATCACCAATCGGGCTTAATTTGTGAGTTGGGTGCATTCGATAACACCATAAGGAGGTGATGTCGCCCAACTTTCCGTCATGAATCGCCTTAACGGTTTCTGCGGTTCGATAATAATGACGATTGTTCAGACCAACAGCGACTTTCAGCCCTTTTTCCTGCGATTTTTTTCCCGATTCCTGAAGTGAACGCAATCCGGGAATGTCAATTGCAAGCGGTTTTTCGGCAAAAATGTTGACCCCTTTCTCAACGGCATACGCCAAATGAAGCGGTCGAAATGCGGGCGGAGTCGTCAAAAGCACGACATCCCCTTTATCAAGCGAATCAATCGCCTTTTTATAAGCGTCAAAACCGACAAAGGTCCGTTCATTGGGGACATCAACCTGATCGCCCAGATCGAGTTTGGTTTGGAACGCAGCTGCTTTTGCTTTATTTTCAAAGACATCTGCAACCGCCCAAAGTTTTGTGTTGGGATCGGCAGAAAGAGCTTGACGAATTGCGCCGTTTCCGCGACCGCCGCAACCAATCAGGGCAACCTTGATTGTATTGTTTTCGGCTGCATGAACGCGAGGTGCAAGACCGGCAGTCAAGACGGCACTTGCGGTCATCAGGCCGGAATTTTTGAGGAACAGGCGACGAGATTTTTGCAGATTGGACATGGAAAGTTCCTTTCGGGAAAAAATTTCGGGAAAATTTTGAGAAAAACTTGGAAAATCAGAAAAAAAATTGTATCGTGGAACGGGACGGTCCGTTTAGGCGTTGAACAACAAGGATTCGCGGTCACGTTGGACTCTTGGTTTTTTGACTTTTGGATTTCATCTGGATGATGGTACTTGAGAGTTTCCATCGAACCGTTTTTCGTCGTTTGGAAGACCCGACGAATCGAGTGTATCAGGTTGAGATGGAAAAGGCAAGGTGCAAAAAATTCTGGTTCAATCGGTTTTATGGAAAAAAAACTGCTGATGCTGTTATTTTTCAGGAAAAGATGGTAGACTGTGTTCCACGATGTTTTGGCCTGACACGATCCGAAAATCCTCTCAACGTGAAATAACATTATGGTCCTTGCACGTTTGATTTTTGTCCAACCCGAGGGGTCGCGGACAATTTATACACTTGACCCGGAAATTGAAATGACCTTAGGTCGTTCCTCCGAGTGTGGTATCGTCCTGCTTGATGAACGGTCCAGTCGTGTTCATGCAAAAATATGGTGTTCACGAAAAGAATGGTTCATTCAGGACCTCGGAAGTCGTAATGGAACCTTTGTCGACGGTCGGTTGTGTTCGCAGTCCTTTCCGCTTTTTTCGGGTTGCGAAATCAAAATGGGACATTCCACTTGTACGTTTGATTTGGGAGAAAGCCCGGATGCACCCTCTGATACACCGTTGGAACAGGGGACGGACAGTAAGACGAAAGAGTTGGGACAGACGGGGACAGCTCCGCAGAAGGAGGGATTTGATCCGACGACGATTATTCATCGTCGGGAGCAGACATCTTTTTTGCAGGAATTGGACGCCGAGACAGCGCTTGCGAAAACGACAAAACTGGGACATGGAGCAGCCGATTTATGTCGTTTGGCGTTTTCTTTAGGTAAGGCGACAGAGATTGAAGCACTTGCAGGAATTGCCTTAAAAGGTCTTTTGAGTGCAACAGAAGGGGTTGGAGCGGGACTTTGGTTGTTTCCCCGGGTGTCGGAGAAGCGGCGCAAAGCGTCCGATTTGCGATTAACGGCGAGTGCAACGCGAGATGATACGGTCTACGTTCCTCTTCCTGAATTACTTGGCAAAACGGTATTGGACCGCAAAGAGGCGGTTTTGGTGAATGAACGGCGGGAGAATACTAGGGAGAACGGCATCATCTCTCGTGAAAATACCTTTCGTGAACAATCTCAGCAAACGGGTCCCGTGATTCCGCGAACGGGAGATGCTCCTTGGGAGGGGGGAGAACTGAACAACACCCTTGCAGCTCCGATTCGAGATGAGGCGAACATTCTTGGTTTGATTCATTTGTACACAACGGGGGCGGATAAAAATCTGGTGATTGCCGATTTGGAATATGCACTTGCGGTTGCAGATACGGTTGCGGTTGCACTTGGGCAATTGAATCGTCAGAAAGAACTGGCGGAAAATTTAAACCAGATTCGCGGAGAAAACATGATTCTTCGTGATATGTTACATTCGGGGAACGAAATCGTCGGAATCAGTCCGGCAATGAAAAAGATAGAACAGTTGGTGAATCGGGTATCACCCGGGAAAGCGACGTTGTTGATTCGGGGAGAAAGCGGGACGGGAAAAGAGTTGATTGCGCGAGCGGTTCATTTGGCGAGTACACGACGGGACAAACCGCTTGTGTGCCTTAATTGTGCGGCGATTTCTGAGAGTTTGTTGGAGAGTGAACTTTTTGGACATGAGAAGGGGTCGTTTACAGGAGCAACGGATCGGAAGTCGGGGAAATTTGAAGCGGCTCATTTGGGGACGCTTTTTCTGGATGAAATTGGCGAAATGACCCCGATGTTGCAGTCGAAGTTTCTGCGAGTTCTGGAAGGACATCCGTTTGAACGGGTTGGGGGAAATATTCCGGTTTTGGTTGATGTTCGGGTGATTGCGGCGACGAATCGGGACCTCGAAAAAGAAGTAGCAGCGGGACGTTTTCGACATGATCTTTTTTTCCGACTTCGTGTTTTGGAGATAGTGATTCCTCCTCTTCGTAAACGAACGGAAGACATTATTCCTTTAGCGGAGTTTTTTCTTGACCGTTACAGTCATGAAACGGGTCGGAAGTTTCAAGGATTTTCACCTGAAGCGCAACAGGCTCTTTTGCAGCATCGTTGGCCCGGGAATGTTCGGGAGTTGAAAAATGTGGTTGAACGAGCGGTTGTCCTAAGTAGCACTCCCTGGATTCAAGCACAAGATTTTCTGCTCAGTTCTCTTAATACGACGGGAGAGACGGATGTTTTTCGGGGACGTGATTTGTCGGGGATCGGAAAAACAGAAACCTTTGTTCCCTTGACTCTTGTTGAGGTGGAAAAGTTGCACATTCAGCGAATGTTGAATTTTACACAATGGAATAAAAGTCTAACGGCGAAGAATTTGGGGATTGAACGGACGACGTTGGACCGGAAAATCAAACAGTACGGATTACAGAAATAACAGAAATCATTGAGGTGTTATGTTAAAATTGGGAGATTTTACGTTTTCGAGTCGGCTTCTTGTCGGAACGGGCAAATATGCTTCTTATGAACAGATGCAACAGGCTCTTGATGTCTCAGGAGCTGAATGTATCACGGTTGCGATTCGTCGGGAACGGTTGATTGATTCGTCGGGGAAGAACATTTTGGAATATATTGACAACAAGCGGTATACGATACTGCCGAATACAGCGGGTTGTTTTTGCGCGGAAGAAGCGATTCGGGTTGCCCGGTTGGGACGTGAGATTCTAACCCAAATGGGAAATCCGGGAGCCAATTGGGTCAAACTCGAATGTCTGGGTGATCCCAAAACCCTTTTGCCCGACCCTATTGAAACATTGGATGCAACCCAACAACTTGTTGCGGACGGTTTTCAGGTTCTGGTTTACACGACCGATGATCCGTTGCTCGCTGTTCGGTTGAAACGGGCTGGAGCACTCGCGGTTATGCCGGCTGGCAGTCCAATCGGAAGTGGTCAGGGTATTCTCAATCCAAACGCAATTCGTATCTGTCTTGAATATCTCAAGGAAGAAGACCCTCAATATCCCGTCATTGTCGATGCTGGAGTTGGGACCGCGAGTGATGTTGCGTTTGCAATGGAACTCGGTGTTGACGGGGTTTTGTTGAATACGGCAATTGCACATGCAAAAGACCCGATTAGTATGGGACGGTCGATGAAACTCGCTTGTGAAGCGGGTCGCCTTGCTTTTCTCGCCGGTCGAATTCCGAAAAAAATGTATGCAACGGCGAGTAGTCCGGTTGAGGGAACGATTTTTTGACCCCCGTTTGACCAGAAAAGCTCGGATTGGAAATAATTTGCAGTTTTTCCGGGACGGGCTGGTTCTATCGAAAAAAAAACGGGGTATAATGTGGTCGATTCGCCCTGTATTGGACCGAGTGTGAAAAGCCGGTAAACCGGCGAGGAAGATATGGAACAGGTTGTTCAGGATGATCTCCCTTTGACTTGTTTTTCAGGTTCTCGCTCTTGGTCTCTCCCCCTCTTATCAAAACATTTCAGCAGCACAGTGTGATATGGCAGGTTTCAATCCGTTCAAAAAGTTTCGCGTTTACCAGAAGTTTCTCCTCGCCGCGCTAGGTCTTATGGCGATTATCAGTTTCATCATTCTACCTGCGCTTATGATGAACTCGGGCGGGGGGTCTGCAAGGACGGATATGGTGATTGCAACATGTCGGAATCATGGAGATATAACGGGTTCAAGGTTGTATTCGCTGAGAGGAAACCGGGAGTTGTTGCGTAATTTTTACACCGTTCTCATGCAGGAGATGTTTCCTCTCGTCGGCGAGAACCGTGATGCTTTGACCGCTCTGTTTCAGATGCAAATGCGTTATAACGGGCCTATTTTGGATGAAGATGTGATTACAGAATGGGTTTTGGCAAGATATTCCGAGGAAATGGGGGTCGTCGTTGGTAAAGAGCTGATCGAAGATTACCTCAATTCGTTGACCGGAAATATGATTACCTCGTCGGTTCTTAGCTCGGTCTGCACAAAACTGGGACTGACGGAAACTCAACTGGTTCCCCTTTTGCAGGAAGAGCTTCTTTCGGCAAATGCGGTTCAGATGTTTGTCAGCTCCGTTCGACCGCTCACCCCCCTTGCACGTTGGGATTACTTTCAACGTGTTCGTCGGAGTTTGACCGCCGAAGTTGCGGCTGTTTCGACGGACATGTTTCTGAAAGAGGTCCCCGCTCCTTCAGATGCCCAGTTGAAAGGATTTTTTGAGGCAAATAAGACGGTTGTCTACAATCCGTCGTTGCCCGAATCCGGTTTTGCCGTTCCAACCAAAATTGCTTTTCAGGTGATTGACACCATGCCGAGTGAGGAACTGCTCGCGTCGATTTCAGAAGAAGAGGTCAAGACGTTTTACGAGGAGAATAAGGCCCGATATTTTATGCGGCAGAATTTGCTGCAACCGGAACCGTCCGCCCAACCGGGACCGTTTGACCAGAGTTTGCCCGGATTGGACCAGAATAACAGTCTTTTGCCGACCTTGCCGAGTCAGAGTTCGGGCAATAATCCGCTGTTTCCCAGTTTGGGAACCCCCTCGTTATTGAACACGTCCGACGAAGGAAATGACAAAACAGGGGCCGAACCGGTTCAAGAAGCTGAACCTGTCAAAGCAGCTGAACCTGTCAAAGAAAGTGAACCGGCTGTTGAAAAATCAGGAGAAGGAGAGACCCGTCATGTCCTGAATCCGGTTTACCGATCTGTCGTTTTTGCGCAGGAAACGGCGGAATCAACCGACGAAGGAACTGTTGAACCGGCAAAAGAAGCAGTCGTTGAAGAGACGGTTGCTGTTGAACCGGCGAAAGAAGTAGTTGTTGACGAGACCGTTGCTGTTGAACCGGCAAAAGAAGCAGTCGTTGAAGAGACAGTTGCTGTTGAACCGGCGAAAGAAGCAGTCGTTGAAGAGACGGTTGCTGTTGAACCGGCACAAGAAGCGGTCGTTGAAGAGACAGTTGCTGTTGAACCGGCACAAGAAGCGGTCGTTGAGGAGACGGTTGCTGTTGAACTGGATTCGTTGTTTCCTCCTGCAAATGCAAAAATACTCATTCAGGAAGAGGAAGAGGCATTTCCGCTTTCTCCAACTGAAAACAGTTTAACCGATTTGTTGGGGTCGCTCGATCTTTCGCAAGTCGATACAAGTGTCCTGTTCCAACCTCTTGAAGAGGTCGAGCCGCTTATTCGACAGATTCTCGCTTTTAGAAAAGTGACAGATTCGGTTCAAGCGATTGAAAAATCAATGCGGGACTACTTTACCTCGTATTCATTAGCCGATTTTGACAATCCGTCCTCTCTTCCTAAACCGATTGACCTTCCTGCTCTTGCCGCGCAACACCACTTGAAATGTGTTGTGGTCGAAGAACCGGTTTCGCAATTCGGCGCAATGACGCAGGATTATTATCGAGACGAGTTCGTCCGGTCATTTATTGGTCGCATCTTCGGGACACGTCCCGCCAATTTTGACGTTTTGGTTGGTCGTGAAGGAGGGTCTCAGCAAATGCCCGGCTTTGTGACCTATATTGGTTGGATTACAGAACGGGAATCACAGAGAACGCCGGAATTTTCAGAACCGGGGGTTCGTGATGCTGTCCTCAAACGTTGGTTGGAAGTCGAATCCCGAAATCTCGCAATCCAAAAAGCCCGAGAATTGGCAAACGAAGCGAATCAGTCAAAAGGTCGCTCCCTGAAAGATGTCTTTCTTGGGAAGGATTTGCCCATTGTCGAGACGGAACGGTTTTCTTGGTATACGCAATCGGCTGCAAATGCCGGTTATGCCCGCTCCCAACTGCTTTTTGGAGAAGTCTGTGAAGTCGGGGTTCCAGTAGGGGATGCTGATTTCGAGAACAAGTTCATTAAAGCACCTGGAAATCAGTTCATGCAGGTTGCCTATTCTCTCGAAGTCAACGATTGCGGGGCCGCATTGAATCAGCCGGAAAATACGGCGTATGTGATTCGTCTGACCGAATCCGCCCCTTCTGAAGACCTTCTTTGGAAGTTCTTTTCAACAACGCCGCTTCGTGATTATGAAGGGGCTGGAGTTTGGGCAACACGACAGGAGGATTATCGTGCTTGGGTCAGTGCAGTCGAGTCCCGAATCGGTTTTATGTGGATTTTGCGCCCCAATACCCGGGCTGAAATGATTCAGGCGGAATAAAATGTCCCTTTTTTCCTCTTTGGGATGTGAAACTCCGTTTGGGAAATGGTTGCGATCCGGGGTTTTATTGGCCGTTTCAGGAGGAGCTGACAGTGTTGCAATGCTCCGTTTGTTTGAAGCCGAGCTGAAGAACGTCCGAGAAAGGGACGGAAAACCGGACTGTTCGCTCGCTGTTGCTCATTTGAATCATGGATTGCGGGGCGAAGAGTCGGAACAGGATGCTGTCTTTGTCCGCGATTTGGCCGAACAGTTTTCCTTGCCGTATTTTGAAAAACGATTGGAATCGGTTGATTGGTCAACGGTTTCAAACGGCAGTTTTGAAGCAGATGCCCGGGAAATTCGGTATGACTTTCTGCGAAAAACAGCGTCGGGATGTGGTCTGCGCCTGATTGCGGTTGCTCACACCAAAGACGATCAGGTCGAAACGGTTTTACATCGAATCATTCGGGGGACCGGTCTCGCCGGTCTCGCCGGAATTCCGGCTGTTCGACCCCTCAATGAAGCGGTTGCTGTCATTCGACCCCTTCTTTCTGTTTCCCGGGTCGAAATCCTCCATTATTTGCAGGAATTGGGGCAGAACTTTCGGACCGATTCGTCTAATGAATCAACAGATTGGACCCGAAATCGAATCCGACATGAACTGTTGCCGTTTTTGCGTGATCGGTTCAATCCAAATATTGAAGAAGCGGTGTTGCAACTTGCGAGCATTGCGAACGATCAACAGTGTTGGATTGACGAGTTGACAGAGGAGTTGTATGAAAAGACTGTTCAGGTGCAACAAAACAGTCAAATTGTTCTGGACCTTGACCGTCTTGCCGGGCACAATGTCGTTTTCATTCGTCAACTGCTAAGGAGAGTCTGGAAACAGAATCATTTTCCACTTCAAGAAATGGGCTTTACAAAGTGGTCACTTCTTTCAACAGACATCGTGAATCGTTCTGCGGTTAAACGCCAATATCCGGGCGATGTTGAGGTGATTATTGACCCGGAACAAGGAACCGTCCTCATTGCACGAACAACGACCTTCAACCTTGCCAAAACGTAATGTGTCGTTGCATGTTGTCCCATTCCCCCCCATTTTGAAAAAAACGACATGCCGTTCTCTCCCGCTCCCATAATTTTTCGGCTCCCTACTTTTCATTCGGTCGGAAAGATGTAGAATTCCCCCCGGTTTTCCTCCCTTCCCGGAACTCTCATCATGGGACCTGTTCCCTTGCACGGAATGCAACACGCCGCAACCGAAAAACCTTTGGGTGAGGTACAATGCCGCTTCAATACTCCCGCTGATCCCCAGCAATTATTTTGGTGGGAGCGCGCCGATTTGCACTACACTCATTCAGGTACACTCTCTTTTGGCGGGATGCTCTTGCCCGAACTGGTCAACAGTCGGCAATTGCAGAATCTCCCCTCTCAACCCGTTTATGTCTATCATTTGAACAGAATTCGGGAAAAAGTAGCGATGCTCCGAGCTGCATTGCCCTCTGCAACCGTTCTGTACGCGATCAAAGCGAATCGATGTCCCGCCATTTTACGCGAAATGTCCTCCCTCGTTGACGGAATCGATGTCTGTTCACCCAATGAGGCCATTTTGGCTCTCCAGTACGGCTTCACCCCGAATCAACTCAGTTATACCGGGACCTCTCTTGCCCCTTCAGACCTGAAGTTTTTGGCAGATCATCCTGAAATTCACGTCAACGCCGATTCTCTCTCGCAACTGCGACGATTGGTTTTGGTCCGTCCCAATCAGCCGATTGGAATTCGGATCAATCCCGAACAGGGGATCGGTTATCGAAATGAAACCCGACTCGTTTACACCCCCTCAGATCGTCCAAGTAAATTCGGTCTCTTGTATGAACAAATCCCAGATGCTCTCCAAATTGCCGCTTCTGCCGGATGTCTCATCGAGACTGTTCATTGGCATCTCGGTTGTGGTTGGCTCACCCCTCAACTCCCCGACCTCTTCCCTATCCTCGATACAACCTTTCGTTGGGTTGACGAATTGCCCCATGTACAACATGTCAATCTGGGAGGAGGACTCGGTGTTCCTTTTCGGCACGATGATACACCTTTTCCGTTGGAAGAATGGGCGAAAGGAATTCAACAGCGAGCAGGTCGGTATAAAATTGCGATAGAGCCGGGTTCCTTTTTGGTTCAGGATGCCGGTATTCTCCTGACGCAGGTCAATACGGTCGAGCAAAAACGGGATCGGTTTTTTATCGGAGTTCAGGCCGGTTTTAACCTGCTGATGGAGCCGGTTTTTTACCAGATGCCTTGTGAACCCGTTTTTTTACAGCAGCCGGAATCAGGACGAAGAAAAGGACTCATCACTCTCGTCGGAAATATCAACGAAGCCCATGATCTCTTCGTTCAGGATTGTTGGATGCCGATTCCCGAAGAAGGGGAATGGTTCGGTTTGCTCAACGCCGGGGCGTATGGTTCCTCCATGTCCTCACAACATTGTCTGCGCGGGGATTTTTCCGAAGTCGCTCTTTGACCCTTTTCGTCTCTTTTCCGTTTTGCCCTTTTTTCTCATTTTTCCATTTTAACAATCCAATCACTATGTTCAAAAAGGATATTTGTTCAGCCGATGTTAGCAATACTGTTCATCATTCAGAAGCGAATAAGGCGGCTTGGGAGCGACTTTATGCGGGGACGGAAGATTTGGTTTGGGGAACGGACGCTCTTGAGTTTGTGAGTGAGAGTCTGAACTGGTTGGGACAACAGGATTTATTGCAGCCGCATCCCCGGATACTTGATGCGGCAACGGGTGAAGGACGGAATCTTCCGGCACTTTTGAAGGTGAGTGAGAGGGTGACGGCGTGTGATGCTTCAGTGACCGCGTTGAACAAACTCCATACACGATTCGGAGATCAGGTTGATGTCGTTGAATGTGACCTTGCCCAAACGCCTTTTCCCAGTTTCCATTTTGACTGCATTTTAGCGTGTGATATTATGGAAACGCTCCCCAATCTTGAAGAAGTTCTGCGTGAAATGGCAAGAGTGCTCCGAATCGGCGGTGTTCTCCTCTGTAATGTCCCGAATTTTGATGATGGTATTTCCGGTGAAGACATGGAGCCGCTTCCCAATGGAGGTTTTTTATATCAGGGAGATTATTTTTTCCGTTTTCAGAGTGAGGCGAGTTTTTTGGACATTCTCCGTCGATGTGGATTTCAAAAGGTGTACAGCAACACGGCGACTTGGACGGAGTATGCACATCCCGGTTTCAGGGACGGTGAACATTCGCATACCAGTCGGATTATCATTGCCCTACGAATCTTATGAAAAGTTAGGGTCAGTTAGGTTCCACGTTGGTTGCCAAACCAATGAACGTGCATCCGGGGACAAAAAGAAAAACCGTGTTGTTCGCAAAGCGGACGCAACCAAGTCTCCTTTTCGAGAAGACGTGTTGCGTCCGTTCCTTCGGGCATAAGGTATATTCGCCCCCTGTCCAACTCTCCCGTCTTTGTTGTGAATGACTTCTCTCGTATTGTCAATGACAATTCGGACAAATAAGCGGTAATTTCGTCGAGGTCTTGTTCAACATCGACGACAAATTTGAGTTGGTAAGGATAACGCTGAATGAGATGCCGGACAATTTCCGGGCGATTTCTGACCTGTTCATGTCGCTTGAGAAGGGCCAAATCGGTTGTTTGGGGAGCCGAATTGGACAATTTCGGGCTGATTGAAATGAGGTCACAATGAACAGGCAGGTCGATCAGACCGGCCGTTTCGATTGTAATGATGTATCCCCCTTCATGCAGACGCTGTGTCAGTTCAACCAAATCGGCGTCCAGAAACGGTTCTCCCCCGGTTATAACAACATGTTCTTGCGCAAGTTGTTGGACACGATCCATCACTTGCTCAACGGTTAAAATTTCAGCCGGTTCAGCACCATTTTGAGCATAAGGGGTGTCGCAAAACCAACAGGAGAGCGGACAACCTTGTGTACGCAAAAAAAGACTCGGGGTTCCCGTCCAACAACCTTCTCCCTGTCGTGATACAAAGATTTCCGCAAATTGCATTTGAGAAATAGTCCTTTGTCGTTGAGTTCTCGAACAGGTCTATTGAATAAACCGTTCTTCGCCTTTTCCCGAACTGGAAATGGTGACTTCGCCCGCATCTTCCAATCGTCGGACAACATCGACAATTTCTTGTTGTATGCGTTCAACATCGGAAGACCTCATGGGACCGAGATAGTCCATTTCTTCTTGGAGCATTTTGCCCGCTCGACGTGACATGTTGCGGAAAATTTTCTCTTTGAGTTCCTCGCTCGCCCCTTTGAGTGCAATCGCCCATTGTGAACTCTCGACGTTTTTGAGAACCGCTTGAATATCCTGATCGGCAAGTTTGAGGATGTCTTCAAAGACAAACATGAGACGTCGGATTTCCTCGACCAATTCGGGGTCATCCTGTCCCAAATTGTCCATAATGTCCCGACCTGTCTGACGGTCAATGACGTTGAGAATTTCGGCGACACAGCCGACACCGCCCGCATTTTCGAGTTTTTGACTCATCAAGCTGGACATTCGGTTTTCGAGTCCTTTTTCGACCTCTTTGATAATTTCAGGACTGGTTTGCTGCATCGTTGCAATTCGTCGAATAACAGCCAATTGACGTTCAGGAGGAAGACCGTTAATGATGTCGGAACCTTGAGAAGGTCGCAAATGGGAGACAATCAGGGCAATCGTTTGCGGATGTTCGTCAATAATGAAGGTCAACAGGTTTTCACTGTCCACTTTTTGTAAAAACCCGAACGGGATTGCTTCAAGAGAGTTGCGGACATTTTCGATAACGGCTGCACCATCCTGACCGAGTGCTGCTTCTGCTAATTGTTGGGCAACCCCAAATCCCCCCGCTCCCCCCGTTAATTTCGTTGGATTCGCTTTTGCAAATTCCCGAATCACATTCTCCTGCTCTTCCGGGGTAATCAGGCCAATTTTGGCGATCTCCGTCATAACCGCTTCAACCTGTTTGGGTTCAAGACGTGAAAGGAGCGCACCTGCCTGATCTTTGGGCAGACTGATCAAAAAAACTGCTGCTTTTCGGAGATTGTTTTGCGCCATATCTCCAATTCTAGCCGATTCTCGTTTTCAAGTCGAGACCAAAAAATCGTTGAAAGAGGACTTTTTTCCGTTGAGGAAAACTCTCGCAGAAAGGTTCAGGGGGTATCTTTTTGGATTGGGATGACTATAATGTCGGGGGTGTTCGGGAAGTACGTCCCTAGAATGTGGACGTGCCTGTTTTGAAGATTACTCAATATAAGTGTGCGGAGTACATTATGTTTTCAATGGTTGACTTTTCTTCTCTTTCGGAACTGCTTTCACTCTCTGTTGCAAGCGGAACATTGCTTTCTCTGGGACTTTTTGGTTTGGCATCTCATTGTTCTTGCGGGTCCTGCGAATCTTCGGAGGAAGAGACGGACCCGGATGCTGCTGTTTATGAAGAACTAGAGGGGCGAATCAACGAATTGAAAACGAAAGTTGAACAGGGGGATGTCAGTCTGAAAAGAGAACTGGCAGATACGGTTCTTGCTCTTGCGGTTCAATTGCAGCAAGACGGTTACATTGACGATTCGATTGAGACGTATGACGAAGCGGTTGCCGAGTTTTCAGAATTGTGTCAGGAAAACGCCGATGATTGGGAGTTGGTTCGCGTCTTGGGCCTTGTCAACCTTTCCCGGGCAGTTGCGCTCAATGATTTGGGAGAACAGGAAGCGGCGGTTGAGGGATATGAGGATGCAATGAAAATTCTGACTCCCGTTGCCAATACCGGAGATGGAGAAGCGAAGTATGACATTGCCGGGATCAAATTGAATTGTGGGATGATTTTCCATGATTTGGGGGAATGGGACAAAGCCAAACAAATGCTGGAAGAGTCTTTCCTTGAATTTCGCGCGTTGGAAAAAATCAGTGAACTGGACACACGATTCTATATGGGAAAAGTCAGTGTCGCACTTGGAAATCTTATGCGTGATTTGGAAGAACCGATCAACAGCATTGTTGATGTCTACAACCGCGCAATGCGACTGTTTGTTGAGCTGATTGACGCAGGTGATATGAAATATGAACATGATCTGGCAAATGCCCTGATTGAAAAATGTATGGCGCGATATGAAGCAGGTGCAGGTGAAGATGTTCTTGTCGATTTACAACGCGGCATAGAAATTCTTGAAAATGCGGCGAGTGAAGACCCTCATCATGCCCGATTGGAACTATTCAGTGCTCAATTCGCTTACGGTTCCGTCCTGTATGACCTTGAAAAATATGCCGATGCAATCAGTGTTTTCAGTGAAACACTCGAAAAATTCGCCGACATCGAGAAGACGCAAGTCCCGATCCTGCTCGGCGAATATGCAACGGTCCTCGATCATCGTGGAATGTGTTATTTTGCTTTGCAAAAACCAGATGCCGCAATTGCCGATTTGACGCAAGCGATCCATTTGCTGGAAAAAATATGGAATATCGATGATGATGGAGAGGAAGGGATGGACGAAGTGGAACTGATCCAGATTTCGCCGGTTCTCGTTTCCGCCTATTGTAATCGGGCTGCCATATATCATCAGGTCGGCAAAAAAGATTTGGCGGTCGATGATTGCAAAGCGGCAATGAATGTGTTGGAGCCGTATAAAGATATGTTGGGCGAGGAATTTGCGGAACTGCAAGAACAAATTGAGGCCGTTCGGGATTCGATCAAGTAGCGTGTTGGTTGTGCGAGTCGCGCCGAACCTGCTCTCCTTCCATTTTGGAATTGCAGGTTTACAAAGGAGGTAGAAGGAAAAGACGGGGGAGACAGAAAGATTGCCGTTTCACGCGAGTTAATCCGTTTATTCACTTTTTTTGGGTGAACTCCATTCTCCGTTTTCATTTTTCCCTTCTACCTTTGATCTCCTATACTGCAAACGGTTAGAAATGGATTGTTTTCCGATTGGAACGCGGGCATCCTGCCCGCACACTGTTTTCTTGATGCAGGCAAGATGCCTGCGTTCCGGCAAAATGTCCATTTTGTACCCGTTTTAGGTATAATTCTCACAACAAAGTTAATCAGTTGACTTGTTTGACAACTCAAAATGGTTTTATCTATTTTGCCTATTCTTTAGTTTCTCGCTAAATATCCCACACTTACTTTGAAGTGGTCTTTGGAGACTGATTCACTCATCCTGACAAGGCGGTTGTATCTCTTTCTTGGCTAGAAAAGTTGATACAATCGTCAGATTATGCCGATCCTCTATGTAAGGTCTGTTGCGGTTTATTCAAAACAGCAATGTTTTCTTCGGAAACGGTCCAAAACATGGGAGTCATAATGATTTGTTCTAAGGAATATACAATGGGGCAACGACGCATTTCAGCTGCAATCATTGGAAAGGATGAGGCAAACCGGATTGAGGGAACAATTGCAAGTGTTGGGGCAATTGCACAAAAGGTGTATTACCTTGATCTGGGGTCGAGTGATCGCAGTTGCGAAAAAGCCCAACAACAGGGTGCAAAAGTATTTCATGCGAGTTGGGAGCACGATTTTTCACAAAGTCGGAATCAACTCCTTGATCTGATTGCTGAAGAGGGGGAAACAGATTTGGTTCTTTGGGTCAAACCGGGCGAACTGTTTGATTCCAGAACAATCGAGGAGTTTCAACAGTTCATTGCGACGACGCAAGAACCGAATACCGCTTATCTTATGGTGTTACGACGTTACTCTTTGAAACCGGGAGAAAGTCTGCAAGAGCGTGTTTCCATATTTCAGCAAGTACAGCAATTTGTGCATACACCTCTTTTGCCGTTTGACGGATTTAGCGATTGGAATGAGGAAACTGTTGATTTAAGGTTCATGCCGCTTTACGGTACAGAAGGGCCGATTCGTTTTTCCGGTCGGGTTCGGGAAACGGCATTACCGTCCCTTTCTCTTGCCGGAATACAACTGAGTGCAGCACCTGGTCGAATTTTGGATGCACTTGAAGAACCGGATATGACGATTCGCCTCAATACCGCAAAAATGCAGTTGGATTCCGTTTTGAATCGTGTCCAAAACGGTTTTGCGTTGAGTGAAGACGAAATTCTGACAAAAGCGGATGCTTTTGTGGAATTCGGAGAAATTGGTGCAGCCCGAGAATTGTATTCGTTGTTAATCAACGAAGTGGTGCAGAGCAATTTGCGATTGGAAACGTTTTACAAGTATTACGCAACATTTTCCCGACTCCCCGATCAAGGGGGAGAGAAACTGCAACTGCTCGTTAAAGGTCTGGAATGTTTTCCTCTTGATTTGCAATTGTTGACGTTTCTTGGAACGACTTTTTCTGAACAGCAGAATTATGAAATGTCGATTCGCGTTTTGGAAACGGCGATTGAACATGGACAAATTTCGCTTGACGTTCCACATCGTCAATGTATTCGGGAACTGGCGATTGCGCATTTGAGTTTGATCTACAGAATAACAGGTCAACCGGAAAAGGCGATTGCGTTACTCGAACACGAGTTGACCGAAAGTCCGACGCATACACAATTTGCCCGATTGTTATTTGACCTTTACATTGTAACACATGCTGAGACATCCGCACATGAACTTGCAGCCCAGTATTGGGGAGGGGCGGAACTGGACCGAATTCGGACGGTTATGACTGGGGCGATTCGGGGGAGTTCAGGAGCTTGGACAGCAGCACTTATCTCGCTCGAAAGTGCTTATGAAGATGGTTGTCGTGACCCCTATTGTCTAAGATGGTATTCGCTTGCTTTACTTTCCAATTTGAAACTGACAGAAGCATTACCGATACTTGAGGAATGGTTGCAGGTTGACCCGGGCAATGTTGAAGCCCAATCGTTCCGATTTGCGGCTTCACAACCGGAAAGATTTTACGAAATACTGAGTGCAATCCGTCATTCACAAGCGGAATCACTCGGCTTTAAGGTCGAGCAAGTCATTCCAACTGTTACACAAAGAGAACAGACAGAACAAACGCAACTCGATTTGTTGCAATCCGCAAGTGAAATGGACCTTGTTTCCGAACAGGTTCTTCCGTTTCCAACGACGGATTTGTCAACATCCGAAACAGATGATGTTTCAATTGTTGCATAAAATTCATTTTAAGGTCGTGTTGAAGCATTGTTCTCCAACATGACCTCAATGAGTTCGGAATCCCGTTCCAACGTCAATCGGAACGGACCTGTATTCTTGGAAGTCAAAAGATAATGAGACAAGGCTTTTTGTGAAGCAACAAATTGGTTGTCGATTCCAACAATCAGGTCGTCGGGACGTATACCCTGCTTATGTGCGGGACTGTCTTGACGCACAGATTCGATAAAGGCCGGGGTATTTGCGGCAATAGAGGGAACAAGAATGATTCCACATCTTTTCAACAATCGAGCGGAATCCGGGAAGAAGGATTCCGTATGAACATTCGGCGATTGTCGTTCTCCTAAAACAAAAGTTCCTTGATTTGTTGTTGCGTCCATTGGCCCAATCTGAGCATTCCGTATGTTTGACAAAACAGAACAGGGAATCACAAAGTTAATCCAAGTGTCATTTTCGGCGTTTTTCAGTTCTTTTCCAATCAGTCCAACCAAGCGACCTGTTTCGCGTTCTACGACCGCACCTCCTTTTGCGCCCGGGTTATTTGTTATAACATCTAAAACGAAAACAGGTCCTTTGTAATATGTTTCAAAAAGTCCCCGACGTGCTTGCAAATTTGTGTGTGCTGCAACAATTCCTTGCTGTATTGAAAGGGATTCATTACCAATTGCGATGTTGAACGGATTGGAAATTGAGAGAACTGAATCGCCGATCTGAATCATCTTGTTCGTTGCATTATTTATGACATCTCCAACAGGGGATTCATTTAAGACAAAATAGGGCAAATCAACCGCGTTGATTTTCAGCAATGCAATTTCAGCAACAGGATCAACACGAAGTAGTTCTGCATTGTAACGCCGACCATTTGCAAGGACTGCAAGAAGAGGTTGTCGTTCAAGAACCGAACTATAAACCGTTAAAATATGTCCTTCTTCAGAAACCAAACAACCGGCTTGGTATCCTTGTAATCCCGCTAATCCGCCGTTTCCATAAAGCCGGACCACTTTTTGTTGGACCGATTCGAGAGCATGTGAGCATGAGGGCATGTTGCGTTGGACCTGAGCTTTTTGTGTCACGTTTGGTGAAACGGAACAATCAACGGGAAAACGATCAACCCGTATATCAGGACGACATTGTTGAAGACGAAAACGGGTCATAAGATGGTCCTGCAACTTTACAGTAATGCAAGAGGGAAACCATGATTGATCGGTTTCATCATAATCCAAATGCAATTCGCAAGGAAATTCGTTTTTCTCGGAAAAAAACTCGATCAAATGTAATCGTTTCAAATGTAAATCAGAACCAGAATCCGAGGAGGAATCCTCTTCAAAAGAAAAACCTTGATTGGACATTGATTCGTTGACATGATCTGTTCCCCGTCCAAAATAAAATCGGGACAAACCAAAATCGGAAACAACCTCAATCACATCACATAACTGTTTCTGATCCTCATGCAGTAAAGCGGTTCCCAAATAAGTCACTTCGGCAAAATCAAGTTGTGTATTGACCGCTAATTGACGGAACAGATATAAAGCGGGGAACAACCCGTTACTTTCCCGTTGTAATTCCCGATCCTTATTCTCTTGACGCCAAACCCGATTATCATGTGACGTTTTCCATTCAACACCTTGTTCGTTAATTATCATACAATCCGAATCAGTTCCTGATTCAGAATTGCGGAAAAATGACCAATTTTCGTTTTTCAACTTTTTGCCCCGCCAATTGTCAAGAACCCGATCCCGTTGTTGACGATTAAAATAATAATTGGCAAAACCCACTTTTTTTTCGTAATACGGTTGCGCCCAATCAGGAACGGTCACAACATGTCTCTCCTGTTTCTGCGCGAAATTTTCCTCGTTTGACGCATATCCTTTTATCGTCTTACCTCTTAACTGTTCCACTTTTGACCGTTCATCTTTTAACAGATTATCTTCTAACCGATTATTGTGTGACACATGCCCCTTTGACCATTTTTTCAGTGATAATTCCTCTTGCAATAATTCCTCTTGCAATTGTTCATCCTTGTCATGCAAAGTATCCGCCTCATTGTTTCGAACAGTTCGCAGGTTTTCAAAAATAGATTGATCCGCTTGCAAATAATCCGTTTGTGAATAATCCGTTTGCAAACAATCAGGTCGTAAATGGTTCAAGTGTAACAGGTCTGTTGACAACATCCCGGACAATTCAGCGTCTGTAGGGAGACTGTCCAGTCGAACCAACAATTCGCGTCGGCGACCTGTTTTATCTCTTACTGTAATGGGAATTCGCCAAAAATGGGGATAAGTCCCCAAAATATTCTTGAACATGTTCGCCGTCTCAACGGGTCGATCTGCAAGACGAATCACCTCATCTCCCGCTCGAACACCTAATCGATACAGCTCACAATCTGTTCGCAATTGTTCAACGACAACGCGACCAATTCGGTCTGTGTAAACCGTTACATTCAGTGTCGCGTGATCGGCAATCCGACCTCCTTGAAGTGTTCCAAGAAAATTCCTGATTTGGTTCATTGAAACGGCATAACCAATTCCTACATTGATTCGGCCCCGTTTCTCAAACGAACAACGCCCGTTAATACCAATCAATTTTCCAAATTGGTCAAAAAGAGGACCCCCAGAATTGCCCGGATTGATCGCCGCATCTGTCTGTAAACAATCCGTATATTCCAATATTGACCCGGACGGATATTGGTATCTGTGTAAACCGGAAATGATTCCCGACGATACACAAGGTTGAAAATCGGTTGCAAGTAAAAACGGATTGCCAAGAACCCAGGTTTCATCACCGACTTCAACCAAATCACTATCTCCGAATCGCGCAAACGGAAAATCTTCACGTCCCAACAATTTGATCAATGCAATATCACCTGTTGGATCAACGCCAACCAAAAGGGCAGGATAAACCTGACCATTTGGAAGACCACATTTCATTGTAACACCTAAAGGTTGCACAACGTGATAATTGGTCAAAGCATAACCGTCTGAAGAAATCAACACGCCGCTTCCTCCCCCAATCGGTCCTCCTTTTTGCGACGGAAAAACAGAAATAACGGACTTTGCGACCTGCGCAATCATTGCAATTCGCTCATGTTCTTCTTGCAACAACGACTTCAGATTGAATTCATTTGACTCACTTGCAATTGACTCTTTTGAAATGGACTCGTTCAGAACGAACTCGTTCGACATCAACACGTTTGAGGACGATTCAAAAGACGGTTTGTGACTCGGTTCTTGCGCAACAACGGTCGAAAACGTCGCAACGACGCCGCAAAACAAGCAACCAATCCAATAAATGTTTTTGACAGTTCTCACAATCTTCCTCAAAACAGTTTCCCTTTTCTCTCTTTCTGATCCCCAATCCTCATTCCCTTATCCCCCTATTCCCTATCCCCTACTTCCTATTCCCTACTTCCTATTCCCTATCTCCTACACACGACACCGATTCGGCAAGTTGCAACACCTTTTCAGGATCAAGTCGGCAAGGAAACAAATCGCGTAAATTAACCGTTGCAGCTGCAATCCCCAATTGTACGGACTGAATCGGGTCTTTTCCAGAACAGGTTCCCCAACTGATTGCGGCACTCATTGCATCTCCGCAACCGATTGGGTTGACGATTTCCGATTCAAGTGTTGCAATCGGATGAAAACGATACACTTCATGTTCGCTGCTTAAATAAACAGTTCCAGGTCCTTCCGTTATGACAACCCAATTCGCCCCCAATCGGTTCAACTCCTGCATTGCCCCAATCAATTCACGACTCTCCTTAAGTGTTCGTCCAACTGTCATTTCCAATTCTTCACGATTCGGCTTGACAAAAAGAGGTCGTTTTTCAAGGACATGCAGCAATTCTTCACCTCGAATGTCGCAAAGAAAGGGTGTCGGTCGATCAAGGGAATCCAACAATGTTCGATAATAGGTTTTCGGACAACCAATCGGCAAAGAACCGGTCAGAATCAGCATGTCAGCTTCTTTTGCTTCTTCTCGGAATAGGTCAATGTACAAATCCAATTCGTCTTGACCAAGCGGTTGACCATTTTCAACCAATTCCGTGTGATTCCCCGTTTCACGATCAATCAACGTCGTACATGTTCGGGTCAACGATTGACTCGGCAAAGAACAAAGCCGAACCCCAATCGAATCGAGTTCGTCTTTCATAATTGCAAAATGAGGTCCAGAAAATGGACTGAGGAGAACGGATTCACCTTTTCGGTCCAACGTCTCAACCCCAATCGCCGTGTTCGTCGATTTCCCTGAAACGCAACAATGGACCTCACTTGCCCGATTCACCTGATTCAGTCGAAAAGAATCAAACACCATGATCCGTTGAAAAGCAGGTGTCAAACCAAATGTCACTATTTTCATTTTTCCGCCCAATTATTTCTGAACAACGCAACCAAACACAACTAAACACAAAACAGCAACCAATCAAGCAAGTAATCAAGCAAGTAATCAAGCAAGCAAGTAAGCAAGTAAGCAAGTAAGTAAGTAAGTAAGAATCAATCAAATGACAGAACTAACATTCACATAAAAAAACGCCCGGCATTTTTCCATGAAAAACACCGGACGTCAGAAAAACGTTTCAACGTCTGTCTGTCAAACAAATCTGCTTATTTCAACAACGGAAGAGCAAATTCGCGGAACAGATCGACGAGAACCATAACGACCGAATCATTAGCGACGATCTTGGTCGAATGAACACCCTTCTCCCAAGTGTTATCAACAGCGAATTTTCCGCTCG
This sequence comes from Thermoguttaceae bacterium, assembly GCA_051660685.1. Classification (GTDB taxonomy): domain Bacteria; phylum Planctomycetota; class Planctomycetia; order Pirellulales; family Thermoguttaceae; genus JAVBSX01. The sequence continues at coordinate 9,663 of JBOFQB010000008.1, read as the reverse complement.
GAGAAGCCTTTTCCATCATCGAAACGACATCGTAAATAACCGGGCTTGGATCGTCCAATTCAAGTGTGTCCAAAACAATGTTGTACATGTCGGCAAGTCGGGCCGGAGTTCCAGCAACAGATGCAGCCGCTTTGTCTCCTGCCGCTTTCGACGCCTTGATTGCTTTCTTCAAGCGTTCTTCGGCTTGAGGTGTCAAACCCCAAGAGAGACAGAAAGCATCATCTTTCGAACCAACAACGACATAGAATGTCTTTCCGTCCAGACCTTCAGGAAGATAACTGCTCGGAATGTTGTCAAGAGCAAGGGTCAACCGGGTCAAAGAATAACCTTCAACCGTCTCGAAATCTTTCTTCACAATATCAGCAGCGTAATCAGGTGCATACTGGTATCCAAGACGAATCAATTTGTTCAACGTCGCTTTGACTTTATCACCTGCTCCAGCTGAACCGAAAACAACATCGCCGTTGTTGAACAATGTTCCGCCCATATTCATTTGACGACCGTCAAACATCGAGTTACCAATTTCACGGAAACTGTCAAAGAATTCGGCAATCGTATCGACAATCATCAGGTCCAAACCGGAATCTTCCATCTGAATGATTGCTCCGTCAAAGAACGAATTGATCCCATTTTCAATCGCTGAACGCTGTTCCGGACCAATTTTGATTCCCTGTTTGAATGAGAACGCTTCACCCGTGTTGTAAAAACCGGCGAAATCGCATTTGTCTTGCGAAGCATTCTGAATCATGCGAGAAAGTGTACGTCCCGGTTTTCCTTCAATCTGGAAATCGACCTCAAGAGCACCGTCGCTGTTCTTGACCAGACCGCAGTACATGTTTTTCGCTTCTGCCATTAAAACTTCAAGACGTTCAATCATGGTGTCGAACGCAGCAACCTGACCCATATCTCCGGTCATCTGAATGAGCAAAGCAAGGGTGTCGCAGAACGAAAGAACTTCATCTTCGGGGGTGTTGGTGAAATCCCAATAAAGCGAAATCGCGTTCTTTTTGTCTTTTTCCGTCATCAACGCAATCGGATCAGCCGGAACCAGTTTGCCCATATCTTCAGGGTAAACGTAGGACCAATCGCCTTTTTGCTCAAACAGGAAATCTCCGTAAGGGGTTCCAATTCGGTACTTTCCGGCTTTCACGCGATTTGCACGGTCAAAAATGGGTGCAACGAGACCGGATTCGGCAAATTTGTCGAGATTCTTAATCGGCAGAAAAACAACAGGGGAAACGGATTCGCCGTTTGAGAAGAGGAAGATTCCGCAAGGTCGTTTGGTATCAAAACCATCTAACTGACGGACCATCATCTGAACACCGGAATGTTGATCGCGGGCTCCACCCAAATCGGCCAATGTCTTGGTCGTGCTCATGCACTGATCGAAACTGGCGCAAGTCAACGTCAACATCGGCTTGTACTCAGCTGCTTGCGCGACGAGCGGGGCAAACAGAGCGAGTGAAAGAAGGGTGCTGAGAAACAGCTTGGACAAATTTTTCATGGTTTTCTCCGAATGAAAAAGGTGAACGAAAGGTAAAACAAAATACGTTTTATAGAAAGGTAACGAAAGGTGTGTGACCCAACATGGGGTCATTGTACTGATTCCGGCAAAAAAAAGCGAGTCCTAAAAGGGGGGATAAAAAATTTTTTTGAAAAACTTCATTTGAACGATTCGGTTTACTCCGACTATATGGATTAAAGGGATTTCCAAGACCATTTGTTCAACTTCTTCAGCGAATCGTCTGAAGTAAATCAACAACGGTATTTCGGCTAAAACCGCCCCGAATCACAATCGGTTGATCGGGGTGATCGGGTTGGAACAGGGCGAGGACGGGGACGGAACTGCTCCCCAACTTGGCGAGAAAGACGGCTCCTTCCATATTCTGCTTGGTACAATCGGCTTTTAATGATTCAACCCCTTTCTCCTCCAAAAGTTTCTTGATTTCTTCTGTTTGCAGAACAGTTGCTTCAAAATACTTGCATGACATACACCAATCGGCAGTAAAGTCTACAAGGACAGGACGATCCTGCTCTAAAAAATGTTTCAGCTTGTTTTCAGAAAAAGGTTGCCAAAATTTTTCTTCATTGATTCCTGCCCAATCATTCAATCGAGTTGACATCGCATTCTGCAACGTGTAAGGGTTGGGGATGTTAGGAAGATTGAAGGAAAAGAGCAAGACCAGAATAACGACAAAAAGTCCAAAAAACCAAGATATTCCCCGTTCGGTTTGAGATGCGGTTAAAGGAAGTCGTCCAATCAACCAACAGGCAAACCAAAGGGCGAAGAGCAGGGCAATAACCGGAACAATGCAATCGAGCGAGATAAAGTAGAGAATCCATACGACTGCAACGAGGAGGAAGAAGCCCATAATTTTTTTGAAGGTGAGCATCCACATACCTGGTTTGGGCAGAAAGCGGAGCAGTTCAGGAAACGCCCCGATCAGCAAATAGGGTGAGGACATGCCGAGTCCTATACAAACGTAAGCGATCAAAACATTGGTACTTGAACCGGCCCGAATCTGTTCATCTGCCCAACTCAATGCCGGACTCAAAAGAGGGGCCCCACATGGAATTGCGAGTAAAGTCGTAATAATCCCTTTGAAAAACGCCCCAATTGCCCCTTCCTGTTCCATAAGGGCAACCGATTTTCCGCTCCCCAGAAAAGAGGGAACCCGCAATTCCCAAACGTCCATTAAACTTAACGACATGGTGAAGACGATGCAGACCATGATGATGTTAAAAAGGTCATAAGTGAACATCCGACTGAGACCGACGCTGAGAAAGGCGAGGACGATGAAGACGGAGAGGAGACCGAGAGAGTACCAGAGATTGAGGACGAACGCCCGGACCCGGCTTTTTCCCGCCTGTTCAAAGAAGGAGAGAATTTTCAGCCCAATAACGGGCAAAACACAGGGCATAATGTTAAGAATCAATCCGCCTAAAAAAGCATACAACAGAGCGGTACTCAACTGGTTCACCTGAACAGTCTCTTGCGGTCTGTATTCAAGATCGATCAATTGTTCTTTCCCGGTTGCCCCCTTTCCCTCGTTTGACCCTTCTTCTCCCTTTGCAGAAGTCAACCCGGTCGAAGACGTGAGTGTCCGTTCTCCCCCCTGTTTTTCCCCTTGTCTTTCCCTCTCTCGTCCTTGTTCTGCTCGTTCTTCTCCCCCTCGTTCCTCTCTTTGTTCATTCCATTGTTCTTCTCCCTTTCCCACTTTTTGCAGAAAATCTGCAATTTCAGCCGCTTTTTTAAGAAGCGGAGCAACATCAAAATCGGGGCTATACTCGGCTGTAAAGCGTTCTCCGTTGACTTGAACACAAACTCCGCCCCGATCTGCGTCCTGACAGATTTGTCCGTCAAACTTTCCCGACACTTGAAGTGTTTCTATTGTCGTCGTCCCGTTCAATTGAAGTGGACAAATCCAGGTTGCCGAGTTGACATGCGATTCAATCGCAAGTCCGTCGTAAAGGTCCGAGTATTCAACATCAACCTCAGATGCCGTTTGAAATGGTCCAAGCGGTTCATACTCCCCGGACCGGGCAAGAGAAAACATCCCGCGAAGTGGTCCTCCATCTGGTTGGGTAATCGAATATAAGTGCCAACCTTCCCCTAATCGGGCTTGAACAACAAGGTAGGCCCCAACAGAGGGGGGACTTGTTGGAGCTGGTTGGGCAAGAAACGCCGAAAATTCAATCGACATCTCCTTAACCTGTTGAGGTTGACTCCGAAAATCTCCGTACAGATTCTGTAAATTTCCAAAATCAACGGCGAAAAGAGAAGTGAAAGAACACAGCAACAACAATACGAGCAGGAACAGAGAGCGTAAAATGGTCATTTTTTTTTCGTTTTTCGTTGTTTGGGTTGTAAAAACAGAAGTAAAAGACCTAAGGGGATCACAATGAGCAACAATCTCGGCCAAATTGCGACGATGATTGTTGTCGGAATTATAGCGGCGAGAATCCAACGTGGAAAGCGGGCAATATCGGGCCAAGCTAACCAAAGAAAGAAGAGGGGGAGACCGAGACGCAAGGAAGCGGCAATTGGTTTAACCGAAGAAACACCTGCATAGTGCAAACCGTAAGTCAAAGCGGCAATACACAGAAGGACAATGGAAGAGAGACCTAATTTATCTTGAACAGAAAATTGCTTCATGCAGCGAAACGGTTGTGAACGAGGTTGAACCACAATCAACATCAGTCAGGAAAAGCGACCAACCGACATCAATGCGAACACGGGTATTATCCCGATCTACACCAAAAAGTCAAGTTTGAAATTTCAGGTTGTAGCAGAAGGTCAGTCCGCTAACAAGTTCCGCGAAAAGGAGCAATTTTCATTTTTGAACCACGAAAATCACGAAAGTCACGAAAATCTCACAAAATACGGTTTTTTCGTGTCTTTAGTGTCTTTAGTGGTAAAAACAAACCCGTCTGACCCGGCTCGGTTCAAAGCGCAACACCAAACTTGTTAGCAGTCTGAGGAGAAGGTACTCTGTTTCCCTGTTCTCTCGTCGTAAAACCTCCCCTCATTGCGGGATTGGCGAGCAACAACTAAAATGTGGATGTTTCGTTCTCTTTGTCAATTTGGTCAATTTTTACAGTACGATCCATTTTTTACAATACGATCCATTTTCATTTTTTTACAACACGATCACTACGGAAAAGGTAAACAATGAGCAAAGCTCTTAAAATCGCAGTTATGGGGGGGGACGGAACGGGTCCCGAAGTCGTTGCAGAAGGTCTCAAAGTCCTCCATGCCGTTACGAAACTGGAAAACATTCCCTTTCAATACGATGATTTCAGCGACATTTGCGGGAATCGTTATCTGAAAACCGGAATCGTCATTACCGAGGAGGAAATTGACAAACTCCGTTCTTATTCGTCGATTCTCTTGGGTGCAATCGGACATCCTGATGTTCAACCGGGCGTGCTTGAACGGGGACTGTTACTCCGTTTGCGATTCGCTTACGATCAGTACATCAATCTCCGTCCCGTCAAACTTTTTCCCGGCGTTGAAACCCCGCTTAAAGATAAAAAACCCGAAGACATTGATTTCGTCGTCGTCCGCGAAAATACCGAGGACATGTACGCTGGAATCGGCGGTTGGTTGAAAAAAGGAACACCTGATGAAGTTGCAACGCAAACAGCCGTTTATACACGAAAAGGTTGTGAACGGTGTATTCGTTGGGCTTTTGAATACACCCAAAAACGGAACAATCCGAAAGGGAAAATGCTCACGCTTGTCGCCAAAACGAATGTCCTCACTTATGGACATGATTTATGGTGGAGAACATTCCAAGAAGTCGCCAAAGATTACCCCGATGTCAAAACCGATTACAATCATGTTGACGCTTGCTGCATGTGGATGGTGAAAAACCCTGAATACTACGATGTCATTGTCACAACCAACATGTTTGGGGACATTATCACGGATTTGGCGGGCATTCTTCAAGGAGGAATGGGGGTTGCAGCAGGGGGGAACATCAATCCTGAACCGGGCGGGACTAGTATGTATGAACCAATGGGGGGGAGTGCGCCGAAGTACACAGGTTTGAACGTCATTAACCCGATTGCAACGATCAGTGCTGTTGGAATGTTGTTGGAGCAGGAAGGTTTCACCAAAGCAGCAGATCGGGTCAAACAGTCGATCATGAAGGTGACGGGAACCAAGATGAAGAGTCAAGCAGCCGGAAAAATGGGTTTCTCGACAACCGAAGTGGGGGATTTGGTTTGCGAGAATCTTTAGATAGTGTCGTTTAACCGCAGAACAACATTCTGCGAGTTATTGTGGGGGATAGGGGATAGGGGGAAGAATTGCGAATTGAAAAGGACAGAAAAACGGTGATCTGACGTATGATCGGTCCTATTCCGGCAAAACGAGGAGTGTTCCTCCCTAATCCCTATCCCCCAACCCCTATTCCCTAACTTCTACCTTCTCTGAGCGCGATACGTTGTATCGCGGCTAAACATTTTGTCGTCGCTTATGCGACTGTCTCACGTCTCAATACTTTGTTTTTTCGAGAATAAGCTCCAGATAACCTTCTCGGATTGGTTCGCCAAGTGCAAGTTGTTCCGCCAAATGCAGCAAAACCTCTTTCGCCGATTCCAGTTCGTCCCCGTCCCGACCAACAATCGTCTCTATCTCAATAAAAGACCCGGATTCCGTCGGACGGACTAATTTCGGGAGATAATCAACGGTTAAGGAAATCTCGCGTTGCTGAATCGAAATCGCGGCTGTTCGGCGAATTTTAACAACCTCTTGAACGGGCTGAAACCCAAGATGAGTCAACAACAGGTCCCAACGCTCGACATCTTCGACCAAAAGAGGAAGGTCAATCTCCGTTCGCGTTTTGGTCGTTTCGTCGATTTTCGGCCCCTTATACGTCAAAAAGCAAGCCGCTTCATCTGGTTGCGTTGCTCGTTGAATCAACCGAACAGTCCCCCGTTCCAACGACGATTCCAACCTTCGTGAACGCCGGATTCGGAGTCCCTCATCTGTCCTCGCAAAATCACGAGCTGGATGTTGATAATACTGGTCCACTTCTTCAACAGGCGGACCGAGTCTTTGCCCTTGTTCGGCAAGAAATTGTTCTAAACCGGGCAAATCCGTCAACCGATACTTGAGTTCAACCTCATAAGAGGGGGTAATCGACATCTGTTGCTTTAGGAGAGAAGGTAGGAGTTAGGAGGTAGGGGTTGGGGGATAGGGATTAGGGAGGAGCAATCCTTGTTTTGCCGCAATAGGACCGATCATGCGTCAGATCACGTTTTTCTGTCCTGTTCCATTCTCAATTCTCAATTCTTCACCTATTCCCTATCCCCCAGTCCCTATCCTCTATCCCCCATTTACTGTCGTTTATTCCGCAATCGAACGATTTCCTCCTGAATCGAACTCGGAACTCGTCGGAATTTGGCAAACTCCATAGAAAAAGTCCCTTGTCCTTGCGTCATGCTCCTCAAGGTCGTCGAATAACCAAATGTCTCAGCAAGCGGAATCTCACATTCAATCCGCGTCGTCGCCCCCATTGTCTCCGTAATCGCAATGATTCCGCGACGTGAGTTGACATCTCCAACCACATTGCCCTGAAATTGACTGGGACATTCGATTTCCAGCTTCATAATCGGTTCAAGTAACGTCGGTTTCATCCTGACAAACGTCTCTCGAAGAGCGGTTTGAGCACAAATCCGAAACGCCAGATCACTACTGTCAACGGCGTGAAACGATCCGTCGTTAATGAGAATGGAAAGACCAACAATGGGAAATCCCGCAACCGGACCTTTTGCAAGCGACCCGCGAAATCCCTTCTCAATCGCCGGAATGTAATTCTGCGGAATCACCCCCCCCGTTATCTTGCTCACAAAAATAAATGTCTCTTCACTCTCACTCTCTTCAGGAATCGGCGACATCGTTCCAACAATATGCGCAAATTGTCCACTTCCTCCCGATTGTTTCTTATGTCGGACATCAAAATCAACCGCGACCGTTGGAGCTTCACGATAATTCACTTTCGGGGGTGAGGTGAGCACCTCGACTTTGTGTTCCCGACGAATCCGCTCAATGTATATCTCCAGATGCAATTCCCCCATTCCCGCAATCAACGTCTCACCACTTTCCTGATCGGTCGTGATTGACAAAGTTGGGTCCTCTTTCCGAAATCGATAAAGGGCTTTGCCCAACTTGTCGGCATCCCGCGTTTGGGCCGCTTTGATTGCAACCTGAATAACAGGTTCAGGAACGTAAATCGATTCCAGTGTACAGTAATTCTTCTTCTCGGCAAATGTCTCCCCGCTGTTGCAATCAATCCCGATCACTGCAACAATGTCCCCCGCTTCTGCCCGGTCCAACTCTTCCCGTTGATCGGCGTGCATCCTGAAAAGACGACTGATTCGTTGCTTTTCCCCTGTCCGCTGATTGAAATAAGTCCCTCCTTTAAGCAATGTCCCTTGATAAATGCGGACAAACGTCAAAGTTCCGTAAGGGTCTTCAACGGTTTTGAACGCCATACCAACAAACGGCAGTTTCGGATCCGTCTTCAATTGCAGTTTTCGGCTCATTTGGCGTTCGCTCGATGTAAGCGAAGAACCAACTGCAAAGCCGGATTCTTCGTCCAGACTGTCTTTCGATTCGGTCACAACCATTCCATGATCTGGGGACGCCGAATCATCAAGTGAAGAAGCATCGGATGATTTTGTGTCGGCAGAACCAGAATCAACCGAATTGTTGGAATCATCCGTTGCAACCACTTCGTCTAAATCCCCCTCACCATTCTGAAAGGCGAAATAATCACAATCAAGCGGGGACGGAAGATAAAGGTTAATCGCGTCCAAAAGCGGTTGTATACCTTTGTTTCTATACGCCGAACCGAGAAAAACAGGTGTCAATTGTCGCGCCCAAACGGCGGAACGAACAACATGATGAACCAAATCGAGGGATGGTTCTTCTCCGCTGAGCAACTTCTCCATTAACTCGTCGCTGTACATGGAGAGCGTCTCAAGCAAATGTTGTCGCGCCGTCTGATATTCCGACTGCATTTCAGCGGGAACCTCTTCCGTCCGAACCGTTTCTCCTTGCGGTCCGTCAAAGTAGATCGCTTTCCCCTCAATCAAGTTAATCACCCCTTCAAATTGTGATTCCGCCCCAATCGGCAATTGCATGAGAACAGCATCACAATCCAATTTTTCGTGCAATTGCCGAACAACTCGTTGAGGATTGGCCCCAGTTCGGTCCATTTTGTTAATCAGGGCGATTCGGGGAACCCCATATCGTCGCATTTGGCGATCAATCGTAATGGATTGGGCCTGAACACCTCCAACCGAGCAGAGAACCAGAACAGCAGCGTCCAGAACCCGCAAACTCCGTTCGACTTCAACCGTAAAATCAACATGCCCGGGGGTGTCAATCAGGTTGATCGTGGTCCCCTTCCATTGTACGTTCGTCGCCGCACTTGTAATCGTTATTCCACGTTCTTGCTCAAGGTCCATGTGATCCATCGTTGCCCCTCCATCATGGACCTCACCGATTTTGTGAAGACGACCAGTGTAATACAGTATTCGTTCGCTGAGAGTTGTTTTTCCGGAATCAATATGGGCAGAAATACCGATATTCCGCCAATTGCGAATTGCTGACATATTTTGCTAATAAAAAAAAGGAATGTGACATCCTGAGGATTGTCCTCTTTGGAGATCGAAAGCAACGTTGAAGGTTGTTGGGATGTCAAGAGAATCACCCGAATTGTCGCAGAAAGCGAAAAAACAACAAGGGGGCGGGGGGATTGCAAGACAATCACAAAGTCAGAAAGGGGCATGTATCCCGCGTAAGAGAAGGTAGAAAATAGGGAATAGGGGTTTGGGGGATAGAGATCAGGGAGGAGCAATCCTTGTTTTGCCGCAACAGGACCGATCCTGCATCAGATCACCGTTTTTCTGTCCTTCTCCATTCTCAATTCTTCCCCCTAATCCCCTGTCCCCCATTTCCTAACTCCTACCTTCTTTCTGAAATACGCGCAGAATGTTGTTCATCCGGCTAGAGCGTTTCCAAAGTTTTTTACACAGTAAGTGTCAAATTGATCTGTCCTAAAACGGAAATTTCGGGTACGCTATCTCCTCAAATGATAAACCCTTACGGAGGAGCAAATGCCCAAACAAATTCCACAGTGTGTTCGT
>JBOFQB010000007.1:0-4893 GCA_051660685.1 Thermoguttaceae bacterium | reverse complement strand
TAGACTTGTTCGGCAACCGATTGAAAGACTCAAAAATCATAACCGTTCACGGATATTTTTACAAAATATAATTGAAATGGCTTATTTTTAGGGAGGAAAATGAAATCTTCGCCCCAACGGGGCGCGACAAAATAGCCCAGGGTAAGGCGTACTCGCCGCAACCCTGGGTCGGTGTCACAAAGAAAAAACTGCCCTGAAGGGGCAGCACAATCCGTTGTTTCGCCCTTACAGGGCGAATATTTTTTGACATTTTGACCCCGGCGGTTAAAACCGCCGTCTATTTTGTTCCGCACCTTTGGTGCTGAGAATAGGACTCCAATTGTCATTTTCCGTGAACGGTTACCAAAAATCTTTATCTATATCTATTTTGCCAAAAATACATTGATTTAACAACATAGGCCAGATAATTTGAGTGCTCGAACAAGTCTACTGTAAATGTGGTCTACAAGAGTTTTCTACTCCAAAACGTTTCAGTATGTATCCCGTACACAATAATCACAGATCAACCTTCCTTCTGAACAAGCGAGATCACAGATGAGCAACCGATTGAATTTTTCGCGTCGTCGATTTCTCAAAACAGGAATTGCAACGATTTCCGGGGCTGCACTAACAGGTTCGTATGTTCCGTCTGCGCCCGCCTTTCTTTCCGAAAAAAAACCGAACTCGAAATTACAAATCGGCGTTGTCGGAATCGGGGGACGAGGAGCGGCCAATATTGCCGAAATGGTTGACGAAACAGAGAATTCGGAAAAATTGTTCGCCTTTTGTGATGTTGATTCCCGAACTCTTACTCAACAGTCGGAGCGATATGGGGTTGAACATCAATTCAAGGATTTCCGCGAAATGCTCGCTCAAAAAGCAGATGAGCTGGACGCCGTTCTTGTTGCGACGCTCGATCACACTCACGGAATCATCGCCTGTTCTGTCATGCAAGCCGGTTTACACTGTTATTGTGAAAAACCGCTTGCCAATTCCGTTTGGGAAACCCGACAGATGACGGAATTTGCCCGAAAAAAGAATCTCTGTACACAAACCGGGACTCAAGTCCGTTCGTGGACCGGCGCACACTATTATCGTGCAATCGAATTGATTCGAGCAGGTGCAATCGGCGATGTTCTGGAAGTTCACAATTGGTGTGACGGGACGTATGTCCCCGCTCAAGACCCAATCGGCTCTTCCCCGGTTCCTGAAACCCTCGATTACGATCTTTGGTTGGGACCAAGCCCGTTCCGACCGTTTCATGATTCTTGGTTGTCGTTCAGCAAATACGGATATTGGCATTCTGGAAATGGTTGGATCGCCGGAATGGGACCACATACGATTGATTTGGTTTGGACCGCACTTGAATTGACTCCGCCGGAATTGATTGAAGTGGATGGTCCTGAACCTCATCCGTTGTATTCCCGGGACAATTTGCACACCATTTGGACACATAAGCGAGCAAGGGGTCGTTTGCTGGATCGACCGCTCAGTGTTCATTGGTATGATGGTCAACGGCGACCGGTTGGTATTTCCGACGAACTGATTGATTTGTCCGTTCCGTCCGGCGTTTTGTTTCTTGGCGAAAAAGGTTCATTGCAAGTGCATTACGGGTATCACACGCTCTTTACGAAAGAGAAGTTTGCCAATTACCCGATTCCGGTTCCTTTGTATCCGCCAAGTCTTGGACATCACCGACAATGGATTGAGGCGATTAAGGCGAATAAGCCGGAGATGTGTGAATGTCGGTTTGAATATGCAGGTCCATACATGGAAGCGATTGCAATTGCGGCGAACATGCACAGAACGGGAATCAAAACGGTGAAGTGGGATTCTGAACAGATGACGACGGATTCAGACGCGGTTAATTCGCATATCAAACCGACTTTTCGAGCTGGTTGGACGTTTCCTGCACCCTAAGTTTAGCCGAGGAACACCGTTCCTCGCGTAAAAAAAATCAAAAACATGCAAGGCGGTAATGAAGGCGGTACTCCGCCGGAATTACGCTCAAAATGATTCATCGCCAGTTCGCTATACCCCAAAACGGGTACAAAATGGACATTTTGTCGGAACGCAGGCATCTTGCCTGCATCAAGAAAAAAATGTGCGGGCAGGATGCCCGCGTTCCAATCGGAAAACAAACCCTTTCTAACCGTTTGCAGTATAACAAGTTCTGCGAAAAGGAGCAATTTTCATTTTTGAACCACGAAAATCACAAAAGACACGAAAATCTCACAAAATAAGGTTTTTTCGTGTCTTTCGTGGTAAAAACAAACCCGTCTGACCCGGCTCGGTTCAAAGCGCAAAACCAAACTTGTTAGCAGTCTGCGACCCCGACGACGGTCCGATTGTCTTGGTTGCGGAGCGTTCCAAAATGCGTATACTGGCGGGATGTTTCCCTTCAAAACCCTACCATTTTCTACGAGGCTTCGGTATGCAAAGCATTTTTCGTCCGACTTTTTGGCTCCGTGTGCAAACAATCTGCTGTTTCTTGTTGGTGTGTCTTTGTCTTGAAAAAACTCCCCTTGTGCAAGGAGAAACGACCTCACCCAATGAGGCATTGTGGGAAAACCACATCGAAGTTCCTCTTCCGCCCTTAGGAAACGCCGACATCTATCTGTCGCTTCTCTCGCCCCAACCCGACTCTGCCCAAGAAAAGGCGGAATCTCAGAAGGTGGAAAGTATTCGGGATAAAAAACTCTATCTCTGTCAATCCCCTACGGAAATGGTGCAGCGCGGACGCATGATCCGCTCCGAACAGCCCCAAGCGGTTCTCGCATTCGTCTTTACTGAAGAATTTCTGACGCAACATCCGCTCCAATCACCTGTGATTTTGACAGATGATCTTTCTGGAACGGCGGAAAAGCCGACACTCCTTTTTGGAACAAGTTCCCTTGAGGAATTACGGCGATTTCTTGAGAACCCGACCGTGCAAGCATCCCCTTCAAAGCGTGAGAAAGCGACATTCTGGGGAAGCGTTTCGCTTGCAAATCCTTCTGCCGGAAAACCACTTTGGCAAAAATGGAGTCAACTCAAGGATTCCAATACGTTTCAAGAACGGCTCTCTCCCTCTGTTGAGGAACGCATTATGCCGGAGATTCGAGAGTCTCTTTGGGTGTGTGACTTAAAACCGCTAGAAATCAAAAATTATGGCGATGCAACAACGCTCGGTTTACGACCCGAACTTTTTGTTCAGGGCAAACGTCAGATGCTTGCACGCGGTCCGAATGAGGGCTTTTTACGAAGTGGGAAAGCACTTGGCTCCACACCAATACAAATCTCTTGGGCGGGAAAGGGTACTCAAGAAGGTGTGTTCGAGTTCGTCGGAGAAAAAGCACGCTTAGAACGTTGGAAAAAAGAGACTGATTTACGCTTGCATGGATATTGGTTTTGGGACTGGTCCGAAGAATATGGCAAAACGGCGGAGATTGATGTCGCAGAAAGTCGTATTACGATGCAACCTCCCTTTCATAACTACGGATACCATGACGCGTTCCGATACTATGCCGCAAATGCCTTGTGTGAGTTGGATACCGTCGGTGAATGGTACTTAGATGTCGGGTCAGAGCTGCTCTTTTGGGTTCCGAGCGAAGGATGTAACACTGCGACTTTTGAAGGGGTGCGGCTCTCGATGTTCGCGTCCCCTTTCATGGTGGAGATTCGCGGTGCTTCCCATATCGACTTGATAAATCTTGGATTTACAGAGTCCCGAGGAAGTGGTGTCCTTCTTGAAAACTGTACGGACTGCCGACTGGTGCAGCTTAAAATTAAGAATATGGGACGCGATGGTGTGGAGGTGCAAGGTGGATTTCGCAACGGGATTTCCCAATGTCAACTTCAATCGTTGGGAGCAGGCGGGTTCAAAATCGCGGGCGGAGATCGTAAAACATTAACGCCGGGGAATCATTACCTTCAAAATTGTGAAGTGGTAGGGTTTTCTAAACTTAAACCGACGTACACTCCTGCGGTACACGCAACGGGATGTGGAATTCGGATTGCCAACAATCTTTTTACGGATTCCGCTTCATCGGCGATGCGTCTTGAAGGAAACGATTTTCTTATAGAGAGAAATCGCATAGATGGGGTCGTGAATGAATCGGACGATCAAGGGGGGATCGATACTTGGTACAATCCTTCATATCGTGGTATTACGATTCGTCACAATTATTGGTCCAACATCACCGGAGGAACGCTTTGCGGGGCGGCTGGAATTCGTCTTGACGATATGATTAGCGATGTGACGATTTTGGGAAATGTGTTTGTGAATTGCGGAGCCGTGCATTTTGGAGCCGTTCAAATTCATGGTGGAAAAGACAATCGTGTTCTCAATAACGTGATGTTGGATTGTGCTTGTGCTGTGAGTTTTACACCTTGGGGAGCGAAACGGTATCTTGAAGCCCTTGACGGTGATTTTGTGCGAGAAAAAACGCATACGGAAGTCAACATTGATTCACCTGAGTACCAACAGAAATATCCCAACTTGGCCCATATTCGTGACGACGCCGATGTTAACACGCTCTCACACAATCTTGTCGTCAACGGCAAGAATTTATGGCGTAATGATAAAGGCATTCAGAAGACAGAAGGCAATGTTGTTCTTACGGAAAAGGGAACGACTTCGCAAATTCTCGAAAGGATACTTGCGCCCGAATTTCTCAAGGAAAACGGCTTACAACCTCTTGTCCCGTTAAGCGAAATCGGACCGCAGCAAGGTTTTTAGACAAATGTTTAGCCGCGATACAACGTATCGCGCGTACTTAGAGCATTTCAATAATTGGTAGAGCCAGTTTCATAACTATTTTGGCTTTAAGCAGATTGATATTGCGTCAATCGCAGTGTTTTGGTAATCATACTGCTCTTCAGGGAGGAGTATTTTATGAAAAAACGTGAATACACAACAGGTCTTGAATTAAC
>JBOFQB010000006.1:0-5320 GCA_051660685.1 Thermoguttaceae bacterium | reverse complement strand
ATCGAGCGAACGATTTCGTGGATACAGGATTTTCGACGTTTGGTAGTTCGTTACGATCATAAAATATCAATGTTTAACGCCTATTTACAAACAGCTTGTGCCATGATCGCTCTCAGACGGTTATGAAATAGGCTCTAGTCATGCTTGACATGATCCTATTTTCAGAGGGTAGAAGCGGAAGAGCGGACCGATTTTGTCGTACATTAGCCCCTTAGCCCCAAGCGTCAGCGCGGGCTTAGAAAAATACCAGCAGGGAATGTGAAAAAGCGTAAAAATACACCACTTCTACAATACGAAATTTTTTTACTGCCATGAAAGAGGATGACTTGTTTGACCATCAAAACGCCGTTGGAAAAAATTTCCAACGTGCAATTGGAAACGAAAAAAATATTGAAGCAATTTTAGACCATATTAGTAGACACATAAATGGTCCGTTTAGCGCTTTTCATGAACTCGTTTCACATCTCGTTCATATTGACATTCATTTAGTCAAACCTACTGACAAATTTCCTTTCTTCCTACTTGTTACATCTGGCATGAGTGATCTCCCAATGCCAGTTCCAAAAGAATTACATGAATTTCGTTTTGCGGAGCTTTGTATTGCATTGCCGCCAGATTGGCAACTGAGTGAAGAATCGCTAATGGATGAGCGATATTATTGGCCTATTCGCTGGCTTGAAATACTTGCTAGATTTCCACATGAATACGACACCTATTTTCTTCGTAGTCATACAATAGGTGGTTCTAATGACGATATGAATTATTCACAAGATGTCGGATTTAATGGAATGGTGTTCGTTAGTCCGTTTGAATTGCCCGATGAATTTGCAACACTAACACAACAAGATGGAAGTAAGATTCATTTTTTGCAGTTATTACCGCTGTATCCAGAAGAAATTCAATACAAGCGTAAATATGGAATTGAAGCCCTCTTGGGAGAGTTTGCCAAACACCAATTATCACTTGTTGTTGATGTTAACCGCCCAAATGTCGGAAAACGGAAGAAATTTTTTGGCATATTTTAGAAAGAATATCGTTTGTCGCACTGAAATACGCACCTAATCGAGTCATTGAGCAAAAAATGTCGAAGCCAAAAATTTATGTCGAATCATCAACGATCAGCTATCTGACGGCACGCCCCACGGAAGAACCACTCCGAAAAGCAAAACAGATTTACACCCGAATGTGGTGGGAAAAACGGGAGCGTTATGACCTATACATTTCCCAAACAGTGCTGGATGAAATCTCAGAAGGCAATACCGATGCGGCAAAGGTACGCTTGGAAGCCGTCGATGGACTCACTATTTTGCCTCCAGTCCAAGATATTAAACGACTAACTGAGGTTCTATTGGATACAGGAACGGTCCCCAAAAAAGTAGAAAATGATGCCACCCACATTGCTTATGCGGCGGCATACGGTATGGATTTTTTAATCACATGGAACCAAAAACATATTGCCACCGACTATAAGATGAAACAAATCGAGGCTTTAATTACGGGATTTGGCTACAAACCACCGCTTTTGACCACCCCAGAACGATATGTTATTTACGAAGAAGCTAAGGAGATAAAAAATGATTGATCTTGATGAAATTGATGCACGCAATTTACCTGATGAAGGTGATCCTCTTGTTTGGTTGTACGAGCATCGAAAGAAAATTTCTGAACAGTACCCCACTGTTGATACGTTGTTCGAGTATTACAATACTCGACCATCCACAGTGGAAGAAGCACTGGCATACGTTAATGCCAAAATTGCCGCGCAACAGGGGCAGCATGAAGAAAGGCTCGCTCAAGTTACGGATTAATTTCAAATCAAACCGGATTATGTGATTGCACAAGGGGACAAAGGGAGCATCCGGGTTTTCCGCTTCATGGAGACAGTGCTCCGAATCGCCGGTTCAATTATCGTTATATCAGGGAATAGACAACGGACTTTGGTTTACGATTCACGCGGGGTCCGTTCCCAGGTTTTGGGACGTCGAAACAACAGTGATTTAAGGGTAATGGTGAGATAATTGCAAACGAAAACAGGCAGAAAAAGTAAATAACCGAATCGTTTGCGATTCAGCCCCAAGACGTAAATCCCGAGCAGGATATAAAGCGAGTACAAAACAATGGTCAATCCGGTTAGGCCGAGCAGGGACAGGGACCATTTGGAGGGGGCTAGGCAAACGGCGAGGAGACTGAAGAGAAGAGAGAGGGCGACTTGAGCGAGGACGACGGGGCGACTGGTGTAAACGGCGGAAATTCCGGCGTCGATCAGCCGAATATCCCGTCGTTTCATCCCGAGCTGCATCAGAGTCAACAACGACTCCTTCATCGTCTTTAGTCCGCCAAACACCCAACGTGACCGTTGAACTTCGAGTGTTTTCGAATCAACGGGAAAAGGGGATGTCAACCCGACTTCGCCCAGAAATTGGGGAATGACATTGTTTTTCAGCAGGACAAAGCTGTATTCCATATCTTCGGCGATTCCTCCGCAACACCAGGGAAATTTTTCCAAAATTTCACGATGCAGCAACATGCCAGTTCCGAGTAACGGAACAGATAATCCCAATCGTGATTTGGGCCAATAATACAGAAGACACTCAATGACACGAGCGAGCGACATTGCATAACAGCGAAAGGAAGCGTCGGAATTGCCGACCAAATTAGCGATTTGTAAGGCTTTATGACCTTGTTCTAACGCCGCATTACAAGCGAGAAGAGTGTCCGGGTCCAGAAAACAGTCTGCATCAACAATCATCACGGCATCTGTTCGGACATTGGCGATTGAATTTTGATTTTGACTCGGATTTTGATCCTGATTCGGATTGGGGTTTTGACCAAAATTTTGATTTTGACTCCGATTATGGTTTTGACCGGATTCCAGCACTTGGGGAATTGCCCAAACAAGAGCTTCACCTTTGCCCCGTTTTTCCGAATCAAACCGTTCGAGACACAGAATGCCGCAATTTTTGGCAATCTGGGCCGTATCATCTGTACAATTATCGGCAAGCACGATGATTGAGAATAAATCCGAGGGGTACTGAAGCGACTGTAGATTCGTCAGAACGGGCTGCAAACCGTTTGATTCGTTGTGTGCAGGAACCAAAAGGGTGATATGATTTTTGGGGGGGATCGATTGCGAGGGTTTCCGACAAGCAACGAAGTAGACGAATGCAAAGAACATTTGATAAACGGCCCCGAATGTTGTCAGAGCAACGATTACGGAGACAAACAATAGGAAAAACAACAGCAACATGGGACCGTTTTCTCGCTTGAAGTAGGTGGAATATGGTTGCGTCTCACCTTTTCAGGACAACGTGTCGAGGACACAACCCTTTTCGTGTTGCGGAGTATAACGTAAAGGGGGAGTAGGAACAAGACATGAGGATGCAAGTGCTGTTTTCGGCAACCGTTATGGTGTTGACAATAACAGCGGATCGGTTATACTTGCGCCCCACTAAAAGAGTCGTGTTCAACGGCGTTGAATCGGCGATTAAAGGATGGATGCCCGAGTGGTTTAAGGGACCGGTCTTGAAAACCGGCGACGGTTTACCCCGTCCGTGGGTTCGAATCCCTCTCCATCCGTTTTGGCTTGTCTTTGCCTGTTTTCATTGTTGCTCCTTGCGTTAAACCCCGTATTTTGTAAGGCCGGTTTTTTTTCCTTGTTTTCAAAACCACTTCTTTTTTTGCCTATTGGTAACTCTTTTGGTAACTCCTCCCAATCGTTTTTCACCCTGTTTTTAAGGGGATGACCAGTTGTGGTTTTTTTTATTGGTAACTCTCCCGCTTGGTCCCGCAACGCCCGGTCAAAATCTTGGGGTAAAACACGGGCATAACTCTCCCCCATGACTTTTATTGTATGTCCCGCCCAAGCCGCTACAGTGTGAGGGGCAAAACCTTCATTCAGGAGGTCCGTCACCCAGTTGGCTCTCATTCGGTGAAAAGGTTTGTTCCAACAAATCAAACCGGCTTTCTTTACGATCCGCTCAAATTGCGTTCGCCAATTCACCCGGCGAAAACCACTGCCCGACGGGGGGCGATGCCTGCTTATAACGTACTCCCCCCCTTCCTCGCAACTCTCGAAAACATCCCGTAAATAGGGATACAGTGCCGGGAACAAAGGAATCAATCGGCTTCCCTTGCCCTTACTTTTGGTTTTGGGAGATAAGACGGTGATTTTGTTTTCCGCCCAGTTTATGCAATCCCATTTTAACGACAACGCCTCCGACGGAACCCGTAAGCCGCCAAACCTGCTAAGGGCGATGATAAGTCTCCATTCCGCATCGGGAGCATATTCAATAACCTTTTCAACATCTTCCCGTGAGACATAGCCGTTTCTCGATTCGTCAATGGTGGGAATAACATTCAATCCTCTAAAAGGGTTTTTGGTTAGGAGTTCTCTATCGACCATTGCATTAAAGAACATTGACGCTTGAATCAGGCGTTTGCGAACAGTCGATTGGGACAGCCCCCCCTTCCCGTCGAATCGACCTGACCGGAACAAATGCTGTTTGTACTGTTCAACATCTCCCCGTTTAATGCTTTCCGGTTTTCTATCCTCCCCAAAAAAATCGCAGAGACTTCGTTCTCCCTGTCTCCAGACCTCTTTTGAATCGGCTGCTGCGTCGGCCCGATTGTCGATATAATCGCTAATAAAAGACTTCAAGGTCAGCCTTGCCTTCCCCTCACAAAGCCCTGCTTTGGCAATTTTAGCGTGAAGGTCGTCGTCAATGTCCTGCAACCATTTGGACAACGAAACGTCAACGATTGGGCTGCTCATTCGGTAGGAATGGACCAGCTTGTCAAGGTTCCTCTTGAATTCGTTGTATTTCCAATCAGGAATTTTTCCCAAATAGACGTTCCGACGTTTCCCCTCCTTGTCGGTAAACCGATAATTCCTCTTCTTTGCTTCAACTTTTTTCGGCATAATTCATGTCCTGTCTATATTGTGTATTTTGGCTATTTTGACGTGTTTTTGTGATTGTGCAACAAAAGCAGGGAATGATAAGGAGAGGTGGACAAAATTATTAGGGAGACTAAGCGAACAATGGGTTTTGTCCACCGCTCAATTCGATTATTGCTCTCCATTATCTTTCTTACCGCTCCTTACTTTCAAGGGAGTGGACAAAATTACCGTTTGTTCCAGTCCCAGAATAATTTTGTCCACCTCCTTTTGTCCCCGCTTTCCTCGTATTATCGCTTTCGGTCTTGTTTTCTGCTAAAAGGGGGTCGGTTTTGGCGACAAAGACCATGAGGCGGCTCCTTTTTCGTCTTGCGAGACAAGCACTCCCAACGCGTCCTTTGCCGCAAAGACCTCTTCCTTCTTCAA
>JBOFQB010000005.1:0-4907 GCA_051660685.1 Thermoguttaceae bacterium | reverse complement strand
GTTGTTCCCGCACGACAGGCGTACTCCCAGTGTGCTTCCGTCGGTAAACTAAATTTGAAACCACTTGGCGATGAGTTGTTTAACTGCTTGATAAAATTCTGACAATCATCCCAACTCACCGTCTCCACCGGAAGGTTTTTGCCTTTGAACCCGCTCGGATTGCTACCCATCACGCTTTTCCACATCTCCTGCGTTACCTCCGTCTCAAGCATCCAGAAACCCTTGCTCAGCGTTACCTGATGTTGCGTTTCATCGCCACCGCGGTCTTTTTCACTTGTCGGGCTTCCCATCTCAAACGTCCCCGCCGGACACCATCGAAAGGCGTATTCCACACCCTTGATCGTCAAAACCTTGCGTTCCCCCGCCGACTTCCCCTGCCAACGCGCAAGCTCTGCTTGCCATTCGGCTTCCTCCTCCCGCTCTCGGGCGATGCGTTCAAGCTCCTCCAGCCGGTTTTTGGCGTTCTCATCTCCCTGTTCGATGGCTTTGCGATACCAAGTCATCGCTTCGGATGAATCCTCTTTGGCCCCTTTGCCACCGTGATAACAGTTCCCAATATGATATTGAACCGCCCCAATCCCCTTTTTAATCGCCAAAAAAGTTTCAGGCATCACCCCCGCCGGTAAAGATGAGTCTTGCGGACCTTTGACCGTTTGATTCGCCCATTCCTCTTGGAAAGAATTCAGTTCCGCCTGACATAACTCATACGAAGCCAAAAGGTCTCGCCAAGTCGTTACAAGGACACCCTCTTCTTTCGCTAACGCAATCGTCAGATTCTCCAGCGAACGGAGCAATCCATTCGCCGCCTCGGTTTGTAACTGTTCAACCGTTGTCAGGTCCACCTCGCTTTTGGTAAGTTCGTTGCGCGATTGCTCCAATGTTTTTTTCACTGTTCGCTGATTCAACCCCTCGTAACGCCGCCAAAGTGCGGAATCGATAGAATTTTTGACATCCTCAAGCACTTTCTGCTTGCGATCCAGCAAGTCTTTGCCCAACCGATGAAGCTGCTCGGCCCGTTTTCGTTCCTCCTCTTGACGAACGAGGACTGGATTCGGGCCCTTATGGTACAGCACCCGAAACTCCAGATTCGTCAGGTTCCCCTCGTAGTCCCATGTATGCAAGCCAAGACCCGAGGACCATTGGGGGGAGCCGAACGAAATCCCCTCCGCACCGGGAACCGTCATCCACTGGTCCGTCCCCGGTTGACGGTAGCTAATGTCAACCCAACCGTCCGCTTGTGGGGCGGAGGCTTTCCAACGAAAGTCAATGCGGCTCTTTCCCTCTTTTCGGGCAAGCAACTGGTCCGGGACCGGTGCCAGCAGTGTCGTTCGCACCTTGTCATTCTCCCAAGACGGGTAAGGAATCTGATAACGGAACTCGACCCCTTTTATGTCCAATTCATCTTTCACTCCCAACACAATGAGTGTATTCTCCCGTTGGGACGCTTCGAGGTAAACCTTCACCTTATCTCGACCAGTTTTAGCAGGGTTAAGGAAAGGTTGCTCTGACGTATCAAGAATGGTGTCATTCCACTTTAAGCGAGCCTGTCCCTTTTTGGCTGAGATGTCAGCAAAGAGATGAGCCGAAACGTCTTCTGCCCCTTCAGGTAGGCGGACCGTGAAGATCAATTTGCCTTTCTCGGCCAACCGCCAACAGCTTCGTCTCACCCCCTGAGCATCTTTGCGGGAAACCACTTCAGCGTTCTCGTCATTAACGGTGACATCGCCAATGGCTTCCAGTTTTCCCGATGAGATGGACAGGGACGCAAGCCGTTCCAGCATGTCACGGTCCGCCGCCATGAGAGAAAGGGTAGAGAAAAGAAAAAGGTTGAACAGGATCGTGAATATAAGGGTAATGCGCATGGTTCGAGTGTTGTTAAACATCATTGTTCTATTGGTTCGTTAAATGTAATTGGCGGCAAAATACAGTATGTCCGCATCGATACCACTCAAAGAACTGGCCAAAAGCGTGCAAGCCATTTTCAGGTCTTCGCCCGACACATATTGAGATATTTTCTCGATCACCTCTGGCGACAGTCCCACCGTTTCCGCAAGGCGCGCCGCTATCTCAAACAGCCAATTTTTACGCTGCTCCCAATCGCTGTTGTAAAGAGAACGGGCCAAGTCAACCGCTTCCGGGGCGATTTTTTCAAAGACAGCAACCACGTTGTTCTGGATGACATCGCCGAGTTTCTCGGCACTCCGTTTGAGCAAAGGTCCCGCAATCGGGATAAACGAAGCCGCCGTTCTGAACACTTTACCGAGCAAGGTTGTTTTACGCTGAGCCGTCTGTTCGACCCGGGCAACCATATTGCGGTTCCCCTGAGCAGCTTCTGACGAACTTTGCCAAATCGCTCCTGGGACCTTCTCATAACCCTTCATGTTTTGAACGATCTGGTCCTTGCGTGTGTTCGCATCCTGACGCAGAGCCACCAACGCATTGAGCGTTTTCAATTGGTTTCCCGCAATGTCATTCCCAATTCTCAAATTGCACTCGGCAAGAGCAATCTGGCGTTCCTGAGCGGTCTTCAGATGATCGAATCCTCCCCGCATGACAGCAATCGTATCCCGTGATAAGACCTGATGTATCTCTTGATTACGGACCAATTGGGCAAAACCGCCGCTCAGGACCGTCTTGACATCATTCGTTTGGGCTAAAATCTCACCGGAAATTTTGATTTGCTGCAATTGTAAACTCTGGGTCACCTCAAACTGGACTTTCACCTCGTGGGTCAACAGGTCCACCTTCTCCCCCAACACCTGAAAACCACTGTTCATGTCCTTCCGCAGACCCGTCAGTTCCGTATAAATCCCCTGTAGACCTTTATCAAGACCGTCCAGCTTTCGGTTCGTTTCCTGAATACTGTCGTTAATCGTTTTCAAATCCGCCCGAATGTCCAGCATGTCCCTATGAATCGTCACCAAATCGTCATGTAGCCGCAACATCCCTTTTTCAACCACTTCAAACTTCCGCTCAATCAACTGCTGCATCTCCTTGTTATCTCGATGCAACTGTTCAAAACCGGCTTTTAACTCCTCGCAAATCCGTTGAGACTCGGCTTTCACCGTTTTGATGAGGTCCTCATTGTTCTTGATAAGGGTCGCACGAAGACCCTCCAATTTGGCAATGATTTCCTGATGCCGCTCTTCGGACCGGATTCGGGATGGGGCATTAAATTCCTTATAAATGGTACGAATCGTATTGGCCCGCCGCGCGATTCGGTATCGCTCCACGAGGGCCGCTGGAGAGGATGCACTCTCCCCGGAAAACTCTTTGCCAAAATTGCCGACCAAGACCTCCCAGTCGGTGACCAGCTTATTGGCCCGACGTTCACAGACCCCTTCGGACTGTTTTTGCAGCGATTCGTACTCTTTTTGTTCGTCCTGAAGGTCTTTTTCCAACGCGAGTTGTGCCGCCGCGGGAACCTGCGGGGCATCAGGAAAGGTTTCGACGAAAGCATCGTATTCATCCACCTGATTGAGATGGGAAACGAACTCGAACATGAGCGTTTGTAGCCGGAGTTTGGCAACCAATGCCTGTTGAGAATCAGGATACCGTTTGAGAAAATCAAGATACCCTCCCGCACGGTTTTGATCTCGATAAAGCATGAACAACTCTTGCAGAGCCAATTGAGACTGTAACCGGTCAGGATACTTCTGAAGAAAAGCGTTGTAATCCTCGATATTCGGATTGTCCACCAAAAGGGTGTATCGCAAGGCAAACGCCATGGCCGCTCGGTTGGTGTCGGGAAAGTTGGCGATGAACTGATCGAGAGCGAAGGGGTCAAGATGTTCGTTCATCTTTTCCCAATACTGTTCCGCCTCTTGTTCAACTTCTGCCGTTGCGTTAACGGAAATTTGGGCAGATGTTGGGAGAGTAAGGAACACCACTAAGGTGAGGGGGACGAATAATTTTGACAGGGAGTGTAACATCATCGGGTGCTCCAAAGGTGAAACGGGGACAATGGGTAAAAACGGACATCAGCGGGTCATTTTAGCGGAAGGGCAAATGACATTTCAACCCCGGTTAGATTTTTTGACTGGAACGGCGAACTTTTGGCAGAAGAGGCAAGATTGAAATAACGCCGAAAACCGTCTTGCCAAACCAGATTGGACGGGGTAAAATGGGGGTAGTCGTTGGTACAACACCCTAAAAACCAACCCGCGAAACAATGCCGTCCAAAAAGAAAATATCACAGTCTGAACTGACACCTGAAACCCGAGAGGAACTACTCAAGGATTTCAAAATCCGCCCCAACTCGGACATTTTTTTTGCAACGTACTTTTCCAACCCGAAGCACGAAAGTGTCCTCGTCAACTTCATCAACGCCGTCCTGACCGACTCAAACGATCTGCCTGTTGTTAGTGCTGAGGTACTCAATCCGTTTAACATCAAAAAGTTTGCGATTGACAAAAGCATGATTTTGGACGTTCGGGCAAAGGACAATGGAGGGCGGATTTTTGACATTGAGATTCAGGTGTCGAGCCATTTGGCTTTCAAAGAGCGGATGTTGGGGTATTGGGCGGACACCTATTCAGGGCAGTTGTTTCGGGGAGGGAATTATCTGTCGCTTAAGCCGGTCATATCAATCATAATAGTCTTCGACGACATATTTCCCGAACTGGAAAGCAGGCATCAATTGTTTCACTTGGTGTCGGATGAGAACCCGAAAGTGTTGTTTTCGGACCATATTTGCGTCCATGTATTGTGTTTGAAGGGGGTTGGTATTGAGAAGTTGGAAACAATACACGACTGGAACAATGCCTTGCAAGGTTGGTCCCTGTTTCTGTCGTGTGAACCTGAAGAATTGGAGGAACAAATGTCGGTAATCAGTACAAAGAATCCAGTTTTGAGTGAGGTGGGGAAAGAGTTTCGGCGATATGCGAGTACACCGGAGATGCGGGAAA
>JBOFQB010000004.1:0-26854 GCA_051660685.1 Thermoguttaceae bacterium | reverse complement strand
TGCGTTCGAGCAATTTTTTGACGAGAGCTTCGAGTTCGGCGATACGTTTATCTTTGGCATCCATAATGACCGCAGTATACGTTTGATACCTCAATCATGTCAAGACCAATTCAAATTGCCGTGAACGGATACAAAAAATTCGACTTGGAGAACCCTGGGACAGCGAGTACAACCGGCAGTTTCATACAGCAGTGCCCGGAATATACCAATGTCCGAGTGCAACGTCACTCCGTGAAACAGCACCCGTTCCTGCCATCTCAGGGAGTTATTATTCCGTGATTGATGGTGTCGAAGCGGCCTTTTCTGGTTCACAAACAAAATCGAAGTTGGAAACGCCGCACGAAACGTTAATGCTTGTTGAGCGAAGGATGCCTGTCAACTGGATGGACCCTTCGCGTGAGATTTCTTTTGATGTCGCGGAGCGGGGGATCAACGTTGATGCAATGGGCATTAGCAGTTACCATCCAAGTGGAGTCACTCATGCGGCGTTTGGAGATGGTAGTCTACGGATCATACCAGAGACGATTGATAAGGGGCATTTGCGAAGGATGTTGACGGACGCATCTCGGGTGAAAGATCGCTGAGTTGTCAAACTTTTCCTGACCATTATTGATCTAAGTTTGGGGGGCGCGGTCTTCACCAAAGCTAAGAATAGGCTAGTGCATTTCCAAAACCACTGTACATCTCACAACACCAGATTGTCCGTGTGTGTCAGATGCCAAAAAAGCGTGAACGTTGTTCTGGGGCGAAACGGCCCCTCGACTCACTATTCCCTAATTCCCCTTTCCTGCATAAGCGATGATTTTGCCGACTAATCGGGCTGCAAGAAATTCCGTCGTAATCTGTTGTCCCCCAAGAGGTAAGGTTTCCACAACATCGGCTCCAATAACATTTTTCCGGGCAAAAACTTCACGCAAAATAGCGAGAACATCCCGCCAATTCAGACCGCCCGGTTCGGGCGTCCCAACACCCGGCGCAATCCCCGGGTCAAAAACGTCGACATCAATCGTAATATACACATTTTCCGTCAAACCAAACAAAATTCGGTCCAGTGAAAATTGGAAATCCGTCGTAACCGACTCCGGGGTGATGCAACGAGCAATCTGTTCAGGACATTCTGTGTATTCTTCGGCAGAAAAACTGCGAATACCAACTTGAACAATGTGCGGTGTTATTTCGAGAATACGTCGCATAACAGAGGCGTGAGAGTAACGACCTCCTGTATATTCCTCTCGCAAATCAGCATGAGCATCCAATTGCAAGACACTCAAATCGGGAACGGTTTCGGATGCAACCTGAACAAGAGGAGCGGAAATGCTGTGTTCTCCCCCCAGAAAAATCGGGAATCTTCCGTCTTGGAACAATCGCAACTCCCGGACTTTTTCGTAAATCCGGCTCATTTCCTGTTCCGGCGTCTCTGCAGCAGGAATCTCAGGATGTGTGTAAATGCCCGGGCGATAAAATTCAGTCCGTAACTCCTCATCAAAATGCTCCATCTGGTCCGAAACCTCAAGAATAGCACGAGGTCCTCGGTCCGTTCCCTGTTGAAAACAGACCGTTCCGGCATAAGGAATCGGCACAATGTGAAACTTTGAACGGTTCCGATCACAAAATTCAGACGATAATTTCAAAAATGTCATAATTTATTACCTCATTGCGTCTCTCTTGCAAAAGTTGCAAGGACAATATAGAATACTCTGTTGATGTTTTCCATTATACATTACAGCAAGTAAGGAACCGAACGAATGTCCGATCAAAGCGGTTTGAAAGGTTTTACGCTCAACACCATTGTTATTAACGCGATTATTCAGTCCGTTGAGCATTGTTTCTCCATGTGTGAACTGAAAACGCGGGTTATGGGACTTTCTAAAATGCCGATTGCTCTTCCCAAAGCCGCAATAACTGGAATCGTCGGCATGAACGGAAAATGTACGGGATTTCTGACGCTTTCTTTGCCCGAAAGGGTCGCAACGCTTGCCGTTTCAGGGATGTTGCAGGACGAATTCTCCAAACTGAACAATCAGGTTTTGGACGGTATTGGCGAGATGACGAACATTATTTGCGGGGGGGTCAAGACCCGATTGTACAATTCCCCTTGGATGGTCGACAGTATCACGATCCCCTCAGTCATTATCGGGGAAAATTACAACATTGCTCATTCAAAGGGAATCGAGTTTTCTTCCGTCACTTTTGAGATCGACGATCCCGACACGTTAATGACACATGATCGGGTTTTCATGGTCACAACCTCGCTCATGCAACTGTCCTGAGAAAAGTGACGCTTGGACTTCTGTCTCAGGGACAAAGGACGAGAAGAAAGAACCGCGCTACAACTGCCTTATCAACATTAAAAAGTGGGATGCAGGTCACGAAACGTCAGAAGACCGTCCTTTGAAAGGAATCGTGGTCCTTTTGTAGCTGCATAGCAGCGACCTAAAAATGTCGTTTAGCGTTGTGTGTGTGTTCAGAACGCGCGATACGTTGTATCGCGGCTAAACCTAAGTGCGTTTGGGGAACAGGATCAAAAAATTCCGTTGTTGAGGACTGGTCTAATGCACACCATTTGAGAAGCAGCCTACGACTTCATCGTCCTTTTCCCGGGATTCCGGTTTCTGCATGGGGCACCATTTTGAAGGGTGCAACTTTGACCCGTTTGCGAACGGAACCGCAACGCATACACTGCGCACATATCCTAAGTGTCTTATTAGCACCTTCAGGTGTCGTAACCCGAACATTTTGCAAGTTCGGCGTGAATGTTCGTCGGGAAATCCCTGTCACTTTCGTTCCAACACCGCCGAGATACTTGGCTTTACCGCGTGTTGTGACTGAATTACCGACTTTACGGCCTTTTCCGCATATTTCACAAACTCTGGACATGGGGGACGACTTTCCGACAAAAAGGATTATGTGAAGTAGGGGAAGGTGGAACATCCCCGAAACTTTGGGAGAGAGAGCGAGTATAGAGGATTCTTTTTGTAGGACAAGGGGGGGAGATCGTTGAACTAAGGGACAAAGGGGATAAGGTCTGTATTGTACCCGGGGAGATACTAGAGTATAATCAGCCCAACTTTGGAATCTGTCAAGCAACTATTGGAGTCCCTCAAAACTCAAACGGCGAATTGTTGGGGAGATTGTAACCGCACGTCGTCCTTACTCGTCTGTTTTCGGGAACCTCTGGAACTCAAGCATATTGCGTCAACTCACATCTGAAATGCTTAAATACCTCAAATTTCATTATGTCTTCAGTTCCACTCTTGCGATTCTGTTGATCGTAGGGACCGTTTGTGCCTTCTTCTTGCTCCACTCTTATCAGGTCAATCGGGATGTGGACGCTCGAATCACCAAAGCAATTCGGGATGTTTACGAAATAATTCCGGCTGATTACATAGACCGGGCAATCTCTGCCGACGCGATTACACCAAAGGAATATCATAAATGGCAGAACGTGATCCGCGATCTTGCCCGAAAAGACACGATTGAATATTTGTATATCATCGTTGAAATTGACGGACATTATCACTTCATTCTTTTTAATCAAGCAAAAGCGTTTTTTCAGGAATACGATCCTTATGCAGAAGAATGGTTGAATCTGGTTGAAACCGCCAAAGACGGACAAACACGTTGGGACACCAGTCAGGACTCTTACGGATTCACTCGAACCAGTATCCAACGATTCACTACTCCTGCAGGACATCAGTACATCATTGGCGCGGATGTCCTTGTCGCGGAAATCGTGAAGGAACATTGGCGATTTCTGACCCAATTTCTGCCGCAAACACCAAAAATGCTTTTATTGGCAAGCATTTTTTGTGGACTGCTTCTTCTCCTCTCCCTTTGGATGCTCTACCGAAAACAACGGTTGCTTTGCTGTTGCGCTTGGATTTTGATGATTATCACATTGGGTTGCGGAAATCGTCAAATTCTCGAAGAAGATGCCGCGCAAACAAATGCTTGGCGACAGTCTCTTATGGACATGACCTTAGTTTTTGCTGAGCAGACGCAAAAAATGGGACATGCAAAAATCCAGAAACCGCTTGAGGAACATTCAGACGGTCAAAAGGCGTATCTCGATATTCTTCAGTCACATACGGAATGGTGTAAGAACATACGTCTGCTCCTCTATGTCTACACCTGCCGTTTGATCGGAGATATTGACGGTCAACAATTGGAATTTGTCGTTTCGTGTCCCTCGGATATTGACGGAGACGGAAAAACAGAAATCAAAGGCGAATCCGGCGATCCTCCTTTTGTCCCCTATTTTGATGACGATCAGAAAACGGTTTACGCTTGGGACGAAGTGTTTGAAAAAGCCTTTAATGGTATAACATCGTTTGATGCGGCACTTGATTCACCACTTTATGGGGTTTCATTGACCTGTGCAACCCCTCTTTATGATGAAAAGGGTCAGGTTGAAGCGATTCTGGCGACCGATTTTGACGTTAAAAAATGGGAACAAGCGTCACACCCCTTGCTCCGAAAATCCTTCTTTATCCTCATCATCGCCTGTTCCTCAATCCTGATTATTGTCGTTATTCTGTCGATCCTGCTCGATTATCTGCGTAAAACCGCTCAAATCAATAAAATCCTTCTCGAACGAACAACCCGATTAGTTTGGAGCGAGTCAAAAATTCAGGCAATCCTGAATGGAAGTGCCGCAATTGTTTTTTACACGCCCGACGGAACCGTTATTGATTTCAATTCCGCTCTGTTAGCTCTAACAGGTTATCAAAAAGAAGAGATTGCCGGACGTAACATTGCGGAGTTTTATGCCGATGATTTTTCCGGGGTCAGTCTTGGTTTCCAGCAAAAACTGAAGAAAGGCCAAATCAACGAATTTCGGATTGATCTGCCGATTCGACACAAGAATGGAAAAAATGTCTGGATCGACACCAGTGTTAATGCGCTCCATGATGAAAAGGGTAATTGTATACAGTGTGCGGCGATCTGCCTTGATATTACTGAACGCCGGAACATGCTGGAAGAGAGGAAGGAAGCGGACGAACGGGTTCGCATTTTGTTGGATGCAGCACCTTTGGGGTGTAATTTCTGGGATTCCAACTTTAATAATCTCGAATGTAACCTTGAAGTGACGCGATTGTTCGGTCTGGAGGACAAGCAGGAGTATCTGGATCGTTTTGGGGAATTATCGCCCGAATTCCAACCGGACGGACAATTATCGTCGGAAAAAGCACTTGGAAAAATTCAGGCCGCATTTGCAACAGGTTATCAACAGTTTGAATGGATGCACCAAAAACTGGATGGAACACCACTTCCGTGTGAAATCACACTTGTTCGAGTCCAACGGGATGACGGTTTTATCGTTGCCGGTTTTACACGCGATTTAAGAGAACTCAAAAAGAAGGAAGCGGCGTTGGAGCGGGACCGATTGCGGACCAACTCGCTGCTGAAACTTGCGGAAATGACGGATGTCTCTCAGCAAGATGCGGTTGATTTTGTGATTGAAACCTGTGTCCAGTTGACCGAGAGCAACTCAGGATATTTTCTTTCCCTTGATGTCGACGGACATGTCATTCCCTTTCGTGCTTGGGTTAACGGACACAGGGAAATTTGTCATATCCCGAAAAATCTGGCAACAGAAGCACATACGCTTTCTCCCATGTTGACGGCCTGTCTCGATCAAAAAAATGCTGTCATTCACAACAATGTGGTTGATTTGCCGGGACATAGGGTTTTTCCAAAAGGGCATTTTGCAATTCATTCTCACATGAACATCTCGATTTGGGATGGTCAAGTGCCAATTGCCGTTATTGGTGTCGGGAATAAACAGGAGCCTTATAACGAATCAGATGCCAAGCAACTTGCCCTGCTTGCTCAAGGGATCGGACATATTCTCAGTCAACGACGTAATGCGGAAACGCTGAAAAAGGCGAAAATTGAAGCAGAAAAAGCGAATAAGGCCAAAAGTGAGTTTTTGGCAACGATGTCACATGAAATCCGTACACCACTGAATGGGGTGATTGGTCTCTCGGATTTGATGCTTGGAACGCAATTGACGCCGAAACAGCATGAATATGCCCTTTTGACGAAAATTTCGGGCGAATCACTCCTGTTTCTCATCAATGACATTCTGGACTTTTCAAAAATTGAGGCGGGGAAGATCGAGATTGAATCGGAGAATTTTGATTTACTTAATACAACAGAATCTGTTCTCGGTATTCTCTCTTCACGCGCTCAGGGCAAGTCACTTGAACTTTGCGCAACGTTTCATCCGATTTTACCCCGTATTCTCAAAGGAGATGCCGGACGTTTACGTCAGGTTCTGATGAATCTCGTTGGCAACGCCGTTAAATTCACCAAAACAGGAGGGGTTCATGTTGATGTAACGCCGCAACAATGGAATCAAAACCGCCTTGATGTCCTTTTTGAGGTGCATGATACGGGAATTGGTATTCCCGAAGAAAAGCTGGATCGACTTTTCAAGGCGTTTTCGCAGACGGATATTTCAACGGCGCGTATTTATGGAGGAACGGGATTGGGGCTTGCGATTTCGATGAAACTTGTCCAACTTATGGGCGGTGAAATCGGCGTCAAAAGTCAACTCGATAAAGGTTCCAGTTTCTGGTTCCGAATCCCTCTGATCTGTGATGAAAACATCCGGGAATGTCTGACGGAAAACAGTTTTGCCTGTTTGAATCAGGAGCTAAACGCCTGTCCACATACCGAAAGTGGTCTTTGCATTGGAGTCGGTTATGTCGGTATTCACGACCAATTTACCGTGAAAGAGAAAAGAGTTATTGTTGCTTCAGAAAATGAAATCGTCCGGCGATCCATTGCCCAACAATTGAGTGTTTGGGAAATGGACGTTGAAAAAGCGGACACCATGCAAGAGGTCCTGAACCTCCTGAAAACCGGGGAGGAGGAAAAACGTCCAATCAGTATTGTGATGATTGACGAAAATCTGGGAGATGGGACCGGTTATGAATTGGCGAAGAAGATCGATCAGAATCCACATTGGCGAAAACTGGGGATCACTCTTTTGTTGCCGATTACCTCCGAAATTGACGAAAGTATGTTTCATCATGTCAAAATCATGCGGGTCACAAAACCTGTTGGTTATTCCCAGTTGTTTGATGTAACGATGACGCAACTGTATAGTGCAAAATGGAACGAATTTCTAAGGGAGGTCAAAGAGGAGGAGCAATCCAAATCGGGGCGACACCACTTGCATCTGTCGAGTGAATACGAAGCGGATTGGCGGGAATTTGCGAAAAACTGCCGTATTCTTGTTGCAGAGGACAATCGGATCAATCAAATCGTGATTAACAACCTGTTGTCCGAATCCGGTTTACATTGCGATCTGGTGATTAACGGACGAGAAGCGTGTGATGCTGCAATGTCGAAGGATTATCATTTGATTTTGATGGACTGTCAGATGCCGGAAACGGACGGATATGAAGCAACACGATTGATTCGGGACTGGGAGCAGCATCAGGGACAACGGCGTATACCGATTATTGCGTTAACGGCGAATGCAACGAAAGAGGACCAACAACGTTGTTTTGAGTCGGGAATGGACGCTTATTGTAGCAAACCGATTGATCCCGTCCGGTTGCTGAAAGAAATCAAGAAATGGTTGGAGAAGTAGGAGTAGAGGATAGGGTATAGGGAATGGGGGATAGGGAATAGGGGAAAGAGGTTTTATTGAGAATTACCAAACAAAATAGGAGTTGTCAAAAAGAAGGAGAAACCGGTTGACTCGCGAGATGCCGTTATCTTCTCGTCTCCCTCTTCTTTCTTCCTACCTCCTGACTTCTACCTTCTCCAAATAAGCGAGACACCGTTATCTTCCCGTCTCCCCCCTATTCCCTAATCCCTATCCCCTATTCCCTACTCAAGCACTTTTGTTGACAGGTTCGGGAAGAGGTAAAACCTGTTGACGACCTTCAACAACATCGAGCGTAACGGTGTAGGTTGAACCACTTGGCAAATCGGGGAGGTCGTACATGATGTCCAGCATGACACCTTCGACGATAGACCGTAAACCGCGAGCTCCCGTTTTCTTTTCGTGTGCTTTTTGTGCAATCGCTTGTAACGCATCATCTGTAAAGACAACATCGGCCCCTTCCATTGAGAAGAGTTGTTGATATTGCCGGACAAGGGCATTTCGCGGTTCCCGCAAAACACGAATCAACGCCGTTTCGTCTAACTGTTCCAACGCTGTTAGAACAGGTAAACGACCAATGAGTTCGGGAATCAGGCCGAAATGGAGCACGTCGTCGGAAGTCACCTGAGCAAGGAGCGAGTTGTTGCTTTTTTCTTGGTCAAATGCAAGGGTCTGACCAAAACCGATTGATTTTTTTCCCTGACGTTGACGGATGATGTCTTCGATTCCGACAAATGTTCCGCCGCATATAAAGAGGATGTTGGTTGTGTCAACCTGAATGTATTGTTGTTCAGGGTGTTTTCGACCTCCTTGCGGGGGAACATTGGCAACAGTTCCTTCGAGCATTTTAAGGAGGGATTGTTGGACCCCTTCTCCCGAAACGTCGCGGGTGATCGAGACATTTTGGCTGGTTTTGCCGATTTTGTCGATTTCGTCGATATAGATGATACCTCGTTGAGCCGCTTCAACGTCGAAATCAGCTGCATGAAGCAGTTTGAGGATCAGGTTTTCAACATCTTCTCCGACATAACCGGCTTCTGTCAGTGTTGTTGCATCACCGATTGCAAAAGGAACATCGAGAATTTTGGCCAAAGTTTGTGCAAGGAGTGTTTTCCCTGAACCGGTTGGACCGAGAAGGAGGACGTTTGATTTTTCGATGATAACGTCGGACGATTCGGTTGTACGATGAATGAGACGTTTGTAGTGATTATGAACAGCGACGGAGAGGACTTTTTTGGCGAGGTCTTGACCGACGACATATTCGCTGAGCCGGGCGAAAATTTCGCGGGGCGAGAGGACATGATTGGGGGGCGTATGATTGGGACTCCGACGCCGTTTTTCCTGCGTCAGTATCGATTGACATAAATCCGTACATTCGCCGCAAATGTAGACATCATTGGGTCCTTCAATGAGAGGACCGACTTCACGAAAACTTTTCCGGCAAAAAGAGCAAAAAGCGTTCTTTTTGGTTGTACTGCCCCGACCCGTTGAATTGAAGTCCCGACTTGAGGACATAATGAACCCTTTCCGTATAACGTTGGTGTTTTGAATCTAAAAAACGTGCGTTCCATGAAAACGAGCGTTCCATGCGAGAACAACGTATAGAATCAAACCAAAAACACTCGAAAGGGCTAAATGATCCGTTGACGAAAGGGTCAACCCGGTTGTGCGTTGCTCCTCTTTTGCTCGCTCTTTCGACGCAAAGAGAGTTTCAACGGTTCACGAACAGGGAAAACCGACTTCATTCGGTGTCCTACCTCCTTAATAACGGCCCGGGCATCCTACAAACAGTTTCGAGTTCGGTAATCTATTCCGTTGCATCGACCAAAAAACAACAAAACTTTGTAAAAGAATTGTTGCCCGGTCTCATCGGTTTAATTACGACATATCATACCCGGTTGTTCCTTTTTTTGCTTAAAAAGAATCGATTTTTCCTTGACTATTTTCTTCTTTTGTCAATAACGCTCTGTCAAAAGTGTTTTAACCGGTCTAAAGGGGAGTCTTTAACTTTCTTAACAGTAAATAAAGAGATTATAGGCAATACATCAGTTATGTCCAAAAAAAGGAATCGTCTTCTTTTTTCCAACTTTCGTTCCGAGAGAGACGATAAACCGAACACGGCTCTGTTTCGGCATCTGGAATCCTCGTGCTGTTTTCCTCCATCTCCATTAATAATTGTTTGTCAAAAAAAGTGCCCCAACGACTCTTTGGTCTGCTCTTGTTCGCCCTCCTCGTCTTCCTGAGCATCAGTTTGTTCAGTTTTTCAGCCGAAGATGGACGAAAAGCTGCAATTTTCCCGCTTCATCAGACGGTTCATAATCTTTGTGGACCGGTTGGGGCAACGTGCGCAAAAGGACTGTTTGATTTTTTTGGTTTAGCCGCTTATTTTTTGCCCGTTCCGCTCCTCTTTGGTATCTGTATTTATTTTTCCGGTTATTCCGTCAGTCATTTCCTTCTGCGACAATTGGGCTTCGTCTTCATTCTGTGTGGAATTTCAGCCGGTTCCGCCTTTTTCCTCGCCGAAAGTCCCTTTGAAACCGTTGTCGGACCTGGGGGATACTTGGGATCGTTGCTCAAGGTCATTCTCAGTCAGTATTTTGCCCTGATTGGGAGTTATGTTTTCCTGAGCTCCCTCCTCCTGAGCGGATTAGTCCTGTCGTGCGACTATTCCCTTATGAGAATCGGACTTTGGATTTTCGGAATCGCCCCGATTGGACAAGGTTTACTTCAAAAAATTCTTGAACGACCTGAAAATGAAAGACCTGAAAAGAAATTGAACGGAAAACTGGTTTTGGAGATGTTGTCTGAGGTGACACCCAATCAGGTATCACCCCAACAAGTGACTTGCAATCAAGTTTCCCCGAATCAACCGTTTGAACGTCAACTTGAACGTCAATCGGGTCGGACAAAGCGGGGATCGGAAATACGCGGATCAGAGATGCGGGAATTTGAGGATCATGCCGAATTGAGTCTGGTTACACCTCATGTTCCAACCCGAGAATCAAAAGTGGGCGACAGGGACGGAAAAGTCGATGTCGGAGAAAACCCTGTCCCCGAGAAAGAAACGGAAAATCATTCGTTCCTGAATTGGTTCAAACTCGGCTCTTCCAAAGACCAATCCAGTTCGGGGAGCGAAAATGAGGAGTTTGACGAATCAGAGGAATATGCGAGTCAGGAGGAGGAACAAGAAGAGCATGAATACGAACTCCCTTCTCTGGAACTGTTGACGCCGAGTGTTCCGGTTAATTATGAACAATACGAATCGACGGTGAAACGACAAGCGAAACAGCTTGAAAAGGCGTTTTTCGATTTTGGTTTCAACGTCCGGGTCGTCGAAATCCAAACAGGACCTGTGATTGCCCAATTTGAAGTTCAGTTGGAACGGGGTTTACGATTGAACAAAATACTGGGTTTGACCGACGATCTGGCGATTGCGCTGAAAGTCCCAAGTGTCCGAATCGTCGCCCCCATTCCGGGAAAAAATACGGTTGGTGTCGAAATTCCGAATGAACAACGTCAAATTGTCCGACTCCGAGAAGTGATAGAAGAAACGGCAGAAACGGCCCAATCGATGTACATTCCCATTTTTCTGGGCAAAGACGTTTCGGGACATTCTATGGTGATTGATTTGACGAAATTGCCGCATTTGCTGATTGCCGGACGAACGGGAACCGGAAAAAGTGTCTGTCTGAATTCAATCATCGTCTCCATCTTAATGACCCGGGGTCCCGAAGATGTCCGAATGATTATGATTGACCCGAAAATGGTCGAAATGAGTTCTTACAAGTCGATTCCGCATCTCATGCACCCTGTTGTAACGGACATGAAGAAAGCAGAAGCGATTCTTGGTTGGGCGGTTGAGAAAATGGAACAACGGTATCAACTTTTAGCACGAGCTGGAGTTCGTCAGTTAAGTGAGTACAACAAACTCTCGGAAGAGGAGTTGTATGACCGGATTGAGCCGGAATCGGACGAAGAATGGGCAATGTTGCCGAAATCACTCCCCTACATGGTGATTGTTGCCGATGAAATGGCGGACTTGATGATGACATCCGCTAAAGAAGTCGAGACACACATTATTCGTTTAGCACAAAAAAGTCGTGCAGTCGGTATTCATCTTGTTCTTGCGACTCAAAAACCGACCGTTGACATTATTACGGGTTTGATTAAATCGAACTTGCCCGCTCGGATTGCTTTTGAAGTTGCAAGTCGAAGTGACAGTCAAGTTGTTTTGGACCGGAATGGGGCGGAAAAACTGCTTGGAAACGGGGACATGCTGTTTTTGCAACCGGGAACGAGTTTATGTTTGCGCGGACAAGGGACGTATGTGAGCGACAAGGAGATTGACACGATCATTGCGGAAATCAGTAC
Source organism: Thermoguttaceae bacterium (assembly GCA_051660685.1). Taxonomy (GTDB): domain Bacteria; phylum Planctomycetota; class Planctomycetia; order Pirellulales; family Thermoguttaceae; genus JAVBSX01. The sequence continues at coordinate 14,859 of JBOFQB010000004.1, read as the reverse complement.
AGAAGAGCCGGAATACGCCGAAGAACTGGTTGCACTTCAGATTGAGGGAGAGGAGGAGGAAGAGGGGGACATTGACCCTAGAGACGCTCTTTACGAAAAAGCGGTTGAATGTGTGATTCGGGAAGGTCGGGGGAGTCTTTCCCTTTTGCAGCGCAAATTGAGCATTGGATATTCCCGCGCAGCCCGATTGATTGATATTATGGCCGAAGATGGTGTTGTCGGGACCTACAACGGTTCACAAGCACGAGAGGTGATTACGACACTTCAGGAATGGAGACGTCGACGTGAGACAGCTGCTCAAGAAGCAGCGATTGCGGCATCTTCGACCGATTCTTTTCAATTGTCGCAATCTTCCAAATCTCCTCAATCAACCGGTTCAGAACAGGGGATCAAGCGGGTTCAATCGTCCAAACGGTCTCAATCGACTCAACAGTCGCAAACAACTCGGCAACCTCAATCGGCTCAACCGTCGCAAACAGCTCGACACCCCCAATCGATTCAACAGTCGCAAACAGCTCGACAACCCCAATCGTCGGAGCAGTCGTTGTTGTCAATGCAATCACAACGGACAAAACAATTTCAACAGGCCAAACAATCGCAACCGGTTCGTTCACGAGACGAATCACGACCGATTCCGCGACGTGAAACCGGACGAACCTATTCCCCTGTTGTCCCGACCTTGCAAGTCCAGAAAAAAACGGACCCGGTTTATCCGGTTTACGAAGAGGAACTGGACGACATGAAGGTGATTCAAGAGGAAGGGGGAACGGGAGAATGGGGATATGAAGACATTCCGTTTGATGTTGAGTCAGAAGAGACGGATCAGGACGAAAGGGAATGTGAGGACGAATTGGTCGAAGAGGGGTGTGAAAAGGAGGAGGAGTTGGACGGAGAAGGAGAATATGACGAGAAAGAAGAGGAGAATGGAGAATTTGACGAGGAAGGAGAATACGGAGAGGAAGAAGAGGATGAGTATGAAGAAGAGTATGACGAAGTGTGTGAGGATCGAGAGGGAGCAGAGTACGAAGACAATGATGAAGACGAATACGCCGACGAGGAGTCTGTCGATGAAGCGGGTTCTTATCGAACAGGATACAATCAAGCGTCCTGATTGTTTTACAGTTCTGCGTCATTGCAACCGATTGAGGCATAAGGTTCTTGCATAAGAGGGATAAGAGACATAAGAGGGTCAAAAAAGGGTACACTTTATTCCCCGAGATGATGACGACCTGTTTTTTCTTCGTCAAAATGGGTATAATGCTCCGATCAATATCAGGACTGTACTTGTGTTCTTCCTTTTTTGCAAAAAGGAGATGATGCTATGTTTTGTACCAAATGTGGTCTACAACTTTCCAATCAGACGACCATTTGCCCAAAATGTTGGTCGCCTGTTCCGCCCCAACCGGTTGACGTCATGTTCCGGGGTCCACAACAACATTTTCCTCTTACGCAACATTCTCCTTCTACACAGTATTCACCTCCTATACCCCAATCCGTTTTCCCCCCTCTCCCTTTCTCTGGACCAGTTATTCCCCGTTTACCTGATTATACCGTTTGGGGAATCCTCGAATCCTTTTTTTGTGTTCCATTTGGTGTTCTCGTCATTGTTTATTCACTTCAAACCAAAACCGCAAAAGAACAAGGACAGTATCAGGAAGCGTTGCGATTGGTCAAGAAAACAGAGATGTACCTTCTGTTGGGATTGATTGGAATCATCGCTCAATTTGTTTACCCCGTATTGTGTTTATTGCTCATACGCCTTACTGTTTGATACACACACTTGTTTTTCGGAAGACCCGTTTTACTGGTCTCCTGACGGTGTTTTCTGCTGTTACTCTCCTATTATTAAGAAAGGAAACTGAACGATGTTTTGTCCGAAATGTGGAATGCAACTCCCGGACGGAAGTACGGCTTGTCCGGCATGTGGACCGCTCACTGCGCCTGTTCAACCTTATCAACCCGGAATGTCAGCTCCCCAAGTACCTGATTATCTGGTCTTGAGCATCCTAGAATTACTATTTTGCTGTCTGCCGTTTGGAATTGTCGGCTTGGTTTACGCCGTTCAAGCTAATTCGGCAAAAGCAAACGGTCAATTTCAGGACGCAATGCAAAAGGCCAATACCGCCAAAAAATTCTTGATCTGGGGTATTGCTCTTTGGGGAATTGGCGTTGCCCTTTATCTCCTTTTCCTCATTTTCATGATTATCGTAGGTGTCAATGCCGGTCCTCAATAGTTCACTCCTATCTGCCCAGTTTTGCATGGTACACGTTATTATGCCGACTTCGCTAGAACCCCTCTGTTTTTTGGGAGACCCTTATTTGGGGTCTCTTTGTTTTGTTTTCTGCTGTCACTCCCCTATTATTAAGAAAGGAAACTGAACGATGTTTTGTCCGAAATGTGGAATGCAACTCCCGGACGGAAGTACGGCTTGTCCGGCATGTGGACCGTTTCCTGCTCCTCTCCAACCTTATCAACCGGTAATGTCCGTTCCCCAAGTACCTGACTATCTCGTCTGGAGTATTCTCGAACTCATCTTTTGCTGTTTGCCGTTTGGAATCGTCGGCCTAGTTTATGCCGTTCAAGCCAATTCGGCAAAAACATACGGACATTTTCAGGACGCAATGCAAAAAGCCAATACCGCCAAAAAATTCCTGATCTGGGGTATTGTGATCTGGGGTATTGGTGCAGCCCTTTATCTCCTCTATGTCATCATTATGATCATTGTTATGGTTTCTGTCGGAGTCAATGCTTGTCCTCCTCGATAATGCCCCCCTCCTTTCAGAAAAAAGGTGAAACATTGAGATCAACATGACGCAACCTAACCGACCTCACCAACAACGATTCGTACATTCAGAACGGATTGGTCTTACTGAAGTTGAACATGCAGCGTCTTGTAACACAAGGTGTTTGCGAGAAGGTGACACAACCGTCCATACAGGTTTCGTTCTACCCTTCTTGTTGCTCGGACTTTTCGTCGTTGGAACTGTTTTTGTGTTGGTGTTGCTCTATTGGAAACATCCGACCGATTACGGTTTTCCTTCCTGTCCAACCCGAACCGTTTTGCACCTTTATTGTCCCGGTTGCGGGTCCATGCGAGCCGTTCACTTTTTTCTCAACGGAAACATCAAAGAAAGTTTGCGTTACAATCCGCTCGTCATTCTGTTCCTCCCTGTCATCCTCGTTTTGCTGATCCGGTTTTGGTATGAAACTTTCACTAAACGGTCCTTGCTTTTACCGTATGAACGCTTGTTCAACTATTTTTTGTTGATTGTCATTCTCCTCTTTTGCGTTGCCCGAAATGTACCCCTTTCCTCGTTCGACCTCTTACGTCCTCCTTCTCGTCCTGTCATTGTCCCTCAATACAACGATTTGGGCCCAGTTTCAATTCGGTCCGACACAACCGCCCGACCGTTCGTCCCCTCAATCGAACGAGTCGTCAAAACCGAATGAAACGGCGAAACCGGACGGTTCGTTGGACGTTTTTTCGGACGATCAATCCGGTCAAGGAAGTCAACGAGGTTCGTCCACTTCATCCAGTTCATCTGAATCAACCCAATCGAAAAAAAATTCGGACAATTCGGTGTCGAGCAAATCCAAATCAGGCTCGACTTCAGCCGGTTCAGGTTCTTCCAGTTCAAAAAAGAAAGGGAAAAAGGACACCAAAGAGACCGTTGAGGCACAGCGGGGAAAAAATGGTCCGAAATTTGGGACGGTTGCGCGAACGAGTTGGAAAACCGGCGTTCGCTTACATGCCCGGGATGAATGTAGTGACATGCTGTTTTTGATCCCGATTCCGCTCAATTGGCCGGAACAGAAGGTGATGATCGTCGAGGAAACATCAAGCAGCAGTTTAGCCCATGTTGCTCGTCGGGATTATTCAACCGGGGGTTTACGCCAAATGGTCGTTAGTGTCCCCAAACTTGGCGCGAATCGATCCGTTGAAGCATCTCTGACCGTTGAGGTTGCGCGTGCTGAAATTCTTCCCCCGAGTCCTGAAAGTATTCCCAAATTGTCCATTCCGAAAAAATTATCCGGGGATTTTGACCCTTATTTGAAAAAGAGTCCGCAAATCGAATCCGACGCCAAAGTGTTCCGCGATTTGTTCCAACAAATAACCAAAGACATTTCCGGGGATTGGAACAAAATTGAAGCCGTTTACAAATACGTTCAGGACAGCATTGTTTATGATGAGGCGAATAAAGCCAAAATAGGGAACACGGCTCTTGAAACGATCAAGTTAAAGCGGGGTGATTGCAAGGAAATGACAGCCGTTTTCATTGCAATTTGTCGGGCCGGAAAAGTTCCAGCCCGGACGGTTTGGGTTCCCGGACATTGTTATGCCGAATTCTATATGACGGACGATGAAAATGACGGATACTGGTTTCCCTGTCAGGTGTCCGGGACCTATTCATTTGGCGGAATTCCAGAAACAGGTCCCGTGTTGCAGAAAGGGGACAATTTTTCGTTCAAGGAATTCCCCGGCGAAAAATATCGTTTTGTCGAACGCCTTGTTGTCGGGCAACACCCTGAAAACGGAATTCCGCCCAAATGCGACTTTTTTGAGGACAAAATTTATTAGGGCACTTCAAAAGTTGACAATATTTGGGGGAAGTAGAAGGTAGGAGGAAAGAAGGGGGAGATAGGAAGATAACGGTATCTCGCGAGTCAACAGGTTTCACCTTTTATCTTTGTGCAACTCCTCTTTTGTTTGGTTCAATTCTCCCTTTTCCCTTTTCAATTCTCAATTCTACCTTCTATCTTCTACCTCCTAAAAAAATACACGAAGAACGTTGTTCTTCGGCTAGAGCATTTCAATAATTGGTATACACATTTCACGATTTTTTGACACCTGAAATTCAAGGACAATCTGGGGTTGTGAGATGCACAGTAATTTTGGAAATGCTCTAAACGGAAACTCCCGCCCTAATCCCTATCCCCTATTCCCCATTTCCTATTCCCTTGTTTCAAACGGCCAATCCTCGTCGGAAAGAGCGTCACTTTTACGAAACCAAGAAGGTGTGTCGCTGAAAGAGAGGTTCGGTTTTTCTTCGATCATTCGTTTGACAAGCAGTTCGGGTAAGGGGAGCTTCTCACTTGAACTGCCCGCTTCTTTAACCTGATTGCGTGTATATTCGAGGAAATACCGTTCAAACGGGCGATTATCATTCGGCATGAAAATCGCAATTCCCCTTTTGGTTGAAAAATGAAAAAAAACTGTTCCTGAACCCGAATCCGTTTTATCTTTGCTCTTGTCCTCTCTCCAGAATCGTGATTGTCGCAAATAACGTAATTGATTGGCAATTAAACTCTGTTCTGAAAAGCCGGAATCCGATTCCTGTGATTCCCCGATTTCATTGAAACAACGGATTGCAAGGTCATAATAACGTCGCAAATAGGGTCGCGTTATTTTTGTGTTGACAAAGGACAGAAGAAGCGGGTCAAGAAAACTCAAATCATTTCTTGCCGCAACAAACTGACCCGATTCCAGTTGTGAATTCAAAAGCAGTTCAATACAGAAGAGTTGCAATTCGAGAGTTTCCCGACGAAATTTGGCCCCTTCTTCGGAACTGTCGGAAAATTGGAGGAGAAAACGTCGTAGTGATTCCCGACCTTGTGTTATACCCGTTTCATTTTTGTTCACCTCATTCTCTTTGAGCAGCAAAACAGCATCTGCAATCTGACGCAAAAATGCAGCCCTTCTTCGTTCCGTTCCAAGAGGAATGATCCCCGTTTGATCCGATTCCGCAAGAACCCGTTTTGCTTCTTCACGTTGTCCCAACAAACTGAGTGTAATCGACAGTTTGCAACTCAGAACCAAACGTGTACTTTTGTTTTCGTTCGCTTGAAGTGCCCGTTCGTACAATCGGGCTGCATTCGTCAAATCCGACATGGAAACATTGGAACCGCTTGCTCCAAAACCGGCTGCTCCGCCGTATAACGTACAATCGCCAAACCGTTCCTGCGAATTGTACAACCGTTCTCGCAAGTCCTGAAAGTATCGTAGTTGGGTCGGTTCATCAAATTCCGGCTGATCCAGTTCGGCTTTGACCTGTTCAATAACATCACTAAAACCTTGTGTTGCTCCGTCTGTATCACCGAGATAACGTTTTATCAGGGCGAGACCATGTAGATTATGGAAAACGTTAATTGCCGCAAAAGGATTGTGAGACTGATCCCGATTGTTCTCACGAATTCGTAGTGCTTCTGTAAATTTCTGACCCGCTTCTTGAAATTTACATTGATCGGCCAAACTCCATGCTAATCGTTCTCGAATGTAACCGGACAGAGGATGCACAAGAGGGTCAAGACCCGATTGTTCCAACAAAACACGAGCTTCTTCAAACAGACGGTCATCATTTTGTCCTGAAGAGACACTATTGGTTCCCAAAACGGTTAAAAATTCGATTCTGAACAAGTCAGAAACATCGGACGTTTGCAGAATCAATCGGGCAAGTCGCTCAAACTTGGCGTAATCGTTTTCACTCCAGTATTCCAATCGAGCCCAATCAGACCGTCCGACTGATTTCAAGAGAGATGCGATCCAATCACCTGATTTTTCGTCTTCTGAATACTCTCGAATCGCTCGTTGATAAGACTCTCTCGCTTCTTCAGCAATACTGACATCATTTTTGAGCAGCGCAATTTGATGCTGCAACAACGCAATTGTATGCAAATCGGTCGCCGAATTGGGATCGGAATTTTTTTCAAACTGCAAAAGAGCATCAACGTAAAGGGGGAATAACTGTTCCTTTTCAATCCGGGTTTCTAACGTCTCTTTCAACATTTTAACCAGCTTTTTTCGATAATCCGGCATTGTTTCAACAATCGGCTGAACAGTATTCCAGATGAATCGATAAACGTTGACAATATTGGGGTCATAATAGGGCAATCCTCCTTTCCCTAATGCAGAATCAGAAGGACGCGAAGTCTCGACAGAAATGTCGTGATTGGAAGAAAGACTTGAATTCAAAGAAAGATCAACGTCAGATACGACCATGCCGTTTGATGCAATTTTTGGACGGGGCATCATTTCAGAAGGGGACGAAAGAGTCGGACCCGAAATTCGGGCAGACACTTGAACGGGGAGAAACTCCAACTTCAGTGAACCGGATTGAATAGATCGGGCCAAATGATCTCGAAGAAAGGGTAAATACCAGGGAATTTCCGAATGAGACCAAGCACCTCCTAAACCGGGCAGTTGTACAAGGTCTCTCATCACTCTTTTCTGCGTCGTCGAGAGTTCCGGTTGAAATGTAGGGTCCTGCTGAGATACAAGTTCGTGTTGAGATGACAATTCCGGTTGGATCGAATCTGAAGAGGGTGTCTCGCTCGTTTCGTCCGTTTGACCCGTTCTATCAACCTGTATCGTTCCAGTCGGGGTCAAATTTCCAGTCCGTTCGTTTTGCCCCAAATCAGCATTGCCTGAAACTCTTTCCAAAGTTTCAACAGGATGCTGTTCCTGTCCCCTGTTCGAGACGGTTTGGTTCCTAAACCTCGATTCCTTGTCGTTGGGCCCCAATTCTTGGTCGTTCGGGAGAATGTTTTTTTTCTGTGAAACCGTTGTCTTGGAATCCGGTTTCGCCGTCTCATTTTCTGAACGGACAAGAAAAAGGACGATCATTCCGACAACGAGCAGGAGCAGGGCTGAAGAACCGAGAATCCGTTTCAGTTCTGGATTCATCTGATTGACACGAGACCTTGCGGACAGAGATTGTAGGGTTGAAGAGGAACTGGTTCGGGACCCAAATGTTCGGGAAAGACCCTGTTCGTCATTCGAGTCAATCGACCGTGAATCGGATGAAGAAGAAATTTCAGTCGGGTTGGGTTCAGGAAGAGTGCTTAAAAGGGCAAACAGGTCGGAAAACCGGGCAAAAGGTGTAATGACCTCAAGGACTTCGGCCGGGGTTTGAAAACGGTCATCTGGATTCGGATCGACCATTTTTGTCAGTATCTGTTGCAATTCGTCCGGACAGTCGGAACGGAATCGACGAATTGGCGGAATATTCCCGTTGAGATGGGCCAATAATTTTTTTCGGACAGAGGAATAATCCGGTCCGTCAAACGGGGCTTCTCCGGTTAACAGAAAGAATAACGTACAACCAAGAGCGTATATGTCGGCCCGAACATCAACATCGGCTGCATTTTCACACTGTTCGGGCGCAATATAATCAATCGTCCCAACCGTTGTGCCAATTTGGGTCAATTGGGCGCATTCCCTGATGTCCTCCCCCGCCAATTGATTGTCCGCTAAAAATTTCCCTAAACCTAAATCAAGAATTTTGACCGTTCCTGATTTCGTCAACATTAAATTGGCCGGTTTTATGTCTCTATGGACCAATCCCAAATGAGAAGCGTGATCGAGTCCCAAAAGGGCTTGTCGAATGATTTCTGCAGCTGTTCCAATTCCCAAGAACGACCGCACTTGCGATTCGGTCAATGAACTCGTCCCTGATCCTTGCTGCAATCGGACTAATTTGGCAAGGTTGATCCCCTCGACGAATTCCATAACTAGGTAAAGTGTTCCTTGCGACTCCCCGGCGTTAAGGGCGCGAACAATGTTCGGGTGATCGAGTCGTCCAATCATCTGCATTTCACGCCGAAAACGGGAAATGACAAGCGAATCGTCCGTATGTCGATCCGTCAATATTTTGATTGCAACACTCTGATTGAGAAAGGTTTGACGGGCGCGATAAACAATCCCCATTCCGCCCCGACCAATTTCAGCAAGCAGTTCATAATCCCCGATTTTTTTCGGGGACAACATCGCTGATTTTTGCAGAACCGACGACGAATCTCGAGGTCGGCCTGAATCAGGTGTTTGAGAAAAAGTTGAAAAACTGCGTGAGGACATTGGAAAGGGCGGAACAATCGGTCAATGATAATGGAAAGGTCAATCAGCCCGACAAAATCAGAGCGAGTATAATCATTTGGCTCAATTGAACCAAGAGCAAAATTTCCAACTTCGAGAAAGCGACAGAAGGACACGATAACGGCTCAGCAGGTGTTGAGCCGTTGTTCAGGTTTTTTTCAAAAAAACGGAAGTGACATGCGCAACGATGTAGAAAAAAAGCTATAATCGACTGAAGCGGTTGACATTAACGATTATGCGGTTTTTTACAGAAAACAAAGGGGAGAATGAAACAATGCTCACGACCTTGCTGTTTCTCGGCTGTGCTCTGTTCGGCGGAACAATCATGCTGTTCCAGTTCCTCCTCATGCTCCTGGGGTTTGGAGGAAGTGAAGTTGCTGATATGCCCGATTTCAACGGAACTCCAACGGATCACCTTGAACACCCAAGCTCGCACGGAATGTTCCGAATCATTTCGTTCCGAACGCTCATTGCCGGTCTCACCTTTTTCGGACTCGGCGGTCTCGCCGGAATCTCAGGTGCTGACTATTTTGGTGTCGATCCCAAATTTCGTGACCTGATCGGAATTGCGTCCGCCCTGCTCCTCGGTTTTTCCGCCCTTTTGCTCGTCTATTACCTTTACAGCAAAATGTACTCACTCCGTTATGACGGGTCTGTTCTTATGGAAACCTTGCCGAGTGCAAAAGGAACGGTTTACGTCAAAATTCCGGCAAACAAAGGACTCGGCGGAAAAGTGCTCGTCAATCATCAGGGACGAACAATGGAATATGAAGCAATGACCCCGGGTGAAGCTCTTGCGTCCGGGACACCAATCACTGTAACCCGAGTCGTCGCGGAAAACCTCCTCGAAGTAACCCCTTATACTGATTAAGGAACCGCTTAGATAGAATAAGTAACTGCTTATGCACAGATTAAACCGACGTAAAGCATGAAAAACAGCGTTGTCCGCTCTTCCAATCAAAATCCCCAACACTTACCACAATCATGAATCCTTTCGTCACCATTCTCGCCGTTATCCTCATTGCCGTCCTCGTCCTTAGCGCAATGATCCTACTCGCTCTCGTCAGATGGTACAAACGTTGTCCGAGCAACCGAATTCTTGTCATTTACGGAAAAAGTTCGCAAGGTAAAACCTCTGAATGTATTCATGGTGGAGCAAGGTTTGTCGTTCCGCTCATTCAGGATTACGCCTATCTCGGTCTGGAACCTATGCAGATCGAAATACCACTTCGCGGGGCACTTTCTATGGAGAATATTCGGGTCAATGTCCCCAGTGTTTTCACCGTTGCAATTGGGACAACTCAGGAATTGATGCAAAACGCCGCAATCCGTCTTTTGGGGCTGTCCAAATCGGAAATTGCCAAACAGGCAGAAGACATTATTTTCGGGCAGTTGCGTCAGGTGATTGCGTCGATGAATATTGAGGAGATTAACCGGGATCGAGATGCCTTTTTGAACAGCATTACCAATTCGCTTGACCCGGAGTTGAGGAAAATCGGGTTGATTCTGATCAACGTCAACATAACGGACATTACGGACGAATCAGGTTACATTGAGGCAATTGGTCGCAAAGCAGCATCAGAAGCGGTTCAAAAAGCGCGAGGTGATGTTGCCGATAATGAAAGAATGGGGGAAATCCGGGTTGCAGAAGCGCAACAGGCAAAAGTGGTTCAGGTTGCGAACGCAATGAAGGTCCAGATGATCGGAACTCGTGAAGCGGAAAGAGAGCAAGCGGTTCGACTTGCGGAATTGGAACGGGAACAGGCAGTCCGGCTTGCCGAATTGGAGAAAGAGCAAACGGTTGGAGAGCAATCGGCGTCGTTTGAGCGGGAAACGCAAGTCAAACAGGCGGAACGAGAGATGCGGATACAATTGGCAGATGCGAATGCAACGGCGGTTGAGGGTGAGAACCGGGCAAAAGCGGTGATTGCGGCATCCCAAGCCGAATTGCAGGTGAAACAAGCGCAAGCGTATCAATCGGGAGAGACGAAGAAACGAGAAGCGGATGCGGCGGTTCAGGAAGCGGAACACCGAGCGCAAGCGAGAGCGGCTCTTGCAGAAGCGGAACGGATTGAGGCGAAACGTCGGGCGGAACTTGAAGCACCTGCAAAAGCCGAAAAGGCCAAAATGATTGTTGATGCAGAAGCGGTTGCCGAACAACGTCGAATTGAGGCGGAAGGAGAAGCGAAAGCGATTTTTGCGAAGTTAGAAGCAGAAGCGCGGGGTCAGTACGAGATTTTGGCGAAGAAGGGGGAAGGTTTACGCGAGATTATTACGGCATGTGGAGGAACGCAAGAAGCGTTTCAGATGCTCATGTTGGAGCATTTTGACAGTTTGATTGAAGCATCTGCGGTTGCGATTTCCAACATCAAGTTTGATAAGGTTGTGGTTTGGGATGGAAATGGGGGGAAGGAGGGGGGAACGAGTGCAACGGCGAACTGGTTGCAGAATATGGCGAAGACGCTTCCTCCGATGTTGCAGGTGATGAAGGAGATAGGCGGGGTTGAGTTCCCGGAAACGATTGCGACGATTGCCGGGATGCGGGAAAAGCCCGAAACCGGGGAAATGGGGGAGACGGGAAAACCCGTTTAATGTTGACACATGAAGAGAAGGTGGAAGAGAGGAGGTAGGAGGAAAGAAGGGGAGACAGGAAAATAACGGCATCTCGCGAGTTAACTGGTTCACCTTTTTTCTTTGTGCAACTCCTCTTTTGTTTGGTTCAATTTTCCCTTTTCCCCTTTCAATTCACAATTCTTGTCCCTAATCCCTATCCCCCATTCCCTATCCCCTATCCCCTATTCCGCATGTTTTCCGAACCTCCTCGCACACAATACGATTGGAATTTCAAGGTTCTTGGACTCCCCGTCCGAGTTCATCCCCTCTTTTGGGTCATTATCATTCTTTTGGGAATGCCAAGTGATACAAGTGACATGAAACGTTGGTTGCAGCAGATTTTATGCTGGGTCGCGTCCGCCTTTTTCGTCATTTTGCTGCATGAATTGGGACATGCTTTGATTCTTTCTCGCGTTTTCGGGGCAAGAACTTGGATTGTCTTTTATGGAATGGGGGGACTGACTGCTCATGATTATCATTATCGTAAGCGGACCCCAAATGCGTTGGGGGAAATACTGATCTCAATCATGGGACCCGTTTCCGGTTTCCTCCTCGCCGGATTCATTCTCGGACTCCTCCTCGCCCTTGGTATGAACGTCCAATTCCATCTCGTCCAATTCGCCAACTTTATCCCTTTTCCGCTCATCGTCATTGACCCTGAAAGTTTCGCCCGCACTTTGCCGTTTCTCTCCAAGACTCTTCTTGTCCTGCTCTATCTCCTCATTAACGATATGATCTATATTTCCGTTTTTTGGGGACTTTTGAACCTTCTCCCCATTTACCCCTTAGACGGCGGTCACATTGCCCGCGAAATGTTCTGCCTCTTCAACCGAAAAACCGGAATCCTCAACTCACTTTGGTTGTCCACCTTTTTTAGTGGAGCAATTGCCGTTATCAGCTTGACACAATGGATTCAACAAGAGAAAATGGTCGGCTTTCCTTGGATCACCATGTTATTCGGGTATCTCGCTTACCAATCGGCTCAATTGGCCGGGATGTATCGACGTTGAAACGTTGAAACGTCAAGATGTTAAGACGATAAGACGTTGAAACATTGGGATGATAAGACGAAGGGGCGATTGTTTTGTTCGTGTTTACATTGGGAGCGAATCATACCTGAATCCGACGAGGATTTATTCTTACAAAACGAGGACGATATGTTTATCACATTTGACGGGGGGGAATGTTGTGGAAAGACGACGCAGATTGCCCGGTTGAAAGACTGGTTTGAGGAACAGGGGAAGGAAGTCGTTGTTGTCCGGGACCCCGGGACAACAGCATTGGGTGATGCAATCCGCAACATTTTGCTGCATCGTAATGACCTCCATGTTATTCCCCTTGCGGAAATGCTCCTCTTCATGTCGGCAAGAACACAAATGGTTCAGGAAATCATCCGACCCGCTCTGAATGTCGGAAAAATCGTCCTTGCTGACCGATATTTGCTCTCCAACATTGCTTATCAGGGATACGGCGGTCAGGTTCCTCTTGAGCAAATGCGATCTATTGGCGAGATGGTGACCGGCCCAACCTTGCCGGATGTCGGTTTCGTTCTTGATGTTTCTGCCGATGTTGCAAAACAGCGAATGAAGAACCGATCTGAGCCGGATCGAATTGAGAGCCGGGACCAAGAGTATTTTGATCGGGTCAGAAATGGTTTTCTCGAAGAAGTCAAAAGATGCCCGGATCGTTATAAGTTGGTTGACGCAACCGGGACAGTTGAAGTCGTTGGACAAAAAATCCGGGGTTATTTCGGAACAGTCGGTTAGTTTGGCAATCGAGAGGTCGGTTGATTGGCGTGACGCCGTTGTCATTCTTTTCTCTAATCCCTACCCCCCATTCCCTACTCCCTATCCCCTATCCTTTGTTTGATCGAATAATCTTTGGAAACTCGGTTATGATAGGCAATGAACAATTCGGCAATGATCCCGATTGAAAGAAGTTGAACGCCGAGGAGCATCAATGCAACACCGTAAAGAACAGCGGGTCGGTCATGCAGATTGTACAATTGTTCAGGAGCCGAGTACATCAACCGCGAAAGTCCCCAACGAAATGCCAGGTACAAAAGGGTCAAGGTCCCGATTGCAAAGGAGGACAAACCAAGCGTCCCGAGTAAATGTTGAGGGCGTTGTCCATATCCCGTCACAAACTTGACCGTTAGAATGTCGAGAAATCCTTTGATGAACCGGTTAAAGCCGTACTTGGAGGAGCCAAATTGTCGGGCACGATGTTGAATGACCTTTTCTCCAACCTTAAAACCGCGAGAAGCGGCGAGGACCGGGACAAATCGGTGTAATTCTCCGTAAAGCGTTATTTCGTCGAAAATTTCACGACGATAACATTTCATGCCGCAATTGTGATCGTGCAACGAGGTCCCGGAAATCCAACTGACCATTTTGTTGAAAAATTTCGAGGGGAATGTTTTATGCCAAGGATCATGCCGGACCTTTTTCCAACCACTTATCACGTCATGATCGTTGTCCATCATCGCCAAAAAACCGGGAATTTCAGCCGGGTCATCCTGTAAATCAGCATCCATCGTAATCACAAAATCCCCGGTTGATTCCGAAAAACCTGCTTTTAATGCGGCTGCTTTGCCAAAATTGCGGCGAAACCGGATTGCGCGGACTCTTGGGTCCCAATCCGCCAAACGCTCGATTGCCGACCAAGACTGATCGGTTGAACCGTCGTCAACATAAATGATTTCGGCATCATAACCTTCTTGTTTGAGAACGGAATCGATTTCACGATGCAATTCGGGCAAACTGTCGACTTCATTGTAAACGGGAACGACGATTGAAAGTTTCATGGATTTTCTGGACCTTTGTTCAGGACCCCTTAACCTTTTTTGACAGAGAATAGTCGTTTTCGGTGTTCAAACGGGGCTCAATAATACTGATGTACCTCGCACACCAAAAGGAGAACGCACAATCATGGATCACACTTGTTTGTTGTGGACACTTCACCTTTCAAGAGGTTGGGTTGTCGTTTGACAGTTCACACAGACACTCCAACGCAGTGTATGCTAATTTACCGAATGATTATCGCACAAAGGGGACGGACCGTCAATGGAAAGAAATTTCCAACGGAAGAGAAACGGCAAGAGAACGGTTCAACATTGCTGTTCTATTGCCTTGTCAACATTAAAAAGTGGGATGCAGATACCGAAAGTCAGAAGACAGTCGTATAGACGGTCTTCTGAAATTAGCTGCATAGCAGCGACCTTTTTGTAGCCCGGGGTGAAGCGCAGCGAAACCCCGGGTTAGGTGCAGCAAAAAAATGAGCTGCGTAGCTGCGACCTAAATATGTCGTTTAGCCGAGGAACAACGTTCCGCGCGTATTAAAATTTCGGAACGCGCGATACGTTGTATCGCGGCTA
>JBOFQB010000003.1:0-16400 GCA_051660685.1 Thermoguttaceae bacterium | reverse complement strand
TTAACGCAAAGATCAAGGTATTCAAGATCATGTCGCATCCGTATCGTAACCGCCGTCCAACACACCTGTTACGCACGAAATTGGTCTGTGCCATCCTCAACGCCGAAAGACCATGATAGGTTATGCAACATGTCTATTACAAATGTCTTGAAAAAACGCTCTTGGTGTTTCTGGACCCTGTTGACGGGGAAGGGGAGGGGGGTATACTGAAGAAGCTCGCGTTAGAGCAAGCTCTCTTTCGGTTGAAACGGTCTCTGCCGAAGTGAGTCAATACTTGTTTTTCAGACCGCTGTCTGTCGTCAACCCAAAACGTTGGTCCCCCCTTTACGGTCTGCCAATGTGCCAAATGGTTGAGAAGAAAGGTGTTTTTGCATTATGACTGGAAAAAAATTGGCGATTGCCGTTCAGGACCTCATCGATGCAGGTGTCCATTTTGGACATCGCGCAAGTCATTGGAATCCCAAAATGCGTCCTTACGTTTACGGACGTAGGAAATTGATCCACATTATTGACGTTCGTGAGACAGTCAAGGGCATATTGCGAGCGAGAAAATATCTCAAGCAGGTTGCTGCACAAGGGAGCCTCATTCTTTTTGTCGGGACCAAACGTCAAGCGTCCGAACCGGTTGCAACCCAATCAGAACGTTGCGGAATGCCCTATGTCAGCACTCGTTGGTTGGGCGGAACTTTGACGAACTTCCGTACAATTCGTAGTCGTCTTTCCCGACTCGAAGAACTCGAATCCATCTCCGAGGAAGAGATGCATTCGCAATACTCCAAAAAAATGCAGTCCCAGCTAAAACGGGAAAAAGCCAAAATGTTCCGCAACCTTAATGGTATTCGGACAATGGACCGTTTTCCAGGATGTATGGTGATCGTTGACCCGAAAAAAGAGAAAAACGCTGTTCGTGAAGCCCGAAAAAATGGAATCGTCACAATTGGGTTGATCGATACCGACTCGGACCCTGATGTCATTGACCTGCCAATTCCCGGTAATGATGATTCAATCCGCTCAATCGAGCTGATTATGGGACTTTTGGCAGATGCCGTGATTGAAGGTAAAAAAGAAGCCGGAATCATGCAAACCGAAATGGGTGAAAAAGAGGGCAACGGTTAATTTCCGTTGACAGTGTGTCGTGTATAGGACGTGAAACATTGGGCAGGATTGGCAGGAAACGACATGATTGACCGGGGAAGGGGAGGGGGGAGAGTTTTTTGACCCGATCCCAGTTCCCCCGGTTCACTTCTTTCGTGTCATTTCTTTGGGACGTATTGTTATAAAGAACAAGACGTATTATTACAAAGAGCTAAAAGGCAAGCAACAGAATAAGGATTACCTACAATGACGGAAATTACAGCAACAGCAGTCAAAGCATTTCGTGATAAAACCGGACTTCCGATGATGGAGTGTAAAAAGGCACTTCAAGAAGCGGGGGGAGATGAAGAGAAAGCGATTGAAATTCTTCGCAAATCGGGGAAGAAAACAATGGAGAAACGGTCGGACCGCGAAACAGAAGCGGGACGGATTGCGGTTTACACCGACCCGAAAACCGGAACAGCTGCAATGGTCGAGCTGCTTTGCGAAAGTGCCCCGGTTTCCAACACCGACGAGTTTGTCGCGTTGATTCAAGGAATGGTGCAGCAATTGGCAACCGGTCCAGGTGCTGAAACGGCGGACGCTTTGCTTGACCAACCTTTTCCGGGTCGTTCGGGCACGATTCGGGACGAATATGATGATCTGGTCAACAAAATTCGTGAAGTCTTTAAGTTGAGTCGGATGATTCGTATACCCGGTCCTTCTGGGGCTTACGTTCATCACAATTCCGCGATTGGTGTTCTGCTCGAAGTCGACGGGGCCAATTCCGATTTGGCCCGGGACATCTGTATGCACATTGCGGCAATGAAACCGATTGCCCTTAAAGCAGAGGAGTTGGGGCAGGACATGTTGGAGAAAGAAAAGAAATTGGTTTCAGAGGAAATGGCAGCTGCGCATAGTGGAAAACCGCAGAACATTTTGGAAAAAATGATCGACGGTCGAATGAAGACTTTTGTTGCTGAACGCTGCTTGCTCGAACAACCGTTCGTTAAAGATTCCTCTAAAACAGTTGCTCAGGTTGCAAAAGAAGGGGGACTGGAACTCAAAAAGTTTGTTCTTTGGCTCTTGGGCGGAAAATAAGACGAACGATCTGAAAATAGAACGAGCGGTCAAATGTTACATCGCGTTATACTCAAAGTTTCAGGTGAATGTTTTTGTCCCGAAAAGGAAAATGGGATTAAAATGAATTCGGTCCTGAAATTGGCAAATGCGCTTGTTGAGGCGACCCGATTCGGGGTCCAATTGGGCGTCGTAATGGGGGGCGGAAACATTTTGCGCGGGTCCGAATTCAAAGCAGCCAATTCGTCTGTTGAAACAGCGACCGCGCATGAAATGGGGATGCTTGCAACCGTGATTAACGCGCTTTCGTTGCGGGATGCAATCACTTCACAAGGTGCTGAAGTCCGGCTTATGTCCGCTCTTCCTGTTGCTGTTGCTGAACCGTATGACCGATTGCGGGCGAATCGACATTTCAACAAGGGACGGATCATTCTTTTTGCAGGAGGAACGGGGAGCCCGTTTGTCACAACGGATACAGGAGCAGCGCAAAGGGCGATTGAGCTTAAAGCGAATGTTTTGCTCAAAGCGACGAAAGTGGACGGAGTTTACAGTGCCGACCCGGTTAAGGTTCCGACTGCTCTGTTTTATCCGCGATTGAGTTACGATCAGTTCCTTCAGCAGAATCTCCGGGTTCTCGACCAAGAATGTGTTGCCCGTTGTAAGGAACATCATCTCCCGATTCGGGTTTTCAATTATCGGATTGAGGGGAATTTACAACGGGTTGTTGCAGGAGAGGACATTGGGACGTTGATTCAGAATGACGACTAACGAAAAATGAATGAACGAAGTACGAACGCAAGACGAACGAAGTAAGAACGAAGGTGAATAGTCGATGAGTGCTGAAGAGATTCTGTTGGACATTGAAGATCGTATGGACAAGGCGGTTGCGAAGTTGCGTCGTGATTTGACGGGGATTCGGACGGGTCGGGCGAACCCGGGTTTGGTTGATTCGCTCAAAGTCGAAGTGTACGGTTCGAGTTGCCCGATGAAACAGGTTGCAACCGTTGCTTGTCCCGAACCGAATCAAATTGTGTTGCGTCCCTTTGACGCTTCAACGCTCAAGGACATTGAAAAGGCGATTATTGCGTCGGATTTGGGTTATACGCCGAGTAATGATGGTCGTGTTGTGCGGATTAACATTCCGCCGCTTTCCCGGGAAGTCCGTCAGAAAATGGTGACCCGAATTAAGGAACATTGCGAGGAAACGAAAGTAGCGATCCGCAATGTTCGTCGGGACGGAAATAAAATGGCGGATCAGGAGGAGAAAGACAAAGTTCTTTCGGAAGATCAGCGGGATGATTTGAAGAAGGAGATTCAGGACCTGACGAAGCAGTATGAAGATGTTGCGAACGAATTGGCGAAGAATCGGGAACAAGAGGTTTTGGAGAACTGACTACGTCCAGATCGCACGTTACCCTTTGACCTCTTCCGCTATTTCAAGGAATCGGACTTTAATCGTTCGATCAAACGCAGAGAGGTCACTTTCCGGTTGGTACATGACCCGTTTCCATGTCAGGCGAATGTCACTACGCAGACAACTCAGCAGTTCAGTGTGGTTCAGTGCAACTGCTGCAAGGTCAAGTTCAGGGTACTCAACTGTCAGATATGTTCGGTCCCCCGGTTCTTCAGGTAAAAGGGGGATCGGTTGAAGTACAAGCGGTTCAAAAAACTTGATTGTTGTCTCTTCAAGATCGACTTCCCAGATTTCGAGAGGAATAAGTGTGTCCGTTACTGTACTCATTGATCGTTTTGAAAACAATTGCTTTACTACATTGCATTTCGTCTATTCGGCCCAACCTTGCATTCTTGACTGGAAAAAGGCCGGGAATTCGTCCCGCTCAATCGCTGCTCTCGCCCGCCAAACCAATCGTTGGTAATATGTCAGGTTGTGAATCGTTAGCAAAAGTGGACCTAACATCTCTTTTGCTTGAAAAAGATGCCGAATGTAACCCCGGGAATGTTTGCAAGCGGGACAGGGACAGTCTTCTTCGAGCGGGCGAGGATCACGTTCGTATTTGGCGTTGCGAATCCGAATCGGTCCCTGATCGCTGAACCCCATTGCGTTGCGACCATTACGAGTTGGCATGACACAATCAAACATGTCGATCCCGCGCAGAATTCCATTCAAAATGTCCGACGGTTTCCCAACCCCCATTAAATAACGAGGTTTCTCTCTCGGCAAATAGGGAATGGTCGCCTCAATCGTTTCATACATTTCTTCTGCCGATTCGCCGACCGAAAGACCGCCAATTGCATAACCGGGAAAATTAAGGGCGGATAATTCTTCGGCACAAATCCGACGTAAATCCTTTTCAAGACCTCCCTGAACAATCGCAAAGACGGTTTGATTGGTTGGTTTTGCGGCGATTTGGGACCGTTTGGCCCAACGAATCGAACGGAACATCGCCTCTTCAATCAATTTTCGCGTTGCCGGGAGTCCGCAAACGTGATCGAGGACCATTGCAACATCAGAACCGAGAATGGTTTGGATTTCAATCGACCGTTCGGGGGTCAGTTCGATGAGACGACCATCTACATGAGAGCGGAAACGTGCCCCTTGTTCGTCAATTTTGGCAATTTTAGCAAGAGAGTATATCTGAAATCCCCCGCTGTCCGTTAAGATAGGACCCGACCAACCCATAAATTTGTGCAGACCGCCAAGTGCCGCAACCGTCTGTTCCCCGGGTCTGATTGCAAGATGATAGGTGTTGCCCAAAATCATCTCAGCACCACTTTCACGAAGCATGTTGACCTCGATCCCCTTAACAGTTCCGAGTGTTCCAACCGGCATGAATGTCGGGGTCTGGACGGTTCCGCGCGGAAAAGTCAAGGTTCCCCGACGTGCCGCACAATTGGCCGCTTCGTGTTTCAGTGTAAAAGTGAACATCCAATCAATTCGTCGAGTTGCTTCGTTCAACCAAGAAATAGTCGTTATTTCCCGCTTAACAGTCGGAAACCCAAATAATTGTTCAGATTGGGAATCGCCTGAATTTTCGCGTTTGTTTTTTCACAATCATAAGGAATTCGACGATAAGTGATGAGGTTTTCTTCGAGAATGACATAACAAGCGCGGGGGTCGCGGTCTCGCGGTTGTCCAACGGAACCGACATTGACCATTACTTTTTGACTTCCAAGAGAGTAGGTGTGGTCAACATCAGAAGGAGCGAAGAATTCGCGGGATTCGGTGAAGATACCTGGGACGTGAGTGTGACCTTGAAAACAGTATTTGGGGACAACGGCGAAGAGACGTTCCATTTTCCGTTCGTCATAGATTTCGTCCTGAAAGACGTATTCGTTGAGCGGATTTCTGGGGGAACCGTGAACGAAAAGGACCTCATTTTCACGATGAAATCGGGGGAGTTCGCCAAGAAAATCCCAACGAGAAGCGGATTTGGGGTCTGTATAGTTTTCCAGTTGGTCCCGCGTCCAGAAAATAGCCTGTTCCGCTTCAGCATTGAACCCTTCTGGGTCAAATTGAGCAGCCTGATCGTGATTGCCTAAAAGGCAGACGTTGAATCGTTGCATTGCGAGATCGACGACTTCGACGGGGTTCGGTCCATAACCGAGGAGATCACCGAGACAGTAAATTTCGTTGACCCCTTGTTCATCAATGTCGCGTAAAACAGCTTCAAATGCTTCGAGATTACTGTGAATGTCGCTAAGAATTGCTCGCTTCAAAATAACACCTTAATGACGTACCTTTTTTGAGAGAATTGAGTCAATACAAACGGGATAGGGCAGGGGGGGCCATTTTTTGAGTTGAATGACCCCCAACGGAACGGGAAAGGGAGATGATACTGGATTGTGAGAGAATAAACAAGGAATTATCGATAAAAAAACAGGTAATTTTTTTTGTGTCGGACAATTTTCAAGGAGAACCTTATTCAACGATCCTAACCCGGTTATTATGTGTGAGAAGGAAACGGATGTCGATACCCCCTCATTATAAGCACCATCTCCGCCAATATGTTCCGTCAAAATGTCGATCCTAGTGTTGGGAACCTAGAAATACCCCCTGATTCCTTTGGATCGTTTTTTTAGGTAAAATGGGGCGAAATGTTTGGACAGGAAAGGTTTGGAAAGGTTTTGTGTTTGTGATTTTTGTGATTGATGTCAAAAAGACATCAACAATACGTTTAATGAGTTGGGAAAGAGTTGTCAGTATGATGCGGGTTTTGGCGATTGAAACGACGGATGTTTACGGTAGTGTTGCAGTGTTGGATGAGACGGGGCTGATTGCAGAACGACCGTTGGAAGATCGAAGTGCCCGGTGTTTGGCCCCGACGATTGCGGATATGTTGAAAACGGTCGGTTGGACCAGTTCAGATGTACAAGGTGTTGCGGTTGGGATTGGTCCGGGGTCGTTTACAGGAATCCGGGTTGGTGTTGTGACTGCGAAAATGTTCGCTTACGCAGTCTCAGCCCGAATTATCGGCGTTTCAACCCTTTTAGCATTAGCGGAATCGCTTGGATCAGACAACTCGGCAAAGGACGTTGGTGAAGCGGGAGACGGTGTAACCGTTGAATCGCTTGAATCAGGCCAATCGATTAAATCAATGGTAGAAGATGGTCAAGGGACAGAAGCGGGTCGAGGTATAATGGTTGAAGTGGGGATTGACGCCCAACGAGGTGAATTGATTGCTCAACGCTTTGAGATACGGGCAAAAAAAGGGGAGGGGAGGGGGGTAATTGCAATTGCCGATCCCCGGTTAATTTCCGTTAAAAATTGGTACACAGAAGCGGAGCATGCGGACATCGTTTATACGGGACCGGTTTTGCATCGACTGGAAAATTCGATTCCGGTGTCCATTCAGTTGACAGATCGTTTACACTGGAATCCGCGAGCATCCGTGATTGGTCGAATCGCCCTTGATCGTTTTCAGAAAGGTGAATCGGACGATGTTTGGGGATTGAAACCGGTTTATGCCCGACGGAGTGCAGCCGAAGAACGACGGGATACGGTATAGAGAGCAGGGAATGGGGATAGAGTGTAAGATTGGGATTGGGATTGAAGGATAAGGAGGTTGAGGAAGATGCTTTTTATTAGTGTTATCATTCCGGTTCGTAATGAAGCTGTTCATATCGAAGAAGTGCTTGACCGTCTGTTGGAACAGGAATATGATTCAGACCGGTTTGAAATACTGGTTATGGACGGTGAATCGACCGATTTGACCCGGGAGATTGTTGGGCGTTATGCTGAAAAGCATCCTCAAGTCCGTTTGCTGAATAATCCGAAACGACTTTCAAGTGCAGCCCGGAATATTGGGGTTCAAAACGCAAAAGGGGATGTCATTCTGCTTGTTGACGGACATTGCATTATTGATTCGCGTTTGATTCTGAAAGAAGTCAATGAGGCGTTTGCGAATCCCGATGTCGCCTGTTTGGGACGACCCCAACCGCTTGAACTTTCACATGCTAATTCGTTACAACTTGCAATTGCGGCTGCACGACGTTCTCCGATTGGACATCATCCTGATTCGTTTATTTATGCCGATCAACCTTGCTTTTCCCCCGCAATGAGCGTCGCGGTTGCTTATCGTAAAGAAGTTTTTGAAAAAGTGGGCGGATTTGATGAACGTTTTGATGCAGCCGAAGATTGTGAGTTCAATTATCGGGTCGATCAAAGCGGACTGAAATGTTATTTCACCCCGAAAATTGCGGTTCGTTATGTTCCCCGATCAACTTTATCCGGTTTGGCACAACAACTGATTCGATACGGCAAAGGTCGTGTCCGGCTGACACGCAAACATCCCGAAACCTTTTCTTGGAAAAGTTTTATTCCGGCTGTTTTTTTGTGCGGTCTGGGACTTGGCGTTTTGGACTGTTTGCTGTTCCTGTTCACTTCGTTGACCGGATTGGGTCAGGTTGAGTTGTTGGGCGGACATTCGTTGAACTGGTTTTTGGGAGTGACACTCTCCATTTTTCGAGGAATCATTGATTTTTACCTTGCGATTCTTCTGTTGGAATCCTTACGGATTGCGATTCAGAAACGACGATTGTTTTACCTGCTCTATCTCCCGGTTGTTTTTGTGACGATCCATGTTGCATCCGGTTATGGTTTACTCCGCGAATTGCTTTTTCCCCAATCACGGTTTAGATAGGGAATAGGGAGTAGAGAGTAGGGGATATAGGGAATAGGGGGGGATTGAATAGGGGGAATTGAGGGGCAGAAAGTAGGGGAGGGGGGGAGGAACAATTGTGAAGAGGGAAGGGGAGGGGGGAGAGAACAGCGGGAATTGGCGGTCCCCCCCAATGTAGCTCCATTGGAGCGACCCATATCCTGTGTTTTGCGTTTTACCATAACGGAACCCCGACGGGGTTCAGGTTTTAATAAACTTGTTCGAGAACTCAAATCATTTTGCCTATTTTGTCAAATGAATGTATTTTTGGCAGAATAGATAAAATTTTCTGAGTATTTCAGTCGGTTGCCGAACAAGTCTAATATCAGACGTTTTCTACCATAACGCAATCCCGACGGGATTGGAGTACAGTATTGATCCGAACTCATTCATTACCAAACCAGTCTCATCCTTCTCAATCATGCCCGAATATATTGGTCCTTTTCGTATCTTGAACCTCGTTGCAGTCGGTCAAACTTGTCGTCTCTATCATGCGATTGACGATCAACGACGTGAACCGGTTGCAGTCAAGACGTTGCAGGAGAAATTTTTGGGGGACAAAAACCAAGTTGCGCTGCTCAAACGGGAATTCGAGGTTGCCGGTTCCCTGTCTCATCCCCGTTTGGTCGGCGTTCGGACATTCGCTTACGCCGGTCAAACCCCCTATCTCGCACTTCAATGGTGTCCCGGGTTAAGTCTTAAAGCGTTGATAAATAAAGGTTATTCCGAATATGCCCCGTCGTTGACCCGCATGATTCCCGAAATGGTTGACGCCCTTGCCTACTTACATCAACATGGTTGGATACATCGAGATGTCAAACCGGATAATTTTCTTTACAGTGAGGAAATGGGAACCCAATTGCTTGATTTTGCAATTGCTCAGAAAAAGCCGAGCATGTTGAGCCGGTTGACGGGATTCCTGAAAAAAAAAGTGCAAGGAACAGCAAGTTATATGTCCCCCGAACAAATCCGTAATCAACCGGTCAATGAACCGGCTGATCTTTACAGTTGGGGTTGCACGGTTTTTGAACTTCTCTCAGGTCATCCTCCCTATACAGGAGGAAGTATGAATGAGTTGTTGCAAAAGCATTTGAGCAGTTCAATCCCGGTTCTTTCGGCTCGCAATTCCAATGTAACCCCTGAATTCGTTGAAATTGTCAAAAGTTGCATGAACAAATTGGCGACAGATCGACCTCAAAGTAGTCTGGAACTCAGCTCCATGCTCCAACGAGTCAAAATTTTCAAGCGTTCCCCAACTGAAACCGATCTTGTCGGATGATTGCTCCTGTCGGAATTTCAGACATTTGGGGAAATTTGGGTTGACTGTAAAGAGAAATCGGGTTAGAATCGGTCCCGCGCTTTGTCCTGTTTTTGACGTTTGTCAGGATAGGGCTGAAATGTCCTTTAAGTACACTTTTAACAGTTGGCAACCCGGTTGGTAATGTTTAGGCGTTTGAAAATTGCTTGATTGAGAGTTTACTCATCTTACCTATCTTGTTGTTTGCGCTTCTCTCTGTTTTCCAATATGTCCCGAACCGACCAACGTTTGTCGTTTGAACGTCCGATCTTTGAACTCGAAGAGCGATTGGAGAAATTGCGCAAAAGTGAAGCAACTCCCGGCGTCAAAGAAGAAATTCAACGCTTACATCGCTCGCTTGTCGTTCTACAGAAACGGATTTATGCGTCCTTGCATCCTTGGGAAACGGTTGAAGTTGCACGACACTCCGACCGACCTCAAACGGTTGATTATCTCGGTTTGGTTTTTGGTGAATTTATCGAATTACACGGAGATAAGTTTTTTGGTGATGATCGGGCAATTCGGACAGGTTGGGCGAAACTTGACGAATTTAAGGTCATGGTCGTTGGACATCAGAAAGGACGGACTGTTAAAGAACGACTCCAGTGTAATTATGGTTGCGCACATCCAGAAGGATACCGTAAAGCAATTGGCAAGATGCAATTGGCTGCAAAGTTTGGATTGCCGGTTATTTGCCTGATTGATACACCTGGAGCTTATCCTGGGATTGCGGCTGAAGAACGAGGACAAGCGCAGGTGATTGCAAATGCGATGTACGAAATGTCACTACTCCCAACCCCGATTATCTGCGTCGTGATTGGAGAAGGAGGGAGTGGAGGTGCTCTTGGAATTGGAGTTGGCGACCGCGTTGCAATGTTGGAACATTCTTACTACTCTGTCATTACCCCTGAAGGATGTGCGGGCATTTTATGGAAGAGTCATGAATACAAAGACAAAGCGGCGGAATCGCTCAAAATGACCTCAAAAGACCTTTTGAGATTCGGAGCAGTCGAAGAGGTGATTGAAGAGCCGGTTGGAGGAGCACATCGTGACCTGCACTTAACAGCGTCTCGACTTAAACATTATCTCCGCAGTCAATTACGCGAGTTGGTGAAAATCCCAATTCCTGAACTGGTTGAAAAACGGTATGCTCGATTTCGGAAAATGGGGCAGTTTTTAGAATGACTTGAAACCAAGATCATGTCGGAAGGAGCTTATACGATTTCAGGAAACATGTTGCTGAGAGAGTGTAAAGTGTGATTTGTCGCAATGTCGCGCTTGCTGATTGGGAGTATTTGGACGTAGACTCTATGTGTCGGTCTTGTTGTTTTGGACGCATCTTTTTCGATGATCGCACAATGTGATCTGTTCAGGGACATTCAGGATGAGTCAATGTTCAAATAATGCGACATGGTTCTTCAGGATTTTTTGAGAAAGAATGACAAAGAAAGGGTCACACACCCCTTTTTTATCCCAAGTGCGAACGTCCGATAATGTTTCTTATGTTCGGTTGTTGGGTGTCGATTGAGCTTGGATTTCCAGACTTTGTGAATTTCATAAAGTTTTGAAATACCATGAAAGAGGATTTCGGGAAAACGTGCGAAACAGGCTTATGCGGCGTGTCGCTTGAATGAGATTGATTACTCAGAATTGTTCTGTATCATTGCTCTTAATCAGATGAGCAAAGAAGGTCCAAGACTGGTTGAAATACTCAGATGTCGAGCTGTCCTTGCAAATAGTTAAATAGTCAAATAGTTGCAATTATTTCCGGGTCGGTTGACATTTGGTGTGATTGTGTGATTAACGATGAGGTAGACGTTTTACGGAACAGTGATATAATCTTTTGCGTACTTGGATTGCGTTTTCACAGATGTCACACATGAAGGAAGTTCTCACTCAATTGGACGGTTTGTTTTTTCGATTTTTCGATTTCTAAAACCGCTTTGTTTGGTGTTTGAACTTTCGTTTGTCGTTCGCTTGTTATTGTTGTTCATTTTTTTATCCGCTTCATTTGCAATAAAGGTGTTTTATGAAAAAGTTTGAAGAATTCATTTTGCAGAATCAAGAGCGTTATCAATCAATATTGTTCGATTTGTTGCGGATTCCAAGTGTGAGTGCTGACCCAAAGTATTCTCAGCATATTTTTAAGACGGCCAATCAGTTGCAGCAGTTGTTCACAGAACTTGGGTTTGCATCCGAAATTATCTCGACAACCGGGAATCCCCTTGTTTATGCTGAGACCCCCCCTACTCCATCTGGAAAGGTTTTGCTTTTTTATGGACACTATGATGTTCAGCCGGTTGACCCGCTTGAACTTTGGAAAACCCCCCCGTTTGAACCGACCGTTCGGGACGGAAATGTGTATGCGCGAGGAGCGACAGATGATAAGGGGCAGTTTTTGACTCATGTTTTTGCAGGAGAAGCGATTTTGAAAAATAGAGAGACAGGGACATTGCCTGTTCAACTGAAATTCCTGATTGAAGGGGAAGAAGAGTCGCTTGGAAGTCTCAGTCTTTCCGAATTATTAAAGTGTGAAGAGGTTCGCAAAAAATGGGCATCTGATTGCCTGATTGTTAGTGACAGCAGCATGTTTGGCGAGAACCAACCGGCGATTACTTGCGGACTTCGCGGGATTGTTGCGTTTGAATTGGAATTGACGGGGCCGAATCGGGACCTGCATAGTGGAGATTTTGGCGGGACGTTGTTTAACCCGGGTATTGCCCTGTCGAAAATGCTTTCCCAACTGATTGATTCGGACGGAAGAGTGCAGGTTCCGGGTTTTTATGACGATGTTCGGTCCCTTATGGAATTGGAAAGGGACGCAATGAATTCCCTTCCTTTTGAAGAACAGCAGTTTTTTTCCAAGATTGGGGTTTCTGAATCATTTGGCGAAGTTGGTTATACGACACTTGAGCGACGTTGGGTTCGACCAACTTTTGACATTAACGGAATGACATGCGGATATCAGGGAGAGGGATCGAAAACAATCATTCCGTCACGAGCATCAGCCAAGTTTACGTTTCGGCTTGTTCCGAACCAAAAACCTGAAGAGATTGCCCGGAATCTTGAGACCTTTTTGCGCAGTCATCTCCCGCCCGGAATTCAAATGAGCCTAAAATGCGAACATGGAGCAGCCGGAATGATCGTCCCGCTTGAAAGTCCCTACATTCAAACGGCAAGTCGGGTGCTCGAAGAAACATTTGGAGTGAAACCGGTTTTTACCCGACAAGGGGGTTCTATTCCGATTGTTTCCGAATTGTGTGAGAAGTTGGAAACCGAAGTCCTTTTGATTGGTTGGGGACAGGATGATGATAATTTACATGCTCCGAATGAAAAATTTTCCTTGACGAATTATCAACGGGGGATTTTGGCAAGTGCCCGGTTTATTGACGCAATTGCCGGTCAAGTGTAAATGCCAATCAAGAGCAGGAGCAAGAACTTCCCTTGTCCTAAAGTTTTCCCTTTTTTCAAAAATTCCCCTCCTTTCAAAAAGAGATAAATAGTTTATAATTCCCTCCTTACCCTATTTTGTACTTACGCGAGTTGCTCGCGTGTTGTAAGTTCGAGTAGAAGAAAGCAGAAGAACAATGACAATTGATAAAAGTTTGAAGGTCAAAAAAGGAGTTTCTCGGTCTCGTAATGTCTTGACTCGCGCGGAACGGATTCTCCGACTCCAATCACAGGATCGTTGGACGGAAGAAGATGGTCCTTTGGGACTGCCTAAGGTTCGTGTTTACAAGGTCATTCTGAAAAAGAAGAAGAAAGTCAAGGGCGAAGAAGAGGGCGCAGCTGCAACCAAAAAGGGTGCAAAAGGCAAGAAATAGGCAAAACATGGTCGGGGATGCTTTTCCGTCTCTTGGTTTTGTATCCCCCCCCTTTCCTACTGAGTTGATCGGCGGTCCCTTTTTTGTGTTTGCCCCCCCTCCCCTTTTTGATTGTCCGCTGAACCCTGTTGGAGGTCGGTCATGCTCCATGAACGAAGTCGTGAAATCCTTATGAGGGGATGTCGGTTTGTGCCGGGAATCACGCAATTCCCGGTTTCTGTCCCTGAAGGACCCGACGAAGTTTCTTTGGTCGCAAAAAATGGAGAAGGTGCCTTTCTTTTTGATGTGGACGGGAATCAGTATCTCGATTTTGTTCAGTCCCGGGGTTCTTTGATTCTCGGACATCGACATCCTGTCGTTGTTGACGCTCTTGAAGAAGCATTCAAAAAAGGCCTTTCTTTTGGGACTCCGATTGAAGCGGACTTTGAATTGGCCCAGTTGTTGGTTGATTCCATTCCGTCCATTGAAAAGGTTGCTTTGCTCAATTCCCGAACAGAAGCAACGATTCATGCAATTCATCTTTCCCGGGTTTACACGGGACGGTCCCGAATTGTTCATTTTGAGGGGAATTATCATGGTCATGTCGATTCACTTTTGCAAGTAACACCGGGTTCTCTTGAACAATGTTCGGAAAGAACAGATCGAGGAGAGTCTTCTGGTTTCTCAGAAAGTGTGAAGTCGGAAATGATTCGACTCCCTTATAATGATGTTGAAGCGTTGCGCAAAGTGTTTCAAGAACGGGGTTCTGAAATTGCGGCTGTTCTGGTTGAACCGATTGCCGGAAATATGGGGTGTATTGCCGGGAGTTCCAATTTTCTCTATGAATTGCGACATCAGACTCGAAATGCGGGTTCGGTTCTTGTTTTTGACGAAGTGAGGAGCGGATTTCGGGTTGATTTTGGAGGAGCACAACGTCGGTTCAGTATCACGCCCGATTTGACCCTTTTGGGGAATGTTTTGGGAGGAGGATTACCAATTGGGGCAATTGGCGGAAAAGCGGAAATCATGGACCATTTTTCTCCAACCGAACCTGTGTTGCAGTCGGAAATGAGGTTGCAATCTGGAATCGGGTTGCAATCGGAGATAATGCGGGCGAATCCTCTTGCAATTGCGGTTGGTTTGGCGACGATCCGGCATTTGCGGGATGAAAATCCATATCATAAACTGGAACGAAAGACGGCGATTTTAGCAGAAGGGTTGGAAGATGAAGCCCGAACAGCCGGTTTTCCGGTTTTTGTTGAAGCATGGGGTTCCATGTTGACGGTCTTTTTTTTAGGTGAGGAGCCGAACGAAACAGCGGAAAAGGTTCAGGAAGAGGTTGCAACGACGATCAGTGTCGGGGGGAATAAGGTTCAACCGTCGATCCGAACCAGTTCTTCAGGAACCTGTTTCACCAATAAAATAGTGGACTGGAAAACGGCTTCTTCCTGCAATCTCAAACGATATGCCAACTTTGCGGCGAAAATGTTGGAACGGGGATACTACATTCCAATGAGTCCGTTTGAACCTGTTTTCATATCAACCGAAATGACGGAAAAAGACGTTTATGAAATGGTCAAGGTGATTGGCGAAGTGTTTCGCACATTGGACTGATTTTTGGTTAACCTGCTTTTTCCCCGATCAAACAACCTGAATTCCCAATGATGAAGTCTCAACGATGAAACCTAAATGATGAATTCCAAACGGTCTAAAATCTGAAGTCTCAAGCCTATTCTCTCATGTCCCAACGTATTGATGTTCGCAAATTGTCTTCCGAAGAAGAGATGATTCAACAGGCGGTTGAGTCGTTGCGGTCAGGAAATTTGTTGGTTCTTCCGACCGAGACGGTTTACGGTTTGTGCGCTCTTGCGTCGAATGAAAAGGCGGTTTTGCGACTTCTGGACGCAAAAGGGAGATCGGCAACTCGTCCGGTTGCAATCGCTATTTCAGGTCGGGACATGTTGGAAGAGTTTGTCGAACAGTTGGACCCTCTTCAAGATCGTCTTACGCGACGATGTTGGCCCGGTCCAGTTACTCTTGTTATGCCGGGTGATTTCAAACGCTCCTGTTTCGGTCGCATGTCTTCATTGGTTCAACAGGCTGTTATGCCGGAAAAACGGATCGGTTTTCGAGTTCCCCAACATCCTCTTACTCTTGCAATTTTGCGGGAATTGGAGGAGCCGGTTGTTCTTTCAAGTGCTAATTTGAGCGGAACAGGAGAGTCGGTTAATATGGAGGAAATCATTGCGGATTTTGGTGAAGAGGTTGACCTTTACCTTGATGATGGACCGGTTCAGGGACATCAACCGTCAACGGTTTTGTTGGTTGAAAATGGACAGTACAAGGTTTTGCGAGAAGGTGAAGTGTCCCGGGTTGCAATTGAACGATTGACCGCGAAGATCATTGTCTTTGTCTGTACAGGAAATACTTGTCGGAGTCCGATTGCTGAAGTGATTTGTCGGGGACTTTTAGCGGAAGAGCTGGGTTGTTCGGTCGAGGAACTCGAGGAACAAGGTTATGTTGTGATGTCAGCTGGTGTTGCAGCAAGCGGTTCATCTCCGGCGAGCCGAACAGCGGAAGAAGTTGCGGCACAACGAGGACTTTCGTTGTCGGATCATCAGTCGCAGATGATAAATGAGCGATTGATTCGTTTTGCGGACAAAATCTATACAATGACGCGGGGACATCGAGAGGTGATTCTCTCGAATTGGCCGAGTGCTGACACACGACTTTCGGTTCTTCGGGTTGACGGGGGTGATATTGCGGATCCGTTTGGGGGAAGTTTGGCGGATTATGAAGTATGTGCTGAACAGATTGAGGCGGAGTTGCGCAAGCGTCTTGCAGAAATCATGCTTTAAGTTTTTCTTTAAGTCTCCGTTGAGCCGCGATACAACGTATTGCGCGGATAAAATCTCATTACGCGCGGAACGATGTTCCTCGGCTAAACTTTTTACCCCCCCCCTCCCCTGCTCTTTTTTAAGGTTGAGGACGACGTCTTGCCAATTCACTTGCGTACTGTTGACCGAG
>JBOFQB010000002.1:0-2322 GCA_051660685.1 Thermoguttaceae bacterium | reverse complement strand
AACGGTAATTTTGTCCACTCCCTTGAAAGTAAGGAGCGGTAAGAAAGATAATGGAGAGCAATAATCGAATTGAGAGGTGGACAAAACCCATTGTTCGCTTAGTCTCCCTAATAATTTTGTCCACCTCTCCTTATCATTCTTGCTTTTGTTGCACAATCACAAAAACACGTCAAAACAGGTAGAATACACAATATAGAAAGGATATGAATTATGCCGAAAAAAGTTGAAGCAAAGAAGAGGAATTATCGGTTTACCGACAAGGAGGGTATCCGTCGGAACGTCTATTTGGGGATGCTCCCTGATTACGAATATGAGTTTTACAAACGGAATCTTGAAAAAATGGTCCATTCCTACCAATTGGGCAGCCCAAATAGAGATGTGTCTCTGTCCAATTGGTTACAAGGGATTGACGACGACCTTCATGCTAAAATTGCCAAAGCAGGATTGTGCAAGGAACGGGCAACGGGGACGCTGCTCGGACTGGTTGGCGGTTTCATTGAAAGACGCAAACCGACCGTCAAAAAATCAACGATGGTCTGCTACGAGCAGGCGAAAAAGAAAATGCTCTCCTTTTTCGGCGAAAAGCGGAACCCGCAAACCATTACCAAAGAGGAAGCACAAAAGTTTGCGACCTATTTACGGGGCGTTTTGCAGGCGGAAGCAACGGTAGACAAGGTAATGAGACAGGTAAAAGTCCTATTCAACGATGCTGTCGAACTTGAACTCATCAAAGAGAATGTTTTCAAAAGGATTCGGACAAACGGCAATCCCGACGAGAACCGGAATGAATACCTTTCGCAAGACACGATTGACAATATCATCGAAAACGGATGCCCTAATGCGGAATGGAGGTTACTCCTTGCATTGTTGCGGTACGGTGGGATGAGGATGCCGAGTGAAACAATGCTGCTCCGTTGGCAAGATGTAGACTTTACCGGCGAAAAAAACTGGTTGGGCAACAAGAAACCGGCTATTCGGTTTCGGACTGAAAAGACGAAGCACCACAGAGGGGGCGGAATGAGAACAATCCCGATATTCGGCAAAATCCTCCCTCATCTGGAAGACGTTTCGGAACTGGCGACCGCACGGGCGACGCAGACCGGCAAGCCGGAGCCGTATGTTTTTTGGACGATGCTTCCGCCGGACATTCGTCTGGACGAGGTGTCACGGGGTAGAAAGAATTTTCGGACGTGTTTTTGCAAGATACTGAAGCGGATGAATCTTGACCCGTGGCCCAAGTTGTTTCAAAACTTGCGGCGTTCCTGTCGGAATGACCTTGAAAGATGCGGGGCGTTTACTCCGAAAACGATTGACGCAATGCTGGGACATTCGTCGGACGTTGCAGCCAAACATTACAGCGACGTATTGCCGGACGATTTTAGCAATGGTTTGTCGAAAGTGTTCACGTCCGCAAATCACGGGACCTCGCAAAAAAGCGAGTTACCAACAGGAATGAAACAAACCGCTTTAATGCCGGAAAACGCTGATTGGGAAGAGTTACCAACAGGCAAAAAAGAAGCGATTTTGAAAACAGGGAAAAAAAACCGGCCTTACAAAATACGGGGTTTAACGCAAGGAGCAACAACGAATTGCAAGAAAAGAAGCCAAAAATGGGCGCACTTGGACTCGAACCAAGGACCTCAGCCTTATCAGGACAACTGACACCAAAAGAGTAAATCTGCGGGAAACACTAGGAAAACCGCAGTCTAACATCATTTTAGGGTATGGTCAATTAGCCCCTTTGACACCCCTTTACACCCTTTTACCCTCCCAATGGAAGGGTGTGCCCTCCTTTGCATCACACCGCTAAAAAAGAGTCTCGGTTGAGACTCTTCTCTGACCTGACCGCCCGAAAGTTGGGCAGTGGTCAGAACCGGATTGCACCGTTGCAAAAGCAGATGGTGGACAGACCAATGCCAACAACGAGGGCGATGCCGAAACTGCCGGTCGCTAAACCCGAAACCGCTGCCGCGCCCAAAATCCAATACATATACTGATCGTTAATGTCATCTTTCTTACTCATACTATCCTCCTCAGGGTGAAAGTTGTTGATCTATCGGATGTCAATTACATTTTGCCATTTCAAGTACGAAAGTACAAAATGGCTTCTTACGCCGTTCCACACAATCCGCGATAATCGCACATCGAGCAGGACCAACCGGGTCTAAAGTGATAAACGCCGTGATCCAGCGAATCGAGATAGTCCCGACACAGCCCGAAAAATTGCCGTTTGTGCCAATCCGTCCGGTCCTCAAAACGATATGCCAATACTTTCGGCGTTTTCGTCTTGACCAACTGTCGTATTTCCGTTGCAACCTGACC
>JBOFQB010000001.1:0-34673 GCA_051660685.1 Thermoguttaceae bacterium | reverse complement strand
AATGTTTCGTCGGACCATTTCAATTTTTTTTCAACTCGTTCCATAAAAATCATCCTTGACTAGTGCGTTGGAATTCCCTACACGTACCAAACGTAGTGAGTCCATTGTACCACTTTTTAGGTTATGGAACAAGTCTAGTATCTGGCAACGCAGGCAGATTTGCTTTCGGCGGGTGAGCAGGCTCAGATGATGGTCCGTTCTCAAGCGAGCATGACCGATCTTGACGCCGGAGGTCAAAGTTTCGCCGCCCAAAAACTCTGGGCACTTTCGTATCAAGAGTGGAATGGTCTCTCTGATGACATGAAGAAATACGGTAACGATTATTGGCTCCGGTCGCCTACCGGCAGCGACATCCGTGCGTGGGGCGGTCGCTCCGGCGGCGGTTCCTACAACGGCATCGTCGGTGAGACGCTGGGTGTTCGTCCCGCTTTCGATTTGAATCTGCAATCTGTAATCTTTACATCTAAAAACGATGTAAGCGGCGGAAAGTCGGAGGCGACAGCCGGGAGTGGGTGGTACAACTACGCCCCAACGCCGGCGCGCGATTTAAAATTCACTTTTTCGGATGTGTATTCCGCGAGCAACACAGCGGGCCAAAAAACCCCTGACCTGACGCTGAAAAGCGGCATGAATTTCGGCTTCACCAACGCAAAAACAGGGACAAACCAATACGTTTCAGGCTTGCTGCACGGGACCGGCTTGACCGATTATTACACGAAATTCGCCGAAGCAGGAACAGGTAGCGGCAACTTTATCGCTCCGACGGGTGTCGCCAACGGCACATACATGTTCGACATTTTCTGCGAACAGGCAAACGGCGTTAATCAGAGCGATTTCATGGGCAAACCTGTGCAGTTTGAACTGACCGTTTCCGGCGGCACCGCAACTGACCTGACGCTTGTTTCGACGGACATCAATTTCGGTCTCGATGGCGGTAAGATCGGTCTGAAAAACGGTTCCAATTACGCACAAACCTTCACACTCGGCAGCACAAATGCAGGTGAAACAAATACGTTCAACACGCCGGGAAATTCAACGATTTCCGGCAATCTGACTGGCACCGGCGGATTAACGAAAACCGGCGGCGGCACGCTGACGCTTTCCGGCACAGATAACTATTCAGGTGCCACAAACGTCAACACCGGAACCCTTCAGCTTACGGAAACGCTTCAGACCACAAACACTGTACAGATACAAAATGGTGCCACGCTGAAATCCGGCATGTATAAAGATGGTGCCGACTGGAAAAGCAATCTCGTCACAAATTCAGGTGGTACAGTAAGTTTTGCCGATGGTGCCACTTGGTTCGGAACCGGTGGCGAAGCTGGAGCGGTAACGACTGATGTCATAAATTTCGGCGATGCAGCAGGCAAATCAAACGCACTTGCCGCCTTAAAAAACGGGAACGCATGGCAGACATTTTTCGCTTACGGGCTTGCTGATGGCGGAAATGCTTCATCTGGAAAGCTGACATATTCACAACGTGAATACGCAAACGTCAATGACACCACCAGTACCGGGCTTGGGCTAATGGTTGGTGCCAACCGAGTGGCAAGCGGTGTAAGTGGTCATTTTCGCGTTTTTGGCACTCAGAACAGCGGCGATTTTCGCGGGCAAAGTGACCGTAAAGCACGTTTCGGCGTTCAAAATGCCTGGGTCAACTGGGTCGGTCGCAGCAATGAATTCGATTCGTCGTACCTTGCCGCTGGCGGGCAGAAAATGAAACTGCAATCAAACGGCGTTCAGCTCGGCACCGACTTATACAATGGGACTCGCAGCCAGTTTGGCGTCATGTTCGGTTACGAAGATCATGTCGCAAGTCTGCTTTCTGACAGGAGTACGGCAAACGATCTGTACGTCGGGTTTTACGGTTTGCGTAAACTTTGGCACCACTGGGATGTGCGTGGAGTCGTCAGTTACGGTCAGCAGAATTACAACCTGACACGACTTGGTGTCGTGAGTGGTGCGTTTTATCGTGGTAAAACCAACGGCAACACTTTTGAGTCGATGCTTGAGCTTGGTCGGACTGTTCGGATGAATCAGCATTTTGGTTTTCGTCCGATACTTGGTGTTGACGTTTTCCACAACCGCATCGGAGGTTACGACAGTGTGAATAATGTGGTAAGTGCTGATGAGAATTTGATTTACAGCGATTCGAGTTTAACGCAAGCATTTGCCAGAATCGGTTCGGACGTGAATTGGAAGCGTAACCGGTTTGGAATAAACGGCGGCGCATATTATGCATACCAGATGAGCGCAACTGGCGATTACACAAGTGTTTCGGTAATCGACCCGAACACGGGGGTAAGTGGCATCGCCCGTAGCAGCGATCTTGGGCGGAGTTTATGTACGTTTAGTTTGGGGACGACTTATGCGTTAAATCGCCGTGAGACGGTGAATCTGTTTGGCAATTATTTTGGCGATTGCTATGTTGGCCGGTCGGGAACGCCGTTTGGACATACCTATTTGGCGGGTTTAAGCGCGAAGTTTTAGGTTTCCCGTTTAGCCGCGATACAACGTATCGCGTGTACAGGAATTTTATACGCGCGGAACGATGTTCCGCGGCTAAACGGGGTCCCCTATATCAGGGATTTCGGACATTCAATTGGGCGTTGAGTACCTTTTGGATTCGGTCGTTCAGGTTCAGCAAATGAGCGCGAGACGCCGGATCGAGTTTAGACCCGTCAACATTGAGAATTGCCTGAATTCGGGTAAACAACGTCAACAGTTGGACGCGGGCATTCGATTGACACGATTCGGGCAATCGCATGTACATAGTTCCCTGTCCTGAAGTGTACATCGCCAAAATTCCAAAGTAAAAGTCCTGCAAATTCCGCCGAATCAGCGAAATCGCCGGTTTACGAGAACTGAATTCTCCGTCCTTCACCAAATCCAACTCCTTGAAAATCGCCGATGTCAACGTTTCCAACAATTCAGAAACCGTAAAAACGTCCTCGCCCTCTTTAACCCGAAGTTCCATGTCGTCCAAACGACTCAACGTCCAAGGATAAATCATGTTCCGCAACACCGCCAATTGCGCATAAAGGAGCATGTCCCGCAATTCTATCTGGTATCCCCCCCACATCGTGTCCCAAAAATACCACTTTTCATCTGTAAACATGTTATACAACTCGGCAGGGACTTTGAACGAATCAACGCCAAACACTTCATCACAGAGATATTTGAGCGATTCCCGTTGCAATGCAGCATCGACAACCTGAATCGGCGGTCGATTGCCCGGGTCTCCACGATGATCCCGATTACTGTACAGACCGCCAATGTTGCATGAAACCTGACGGTATGCAATCACCTTGTTGAACAGAATTGCACTAAAATACATCGCAACATCTTTGTAACTTCCACTCTCCTTGATTGCCCGATTCGTCAATTGCGGCAAAAGTTGGGCGTAAAGCTCCCCCCTCGCTTTTGCCATATCAATTGCATTGGAACCTAACATGCCGGTTGTCGTCAACGGATCATCCCCCATCATCAGGTCTTCATCCGTTGCATAATGATTCCCCTTTTCCGCTTGTCGGGCCGCAATCTTCCGTAATTCCCCCGCATCTCCCTCGGTACTCCCCGAAAGAGGTTTATAACCATATTCAATCACCAGATAGTCATAAGGGCCGAGAGTTGACATCACAATGTCACCTTGCGGTTTTCCTTTCGGCATGATGTTGAACGGGAGATAGTCCATAACCGAGCCGGAAAAACCGTACTCTTTGGAACGATTCGGGTCGTTGATCTCCTCAAGAGTCAACCAACTCCCCGCCTTGAAATTGTGCCGCAACCCAAGTGTGTGTCCCACTTCATGTGTCGCAATGTCCTTGATCGCCGCTAAAAGTAACTTTTCAAACGCCTCTTTGTTCTTTTTCTTGATCTCCTCAAGATTAGGCTTCTTCTCTTCCCCCTTCTCCTCCTTCTTCTCTTCCGTTTTCCCTTCCTCTGTTTTTGCTTCTTCGGATTTCACTTCTTCGGTTTTGGGAGCATCTTCCGTCTTCGGTTCCTCGGTTTGGGGCGTTTCCGGTTGCGGTTCAGCCGGTTTAGGCTCTTCTGGTTTAGGTTCTTCTGGTTTAGGTTCTTCTGGTTTAGGTTCTTCCGGTTTGGGTTCTTCCGGTTTAGGTTCTTCCGGTTTAGGTTCTTCCGGTTTAGGAGGAGCATCCGGGTCTTCTTCCGAAAGACCGAGCATGATTGAAGCGAATGCAATTTGTGAGGACATAAAATTGGCATATCCCCGGTCAGCTCGGTTCAACGGTTCATTTGCAACTCCTCGTACAGATTGGTCCCCGAATTCTCTGTTCCGCTCTTTTACTTTTTCCGCTTCTTCCCGGGCAATAAGACCGAGAAAATGTTTGATCTGCTCTTCACGCGAAATGGTGTTCGGCAGAACTGGCAATTCTTCAGCAAGGTAAATGTCAAAACGCCGTTTCCAAGCATCAACAAATCCGGCGTCCATAATAACATCGGCGTCCAGAATTTCTCCCGTCAACGGATTGACATGACTCGGCCCCATTGCAAAAAAAGCGTCCGCCGTTATCCAACGAAATGTGTTGTAGTTAATGTCTTCAGCATCCCAAGTGTCGCTCTCCATTTGCTGACGAACCTCAATCGCCCCAATAATGCCGCACTTTTCAAACGCCTTGTTCCATTCCAGTATCCCTTCACGGACTGCATTTCGGTACTTGATTGGGACTGTTTTTTCAATGTAGAAGACAATCGGTTTTTTCGGGGGGGATTTTTCGAGACTTGGATCGGCTTTTTGCAGATTCCAACGATTGATGTACCGAACAAAGTGTTCGTCATCCTGATTTTTGGAAAAATTCTTATGAACGGTTGTAAAATAACCAAGCCGATTGTCCGCCAATCTCGGCGTATAACCTGAACTGGGTAATTTGCTGATCGAATAATGAATTGTAACCCCTGTACTCTTACTGTCCGGGGCCGCAAAATTTGGATAATAGTAGTAATACGAATAAAAACGTGAACCTGTTGCATACGTTGCGTCAACCCGAATTTCCACATTGTTCGGAAACGTCTTGATCGTTCCCCAATTGGATCGGTCACTTGCAAAATATCCCCCAATCCAAGAACCGAGTTCGGGCAAGTCGGACATGAAGATGCTGCTCAAATCAATAACATCCCCTCCATTTTCTCCTCGTGCTAAAATCGGCAAACTGTAGAGAATACTGTCCGAATACGCAACATCAACAGCGGTCGCTTCTGTTGTTCCGGGATCGGCTTTGAAACGGATGTTGCGACGAACAACCTGAATTCGGTCATTCACCTTACGAAATGTCCACAACCAATCATCTCCAAAATTCAAGGTGTAACCCCCGACAGGAGAATCGCCCGACCCTTTTGCAACTGCCATACAAATCAAATAGTCGGTATTCAGGTTGGAACTCGTGATTTCAGCGAGCAACCTGTCTTTTTTCTGATAAAGATTGAAAAGTCCTTCATACTTTTTCGCGTCCGGCATAAACTCTTTAATAGGCCGGGGAGTGTCTTTCTCCTCGGATTTACCCGGTATCGAAACGGTCGATACTACATTGGAGGTTTCCTGAGCAAAACTCAAAAGAGTCAATGTGCCCAAAAGAATCAAAAGCGGCAAAAAAAGGCGTAATCTCATAAGAATGAAAGTGTTAGAGTGTGAACGAAGTGTTGGGCAGGTAGGGGATAGGGACTGGGGAACAGGGATGAGATTTGTCGTTTAGCGGCAATTTTTTGGGGTTCCGTTAACCCGGGGTTGCGCTGCGTTTCACCCCGGACTACAATCAGACTGCTAACAAGTTTGGTTTTGCGATTTGAACCGAGCCGGGTTGGACGGATTTGTTTTTACCACGAAAATCACGAAAGTCACGAAAATCTCACAAAATACGGTTTTTCGTGTCTTTTGTGTGTTTCGTGGTTCAAAAATGAAA
This sequence comes from Thermoguttaceae bacterium, assembly GCA_051660685.1. Taxonomy (GTDB): domain Bacteria; phylum Planctomycetota; class Planctomycetia; order Pirellulales; family Thermoguttaceae; genus JAVBSX01. The sequence continues at coordinate 28,752 of JBOFQB010000001.1, read as the reverse complement.
ATTGCTCCTTTTCGCGGAACTTGTTAGCGGACTGGGACTACAATCAGGTCACTGCTATGCAGCTAAAACATCTTCTTTTCCTCTAAAACATCTTCAAAACAACTTCTTTTTCTCCCCTCCCAATTTAATCTTAAATGACAGAAAATAATACAGGTCTGCCTATTTTTTCTAATCAAAAAAATCTTTTTTTTCGGCAAACTCTGCAATCTGCCGTTAAAAACGGAATAAATAAAAAAAAGGGAATTATTTCAGCAATAGTTTTTTCAACGGACTGAGCGGACGATCTAACCCCAATACGTTGCGGACTGCAAGTCTGCGCGCTGAAATTTGTCCGACCTCCCTCGTTCTCCACAACTTTCCAATGAAACGCCCTTTCGGTTTCCGGTCCTTGTTCACTCGTGCTGTGTTCACTTGTGCTGTTTTGATTGGGACATTTGCTTTTGCACAAGAAAAAGGTGGTCCGCTCATCCCAACACGACATGGTCAGTTCGTCATTCCCTTTGAAATCAAAAGTGACGGTCTCGAAGATGTCCCAAACGAGGTCGAATTGCTGTATTCCAACGATCAGGGAACCAATTGGTATCCTTATGGTCGTGTGACTCCCGAGAAAGGTCAGTTCTTCTTCAACGCCCCAAGTGACGGAGAATACTGGTTCCTCTTCAAAACGTATACAAAGGACGGATTGCTTAACCCCAATTATCGTCGTAACCCCCTTCTAAGGGTCTTGGTCGATACAGCTCCTCCCAACCTGACAGTCCAATTGGAACAACGCAATACAGGTGAATTGGTCCTGACTTGGAGTATTGAGGATGCTAATTTGCAGCGTCGTTATCCCAAAGTTGCCGTTTCCTACAGTAAGTCAACCCTTTCCAACAATCCAACTGCTGCTGTCTCGGAAAACTGGCAGGAAATTGCGATTGATCTTCAGTCTATCCAAACAGAAGGGCTGAAAAATTCAGGCGAATTAGTATGGTGGTCGGAAAAGGGCGCAGAAACAGCAGAAGTTCGTGTTGAGGTGTCGGATATGGCAGGTAATCGTGAACTGCAAGGTCGAACGATCCAATTGGTACAAACCGGACAGGACCCTGAACGGGGGTCATTGACGGACGACATGCAAAGGGGAATAGATGCTGTAAAAAATAAAATGTTTCCCCCAACACCCAAAAGTACCGAATTCAATCGGGTTGAGACAGGATTCAACCAATCGGCAAATAATAACGTAAGACCGGATTCCGCGAATGTGTCTCTAAAAGACGACCTAAGAACAAAGGAGAATGGTGTAGGAACAAGGGACAATACGGGTAAAATTGCCCAAGTTGACAACACAGCTCCCTTAAACCCGCCCAAACCGCAATCGTCTAAAAAATCGGCTCAAAAAGACAAACGACCGCTTTCTTTGGGACTGCAAAGCACGGACCTGAATCGGACAGGGGACAAAGGAGATAAATCCGTCGTTCCATCTCCCAAAAAAATGGTCCGCTCGTCCGATCTGCCCGTTGAAAATTCCCGATCCTTGACTCTGACCGAGATGAACAGTTTGCTCAACGCCCATGTTGCTGCCTCAAAAGAAGAAAAAAACGAAGAGTTTGAAGGAGTCGAAGCAGTCGTTGCCCCGATGTTTGCTAATGAAGTTTCTGGGGAAGATTCCGATGATCCAATGCTCATTTCCAACATACTAGGAACAAAGGACATCAACAGTTCAAGTCAAAAAAGCGGACTTCATGTTTCAGTCGCTCCCCCGTCATTGCTCACAAATATGGGCAATGACAAGAGAGGTAGTGAGGCGGACTTTGACCAAGAGACAAATGCCGTTGTTGACACTTCCCCTTCTATTCCGAAAGATCAGCCGGAATTTCCTGACCGACCACAAACCAAAGGGGGGAACCCTCATCTGCATCCTCCTGCACCTCCCGCGCAGATTCACAATACGAATCCAAAATATGGGGTTGCCGATTCACTTCCAGTTCCGCAAACCGACTTAAAACATGCTCAATCGGCCAAAATCACAAAGGTTTCCTTAACATTGGAGACAAAACCGCCCCGTGTTGTCGTCAAATGGGAAATCGGCGACCGAACATGGGCGCCTGCTAAAGTCCACTTATTCCGAGGTCCCTCCATGCAAGGTCCCTGGACTCCGATTGCAACCGACCTGAACAATACCGGCGTTCACGGTTGGTCCGTCACTTACGCTGACCGCGATCCTTTTTTCGTTCTCGTCCAATGTCAACGATCCGCAGATGATGTTGCGTCTGACATCACCGCGCAACCCATTCTTCTTCCCAGTTCGCTTTTCAACGATTAAGAATGTTGAAAATAAGGTTGAAAATAAGAATGTTGAAAATGAGTTAAAAATTACGACGTCAAAAAAAACAGGGATGTAGGAAAATACATGATTATCCTACATCCCTGTCTCGTCTCACCTGAATTTTTTTAACATCCTCAACGCCAAAAAATTCAACATTTCAGAGTTAAACAATTCAACATTTCAGAGTTAAACAATTCAACGCTAAAAATGATAACCTCTTGGATTACAGCTTGGCAAGTCGTTCGATCAAATCGACACTTCGGCAACTGTAACCCCATTCATTGTCATACCAAGAGAGAATCTTGACCATAGTCTCGCTGACGACGCGGGTCCATTCAGGAACGAAGATGGAACTGTGAGAATCACCAACGATGTCGGAAAGGACAATCGGGTCTTCGTTGTAAGAAAGGATGCCCTTCATTTTTCCTTCAGCCGCTTCTTTGATTGCAGCGTTGACCATTTCAACAGTAACCGATTTGGACAGTTCGCAAACGAGGTCAACCGCACTTCCGGTCGGAGTCGGGACACGAAGAGCATAACCGGTCAACTTACCTTTGACTTCGGGAATGACTTCGCCGACTGCTTCTGCTGCTCCCGTTGTCGTCGGAATGATGTTCAAAGCAGCTGCGCGACCGCGATAAATGTTTTTGTAAGGGATGTCCAGAACAACCTGATCGTTGGTGTAGGAGTGAACCGTTGTCATAAGACCGCGAACGATTCCGAATTTATCGTTGAGGACTTTCGCAACCGGGGCGAGACAGTTGGTTGTGCAACTAGCGTTCGAGACGGTTTTGAGAGCCGGAGTCAGTTTGTCGCAGTTCACGCCAAGAACACAGGTCAAATCAGCCCCTTTTGCAGGAGCACTAATGACGACCTTTTTTGCACCTGCGTCGAGATGCGAGTCGAAACCGGGTTTTCCGTCCGCTTTTTTGGCGGTAAAGCGACCTGTACTTTCGAGGACGATTGCAGCATCAAGCTCACCCCAAGGGAGTTTGGCCGGGTCCGTTTCTTTTGTGATTTTGATTTTCTTTCCGTTGACGGTCAACGAGGAATCGTCGTAAGTGACGGTCCCTTTGAAACGACGATGTGTGCTGTCATACTTGAGCAAGGTCGCAAGTGTCGCCGTATCTGTAAGATCGTTGATTGCAACCACGTCGAATTTTTCCGGGGTTTCCATCATACGTCGAAAGACGAGACGACCGATTCGACCAAAACCGTTAATACCAACTTTAATAGACACAGAAAAGCTCCTTTGAGAAAACAGTGTAAAGTCCCGCGACCTCTTGGGCCCTAAAGGGATTGGGGGTGAAAAAGCCCTATGATAGGAAACATCCCTACAATAGAACCGACTGTGCTGAAATTATAGAACCGATAAAAATTTTGGTAATAGGGGGTCGGAGAGAAAAATTCAAGAGAACTCTCAAGAGAACGCTCAAGTTGCCCAAGTCGCCAAAATGCGGTCAAAATTGCCCTTTTCCCGTTTTCCGCCTTTTGCTATACTCCGACCGAGTTGTCATTGGGTCCAATCAGGTTATTGTTGGACCTTACAAAAGATTGTGCCCGGAAAATAAATTGTGTCGAGAGTGTTTTGTATCGCCAATCAAAAAGGTGGGGTCGGAAAGACGACGACCGCGATTTCTCTTGCAGATGGTCTCTCCAAAGCAGGAGCGAGGACCTTGCTTGTCGATCTGGACCCTCAATGCAATGCAACGAGCGGACTCGGTTTTAGCCCTATTGACGCACATCCCCTTGCAACAGGTTCGCCAATTGCAAGGTCAACGATCTCCAGTCGCTTGCCTAACCTGGAATTACTCCCCGGTTGTCGCTCCTTTGGAGAAATCGAGATGTTGACTCGGGCCGATTCGAACCGAATGAGGAAGATGGAAGAACAACTCACAAGTGAACTCAAAGGTTATGACTTTGTTCTGATTGACTCTCCCCCCTCGTTGGGGCAGTTGACCCAGATCGCTTTAAGTGGTTCCAACGAAGTGATTATGCCGATTCAATGCGAGTATTTTGCAATGGAAGGTTTGGTCCAGATGATCGAAGTTATTAAGGAAATCATGGAGAAAAAGCCGGGCAACCTCAAATTCGGGGGAATTGTCCTGACGATGTATGATCCGTCCCTTGAGTTGACGTTTGAAGTGGACCGGGAAGTCCGGGATTTTTTTGGAGAAATAGTTTTCAACACGGTGATTCCGCGAGATGTCGCAGTCAGTGAAGCACCGAGTCATGGAATGTCCATAATTGAGTATGCGCCCCGATCTCGCGGGGCAAGAGCTTATATCGAACTGTGCATGGAGGTACTTGAACGTGTCTAGGGAAAAACGATTGGGAAGAGGTCTTGAAGCCTTATTGGGCAAAATCGCGGCAGTCGAATCGACATCAGAAAAATCGGACGCTTTTCTAAGAGAAGACCGTTCGCTTGTTGATGTTGTCGAACAGACATCGAATCTGTCTCAAACACCGGATTCGCCAAACAATCAGAATTCGGGGGAATTGATTCTTTCTGCACAACAGAAGGACAATGACCAAGCGGGTTTGAAGGATTCCAAAGGTCAATCGGCCCGGACGGTTGACATCATGTTGATTGATCGGAATCCTTATCAACCGCGAATGGAGTTTGATGCAACCGAGTTGGATTCACTTGCTGAGAGCATTAACAATCACGGTTTGTTACAACCGATTGTTGTTCGACCGGTCAAGGACCGATTTCAGATTATTGCGGGAGAACGGCGGTATCGCGCTGCTGTTCGGGCCGGTTGGAGTGAGATTCCCGTTCATCTCATTGAAGTGGAAGATCGGGAAATGGCGGAATTGGCATTGACCGAAAATCTTCAGCGTAAGGACCTGAATGCTCTTGAGAAAGCGGCTGCATTTGCTAATTATCTCAAGATATATGGGGGAACACATGAAGAGTTGGCAAGCCGACTTTCACTGGATCGTTCAACAGTGACGAACTTAATGCGATTGCTTGATCTTCCAGAATCGATTCAGCATTTGATTCGTAAGGGGGATATTTCGCAAGGACATGCCCGGGCATTACTTCCGCTTGAAATCTGGGAGCAGGAAGAAGCGGCGAAACGGATTATCAGCGAGAACTGGAATGTCCGGCAAACGGAACGATTTGTCAAGGAGCTGACGGAATCGGAAACGGCTCGTGAAACGGGGGTCTCAGGTTGGAAGATCGTCGATCAAGAGGGGGGGAGAAAATCAACGCAAACGGGAGAATCGAATCTTTCGGCACTTGAACAGGAATTCCGCAACCAATTGGGTGTTAAGGTCAAACTGTCCGAACAGAGGAACGGCAAGGGAAAGATTGTGATCCCTTTTTCGTCACATGAAGAGTTTGAACGACTTTACAAGACGATTTGCCGAATCCAGAAAAACCGCGACGCTGTTTAGAAGTAGTAAAAAAATTCGGTCGAATTGCTGCTTGAAAAAGGGGGAATTTTTGACATTATCTCAACTTGCAATTAACAGGCAATTTGTTTTTGTAGCTGCATAGCAGCGACCTTTTTGTAGCCCGGGGTGAAGCGAAGCGCAACCCCGGGTTCACTGTTCCCCTAAAAATGAGCTGCGTTAGCTGCGACCTCATAAAACGACACACGTCAACATGAGGTATTTTTTTATTAGGTCGCTCCGAAGGAGCTTATTTTGTTGAGGGGGACCGTTTAACCCGGGGTTGCGGTCGCGTTGCTCCCTTCACCCCGGGCTACAATTGGGCCGTCCCTAACGGGACTACAAATTAGTTTCACAAAAAAGATTGGTTAAACCAAAATACAATCGTTATTTGTGGACTGTTTCTTAAGTGGTTTGAAAAAAATTTTTTTCAAAAAATCATTTTCCTGTCATTTTGCCCTTGTACTCTCCTAAGGAACTTCGTATTATCCCCCCGTTCTTGGTCAACATGTTCCGAAGCATGACCTTGAGCGACTGTTAAACAGCCCCTCCTTGCTGTTGACAGTGAAACTGGGTGATTTCTCTCCACCTGAAGAAACGCTCTGTTTGTGTAATAGGATGCGGGATCCTTTACATCTTCCTCTCCTGGGAAGTAGCGGGTTTCGTCCAAAAGAAAGCAATCTGGGTCTGCTGACTTTTGGAAGTGCGCCTGACGGAGCTTTACCGAGCCTGAATCGTCTTTCGGCGATTCAGGCTTTTGGTTTTTCTTGGGAAACTGGGAGTATGATGTAGGGAATAGGGGATAGGGAGGTGAGACAGCTAACAAGTTTGGTTTTGCGATTTGAACCGAGCGGGGTTGGACGGATTTGTTTTTACCACGAAACACACAAAAGACACGAAAAACCGTATTTTGTGAGATTTTCGTGACTTTCGTGATTTTCGTGGTTCAAAAATGAAAATTGCTCCTTTTCCCGGAACTTGTGAGCGGACTGATAGGGAGGTACACCCCTTTGCTGATTTATGGTAGAATGAGAGCTGTTGAAAAGCTGGGCGTTTCCCCATTTAACCTTTGAGTACGGTATCATGCAACGCAAGACCTCTTCCAAATTTTTATCGTTTTCACATTTGTTTTTCGCCGTTTTTTCAGTCTGTCTGATTTCGTTCCAACCCATTTCTCTTGGTGCTGCAACGACTTCAGATTCGTCAGAAGAGTTGAAACAGTCTGGACAATTGGAACCGTCAGAACTGTTGCGCCCCTTACATCAAGTTGGTTTTTGGGGAGTTGGAAATGTTGAAGCAGCACGAGTCTGGAACGAGGTCAAAGACGATCCGCAAGTTTCGCTTGAAATGCTTTTATCCGAATTTGATCGCGCAACCCCCTTGTCCGGGAATTGGTTGCGGACATTGATTGAGGCCCGATTGGAGAAATTGGCGAAACTGGAAAGATTGGCGCAATTGGAAGAAGAACTTAAAAGTGAATCAGCCGGACAGTTGGGGCAATCAGGACAATTGGTCTCCGAAAAGGTTTCTGGAACATGGGTTGGACCGGATCAAGACACAATTGCAACACTTAAAATGTTTGCGTTGAACCCCGATCATGCTCCTTTAGGAAGGACTTTTGCCCTTGATTTGCTTGAACAATATGTTCCTGAAGAGATCGAACCGTTGCATGATTTGTTGTTGAAAGACCCTGAAGGGGAAATGCGACGACCGGCGATTGCCCGACTGATTGAGGAAGCGAAAAAGATCGTCGCAGAAAATCAGCCGGATTCCCCTTCCAAAGCCGTTTCTGTTTATCGAACAGCACTGAAATCGGTTTATGACTACGATCAATTGGATTTCATTGTCAATGCAATTGGCGAATTGAATGAAAAAGGGCAATTGGGTTTGACGTTTGATCCGGCACTTGCACGCGGTTTTTTGGTCAATTGGCAGGTGATTGGCCCGTTTGACAATACGGATTGCAAAGGTTTTGACACAGTTTATGCTCCTGAAACGGATGTTTGGTCGAATCCGCCTGAATCGGGGAAAACGTACACCGGAAAACATGGAGAGGTCGCTTGGAAACCGACTCGACCAACTGATCCTTACGCCGTTCTTCAGTTCAACGATTTGCTCATTAAAGAAAAGTTCGTTTGTGCTTATGCAACGACGGAAATCGAATCGTTTGACGAATCTCCGGTTACTTTACGGATTGCCTCTTATAATGCGTTGAAAATATGGATCAACGGTCAACTGATTGATTCGATTGAAATCTATCATGGAGATGAACAGCCGGATCAATATGTTTATGCCGTTACCCTTCCTAAAGGGAAGTCCCGATTACTGTTCAAAGTTTGTCAAAACAATCAACCGCAAGAGTACACTTGGGAATGGAGATTAAAGGTTCGTGTTCGTGATGAACGGGGACGACGTAAGGGACAGGAAGAGATTCCGATTTTGCAGGAAACCGAGCAGGTTTTTTCGCAAGGGACACCGAATCCGGTTGCGCCCGGACTTGCGAACTGGTCGCATTTTCGGGGACCTCATTGCAATCCGGCCCTTGAGACGATTTCGACGATCCTTGCGCAATCGTTGGAATCTTTGGATGAGTCGAAAATTGCATGGAAAACAGCACTTCCCGGGACAGGACCGTCCAGTCCGGTTTTACTTGGCGACTTGGTGATTGTAACAGCTGCAACCGGTTCGGCTCAACAGAATCTGCATACAATCGCAATTGATGCTCAAACGGGAGAAAAACGTTGGGAACGGACATTGCGGGCAACGGGACCGACATCGTGTCAGGAATTTGGAGGAATTGCGGCAAACAGTCCGGCGTCCGACGGAGATCGTATCATCGTTCAGTTTTCGTCCAACGATGTTGCCTGTTTTGATCGGGACGGAAATCTACTCTGGTTGCGCGGTCTTGCTCTTGAACGCCCGAAATTGCGAATCGATACCGGCATGTCGTCCTCTCCCCTTTTGCTCGGAAATGTCCTAGTCGTTCAATGTGTCAGTCAAGGTGAAGCATTCCTCGCCGGACTCGATCTGGAATCGGGTGTTGAGTTTTGGCGACTTCCCAGAACAAAAGAACAGATTTGGTCGTCCCCGGCCGTTTTGGTTTTGCCGGAAAATGGGGGTTGGGAATCGCCGGTTTTTGTTTTGGCAACCGCCCGGAATCAACATTCCGTGATTGACCCGAAAAAAGGACGAGGTGTTGCCGAATATAAAACTGAAAGTACGGCATTTAATACGATTGTGTCCCCCGTTGCAGTCGATGATAGTCTTTTTGTCCAAATGAACGCCGTTCACAAAATTGATTTTCCCAAAATGAATCCAAAAGGAATTGCGGGAACAAAAGAGGTTGGGGGGGAACAGAACAAGCAGATACAGAATGAGTCCGTTTTGAATGAACAACAACTGATTGAGCTGGAACCGGTTTGGGTTGAACCGGGATTGCGAATTAACAATCCTTCTGCTGTTATTTCTGACGGAAAATTGTATTCGATCAAGGACCCGGGAATTTTGGTTTGTTCGGACGTTGAGTCGGGCAAAACCATTTGGCAGATTCGTTTGGAAGGACCGTTTTGGGCAACCCCCGTTGTTTTGGGAGATTACCTGATTGCCGTTAATCATGGAGGTCTCGTTCAAGTCGTCCATATTGCCGGGTCCAAAGGAAACATTGTTGGAAAACTGCAATTAGAAGGTCATGGTCTTGCAACACCGGCTGCAAACACCGAAAGTGTCTATTTACGAACCAATCCGTTCCTTTTGAAAATCAAATAAGACGGCGCAGGAATTCCGGGTTGACGACATGCGAGGACGCGACTATACTCGGTCGAAGGGGCAGTTGGACCTAAGATGAGAAGTGAGTAAAGAACATCGTGATTCAATACTTTTGGTACTTTTCGGTTGAATTTCATACCTTTTGGAGTAAAAATGGCCTTATTTGAGATTGAAACTCAAGCCCATATTGTGATTGCTTGGGCAGATGATGAAGAGGGCGCGCGAAGTGTCCTCTATGAGTATTATCCGACAGAAGAAGCAATTCGTATAACGAAACGACCCCGGGACGCTTGGGTTATTTCCAAGTCGGCACTTGGTATTACGGGGTCAATCAGCCCTTGTGATGAAGCCCGGGAATGTCTTTCCAAAGCAGCAGGAGATAAATTACATGCGATTCGTCTGTATATGCAGCATACAGGAACCGATTTGGATAGTGCCCGCAAAGTCATTGAGTCCAACATGGTGATTGGTTGGTAAATCAATCGGATGATAAAACCCAATCGGGAAACGGGCAAATTGGTAAAGATGAAACGATCAGTTGCGAGGATAGGATGAAACGGACAGCGGAAATCAGTCGAAGAACGAAAGAGACGGAAATCGAGTTGCGGTTGGACCTTGACGGAACGGGTCGTTCAACGATTCAGACGGGAGTTGGCTTTCTCGATCATATGTTGACCCTTTTTGCCCGTCATGCAATGCTCGACTTGCAAGTGTCCGGTCAAGGTGATCTGCACGTTGACGGTCATCATCTCGTCGAAGATATGGGGATTGTTCTTGGAGAAGCATTTTATCAGGGATTGGGTGATAAACGAGGAATTCGTCGATATGGGCACTTTTTACTTCCAATGGACGAAACGCTTATGACGTGCGCGATTGATTTCGGCGGACGTCCCCATTTTGTTTACAAAGTGAGTTTTCCGACTGCGAAGATTGGCGAATTTGATTCGGAACTGATCCATGAATTTTGGCAAGGTTTTGTCATGTCCGCGCGATGTAACCTGCATTTTCAGTTGAATTATGGTTCCAACTCACATCATATTGCGGAATCAATGTTCAAAGGGGTTGCGCGGGCAATTCGGACTGCGATTGAACGGGATGCTCGGGAAGAGGGGGTTCCAAGTACAAAAGGGATTTTGTGAGAGTTCTCCATCTTTTGTTGAACTGACATGGAACGGGTATTGAGCAGGATTGAAACGCGAACGGGCTGAATGAACCTGAGAGAGACGTATTTACGGTTGAAAAAATAAAAAATGGTTAAAAAGAATCTTAAAAAAGACGTTAAGCCGGACCTAGAAGAATCCCCCGGAACATTTCGTTGGATTCGTGAAGCGGTTGAGACGCTCGCAATCGCTCTTGTCCTCGCCTTTCTCTTCAAAGGTTATGTTGCAGAAGCGTATGTGATTCCAACGGGTTCAATGGGGCCGACGTTAATGGGGCTGCACAAAGACGTTCATTGTCCTCAATGTGGAATTCGTTATAAAGTGGGAGCAAGTGAAGAACAGGATGAGGGAAATAACAATACGACGTCGCGCCGAATCAATGCGGCCCGACGAGGAGAACCGACTCCCCCTCCTCCTGCTGTTGTTGCAGGAACCTGTCCCCAATGTCGTTATACAGCTTATTTTGGGAAGGATAATCTGGAGAATCAGGTTCATTTGACGTATGAAGGGGATCGGATTTTTGTTTGTAAGTATCTTTTTGATTTTTGGGAACCCGCTCGTTGGGATGTAACCGTTTTTCGTTTTCCGGGCGGTCCTCAAACCAATTTTATCAAACGACTGATTGGTTTGGAGAATGAAACGATTCGGATACAAAATGGTGATATTTTCGTCAAATCAGCTGGTTCAGAGGAGTTCAAAATAGCGAGAAAACCGGCGAATCATCTTTTTTCGATGTTGCAGGTCGTCAACGACAATAATCACTTGAATCCGAAGTTGTTGGAATTGGGTTGGGCAAGTTCTTGGTCAGATGGATCAAAAGGCGCGACAAATGATTTGGTTGAGGGGATCGGATCGCAAGTAGAATCGGGGGAAGAATGGGATTTATCATCCGGTTGGAAGACGGACGATCATCGGGTTTTCTGGACACGAGGTGATTCTGACCGAATGCTTTGGTTGAATTATCATCATATTGTCCCCAGTTCCAAAGATTGGCAGTCTCTTGAAAAAGGTGAACTTCCCCCGGACGGAATGAAGAGCAATCCGCAATTGATTACTGATTTTTACTCCTACAACAGCGGAATTGTCCGCGATCCCCCCGAACATTTTGGTTGTGCAAATGCCAATTCTCATGTTTATGTCGCGCAGAATCAATCAGGTGAGAAGAAAATCCGGGCGAATGCAAACCCTGATACAGTTGGTTTTAACTGGACGGGCGATTTGGTGCTCGATTGCCGGGTTACAGTTCTTGAATCACATGGAAAATTGGCATTTCGTTTGGTCAAAGGAGGAATTCCGTTTTTATGTGAGGTGAATCTGGGGACCGGAATTGCAACACTCTCGATTGAGGGGGTAGACGCTTTTAAGACGGTTGAGGGATCAACCAATCTGAACGGTTTGGGTCAACATCGCGTTCAATTTGCGAATGTTGACGAACAGATGCGACTTTGGGTTGACGGAAGAGAGGTTGAGTTTCCCGGAAACGGGGAGTACGACACTTTGTGTGAGTCGGGTGTTCTTAAGCGGGACCGAAGTCCGACAGAACTGGACCTGACCCCGGTTTCAATCGGCTCGCAAGATGCAAAAATCGAAGTCGATCAATTGAAAATATTTCGTGATTTATATTACATTGCTGTGAGTCCAGGTTCAGGAAACAATCAATGTGACCTGCTCCGATCTCCTTTCTATTTTGGCGATTCGGTTGAAACTGAGTTGAAAAATGCGGCAATTCTTTCCAACCCCGCTCTTTGGTCCACATTGGGCAAAACCCGAAAAGCCGAATTTTTACTTGAAAAAGATCAATTTTTTCTTTTGGGAGACAACAGCCCGAGAAGTATGGACGCCCGGGTCTGGAAATCACTCCCCGGGGGAGGTCAATATGCGTCCCGTTCCGACCTGATTGGTCAAGCCGCAATTGTTTATTGGCCGCATGGTCTGCGTATTCCGCTCATTAACCGACCTTACATTCCCAATTTAGGAGATATGAGGTTCATTGAATAAAGCGTTTTTTTTCGAATAAACAGGTTCTCCCGGACCAAACAGCAAGTCATCTCGAATGAAGCAAGGGTTTTGCCGAATCAATCGACAGTTTCCCTCTTGTCAGAAAACGGTTTTGAGGTAAATTGGTAAAAGTTTCCTGTTCTTTTACCATTTTATCCCTTTCTTTTTTGAGAATACAAAATGTCCCTTTCCGGTCCCGTTGAAGTACATTGGCATGAACATGCGGTTTCGCGTGAACAACGTGAGTTGCTGAATCAGAGTAAAGGTTGTGTTGTTTGGTTGACCGGCTTAAGTGCGAGCGGAAAAAGCACGATTGCCAATTTGATCGATCACCAGCTTCATGCAATGAAACGACACAGTTTTGTTTTGGACGGTGATAATGTTCGACATGGATTGAATGCCGGACCTGGGATGCTCAAGGACGTTCACGGAGAGGAATTTGCAAAGCGTTTTGGTCTCGGTTTTTCCGCGCAAGATCGAGAAGAAAACATTCGTCGAATTGGAGCAGTCGCCAAACTCTTTGTTGAAGCCGGAATCATTGCGTTGACCGCCTTTATCAGTCCTTATCGAATTGATCGGGATCGGGTTCGCAACACTTTACAAGCAGGTGATTTCATTGAGATTTTTGTTGACACTCCTCTTGAAGTGTGTGAACAGCGTGATCCTAAGGGACTCTATAAAAAGGCAAGAGCGGGGGAACTGAAAGGTTTTACAGGAATTGACGATCCTTATGAAGCTCCTGTTAAGCCGGAATTGGTTTTGGATGGAACCAAAACACCTGAACAGTTGACGGAAGAAGTCCTTGCGTACTTGAAAAAACAGGGGAAAATTTAGACGGATTGCTCATCTGTTGTATCGTATTACAAGTCGTTTTACAGATTAATCGTTAAGCGACGCAAGGAACCGTGTGAAATAGGGAATCGTGAAATGGAAACAACGAGTGTCGTCTTGGTTGGTGTAGGGGGTCAAGGTATTCTTTTAGCAAGTGAGATCGTTGCGCAAGCAGCTGTTGCAGCCGGATATGACGTAAAAACCAACGAAGTCCATGGTATGGCGCAACGAGGAGGTTCTGTCGTTGCCCAAATCCGTTTTGGTGAAAAAGTGTATAGCCCGCTTGTTCCCAAACATTCTGCGTCTGTACTCGGTTCGTTGGAACGTATGGAATCTTTGCGTTATGTCGATTATCTCGCCCAAGATGGTCTCGCTGTTGTTTCACAACAACGGATCATTCCTGTTTCTGCGTCAACCGGTCCTGTCGGGTATCCTGAAATAACGGAAGATTTGCTTAAACAACATTTTCCGCGACTGATTTACCTTGATGTTGTTGCAGAAGCGACAAAGTTGGGAGAACCCAAAACGGCGAATATTCTGCTTCTTGGGGCAATGTCGAATTCCATTTCCTTGCCGGATTCTGCTTGGGATGTTGCTTTACAGAAAAGTATCAAACCTAAATTTCTTGACGTGAATCGGCGTGCTTTTCAGCTTGGTCGTGCATTACGCTGATTCAATGTGTGATGAAGGTCAAAAGGTCTGCAAAGCGAACACCAAAAATCTTTTGAGTGAGAAACGCCAGTTTTTCCCTGTCGGTGATAATGTGCGTTGTTGTGTGGAACAGAGTCGTTGATTCGCCCGTCTTTAGTTCTTCAGATGTTGCAGCAATGCAAATGTCGTAAAACGGCAAATCGCGGTTACTTTTGTGACCGTGATTGATCACGCGAATTGCCGGATCACAATCGGCAAGGTCGTTTTCTGAGCTTTCTTCGCTGAATTGCAGAATCGTTAGAATCCCGGCTCGCATATCAATTGCTCCACAAAAGTAGAGAGTTCGACGTCTGGAGACCGTTAATTGGGCGTCCAAAACACCATCTGCGCGGAAAAGAGCAATAGGCTTTGTCCAAAGTAAACGACGTCGGGGTAAGGGAGCAAACGATTCGACATGCATTGCCGGTCCCAACAGATCGTCGATTCCTTCTCGAACCGGCAAGAGAACAACGGAGAACGGAGTTGCGTTGAGACTGCTTTTAATCTGGGGGAACAGAAGATTCTTGAAATTTTTGTTTTGTGCAAACTGTGTACCTTGATTGAGCAAGGTGTTTTGGGATGAATAAGAGACATGGGATGTTTCAGGGTGTGACAGAACGTCGAGCACTTCGTCTGAAAACGAGTCGGCGAGCAGATCAGCATCCAGAAGAGTCAATTTTCTCAACCAACAAGTGTTCTGATGCTCATTAGCGACGACTCTGGAAAGAGTGAGGTGAAACGAGCTTTGCTTATTGATGATCTCAAATGGTCCTTCATGTATTGTGTACTTTGGATAATCTGAGAAGTCTGGGAAATAAGGGAAAAGGAGTTGGTTTTCACCTCCAAACTGATTTTGAAAGTCCGAACCTGATTCAATTGCCGGGACATTGATGTATCCCAGACTTTCACCGTTCAGACCATTACAGGAACTGGTCATAACGCGAGCATTCCAATCGGGGCAAACGGCAATTCGGGCCCCAAATTGGTTAATCAATTCACAAACCGTTGTCTTGGACTGGAGAAAGTGTAAGGCATTTGAATAGGACATGAATTCATTATGACAGATGAGTTGGGGAGGAGCGGGAAAATGTCAAAAAAATTCAAGTTCAAACTCAAGAAGATAGGTAAAATTTGCCGATTATTATGGATATGCGGTTCTTGTGCCGTTGTATGTTCCGAATCATATCAGAGAAAGCAACCATTATGTTCAAAGACAACACTTTCCCGGTTGAGGACACTTATTCGCCCCTTTCGTCACTTTCCAGTCGAGAAAGTGATGAATCTGTTGGGAAACATGGAGGTGTCGAGTCTCTTTCTTTTGGTGCAACATCGGGAACATCAACATCGGGTACATCAACGGAGAGCCGTTTGCTTGATACATTGCGCAAAAGTAGTATCGGTCGGGGTCTGAATCTGGTCCGGGACAGTTCGGCCCAAGAAACGAGCGAAACAATCCGTTTTCGGTCGGAGAAGTACCGACTCGATGAAGGACATGGAGAAGTAGGGAGTAGTTCCGTTGAAATTCGGGAAAGAGACCGTTTACTTGATTCGCGTGAAAGTCAGCTTAATGCAAGGATTGCCCAATTTGAAGCATTGGTTCGGAATACCAAGCGGTCACTTCAGGAGAAAATGGATGAACTGCAAGACCGCGAACTGAAAGTTGTTGATGCTGAAGAATTACTCAGAACGCAACAAATGACGTTTGAGGAGGGGATACGAGTTGAACGGAGTCGTCTTGATAAAGAACGAATCGAACTTAAAGCAAGGGTCTCGGAGATCGAGGACCGACTTCTTCGACGGGAACAGGATTTGCAGGATTTGGATGTTCGTCGAACAGAAGAGATGACTCGCTGTCTGGAACAGTATCGTAATGAATTAGAGGGACAGTTGACCGAGCAGGTCGAGGAGTATCATCGTCGATTTGTGAAAAAATGTGAGGAGAATCAGCTTCATGTTGAACATCATTTGCGTGAGGAAGAGGAGAAACTCCGTCGTCGTGAAACCGAATTGCTCAACGAACACGATGTCCTATGTGAGAGTCTTGAACGTCGGTATAAGGAACGGGTTCGGGATTTGGAAGAGCGTTTTTCAATGCATCTGGAAGAATCGAAGCAGAAACAGTTGCAAGAGCGTAAGGAGCAGGAAACGAATTTTGAGCGTCGTTTGAAGATTGCAGAGTCCGATTTAACGACACGTCGGGAAGAGTTAGAGAATCGGATATCCCGACAGGAGCAACAATTGGGTCAACGTGAACGTTTACTTGTTGAAGCGGAAGAGGAGTGGAACGAACGTCGGGACGAGTTGGAAACCGAATGGTCGGAAAGTGAGCGTTTTCAGAAAGAAAAGCTGACACAATTGTCGGAATTTCAGGCGAAATTAGAGGAACGTGAGAGGTATCTGAGCGAAGTGGAAGGTCGGTTGCAGGAGAAAGAAACACAGATGCGAACCCGGGAAGACAGTGTTCTTTTGCGAGAAAAACAGGTTCAGCATGAGGGGGAGAAATATCGTGATTTGAAAATGATTGAGGCGGAAATTATTGAGTCACAAAAAGAGTCAATCCGTATTCGTGAAGGATTGGTTCGAGAACGACATCAGCAACAAAAGGCGATTGAAGCTGAACGGTTGCGAATGAAGGAATCCGTCAATTTGGCGTTAAAGCGGGTTGATGAGGAACGTGAGGAATTGGCAAGTCAGAACCGCAAAATGGAGCAGATGCGGGCAACATTGGAACGTTCGCGTGAAGAATTAGGGCGAATGCATAGAGAAACATTGGAAGTACGTCTTGCAACGGAAGAACTCTGGTTCCGATTAGCAGGTGATAGTCCTTCCGAGGACCTGAAAGTGTCGTTGAACAAAATCCGACAACGTTTAGCAGATGAATATCGTGGGGCGGTTGGAAAAATAGAACGGCAGAAAGAGGAATTGAAAGGGATTCGGGATCAGATGCTTGCTCAGCATGAGAAACTACTCCGACGACGTGAAGAACTGAATCATTGGGTTCAGGAAAGTGAAACCTCTTTGTTAGAGAAAGAGCAGCATTTGCGACAACGGGAAATGGACCTTGACCGTCGTCAATCGGTGTTGGACGAAATGTACAGAAAAGGGGGGAGAGGATAGGGAATAGGGGTTGGGGGATAGGGATTAGGGAGGAGTAATCCTTGCATTGCCGCAATATGACCGATCATACGTCAGATTCAGTTTTTTTCACTTTTCCATTCTCAATTCATAACTCTCAATTCTCAATTCTTCCCCCTATTCCCTATTCCCCAACCCCTATTCCCTATAATTCCTCCAACCCCTACAAACAGCCTAAACTTGGAAATGTTTGTCAAAATCCTGTCTGTTTTTTTGAACAAGCTGTTTATTTTATCTATACTAACAGATAGAGTTCTACGAGAATCTGGTCGATAATAAGACAATGGAGTACACTGGTCCGGGTTAAGGGGTGTTTCCCGGTTCTTTGTGCAGGACTTTTAACCTTTTTTTCTAAAATGGCGGGTTTACAAACATCAGTCGGTCTCATCTCAGGGATTCCAATCCAAGATACAGTTGCAAAACTGATCGAGATTGAAGCAATGCCCAAGGTCAATCTGGAAAATCGGACTAAGACGCTTCGAGGACAACAGGCTGCATTTGTCCAGTTGACTGCGCTGTTCAACACGACGACCTACATGATGAAGAATCTTGGTAAGATCGACGTCTATACAAGTCGAATTGTCAAGAGTTCCAATGATGCTCTGCTTAAAGCAACCAAAACGGGAAAACCAACGGACGGTAATTACTCTTTTACCCCCGTTAAAATGGCGACCGCGCAGTCAACCCTCGCACAAGGTGTTGCGTCAAGCACAACCCCGCTTGGTCAAGAAGGTAATGTCTCAATCCGTTTTGGACGAAATCTGGAAACCAATTACGCCCTGAAAGACATTAACGGGGGAACAGGTTTTGTTCGCGGTTACATACGAATTACGGACGGAAGTGGAACCCGAACCAACATTGATTTGCGAAATGCGCAATCGATGCAGGATGTTCTTGACGCAATCAATGGAGCAAAGGACATTGACGTTGTTGCATCTGTTGAGGGGGATCATCTCGTTCTAACCGATT
Source organism: Thermoguttaceae bacterium (assembly GCA_051660685.1). GTDB lineage: Bacteria > Planctomycetota > Planctomycetia > Pirellulales > Thermoguttaceae > JAVBSX01. The sequence continues at coordinate 10,497 of JBOFQB010000001.1, read as the reverse complement.
TTAGTGGAGGAACTGGCACTCTCTCTGTTCAGGAAGTCAATAACGGCAAAACAGCCGAATCACTCGGTTTTAAGGGGATGACCGCGCAAGGAGGTGTTCTCAAAGGGAGCAACATTCTTTATCTGGGCGCAAAAACGGACATTTCCATTCTCAATGACGGAAATGGTCTGGTCTTTGACGAACTGCTGAATGATCTGACCGTTACTCTTGCAGACGGAACAGCGGTCAAACTTGATTTTAATCCGCTTGAAATGGGGGGAACGACGACGGAGAAGGCACAAATCAAGACAGTTGGGGATTTGGTTGATTTAATCAATGCAGCTGGACGTAAAGCGGGGACAACATCGGCAGGAGCACCGAAATTAGCAGCCGGGATTCGGGCAGATGGTAAAGGATTGGTCTTGGTCGATAATACAACCGGTTCAGGATCATTCAAAATCGCCCAAGATGGACTCAATCAGGCAACAGGAAAACCGATCCTGTATCAACTCGGTTTGGCCCAATACGGTCAGATGGAAGTCGAAGTAACCGGCCAAAAATACATCGAAGGTCGCGCAATCATTGGCGATCTCGATTCCGCCCTCATGTCCAGTCTCAACGGCGGTCGCGGTTTTCCAATCAGCAATGTCATTCCCGCTGTTTCTGAAACCAATCCTGACGGAATCGCCCTGCTCGCTGTTCAGGACCGAACAGGCAATCGAACCTATCTTTCCTTTTCAGCAGCCGAATTCAAGTCGGCAGAAACACTGGAAGATTGGGCTAGATTGGTCAATTCCAAGCTGAATGATGTCAACCTGCTCAACAATGACGGAAGTAAGATCATAACAGGTTATGAAAAGTACGAGAATGGTGACCCGAAATATACTTTGGTTAACGGGGCGATTCCCATTTTAACGACGAATATTCTCGACAGTTCCAGTACAGCACCAACCGGAATCAGTTGGGTTTATGACAAAGATGAACCAACCAAAGTCGTTGGGTATCAATACGTCGATTCGACCAAAAATGTCAAATTTGCCGACGATTATGAAGGTTGGGTCAAAGACGCGCTGAACGCTCTTGAACCGGGGACATATCCGGTTCTGGGAGCCGACGGAAAAGTTAAGACGACCGCCTTTTCTTCGGTTGACACCTCAGCGCAAGGAACCGGCGTCAGTACAGGACCGGGCGGGGGAAAAATTGTCCAATTTGTCGTCAATCATTATGAAGAGATTTTTGACTCCACATTGGGAGAAATTGTTCCCAATCCCGATTACGGCAAAGTGGTTGGGTATGATTATGAGGTTCTGGGCGAAGACGGAAATCCGTTGTTGGACGAAGAAGGGGACCCGATTGTTGAATATCAGGCTCTGACGAGTGCTGAAACCGCCAAACTTCCGTCGATGTACGACACGGATTATTCTTTTCCGGTTTTTGTGGACGGGGTAGTACAGACGACGCCCGCCTTTTTAGTGACAAGTGATACGGAACCGACGTATTCTCCGACGGAAGAGGGTTTTACAGTAACATGGACGTATGATGAGGATGATCCAACCCAAGTAATCGGATATACGCTCACGCAATACAAAACGGTTGAGCTGAACGACTCGGACGCGGAATCGGTCAACGCAATGCTCGCCGAAGTCCCCCCAAAATATCCTGTATTCAATGCCGAGAAAAAGTTGCAGTATACAGGAACGAAAATGAATACGGTTGACCGGACAACAGCCGAGTCGTATGAAGGGATTGATTGGCTTTATGCGACCGAGGGAGACCCTGATTCGGGCGTTATTGGTTATGCTCTTGGCGACGGAACCAAGATCATGCTGACGGACGAACAGAAAGCGGCGTTGGGATCGGGGGAATATCCTGAGTTGGATTTGAAAAAGATTGACATCTACAAAACAGGGAGTATCGGTCTGGAAATCCGGGTCAACAACGCCAAAAATGGTTTGGAAGTGGTTGACACAACCGGGGCATTTGCTGAGGGGATCATTTTCGCGGATACAGCCGGTCACGTCGCTGCAATGCTCGGTTTTCAGACGTTGGGCGTGTATCAATCGTCCGTTCAGGGAATCGATATGGCGTTGCAGACCGTTTCGTACAATACGAAATTGTCCTCGCTCAACGGAGGAGCGGGCGTTTTAACAGTCGGTTCCATGTTTATCATTAAAGATTCTTTGGGCAAGTCGTATCCCTATATTTTCGATCAGGAAAGACCGGAAACTCTGGGCGATATTATCGATGCAATCAACTTGCAAACAAAGGCCAAAGTGAGTGCCCGACTCAATGATACGGGAGATGGAATCGTTTTATATGAATTTGGAGGAGGGACAGAACCTTTTTCTGTATCGGAGCTTGGAAATAATAACATTGCGCAACATTTGGGGATAAAAACAGGGGCGGTTACACGAACAAATGGGTCAATAGGAGCATTGGCGCTGAATGGTTCAACGACGTATACGGTCAAGGTGGAGAAAACGGATTCGTTGGATGACATTCGGAAGAAGCTGAATGAATTGGGGGCGAGTTTTCAGGCGACCATCATCAATGATGGTTCAAGCAATCCTTATCGTTTGTCCATAACCGGAACACAAACGGGGGCGAGCGGTCAAATGCACTGTGATTTCTCGGCAATCGGTCTGGGAAGTACCGTCATGACCAAAGCTCAGGATGCTGTCTTGGTAATGGGGGACACGGATAATCCGAACAGTGTCATTATCACCTCCAAATCGAACACGGTAAGCGGGGTTATACCGGGAATGACGCTGACAATTGGCGGTGTTTCGCAAACACCGATCAATGTTTGGACGGAACGGTCCAGTGTTGAAATGAAAGCGAGCCTGATTGCGTTTGTTGATAATTACAATAAGTTGAATGATTTGTTGCAGGAGTTGACCTTTATTGACGTAACAGCAGGGGAAAAAGGGATTTTTGCAATGGACCCGCTGTTGAACCGATTGCGTTCAGAAATGTCCAATCTGGTTTTGAAATCGTACAACAATTTAGGCCCGATTCGTTCTCTTGCGGATATCGGTGTTTCGCTGGAAATATCGACGTATGATGCGGAAACGGGGGAGATGACGAATCCGTCAGGCGGTCGTATTGAATTCAAGGAGGAAAAATTCGATCAGTATTTTCGAACGAATCCTGATGCAATTCAGGAATTTTTTGCGAAGACGCAAAAACAGTATAACGCGAAGAATGAGGAGATTCAGGTTGGAATTGGAGTTGCGTCACAATTTGAGAAACTGGCGAAAGTATATGCGGACGGGGCGGATAAGAAGCCGGATAGTGCCGCGTTGACGGCGCGATTTAAGGCAATGGATCAACAGATCAATGACAATGTGGATCGGATTGAGTTTTTGGATGCCCGATTGGAAGCAAAAAGGACAATATTATTGAAGCAATTTTATGCAATGGAGTCGGCAATGGCGAAGATGCAAAACGATATGCAATACATCTCAAAACTATCATCGGCCTCTTCAGCATAAAAGTAACAAACCGTAAGTCCGTAAAGCAGAAGTCGTAAGAGAAGAAGAAAAAGCGTTTTTATTGGATGTCACGTTGGACAGGTATTTGGAGATCAGATGAATCAATCTTCGGTTCGTGAACAGTATTTACAGGCGGATGTTTTTTCCGCAACACCGCAAAAATTGCAGCTTCTTCTTGTTGAAGCGGCGATGAAGAATATTTTGCGGACCAAAAAGTATTGGCAAGAAGGGGACATTGGAGAAGCATTTGAGTCGTTGACAAAAGCGCAGGATATTATTGCCGAAGTTCTCTGTTCATTGGATGTCGAAGGAAGCCCTGAAATTGCAAAAAAACTGGCATCTGTGTACGTTTTCATTTTCCGACGACTTGCTGAAGCGGGAATGAATCAGAGCATTGAAAAACTCGATGATGCTTATCGTGTTTTATGTAGCGAACGTGAAACGTGGAAAATGGTTTGCGAAAAATTCGGGAGCACGCAAACGGAATCAACGGTAAGAAGCGGCAGTGATATTTCCGCAACGCAACAAAATGTTTCAGGATCATCCAACAACTCGGCGTCGCTTTCTCTGAGTAGTGCCCCTTCTTCGAGAACATCAGGTTCCCCCTTATCAAATCCTTCTTCAGGTTCATACACGCCAACTCCTGCATCATCGATCTCCAAAACAGGAAATGGTCTCAATTTAGGATCAGGGACATACATGCCCCGAACGGGAACGATTCCGATACAAAAGCCGAAGAGTGAAGAAGAGAAGAAATTATCGGAGCAGAAACCGGATAATCTGGAACAGAACCTAGATAAACTGGAACACAAGCAGGAAGGGACTGATTCGGTTGAGCGACGAACAATCAAACCGATTTCGGGATTCCCCGCTTATCAATCGCAAGGTTCAACGGGATTGTCTTGGACCGGCTGATTGCAAATGTCTTGAATACTGATGTGAGCGGAAATGTTGAGAACAGAGCAGAAGTAACATCTGTGAAACGAAAAGGACGCGAGGAAAACGGAAATAACGCGAGTGAAACGGAAACATTGGTGAGATGAAACAGCGTCGAATCATTGCGGTTGATGTCGGGAACAGTTCGACCAAATTCGGGCTGTTTGAAACTTGCGATTCGACAATGCCGGTTGCGTTTTGGATTGATGATCCCTGTCATTTGGACAAGCACTCTACATTATTGTTGCACAACAACGCAGTCTCCTTGCGATCTGGTCATGCAACGACTGAATATCAATCCAAGTCTGAAGATAAATATGAACCCGACCGTGAATGTGAATGTGAATGTCTCACAAGGTCAAAACGGCAACCGTTTCAGAATCATTGGGTGATTTCCAGTGTTCATCCAACCCGACTGGAAAATACCGTTGCTCGAATTACGCAACATTACCCCGATGATTCCGTTGTTTTGCTGAAACATGATGATATTCCGTTCAAGAGCAATGTTTTCTCGCGGGAAAAACTCGGGATTGACCGCTTGATCGCCGCTTACGCCGGTTGGAAATGGGTCAAAACGACATTGCCCGAATTTTCGCAACGACCTGTTCTTGTTGCCGATTTTGGGACCGCGATTACGATTGATCTTGTTTCGCCAAATGGTTGTTTTGAGGGGGGGGCAATTTATCCCGGATTCGGTCTGTCCGCGCAGTCACTTCAAAAAGGAACGGCGCAATTGCCGGAAATTGACCTTGATTCACTCGGCTTATTGTCGTATCCCGGACGGAATACGGAATCGGCAATTGGTGTTGCGATTTTATGGAGTGTCGTTGGTTTGATTCGTCAGATTGCAGAGCAGGTTGAAGTAGATTACAAGACAGGGGTTGAATCGGACGAGCTTCTTTCAAGTGAATTCGCAACACATTTTTCAACCGAGTCGTCGAACGTCTCCTCAACGGGGAGAGCAACACGCTTTTCAACGCAATCGACGAATGATTTTTCAACAGAGAAAACAAAAGGGGCATCTCCGGTTCTGATTTTGACCGGGGGAGGGGCCGCAACGGTTTTCCCGCTTTTGAAACCCTACTTCCCCGAAAATCAGTTGCATTTTTTGCCGCATCTGCTTCTTTCTGGAATTGCGCTGACACAGAAAAAGAAATGGGACGCCGATTCCTAAGCGTCTGCGCCTAAATAACTGATCTATTTTACTTTATTCCTTTCGTGAGGTTCGTGTTTTTAGTGGTTCTTTTAGACCACGAAATACACTAAAAACACGAAATCAATACAAAACTTTAATCCATTGTGAATCCGCAATTGAGATAGGTGATTGACGCGCAAACACTAACTTTTTGTCTTTCGTTAATGACGACTTTCGTCTTTCGCTACATATAATCAGCAGGTCCGATTCTTTTTGAAATAGGCAATCAAACCGTTCGTCGAACCGTCGTGATTGTCCACAACCCGATCACCGCGCAATTCAGGCAAAATAACATTGGCCAATTGTTTGCCCAGTTCAACCCCCATTTGGTCAAATGAATTGATGTTCCACAAAATGCCCTGAACAAAAATTTTGTGTTCATAAAAGGCAATGAGCGAACCGAGTGTTCGCGGGGTCAATTTTTTGAACAGAAAGGAGTTGCTTGGACGGTTGCCCGGAAAAACTTTGGCGGGCGCGAGTTTTTGGATCGTTTCTTCGGCAAGTCCTTGCTTTTTCAGCTCCGCAATCGCCTCTTCAAGCGTTTTTCCTTTCATTAACGCTTCACTTTGTGCAAAGAAATTTGAAAGCAGCTTCAAATGATGATCCGAAATCGGATTCTGCGTTTGAATCGGGGCCAAAAAATCACACGGAATCAATTTCGTCCCCTGATGTATCAATTGATAAAAAGCATGTTGACCGTTCGTCCCCGGTTCCCCCCAAATAATCGGCCCCGTCGAATAATCAATTGGTCGGTTTTCACGGTCCACACTCTTACCGTTACTCTCCATATCCCCTTGTTGCAAATAAGCCGGAAATCGATGCAAATACTGATCGTAAGGAAGAATCGCAACGGAATCAGCATCCCAGAAATTGTTGTACCAGAATCCAATCAGCCCCATTAAAACCGGAATATTCCGTTCAAACGGGGTGTTTTTGAAATGTTCGTCCGTTTCATAAGCCCCGGTCAACAGTTCCAAAAAATTGTCGTAACCGATTGCAAGAACAATGGAAAGTCCGATTGCGGACCAGAGCGAGTATCGACCGCCGACCCAATCCCAAAACCCAAACATGTTTTCGGTATCAATTCCAAATTCCGCTACTTTTTGGGCGTTGGTCGAAAGAGCGACAAAATGTTTTCGAACAGCGGACTGATCGTTGAACTTTTCGAGCAACCAACTCCGGGCCGATTCGGCATTCGTCATTGTTTCCTGTGTCGTAAATGTCTTGGACGCAACCAAAAACAATGTCGTTTCAGGGTCAAGTTTTTTCAGCGTTTCGGCAATATGCGTTCCGTCGACATTCGAAACGAAATGCAGATTCAGGCGTGTTTTATAAGGTTTGAGCGATTCGCAAACCATGTAAGGACCGAGATCGGAACCGCCGATTCCAATGTTAACGACATCGGTGATTGGGCGACCGCTTGCCCCGGTCCAAGAACCAGAAAGGACCTTTTCGGAAAAGACCTGCATTTGCTTGAGCACCTTGAGAATGTTCGGCATGACATCCTGATTGTCCACAAAAACCGGTTTCCCCGACCGATTTCTTAGGGCTGTATGCAAAACCGCCCGTTCTTCCGTCACGTTAATTTTCTCCCCAGAAAACATCGCCGTTATCATCAGGTCCAACTTGACTTCCCGGGCCAAACCGAGGAGTAACTCCATTGTCTTTTCGGTCAACCGGTTTTTAGAATAATCGAACAGAAAATCGTTAAACACAACGGAAAACCGACCAAATCGGCCCGAATCGCCCGCAAAAAGGTCCCGCATCTGCACCGTTTCCATTTCAACACGGTGTTCTGTCAATTTCTTCCAAAATGTTAAATTCGTCAGCATCGTTTCAATAAAAAAAGGTGAAAGTAAAACACACTGCAATCCGGAAAAAAACTCCGGATTGTCATCAAACGAACGTGTAAAGTATCAGACAGTGTATTTTTGTTGTTGCAATAGAGTACGGTATGAATCAGCATCCAAGGAGCAATCAATGAGCGCAAGAAATTGACTTTTGGTCAACCGACATTGTTGGGCCATTTTGGCAATCAACACAACACTGAGCGTTTGCCCCAACATTCCATGACTCATTTTTGTCATTACGGTTGAGGATGCTCCCGTTTGTAAAGGATAATAGTACCGAATATGATCTCCATGTCCTTTCCGAAGAAATCCTTTTCGTTGCAGAGCAGCATCAATATCTCGTCCTTGACGTACGCTATTCATCGACGACCTCGGCAATCGACAAATAATTGTTCTTTATTCGATGTCCCTCTGTATCCAAGCGGGAATCCGATTCTTCGACAAAATGTTCCCAAGCGAAACATACATCGCTGAAAATACAGCTCAGCAGTTCTTCCCGGGTTGCCCCAAATGCTGAAATACCGAGTTCTTCCTCATCAACTCCCATGTATTCAACTTCATTAACCGGGGCAATATCCGGTTCTGCCGGGTCATCTTTCAACCAAACCGGTTGCAACAAGAGTGGTCGGCGAAATTTGATCGCCTTGTCATAATACGGCACCTCCCACACTTCAACCGGGATAAGAGACCTTGTTCTTTCAACCGTTCTTGGCATGATGTCTGTCGATGTTAATGTTTGAAAAAAATGCTCACTAAAAAGCAACTTCAGGTATCGGTTCACTGAGAATCAGATTCATTAGGCGGGGTATTCTCCGAAAACATCGGCACACTTTTTTCCCCTAAACCTCCTGGACAGAGTTTAATACTCTCAAGCCGGGCAAAGGGGGTTAAGGTTTGTTCATGTTCACAACAAGCAGTTCTCAAAGTGTTGTAAAAATCCTGATTGCTGAATTCAGCACAGTACGCATAGTAGTTGTCGTTTTTATTGCAAAAATAAATTCGGTCAGTTGCGTCAAAAGTCATCTGCCATTTTCCGTTGTTCTCAAGAATCAACAACATGTCTTCTAGGTTTGCAGAGGACCTAGATTGCACCTCCCCTTGTGTATAATATATCCTCAATTTGTTCAACAAATCAGCATCCTCTATTATCAAAGAACGGCGAATCTGTACTTCGTTGGACTGAACGAATTGATACCGAATCAATAGGCTGCGCCAAGGAATGACCGCAAGGGGCGGTCGACTAAAAGGGCCGAAAATTCCCAACACCTGAATTACGAGCAGAATCACGATAAGGCCCATTATCAATATGGCACTCAATGCACCTGCAATCGAAAACAGGAATTCATTTTTGATTTTCATGATGACATCTTCCCAGACCAAGTGAACCAATACAATAATTCAATCTTGCTTCTCCAGTTGGTGTATGTGTTGCAACAGAGGAATCAGAGAAAACGGGTCAAACCTTGTAATCTTTCCCCGGAATCGCAATCGGGTAATTTCCGTTTTTATCCGGCACAACAGGAGGTGTACTGTCCCAAGAAATGTTTTCAATCCCCCCGGGGAACAGTTCAACATTCGATTGGACGACTTCGTCCCAAGTGACAATTTGACCGGAATTGAGCGCAGACCGGGAAAGTAACGACGCAAAATTCGCGTCCGCTGCTCGATGTCCCTCATTATACGGCTTGTCATTGAAAATAGCGTCAAACAGCAAATCATGCTCGACCTGATAAGGATTCGGTTCCGCTTCACCATATTTCCAGCTCACATTCGCGTCCGACATGACCTGATTCCGGTAAATCTTCGAGTTCGCTCCCCCTAAATTGTCCATGATGACCGCCGAACCTTTCGTTCCATGTGCAAAATCACTGTACAAATTATAACAGTTCTGATTATAGCGTCCATGTGAACTCAAATGCGTTCCGTCCGCAAACGTAAACTCATTATAATAGGTGTCATAACCTGTTCCCGGGACGTAATCGGTTCGCCCCCCCATTCCCATTGCGCTGACCGGCCAAGCCCCTTTTGCCCAACAAGCAACGTCAATGTTGTGAATACAATAATCGATGAATATATTCCCCCCCGCCCAATCAAAATAGTGGAAATTACGGAGTTGATACTCGATCTCGTTCATATCATGTCCGCGTGCATGTCCCCAATAAGGACCATGCATTCGGAATCCGCGTAAGTGCAGAACATCACCGATTTCACCGTCGTGAATCCGTTTAATCACTTCTTCCCGGGCTTTGCAATGTCTCCACATGAGACCACATGCAATCTTCAGATTCTTTTCGTCCGCCTTTTTTGCAGCTGCCTGAATACGTCGGGTCCCGGGAGAATCAACCGCAAACGGTTTCTCCATAAAAACATGCAACCCCTTGTCAACCGCATACTCAACATGAAGGGGCCGGAAACAACAGGGAGATGCAAGAACAACGGCATCTCCCGGATTCAGGCAGTCCATTGCCTTTTTGTAATTGTCAAAACCGGAAAAAACACGATCATCCGGGACACTCATCTGTCGTCGGGAAAGATGTTCTTTCAGGGCATTCCGGGAATTTCTGACCCTATCTTCAAACACGTCCCCCATTGCAACCAGTTTTGTCGGTCCTGATTTGGTGTTCAGTGCTTCAATGATTGCACCATTTCCCCGACCGCCGCAACCGATCAGGGCCAATTGAACGACATTGTTTTCAGCTGCATGAACGCGAGCCGGGCTGTTTGCGGCAAGGGCAAGACCCAATGTCGAAACACCTGCCTTTTTCAAAAAATCACGTCGGGAATTCGCCGTCTTCGTCATTTTACGGGACCTTTCTGGAATGAGGAGGTTGGAGGTAGGGAATAGGGGACAGGGGTTAGGGGTAGGGCTAGCGCATCAAAATCTTGTTAATTTAGGAAGACATGTTGGCAAAATAGGAAAAACAAAAGCCGGAAAGGAGGTGCGCAGCACCGTATTGACGGTCGTATTTTGGGACAACTGAGACAAATAGGAGGTTTGTTGACAAAAAAATGTCACAAACCGTCAGTACGCTGCGCTCCCTTC